>NZ_JANJZT010000015.1 GCF_024622975.1 Blautia caecimuris | reverse complement strand
GGTTTTGTATTGCTGGATACGGTCAGCCCAGAGTTTTGCTTTTTCTTCTTTGTTCATAGTGTATAGAATACCTCCTGGGTTTTAAGGAGATTGTAGCAGAATAAAAAATGAAAAAACAGATACGGATGATTACTTACTAATGATAGGCGGAAAACTGGAATGAAATCAGCTTTTCGCCTTTGTTTTATATATAACAGTTACAAAATTGTATGTCAAGAGCGGGCGGGAAATCCGCCCGTCTTTTTGACCTTTTTTATTATTCCGGTAAGCGTCCCTCATACATAATGCTTAGTTCACCATAGACCTGTGCCCAGTTCCGGATCGTTGCTGTCCATTTTTTCGTAGCTTCAAAGGTAGCCAGATAAAGGGCTTTTAAAAGGGCTGTATCGCTTGGAAAAACACTTCTTTGACGGTTCAGCTTCCGGTAGGTAGAATTCAAAGATTCAATAGCATTTGTTGTATAAATAACCTTTCTGACAGTTGCTGAAAACTTGAAAATCGGGGAAATGGAATCCCAATTATCCTTCCAGCGTTTCATGGAATTCGGATATTTCGGAGTCCATTTTTCCGTTACCCTATCCAAAGCTGCCAAAGCTTTCTTTTCATCCGCTGCCTGATATATCGTTTTCAAATCTGTAGCAAATGCTTTTCTGTCTTTATCTGGAACATATCTTAAGGTGTTTCTTACCTGATGAACGATACATCTTTGATATTCTGGCTTAGGAAATGCTGCCGCAATCGCTTCTTTGATACCTGTGAGTCCATCTGCACAGATGATCAGGATATCTTTTACACCACGATTTTTTAATTCGTTTAAGACGGAGAGCCAATACTTGGAACTTTCATTTTCTCCAATACTGATGGTAAGCACTTCTTTCTTACCTTCCGCATTAATCCCAAGGATGACATACGCAGCAAGCTTCCGAATCACTCCATTATCACGGACTGAATAGTGAATCGCATCAATATACAGGATGGGATAAACTTCATCTAGTGGTCGATTCTGCCAATCTTCAATCTGTGGAAGAATCTTGTCTGTAACATCTGATATAAAACCTTCGGATGTTTCAAAACCATAAATATCTTCGATTGTTTCTGAAATTTGCCGGGTTGTCATACCTTTTGCATACATAGAAATAATCTTCTGATCGATATCTGAAATGTCTTTCTGACGCTTCTTTACTACTTGAGGTTCAAAAGTTGATTTTCTGTCTTGTGGAACTTCAATCTCCATAGAACCATAACGACTATTCACTCTTTTTCGCTTATAACCATTGCGATAATCATCGCTATCAGAACGTTCTGATTTTTCATATCCCAAGTGGTCATCCATTTCCGCTTCCATCATCTCTTTGATGGTTCCACCAAGAAGATCTTTCAGAGCATCCTGGATATCTTCTGCTGATTGGATATCGTATTCTTCTAAGAGTTGATGAATGATGTTACGTTTTCCTTCTGTCATTTGTACTCTGTGTACAGGTTTCTTTTCTCTTGCCATAATAAAAGGCCTCCTTATGATAAAATATTTTACCATAGAAGACCTTCTAAAACATTATTTACAGAAAAAGTTTCACATTCTCCTTATCGCAAATCCCGACCTTGCCATCGCAGCCTTCCAGGCATTGAAGGCCGAGCGCGAAAAGAGGCAGGCACTTGAGGAAGCGGTCGCAGTACAGGCACAGCAGATCGCAGAGCTGAAGCCGAAGGCAACCTACTACGATGTGGTTCTTAAATGTAAGGATGCGGTGAACATTTCCGTTATCGCCAAGGACTACGGATGGAGCGCACAGCGCATGAATGAGTATCTGCACAAGAAGGGTGTGCAGTACAAGCAGTTCGACATACTTTTTAGCCAAATAGGAATATCCACCTTCACCTCTTAAATATGCTTCCACTACTTTTTTCTTAAATTCAAAACTATATTTTGGCATAAAAACACCGACCTCCCAATCGTTAGATTTTTTAGTCTAACTTTTGGGGGTCGGTTCAATTTTACAGAAGCAAAGCTGTCTTTTTTATTTATGCATGAGTTTAAAAAAAGAATTTCAGATCTTCTTCTACTGTGCTAATTCCCGCAATACCAAAGTTCTCTACCAAAACTTTTGCCACATTGGGGCTGAGGAATGCCGGGAGAGTGGGACCGAGATGGATATTCTTCACGCCAAGATACAGAAGCGCCAGCAGAACGATGACAGCCTTCTGCTCATACCACGCAATGTTGTAGGCGATGGGCAGGTCGTTGATATCGTCCAGACCGAAAACTTCCTTGAGCTTCAAAGCAATGACAGCCAGAGAATACGAATCGTTGCACTGCCCGGCGTCCAGAACACGAGGAATGCCGTTGATGTCGCCCAAAGGCAGTTTGTTGTACTTGTATTTCGCGCATCCGGCTGTCAAGATCACAGCATCTTTCGGCAGCGCCTTGGCAAATTCGGTATAGTATTCCCGGCTCTTGGCACGGCCGTCACAGCCCGCCATCACAACGAACTTTTTGATCGCGCCGCTTTTTACCGCATCGACCACCTGATCCGCCAGAGCCAGAACCTGCGCGTGTGCAAATCCGCCGATCAGCTCTCCTGTTTCAATTTCAGTAGGTGCAGCGCATCTTTTTGCGTGTTCAATGATAGCGGAAAAATCCTTCTGCTCCCCGATTTCTCCTGGGATATGGGTACATCCCGGATATCCTGCTGCACCAGTAGTGTAGAGTCTGTCTTTGTAGCTGTCTTTAGGAGGCACGATGCAGTTAGTCGTCATCAGGATAGGACCGTTGAAGGATTCAAATTCCTCCTTCTGCTTCCACCACGCATTGCCGTAATTGCCGATAAAGTTGGGATACTTTTTGAATGCCGGGTAATAGTGGGCAGGGAGCATCTCGGAATGGGTATAAACATCCACGCCGGTTCCCTGTGTCTGCTCCAGCAACATTTCCAAATCCCGCAGGTCGTGACCGGAAACCAGAATACCGGGATTTGTCCCAACGCCAATATTTACCTTCGTAATTTCGGGATTTCCATAGGCTTCCGTGTTGGCCTTGTCCAGCAGAGCCATACCGGATACGCCGTGTTTTCCGGTTTCCATTGTCAGAGCAATCAATTCTTCTACGCTGAGATTGTCATCCAGTGTAGCTGCCAGCGCCCGCTGAAGGAAGGCATCGACCTCCTCATCATCCTTCAGTAGAACGTTTGCGTGTTTGGAGTATGCGGACAATCCCTTCAGACCGTAGGTAATCAGTTCTCGCAGAGAACGGATATCCTCGTTTTCAGTAGAAAGAACACCGACAGTTGCGGCTTTTTCTTCCCAATTGCCAGAGCCATTCCATTTTGCCGCTTCGGGCAGACCGGAAGGCTCGGCAATCTGCGCCAACAGCACATCTTTTTCAGTCAGTGTGGCACGGATTCTTGCCTCAATGCTTTCTTTGTCAAAATTTGCATTGGTGATGGTGGTGAACAGATTCAGGGTAATCAAGTGATTGATTTCCGCAGATACCTGCTTCCCTTCCTGACGCAGTGCAGTTGTAACAGCTGAAATCCCTTTTGTGACATAGACCAGCAGATCCTGCATAGCTGCCACATCAGGCTTCTTCCCGCATACACCGGACATGGTGCAACCTTTGCACCCGGCGGTTTCCTGACACTGATAGCAAAACATTTTTGGTTCCATAATAGACCTCCTAAAAACTTTTAAAATTTGAAATGATGTAGTTACTTTTCAATCAAAAAAGTATATAGATGCGCTTGAATTAATCTTCCCAAGCGATTGCAGACACAGGACACGAATCAATTGCATCCTGCACGGCGCTTTGATTGTCATCGTTTGCTGGTTGGTATGCTTCCGCCTTCTCGTACTCATTCATACGAAAAACTTCGTCGCAGATCCGACAGCAAAGCCCGCAGCCAATGCAGAGATTCTGATCTACTTTTATTTTCATAAAATCACCTCCCTCTGTCAATTTTACGTTTGATTAAAATACAACGACCAAAAGCATCTTGAACGCTTCCTGTCCATATACCGCGTGAGGGTGTCCAGCTGGCATGACGATGGATTCTCCTTCATGCAACAGATATTCTGTGCCGTCAATGGTGATTTTTCCAACGCCGTCCAGACAGGTTACGAAAGCGTCGCCGCCCGATTCATGGGTGCTGATTTCCTCGCCCTTTGCGAATGAGAACAGGGTAATACTTACTGCCGGATTTTGCGCCAGCGTCTTGCTGACTACCTGCCCCTCCTGATAGGAGATCTGCTCCTTCAGCGTCAGAACCTCGGCTTGCGCAATGTTTTTCATTTTTTTACTCATAACAGTCACCTCCTGCAATATAATTTGTTTTTGTCTGTCGGATATATTTCAAAAACTGAAGAACCGAATCAGAGGTTATTCCAGAATCTTTCCATCAATCGAGATAGTGACCACCTGCCAGGGAATGAATTTCCCGCTTGCCTGCAATGCTTTTTTAGCAGCTAACTCCAGTCCGCCGCAGCAGGGAACTTCCATCCGCACAATGGTCACGCTCTGGATATTGTTGTTTTGGATAATCTGCGTCAGCTTTTCGCTGTAATCCACGTTGTCCAGCTTGGGGCAGCCAATCAGCGTAACCTTCCCACGCATAAAATCCTCGTGCATTCTGGCATAGGCATATGCGCTGCAATCTGCCGCAATCAGCAACTTGGCTCCTTCAAAATAGGGGGCACCTACTGGAACCAGCTTAATTTGGCAGGGCCACTGCCTCAGCTGTGACTCAGCCTGCATCGGGGCAGAAGGAGCAGATTCCTGCGAATGCTGGATTCGCTGCATTCGGCTGCCCGGGCAACCCGCATGAACACCAACGGAAGGAGAATTCATTCTGTTCTTTTTTCTCATATTTTCCTGCACAGCCTTTTCGTCATAGGCAGCAGCTTCCCGTTCCACAAAGGAAATCGCACCGGTGGGGCAGGTGGGCAGGCAATCGCCCAGACCATCGCAATAATCGTCCCGCAGGAGTTTTGCCTTCCCGTTTACCATGCCGATAGCCCCTTCATGGCAGGCTTCGGCGCAGGCCCCACATCCATTGCACTTTTTTTCGTCTATCTGAATAATTTTCCGAATCATGTTTGCTTCATCCTTTCTCTTGCGTTTCTGGATTTAGTATACTATAATATGAAATGAAAGTCTGTTGTTATAACAACAAGGAGTGAAAAATATGAATTTATCCAATACACAACTGTTTCGAGGACTGGAAGAAGCAGAGATTACATCTCTTTTGGGTTGCCTGAATGCCACAACGCGTAGTTTTCAAAAAGGAGAGGTAATCCTTTCAGAAGGAAACATCACGGAAAATATCGGGATCTTGCTGTCCGGCTTGGCGGTGATCTCCTGCAACGATATCTGGGGCAATACCAGTATTTTGGGGCATGTTGCGCCCGGATCTGTATTCGCCGAGGTGTATGCCTGCATTCCGGGGGAGCCGATGTTGGTTACGGTGTCCGCTGCGGAGGATACATCCATATTGTTTATGAATGTGGGGCGTGTCCTGGCTACTTGTACCAATGCCTGTCCATTCCACACAAGACTTGTCCGAAATCTGCTGACTGTCTGCGCTCACAGAAACCTTCAGCTTTCTCAAAGAATCCAGCATACCAGTTCCAAATCCATTCGGGGGCGGTTGATGTCCTATTTTTCGGAATGCGCCAAACGCGCCGGGAGCAATTCTTTCTTGATCCCCTACAACCGCCAACAGTTAGCTGATTATCTGAATGTGGACCGCAGTACCATGTGTAACGAGCTTTCAAAAATGCAAAAAGACGGAATTATTGAGTACAGCAAGAATCAATTTTTATTAAAAGATAGCTTGATGTTTCAATAGAGAGTATGAGTGATTCATTGTATGTTTTCTGATGATCTATTTTATAAAAAAAATACTTTTAAGTGTCCTTCAAAAATCTCTCAAGCTGTTATATATCAATATGTTATACCTTTCCAATACATGGGAGTCATAACTTCTGCAATCTCTGGCAGAGTGACATCCCGCAAGGCCCATCGTTTGAACTCTTCAAAACCAGTACGGTCTACAATGTAGCCAATATGCTCTTTTCCGCCGGGAGCATTGGGGTCGATGTACTCCTTCACATAGTCGTAGGTATTGAGAATGATTTTGATAATACTGTCTTCGTCCACCCACTTGATGAAATCTTCACCCAGACGCGGGTTCTTTTTGCCAGTTCTACCCAGCAAAGTAAGTCTATAGTATTTCTTTTCACTACGAGTCCATGCAGCATTCGGACAGGCCAAAACACATTCTCCACAGCCAATGCATCGCCGCTCATCTCGTTGAGGACGGAAGTTGACTGGCTTCAGAGCCTCAACAGATTTCTTTTTGCAGGCTTTTACACAGGCCCCGCAGCTAACACAACGATCAGACTCAAGATGAGGTACTGTCATACCCATGATGCCAAAGTCATGCATACGTACTTTGGCACAATCATTGGGGCAACCAGTCAGAGCAATCTTAAAGTGGAGATCGTTGGGGAAAACAGCTTTTTCAATACGCTGGGCAAGCGCAGTGGTATCATAACAGGCGAATGGACAGACACGGTTGCCCACGCAAGCGGTGATATTTCGGGTTCCAGCAGCAGGATAGCCGCAGCCCACTTCATCCTGATTGATCTCCAAACCGTCAATCAGGCTTTGAAGGGCAGCATTAACCTCTGGCATCTTTTCAAAAGGAATACCAGGAATCTCAAATCCCTGTCGGCTGGTAATATGAACTGTGCCATTTCCGAAAGTTTCTGCAATATGCTGAATTTGGCTCAGATATTTGGCATCCAGATGACCACCGGGAACACGGATTCTGGAAGCAGTCATACCACGTTCTTTAGTGACACGAAACGCATTCTTTTTTAGTATTTTTGTGTTGATATCCATGTTACCCCTCCTTAATCTACTAAAAATTTCCCTTTGGTATAGTTAAATACTGGACCGTCCAGGCAAACATAGGTGTCCCCAATCTTACAGTGACCGCACTTGCCCAGACCGCAGCACATTTTCCGTTCCTGAGAAATCCAGACATTTTCTTCTGGAAGTCCAATATCCAGTAATCCCTGCACGGAAAAGCGCATCATGGCAGGAGGCCCTACTACAACAGCCACTGTGTTCTGCACATTATCCAGTTTGATTTGAGGGATGTACTGAGTAACAAGGCCCACATGACAGGCAACATCCTCTTCTGCACAATCTACCGTAAGGATGATGTCCATGTTTTTTTTCCAGAGCTTCAGATCGTTGCGGAAAAGAATGTCATGCGACGTTTTGAAGCCTACAATCAGAGTCATATGCCCCCGCTGCTCTGGATGATTGAAAAAGTAATCCACCACTCCTCGAACAGGCGATAGACCAGTTCCGCCAGCCATGACGATGATGTCCTTACCTGCATAGTCTGATACATCGAATCCATTCCCATAGGGACCACGCAGCAAAAGAGTATCACCCACATAATGTTCAAAAACTTCATTGGTAACCTTGCCCACTCGACGAATGGTTAGATCTACGAAGTTGTCTCCAATACCACTGACTGATATAGGAGCTTCTCCATATTTAGGAATCGACACTTCAAAAAACTGTCCCGGCTTAACATCTCCTTGAAACTCCATACGGAACGTATACTCAATTTTTGTGTGCCGAATTACTTCCAAAATTTTGGATGGGAAAGGAATATAATCATTTTTCATCATTGTTCAGTCACCTCCGTCATAGCACTCTGCAATTTGTTGATGCAACCTGAAAATGAGATATACTCCGGACAGATATCGTCGCATCGTCCGCAACCCACACACATGTGATAGCCATTGCGTTGTTTGTAGTCCAGTACCTTGTGCAGTAGCTTGAACCGCATCCGTTCTCCGTTTTTTTTCCGATAACTGCCGCCACCGGCCACATCGGTAAAGCCATCTACCATACAGGAGGCCCAGATACGACGGCGCTCTCCAACCTTGCCATTCTCACTATAAAAGAGATCCTGCATAGTAAAGCAGGTACAGGTAGGACAGACAAAATTGCAACGTCCACAGTTGATGCAGCGGCTATTGTATTCCTCCCACATAGTACTTTTGGCCACCTCTGCGGTCAGATTTTCAGGGACTTGAACTGTAACTTGGTTTTCAGTGACATGAGCAGGGATGACTTCCTGCTGTTCACATCCAGCTTGTACTAACTGTTTCACCCATGCCTCATCCTTACAGTCCACCAGATAGGTGCCGTCAGGCTGGCGGTCGATGCTCATATCATATTTAGTGCTTACATTGGTTCCCATACTGACGCAGAAGCAATTTTCAAAGGAATGTTCACAGCCCATCAGCACAATCTTAATGTTATCCCGCAGATGCTGATAGTAATAATCTGCTGGACTGTTGTGTAGGTACATATCGTCCAGCCGCTTAAGAGCATATAGGTCGCAGCTACGCAAGAAAATGACTGCGCCTTTTTGGGGAAAATCGGCTTCTTTGGTTTGCCCTTCCGTAAAGAAGAACAGGGTTTGAGAAACGGGTGTCAGCACTTCCTTGAAGGAATAATCAGATTTTTTGTCGAACACGATTTCGTCAGCATGTTCAATTTTTCCATAACGGATACAATCTGTATCAGAAAAGCGTCCGCCGCCAGAAAAGTTGCGGGGAGCATAGATATGGTAATTTGTTTGCCATGTCTGAAATAATACATTCAGTTGCATATCAGTAATATGAAAGCCCATATATTTTCCTCCTTATACTTAAATAACTACATGATGACTATAAGGAGTGTAACACAAACAAAGAAGAATCCATGTTGCGTGTGCAACATGGATTCTTCTTTGTTTGATGCTGTAGATTATTTAATGGGGAGCTTGTAGTATTCAATTATAACAGTTGGAATGTGTTTTTTTCATAAGAAATCAGTCCATCCTTTTGCATATAAGATAGTTCTCGAGTTAACGCGCTGCGGTCGGCACATAGATATTTAGCCAATTCAAGTCGACTTAAGGGGATGGTAAATTGCCTGCTATCTTGATCAAGGGCTTGTTGCTGTAAATATGTAAGAATTTTTTCTCGTAGAGTTTTTTTCGAGATTACTTCAATTTTGTGCATCAGCTGAACATTTTTGTCTCCTATCAGTTGAACCATATTTTCAATCAACCGATGATGAAAGGTACAGCTCATTTTACATGAGTGAATAATTTTATGGAAAGGTAAAAATAGAACTGTACAGGGTGCAGCTGCGAAAAAACTAACATGTGCATTTAAATGGCTTCCACAAGAAAAAGATTCCCCAAAAAGCTCACCATCTTTCATTGCTACAAGGAGTGTCTGGTAGCCTTCTGAATCTTCCTTAACCATATGGACGATGCCAGACAATATAATGCCAACACTTCGAACCTCATTACTTTCCAAAAGGATAATTTCATCTTTTTGATAATTTTTTTGGAAGCTTCCCAAACAATTCAACATGGCTGGAAGATCCTCTTCACAAATACCATTGAAGATTGGGAGCGAAGCAAGTTGTTTGAAATTAAGTTGCATATTGTCTCTCCTTTCTTCTGAGATAAAGTATAGCATTTTGTGGTAGGTGTTGCAAGCGCAACACAGAACTGATGAAAAATGCTTTATTCTTATAAAGAGATATAAAAATTTTTCAAGAAAGGATACTTGTCAACGTGATTAATAATGAAACCCATCTTTTATACAGTGTATTGTGCTATGAAGAAGGACATTGTAGACGTACGCAACATATCCTTAAGGTTTATGCATTAGCCAAGCTGTTTGGTGAGCAAGAAAAAATCTCTGTTGAAGATCAGCAAATTTTGCAAGCAGCAGCCATTTTACATGATGTAGCAATTAAATATTGCAAAGAACATTATAACGGGGATGCTAGTCAGAACAACCAGAAACAGGTGGTATCTATCCTTGTGACTCGCTTTTTAGAATCGGCCAATTATCTTCCGTCGTATGTTCCGAAAATCATTGAACTGGTGAATTGCCATCATGATTATGACAAGCCCAAAAATAAACTATTGCAACTTTTGATGGAAGCCGATTTAATTGTAAACTGCTATGAAAACCGGCCAGATCATAAAAAAGCAGAGTATATAAAGAAAATTTTTCAAACAGATGGAGGAAAGGAATTGCTGGCACTTTGTTTGAAAAAAGAAATGGAATAGGAGGGTATTATGTATCAGGAAAATATAATTGATATGTTAATGCAGAAGATGATTCGTTTTAATCAGAATGATCCACAACGCATTCATCATTTGATAAAAGTTCACAGTTTTGCACAGATGATTGGTCGTATGGAACAGTTGGATGGGCATAGTCAGTTTTTGACCGAATGCGCCGCATTGGTTCATGATATTGGTATTCGGCCGGCAGAAGAAAAGTATGGGATGTCCAATGGGAGATTACAGGAGCAAGAAGGTCCTTTTTATGCCCGCAAAATGTTGGGAGAGCTGGGATTTGAGGAAGCAGACATCAATCGAATCTGCTATTTAGTAGGACACCATCATACCTACGTAGATATAGAGGGTATTGACTATCAGATTCTTGTGGAAGCAGATTTTTTGGTAAATTTTTATGAAGATAATCTGGGAAAAAATATAATAGAAACCACATTACAGAAGATTTTTCAAACAGAGTCAGGAAAAACACTGTGCAGACTTTGTTATTTCGGTCACTGAGGAAATATGGCTATGGCAGATAAAAAGCAAACTCAAATTTTATTGATCAATGATATGGCAGGTTATGGCAAGGTCGCCTTATCTGTCATGATTCCTGTTTTGTCTCACTTGAGATTTGAAACTTTCAATTTGCCTACTGCACTTGTTTCCAACACTCTGGATTATGGTCAGTTTGATATTCTGGATACAACAGAATATATGGAAAATACGCTTCTGGTATGGAAGAAACTAATGTTTTCTTTCGATGCAATCTGTACTGGATTTATTGTGTCGGAAAGGCAGTCATCTCTTGTATATGAATACTGTAAGGAACAACAAAAATCAGGTACTTCGATTTTTGTTGATCCAATTATGGGAGATGACGGAAAACGATACAATGGTGTAACAAATCAAGTAGTCACTTACATGAAACGGTTGTGTTCTATTGCAGATGTGATTGTCCCCAATATTACGGAGGCGTGCTTTTTATCCGAATACACAGTTAAACACACTTACTCTGAACCGGAAATTGAAGTAATCGCAAATCGACTACATACGCTTGGTGCCAAATCCGTTGTGATTACAAGCGCAAATATCAATGGAAGAATGTTTACTGTTGTAAAAAGTTCTCCGAAAAATTCGTGTATCTTGCTTCCTTATGAAGAAATACCGGTGCGTTTTCCAGGTACAGGGGATATTTTTATGGCGATTGTAGTAGGGCATTATTTAAAATTAGGTCAGATTTTGGAGAGCGTACAAAGTACAATGAGACAACTCGAAAAAATTATTTATGCTAATCTACATGATACTGACAAATACAAGGGAATTCCCATTGAACAATTTTTGGAGGAAATTAACGATGAAAAAGCCTAAAATTAAAATCAGTTTAATAGATCAAAAGGGGCACATGGGGTGCCATCGTGGTCATCGAATTGGAGATACCTTTGACTTTGATACCGAAAGAGGCGCTCTCTGCCCAATGGCCATGCACGTGGCTTTCCCTTACATTGACATTCTGCGGTATGGGGGAAAACTCCCCAGCCAACCAGATGGCTCCATTGTATTCTGCTGTCCAGATGTGGATGTAATCAATGTATTTAAAATTGAAGTAGAGGAGGAAAAGAACTGAAATGAATCCTTATATCAAACAAGCAAATCAGCAGTTTGTTCCTGTATATAATCGTTATCCCATTGTATGGGATCATGGCGAAGGTATGTACCTTTATGATACAGAGGGAAAACGGTATTTGGATTTCGGGTCTGGAATCGGTGTGTGTGCTTTGGGATATCACGATCCGAATTACACATGTACACTGCAAGAACAGATGGAGAAGCTGCTACACACCTCTAATCTTTTTTATAATGTTCCTGCGATTGAAGCTGCAAAGCTGTTCAATCAGGCATCTGGCATGGAGCAGGTGTTTTTCACCAATTCTGGAACGGAAGCAATCGAAGGTGCGGTTAAAATTGCTAAGAAATATCATTTTTTGAAGCATAATAATCATAATGGAGAGATCATTGCCATGAAAAAATCCTTTCACGGCAGATCTATGGGGGCGTTATCCATAACAGGGAAAGCAACCTATCAGGAACCTTTTGCTCCTATGCTTGCTCATGTTAAATTTGCCGATTTCAATGATCTGGACAGCGTTAAACGCCTGATTACAAAAAATACCTGTGCAATTTTTATGGAAACAGTACAAGGTGAGAGCGGAATTTATCCTACCACTGAGTACTTTATCAAAGGAGTCCGAAAGCTTTGCGATGAGAACAAAATTTTGATGGTTTTGGATGAGATTCAATGTGGTATGGGCAGAAGCGGAAATATGTTTGCGTATCAGCTGTACGACGTTGCTCCCGACATTGTGGTTTCGGCAAAGGCTTTGGGATGCGGAATTCCGGTAGGTGCAATTGGAACCAGAGGGGCAGCAACCGGTGTATTGTGTGCAGGAGATCATGGCACAACTTACGGCTCCAATCCTCTGGCCGCTGCAGCCGTTACTGCTGTATTCCAGCTTTATCAACAGTATAACATATTGGCGAATGTTAGGGCTATGACGACCTATTTAGATAAGGCATTGTCCGAATTGGCCGCTCAAAAAGTTGTGATCAAAGAGGTGCGCGGACTGGGGCTTATGAAAGGAATTGAACTGTCTGTACCTGCCGCATACTATATAAATGCTTTACAAGAAGCGGGAATTATCGTAATTCCTTCAGGTTCACATGTGATTCGCCTGTTGCCTCCTTTGATTTTAGAGAAAGAGCATATTGATGCGTTACTGTATGTGCTTAAGAAAATATTATAACTAGAGTACATGCAAGGCAGATAACCTACTATCAGGCGATGATTGAAAAGAGAGAAGGTTGGATATTGGCCGGTGTTTACGCTGATGAAGGCACAAGCGGCACGGTAAAGAAAAAGCGAGACGGTTTTTTGCGATTGTTACAGGACTGCGAAGCCGGTAAAATAGATCTGCTCCTTACCAAATCCATCAGTCGTTTCGCGAGAAACACCGTGGATCTTCTTACAACAATACGGAATTTGAAAAGCAAAAATATTGCGGTGTATTTTGAAAAAGAAAATATCAATACGCTGGAAAGCACCGGTGAAATTCTTATCACGATACTGAGCAGTCAGGCGCAGGAGGAAAGTCGGAATATCAGCGAAAATATTCGCTGGAGTTTGAGAAGCAAGTATGAAAAAGGCGAACCCACTATTAACTACAACCACTTTATGGGATATACAAAAGGTCCGGACGGAAAACTGCAGCCTGTTCCGGAGGAAGCGGCGGTTGTTCAAGAAATTTTCCGACTGTACCTAATCGGCTGCAGTGGTGTTCAGATTAAAAAATATCTGGAACAACATCAAAGAAGAACCGTAATGGGTAAAACCGTATGGCAACCAACCGTTATCGATAAAATGATTTCCAATGAGAAATACATTGGTGCCGCATTGATGCAAAAAACCTACACAACAGATTTTTTGACAAAGCAAAGGGTAAGAAATAATGGGACACTTCCCAAATACTTTGTGGAGGACAATCATCCGGCGATTATTTCAAAAGAAGTATTCTACGGGGTCCAAGAACAAAGATTGTGGCGCAGTTATGTTAAGAGACAATTGAAAGGAAAAGTCACTCAATATGCACTCACAGGAAAACTGTTATGCTATGATTGCGGGAGTACCTATATGCGGGTAACAAGAAGAGTTGCCGGGAACAGAGATATTGTATGGAAATGTGGCAGCTATATAAAAAATGCCGGTCGAGTGTGTCGAACAGGATACACGATTTCAGAGAAGGCGCTGCATACGGAAGTATGGAACGCATACGCTGTCATGAAGCAAGCTCTCCCCGTTCCTGACCATCCGGACATAAAAGAGCAAAGAAGCATTGCACAACAGATGCTGAATCATAAAAAGGCAATCGAAAAGGCACTCCATGAAAATGTGCAGGGATTTTGGGCAAAGGAGAATTTGATGGAATATTACGCAAGAGAAATGAATGCGTACTATGAATTGGCGGAAAAGCTATGTCAATTACTTTTGAAAAATAATACAGATAAGTGGATTGCTTCTCGATTCAGGCCAATCAAAGGATATTCAAAATATAAGAAATACGAAGATGAACTGGTAAGCCTGTATGTAGATCGCATTTGGGCAATCACATCAAATGAAATTGTGGTATTATTTAAGAATGGAAGTATGGTAAGACGGATGTGGTATTACTAAGACTAAAATTCTTGCAGATTTATCTTCAAGAGTTTTATTGTTAGCAATACGTCATTGTAGAGCTGGCTGACACAGTGTAGAGTATTACAGAGAACTTTGTTTTGAAAAGGCGAATTAAAGAACTGGCAGGACAAAACAGCTTCCCGCCAAGAGGAAAATCTGCTTTTCGGTTACTGGGTTCAGAAACTCCACACATGTGGAGACGTGCGTTTTATTGTCCAAGCTAAAGTCAACACCGCATATTGAGGTTGAAATCAATCTTGATGAAATGGATTTATCAAGGGCAGAGAGTAAGGCTACCTATGAAGAGATTAAAGAGTATGTATTGAAAAATTACGGAATGAATGTAACAAACCTATACATAGCACAGGTAAAAAGAAAATATGGAATTATTGAAAGAATCAATTATAATCTGGGGGAAGGAAAAACAAGAGTGCCACAAGTTACCGCAGAAAAGGAAGAAGCTATAGAAGATGCACTAAGGCATTTTCAAATGATTTCATAAATTCTAAATTTTGAGCCTTGCCATAAAAAAATGAGATACTCTGTATTTTTTACAGGGTATCTCATTTTTTAGGGCTATCGTTAAAAATACTGATTTCTACGGAAGATTCGTATTTTAAGATTTAAGTGAAAAATCGATATTAACCGATAGCCCCCTTTTTTCCATTATAAATTATTTAATTTTCCTCATCTGATTCTTTTTTAGTTTCCGGCAGTTCTACAACAGCCTCTGCGATTTTATGCTTGGCAACGGATTTTACATGGATGATCATGCCGTTGCTTTCACAGGTAAACTGGCTGCCGTCCTCCGGAATACTGTCAATAATACTGTAGATAAAACCATTAAAGGTGTCATAGTCGCCCTCCGGAAGAGTAAGGTGAAGGGTATCAGCCACATCATCCATTTCCACATCGCCCCGGACCAGCCATGAATTTGGAGAAATCTGCTGTATTTTTTCCGGATTCTCCTCGTTTTCTTCATAAATATCGCCTACCAGCTCTTCAATCAGGTCGTGGAGAGTAGCGATACCGGACATTTCGCCATATTCATCAAGAAGAACTGCAAAGTAATTCCGGGACTGCTTCATGTGATCAAAAAGCTTTGCTGCTTTCATGCTTTCCGGAATGAAATAAGCAGGCTTTACGGCTTTTGTCAGAATGTTTTCTCTGGTGCGTTCATCCAGACAGAAATAGGCTTTGGTATCCAGGATACCGATGATATTTTCTTTGGTTTCCTGACAGACCGGATAGTAGCTGTGGCGATTCTGATAAATGATATTTTTCCATTCATCAAGAGAATCCTCTGTGTCCAGGACAATTACATCCGTACGGTGTGTGCAGACCTGTTCCGCAGTAATATCATGAAAATCAAAAATATTCTGGATAAATTCGTTTTCCTGTGTATCAATGACACCCTGGGCATTTCCCTCCATAAGCATCATCTGGATTTCTTCCTTTGTTACCTGTTCGTCATCTTCGGCAGGATTGATGCCCATAAGCTTCAGGATCAGGTTGGTAGATCCTGTCAGCAGAGACACCAGAGGCGAAAAGACCTTGGAGACTCCATAAAGGGTAGGGGCAAGTCCAAGGGAAAGAGCCTCGGAGTTTTTCATGGCAATCCGTTTCGGTACCAGTTCGCCGAATACAATGCTGATATAGGAAAGAACAATGGTAATGATAATAACCGCAATAGAGTTCAGGGTTGCTCTGGGAACCGGAACACCCACAGAGATCAGGGCATCTACGATCACACCTGCAAAGTTGTCAGATGCAAACGCACTGTTGAGAAATCCGGACAGAGTTATGGCAACCTGAATGGTGGCAAGAAATCGGGCCGGCTGTTCTGTAAGGAGAGAAAGCTTTTTTGCCCGTTTGTTGCCGTCATCTACCAGATGCCTGAGTTTGGCTTCATTCATGGAGATAACGGCGATTTCCGCGCTGGCGAAAACTGCATTCAAAAATGTAAAAACAATAATGAGTATAACAGATCCTATCATGATTAAATTTTAATTCCCTTCTGTAAGTTAATAAGTAAATCTGCCTGCAGGCAGTATAAAATGACAAAAAGGTATAGCCTGTAAGCATGCTCACAAGCTATACCTCTATATATACATAATGACAATGCGGGAATCCGTAATATTTGTAGTATGATTTTCATCGGAATTGTCTTCCACGCAAAATTCACATCCTTTCTGTTTATTAATGAGAAAGATAGCATATTTCAGGTAAACTGTCAAGAAATAAGTTGCTGTCTGCGCTGCCTTTTGCCTGCGGAAACAACAGTCTGAGGAATATAAAAAACTATTTAATTTGGAAGGGAAATATGCTATAGTTATTTCTGTAATACTGTACCGGGGTGAAGCCGGAGTTATTCGGGAAACGAAGATAACAGGGAGAATGCCGGAAGTAGGTGCGTGGCACTAGCCGGGCGGCTTTCCTGTTTTTATTTTGCAGCAAAATCAGGCACTGTTTATTCAGAAACAGGCTTTTTAAAAGACGGGATTTACAGAAACTGACAGGGATAAAGCGGGAGTTAAGGTGAGATAAAAATGGAAGCAAGAGAGGTACTGACAAAATTTAAACAAAATGAGATTACGCTGGAGGAGGCAGAGCATTATTTTCGAAAGCAGCCTTTTGAGGAAATGGATTATGCGAAGCTGGATTCTCACAGAGAGATTCGAAGCGGATTTCCGGAGGTGATTTTCTGCAGCGGAAAGGCAGACGTTCATTTTACGCAAATATTTAAAAAACTGTATGAGGAAAACGGTGAGGTTTTTGGAACAAGAGCGTCCAGGCATCAGTATGAACTGGTAAAGGAACTGTTTCCTCAGACGGAATATGATGAAATCTCACATATCATCAAGATAGAAAAAGAAAAAAAGGAACACGTGGGAAAGATTGCAGTATGTACTGCCGGAACCGCTGATATTCCGGTGGCTGAAGAAGCTGCCCAGACTGCAGAATATTTTGGCTCAGAAGTAGAAAGGATCTATGATGTAGGAGTCAGCGGGATCCACAGACTTTTTTCCAGACTTGATGTGATCCAGGAGGCAAACTGTGTGATTGCTGTTGCCGGTATGGAAGGCGCCCTTGCCAGCGTGCTGGGAGGACTGGTAGATAAACCGGTGATCGCAGTTCCTACTTCTGTAGGCTACGGAGCAAGTATGCATGGACTTTCAGCCCTTCTGACAATGATCAATTCCTGCGCCAATGGAATTGCAGTGGTCAATATTGATAATGGCTATGGGGCTGGCTATATAGCAACGCAGATCAACAGACTTGGTTTCAGAGAAAAATAAAGGAGAGATTTATGGGAAGGACATTATATCTGGAATGTTATTCCGGAATCAGCGGGGATATGACGGTTGCAGCGCTTCTTGACCTGGGAGCAGATCAGAAGGTGCTGGAAAAAGCGCTTTCCAGTATCCGGGCTGACGGATTTCGTACAGAGATCACCCGGGTGAAAAAGTCCGGGCTGGATGCCTGTGATTTTTCTGTGATATTGGATAAAAACCATGAGAATCATGACCATGATATGGAATATCTTCATGGTCACAGCATAGAGCAGGCTCATCATGTCCATACAGAAGAGCATACACATGTACATGACTGTACAGAGACAGCTAACGGACATTTTTGCACAGAAGAATCTGATTATGGGAAGGGACATGCTCACACAGAAGAACCGGGTCATGAGGAGGAACCTTTTTATACAGAAGAACCGGATCGTGGAATGGAAGATTTGCATACGGAAAAAACAGCCCACGGGCACAGAAGTTTCCATACCGGGGAATCAGGACATGACCATGGGCATATTCATGAACACAGAGGAATGAAAGAAATCCGCGAGATTCTTCTGAATTCAGAGATGACAGACCGGGCAAAGGAGACTGCGCTTCATATTTTTCAGATTCTGGCAAAGGCAGAGGCAAAAGCTCACGGAGTATCAGAGGAACAGGTGCATTTTCATGAGGTAGGAGCAGTGGATTCCATAGTGGATATTGCAGCGGCAGCAGTGTGCCTGGATGATCTGGACATTA
This sequence comes from Blautia caecimuris, assembly GCF_024622975.1. Taxonomy (GTDB): domain Bacteria; phylum Bacillota; class Clostridia; order Lachnospirales; family Lachnospiraceae; genus Blautia_A; species Blautia_A caecimuris. The sequence continues at coordinate 78,458 of NZ_JANJZT010000015.1, read as the reverse complement.
CGGAAGTGATCGTGCCAAAGCTCTGTGAGGGAACAGGCTTTGTACGCTGTCAGCACGGAACACTTCCGGTGCCGGTGCCTGCAGTTGTGAATATTGTGCAGCAGAACCGGCTTACTTTAAAGATCACGGACATTGAGGGGGAACTGGTAACGCCTACCGGGGCAGCTATTGTGGCAGCCATAAAAACATCAGACTGTCTTCCGGAAAAATTCACAGTGGATAAAACCGGAATCGGGGCAGGCAAACGGAAATATGCATGTCCGGGAATTTTAAGGGCAATGCTGATCACTCCGGAAAAGAAAAAAGAGGATCAGGTGCAGAAGGATGTGATCTGGAAACTGGAAACAAATGTGGACGACTGTACCGGAGAGGAACTTGGAAACGTAATGAATCTTCTTTTTGGAGCGGGAGCCAGAGACGTGTATTATATGCCGGCTTATATGAAAAAAAACCGCCCGGCATGGATTCTGTCAGTGATCTGTGCAGAACAGGACATTTTTGCTCTGGAAGAAATTCTTTTCCGACAGACCACTACCATTGGTATTCGGAGAAGCCGGATGGAACGTTCAGTTCTAAAAAGAGAGATTCAAAAGCTTTCCATGCCTGAGGCAGTGGTGACAGTAAAAATCTGCACACTTCCGGACGGAAGCAGAAGATGTTATCCGGAATATGAAAGTGCGGCAGCTTTTGCAACAGAAAATCATATAAGCTACAGAGAAGCATGGGAACGGATCAGGGATTACTGGATAAGAGAAAGGCGAGGCGTCAGATGAAAACAGGACTTGTTTTGGAAGGCGGAGCAATGAGGGGGATTTATACGGCAGGGGTTCTGGATGTGTTTCTGGAAAATCAGATTCATTTCGACGGAGTGATCGGAGTTTCTGCAGGGGCGCTCCATGGCTGTTCCTTTGTGTCAGGCCAGAAGGGAAGAAGTATCCGGTATTATAAAAAATACAGGAATGACAAACATTTTATGAGTCTGTGGAGTCTGGTACACACAGGGGAAGTCGTGGGAAAACAGTTCTGTTATCATGAGATTCCGGAGCGTCTGGATCCTTATGATTATGAAGCTTTTTTTAAATCGGATACAGCGTTTTATGCAGTGTGCACCAATCTGGAAACCGGAAAGGCAGAATATATCAGAATTACAGATATGCTGAATCAGGTAGATGTGATGAGGGCTTCGGCATCCATGCCCTATGTATCACGGATTGTTGACTGGGAAGGCAGAAAGCTTCTGGACGGGGGCTGTACAGACAGTATTCCGGTCAGCCAGTTCCAGAGAATGGGGTATAAAAGGAATGTGGTGGTACTTACCAGAGAAGAAGGTTTTGTAAAAGAGCCGGAAATGGTAAAACTGGCAGAAATTTATTATCACCGATATCCCAGATTTGTGGACGCCCTGAAGAACAGGCATAAGGTATATAATCAGACCCTGGAAGATATCCGCGCTATGGAAAAATCCGGAGAGGCTTTTGTGATCCGGCCTAGCCGAAGACTGACCGTGGGAAGGATGGAAAGTGATCTGGAAAAAATTCAGGAGGTATATGAACTGGGAAAAAAAGATGCCAAAAGGAATCTCAGTGCACTGAAAGCATGGATGCAGCAGGAAGGGCAGATATAAAAGAAAGGCGTTAAAAAAGAAAAAGGAGATTTTTATGTTTGATACGATAGTAAATGTGATCAATCAGATCGACAAGATGGTTTGGGGATGGTGGATGATCCTTCTGCTTCTTGGAACTCATATTTTTATGACAGTACGGACAGGATTTATACAGAGGAAGATTGGAAAGGCAATCAGACTGTCTGTGACAAAAGATCCGGACGCAGAAGGAGAGGTCAGTCAGTTCGGCGCTCTGACCACCGCACTGGCGTCTACCATTGGCACAGGAAATATTATCGGTGTGGGAACCGCTGTGGCTCTGGGAGGACCCGGTGCTGTTTTCTGGTGCTGGATCACCGGTGTTTTTGGGATAGCAACCAAATACAGTGAATCTCTGATCGCAGTGAAATATCGTGTGAAGACAAAGGACGGAAGAATGCAGGGGGGAGCCATGTATGCTCTGGAACGCGGATTGAACATGAAGTGGCTGGGAATGATCTTTGCGTTTCTGGCAGGCTTCGCTTCTTTTGGAATCGGCTGCGCCACACAGGTAAATGCCATTGCCACTGTCTGTGAGGAAAATCTGCATATTGCTCCGGCGCTGGTGGGAATCGTAGTCGCAGCTTTGACAGCGCTGGTTATTTTCGGGGGAATCCGCTCCATTGCAAATGTATGTGAAAAACTGGTTCCTTTTATGGCAGCTTTTTATATCCTGGGCTGTGTGATCATTCTGGGACTGAATTTTGATTTTATCATTCCGGCAATCAAAACCATCTGCAGGCTTGCCTTTACTCCGGGAGCTGCTGCAGGAGGACTGGTTGGAAGAGGGATCATGATGGCAATGCAGTATGGAATCGCCAGAGGACTTTTTTCCAATGAATCAGGCCTTGGCTCCGCGCCTATTGCCGCCGCAGCAGCGCAGACAAGAAACCCGGTGCGCCAGGCTCTTGTATCCAGCACAGGAACCTTCTGGGATACAGTTGTAGTCTGTCTGATGACAGGTCTGGTCCTTGTGACCAGTATTATGAAAAATCCGTCCATTGATATGTCAAATATTACGGACGGAGGAATCCTTACCACTTTGGCATTTCAGCAGATTCCGGTACTGGGCCCCTTTATCCTGGTTGTGGGAATTATTTCCTTTGCGTATTCAACCGTTCTCGGGTGGGCCTATTACGGAGAGAGGTGTGTGGAATATTTTGCCGGAAAAGCGGGACTGATTCCATACAGAGTGGTTTATATTATTGTTGCGGCAGTGGCCCCGGTAGTTTCACTGAATCTGGTATGGACAGTTGCGGATATTCTGAATGCGCTTATGGCAATTCCCAACCTGGTGGCGGTACTTCTTTTATCCAATGTAATTGTAAAAGAAACAAAAAAATACATAAATGATCTTGATAAAAAAGATGATACTCCGGTAGAAGTGATTGACCGGTAAAATTTTGTAGGAGGGGAAATAATGTCTGAAATAATGCCAAAATCTGAACACAGTCTGCAGATCATTGCGCGGATCCACAATGACTTTCCGGAAAAATTTGGTGTTCCTCATCAGAGCGGATGGCTGAAAAAGCAGAAGGCTCAGATTATTTTTGAGCCGGAATACAGGAGGCCGGAAGCCTTCCGCGGAATTGAGGAGTATGATTATATCTGGCTGATCTGGCAGTTTTCAGAGGCAGTGGAAAAAGGCTGGTCCTCTACAGTACGTCCTCCCAGACTGGGAGGAAATGTGCGGAAAGGTGTTTTTGCCACCAGATCCCCCTTTCGCCCAAATCATCTGGGGCTGTCCTGCGTCCGGCTTGAAAAGGTGGAGCAGCATCCAAGACTGGGAATCATACTTCATGTATCGGGCGCAGACCTTATGGACGGCACTCCTGTTTTTGATATTAAACCGTACCTTCCTTATGTGGAAAGTCATCCCGGCGCAGCGGGAGGATTTACCGATCAGATTGAAAGGAGCAGACTTGCCGTAGAGTTTCCGGAGGAGCTTCTGGAGAAAATTCCAGAGGAACAGAGAGCGGCTCTTACAGAGGTTCTGGAAAACGATCCCAGACCGGGCTATCAGGAGGATCCCAACAGGATCTATGGGCTTTCTTATGGAAGCAAAAATATAAAATTTCATGTAAAAGAAAGGGTTCTGACAGTCTGTGAGGTGACAGAGTATAAAAAAGAACAAAAATCTTTTGACAAATAAAAAATCCTGTGATAAGATGTTTACAACGAGTTAGCAAGTGCTAACTCAAATTTTTAACTTTAAGTTAGTTATAAATAACAAAGGAGAGCGGGATATGAGTGTTGTGATTGTGGGCGGTAATGAGCGTATGGTATGTCAGTATGAAAATATCTGCAAAGGATATGGATGTAAGGCAAAAGTTTTTGCAAAAGAAAAAGGTACTATGAAAAAGAAAATCGGAGCGCCGGATCTTCTGATTCTTTTTACAAACACAGTATCTCACAAAATGGTCAACTGTGCGGTGGAAGAGGCAAAGAGAAAATCTATCCCCGTATGCAGATGCCATACCAGCAGTGCGTCTGCGCTGGAAAATATCATGAAGGAATATTGCGCGTAAACGGAGGCTGTTCCTTACGTTTGAGGCAACCTGACCGAAATGCATTCCGGATCATTTTCGGTGGTGTCATTTTGCCCTGTATGTTTCGGGATTCTGGGATTTTTATGCCGAGACGCCTTGCAGGATCATTACATGTAAACAGTGACGGGCGGTAATGCAGCTATACTTGAGTATATCATTATATTTTCGATAAAATCAAAGAAATACTTGCAAAAATCTTCCTTTTTCAATAAAATAAAAGTCAGATTTTCTATTATGCTGCGTTTTTTGGATACAGCTATTAAATGAAGAAGGGTGAGAGGAAGTATTATGAAAAAAGTGGTAAAATTCGGAGGAAGTTCTCTGGCAAATGCAGAGCAGTTCCGTAAAGTCGGAGACATTATCCGCAGTGAGGAAGGCAGACGTTATGTGGTACCGTCTGCGCCCGGAAAAAGATTTTCCGGTGATACAAAGGTAACAGACCTTCTGTATGCATGTTATGACAGAGCTGCCCAGGGGAAAGAGTTCGGCGGAATCTTTCAGGAGATCAAAGAGCGCTATTATGAGATCATCAGAGGTCTTGATCTTAAGCTTTCCCTGGAGGAAGAGTTTGCTCAGATAGAAGCAGATTTCAGAGCGCAGGCAGGCACAGACTACGCAGCTTCCAGAGGTGAGTTTTTAAACGGAAAAATTATGGCAGCGTATCTTGGATATGAGTTTGTTGACGCTGCATCTGTGATCCGTTTTGATAAAAACGGCAACTTTGACGGGGAGAAAACAGACCGTCTTCTTGGCAAACGTCTTTCTAAATGTGAGCGCGCAGTGATTCCGGGATTTTATGGGGCAAAGGAAGACGGAACCGTTCAGACATTTTCCAGAGGAGGGTCTGATGTGACCGGTTCTCTGGTGGCAAGAGCAGTCCATGCGGATATTTATGAGAACTGGACAGATGTTTCCGGTTTCCTGGTAACAGATCCCAGGATTGTGGAGAATCCGGCTGTAATCGAAACGATTACTTACAGAGAGCTTCGCGAACTTTCCTATATGGGCGCGACAGTACTTCATGAGGAAGCCATTTTCCCTGTAAGGAAAGAGGGGATTCCCATCAATATCAGAAATACAAACCGTCCTCAGGACAAGGGAACCTTTATTGTGGAAAGCACCTGCCGCAAGCCAAGATATGTGATCACAGGAATTGCAGGCAAAAAAGGGTTCTGTTCTATTAACATCGAAAAATCCATGATGAACAGCGAGGTAGGCTTCGGAAGAAAGATCCTTCAGGTTTTTGAAGATCAGGGAATTAATTTTGAACATGTTCCCTCCGGAATTGATACCATGACAGTTTATGTGCATCAGGATGAATTTGAAGAGAAGGAGCAGCAGGTGATCGCAGGCATTCACAGAGCCGTACAGCCTGACTTTGTGGAAATGGAATCAGACCTTGCTCTGATCGCTGTCGTGGGACGGGGAATGAAATCTCAGAGGGGAACTGCAGGCCGAGTATTTGCAGCCCTGGCTCATGCTCACGTAAACGTAAAAATGATCGATCAGGGATCCAGTGAGCTGAATATTATCATAGGCGTTGAGAACCGCGATTTTGAGACTGCTGTAAAAGCGATCTATGATATCTTTGTGGAAACACAGCTTTAAAATGAAATAATTATGTAATAAAAAATTCCAGATTTGTTCTGGAATTTTTTTAGTTCATCCCGTTTTATTGGATTGACACAAACGTCTGTTTGGATTAAAATAATCACAAACAAATGTTAGGGAGGCCCATATGGTTATTCAGGAGTCAATGACAGTAATGGAAAAGCTGGGAATACTGGCAGATGCAGCGAAATATGATGTTGCCTGTACCTCCAGCGGAACTGCAAGAAAAGGGGACGGGACAGGGATCGGAAACAGCATTTCAGCAGGCATCTGCCACAGCTTTGCAGGAGACGGAAGGTGCATCAGCCTTCTGAAAGTCCTTTATACCAACGAGTGTGTATTTGACTGTAAATACTGCGTGAACCGCGCTTCCAATGATGTGGTGCGGGCAAGCTTTACCCCGGAAGAAATCAGCAGGCTCACCATAGAATTTTACAGAAGAAATTATATTGAAGGTCTGTTTTTAAGCTCCGGAGTAAAGGGTTCTCCGGATGCTACCATGGAAGAGCTGATTCGCTCTGTGGAAATTTTAAGGAAACAATATCATTTTCAGGGGTATATTCACCTGAAAGCAATTCCGGGGGCTTCACCGGAGCTGATCCAAAAAGCAGGTTATCTGGCGGACCGTATGAGTGTGAACCTGGAACTTCCTACTGCAGAGGGACTGAAAAAGCTGGCTCCCCATAAAAGCAGGACTACGATTCTCCGTCCCATGAAACAGATCCGGAACAGAAGGGAAGAAAACAGACAGGAGCTGGTGCTTTACCGGCATGCTCCGGAATTTGTGCCTGCCGGGCAGAGCACTCAGATGATCGTAGGGGCAGCAGGAGAAAGTGACTACCAGATCGTCTCTGTGGCAGAGGCGCTGTACAGGCAGTTTTCTCTGAAGCGTGTATTTTATTCTGCTTTTGTATCTGTGAATGAAGATAAAGATCTTCCTGTTCTTCCACAGGGGCCGCCGCTTTTAAGAGAACACCGGCTGTATCAGGCAGACTGGCTCCTCAGGTTTTATGGCTTCCGGGCAGAAGAGCTTTTGTCAGAAAAGCATCCGAACTTTAATCTGTTCCTGGATCCCAAATGCGACTGGGCCATCAGTCATCTGGAATGTTTTCCTGTGGAGATCAACCGGGCAGATTACCGGACGCTTCTCCGGGTTCCCGGAATCGGCGAGAAATCTGCCAGAAGGATTCTGGGAGCAAGGAGATATCATACGCTGGATTTTTCTGATTTGAAAAAGATCGGAGTGGTGCTGAAGAGGGCAGTATATTTTATTACCTGCAATGGAAGGCAGATGTATCCGGTAAAGCTGGATGAGGATTATATAGTAAGAAATATTCTGGAAACAGGAACCGGAAAATATCCTGCAGATACGGGGATTACCTACAGACAGCTGTCGCTGTTTGACGCAGATCTGGCTGTTCCGGGAATGGAAGGGGTGAGCGTTTGTGGAATATAAAAAGAAAATGCTGATCTGTGACGATACGATGGAAGGAATCTTTACGGCTGTTTATGACGGCTGGCGCTGGGGAAACAGAGGATTTTCCGTGGGGATTGCTGTCAGAGAGCCGGATTATCCGGAGCTTTTTACGGAAAACCTGGAGATCATCTCAGATTCCGTCAAGGCATTTAAGGTTGCCAGAACGATAAAAAACAGGCTTGGCGGACAGGTTTATGAAGCAGTGTGCTATGCTGCGGCATCTGTTCATCCGGAAAAGGGAACGGCAATTTTTTATTTGCTTCGCAGAGCGCTGGAAAAGGGAAGGATTGATACGCGGGTACTGGAAGCTCTGGCAGATCCGGCGGTGAGTCTTGTCTCTTCACTTCAGGTCAAGGTATGGCATGAGATTCACAGATTTTATGGATTTGTACGGTTCCGTGAGATTGGCAGCGGAGTACTTTTTTCGGAAATCCAGCCGGAAAATGACATCCTGGAACTTCTGGCGCCCCATTTTTCAGATCGTTTTCCAAATGAAAACTGGATGATCTATGACAAAAAAAGGCAGAAGGTTCTGGCTCATGAGCATGGCGGAGAATGTACGGTTTATATACAGGCAGTATTAAATACACAAGAGACGGATCCGGTGCAGTCAGATGAGTATGAGAATCTCTGGAAGGCCTTCTGCAGCCATATTACCATACCGGAAAGGAAAAATCCCGGTCTTCAGAGGCAGTTTGTTCCATTAAAATTTCGTTCAAATATGCCGGAATTCAGCTAGAAAAAGTACCTGAAAAATAATAAAACACATGAAAAAATTGTATAATAAGTCGAAAAATATGAAGAAAATTTGAAGTCTGTTGACAAATACTTTACAGAGTGACAAAATATCGCCTAGTGCAGAAAACATTAGGAGGATGAGACAAATGAAAGAACATCAGATTATGTTAAATGCCACAGAGGATGTAAAGGAATTCGTTAATGCGGCAAGTAAATGTGATTTTGACATTGATATTTCATATAACAGGATTATAATTGACGCAAAATCCCTTCTGGGAATTCTCAGTATGGATCTGACCAGAAAGCTCACTGTCAGATGCTATGGGGAAAACACTCATTTCAATGAAGTCATTGCAAAATTTGCAGTTGCATAAACGATTACAAGTGTCAAAGGCGCATAACCTGGAAACAGGTATGCGCCTTTTCAGAAGTGGAAGAACTTATATTTATTAATGGGAGATTTTGGGGGAAGTAGAAAAATAATGGAAAAGAAAGTAGTCCGCATTTCTGTCCGTAATCTTGTGGAATTTATTCTGCGAAGCGGAGATCTGGACAGCGGAAGCGGCGTACAGGATAAGGAGGCAATGCAGAAGGGCAGCCGTATCCACCGCAAAATTCAAAAGCAGATGGGAAGCAGCTACCGGCCTGAGGTTTCTCTGAAGCAGGACACGGAATATGAGGATCTGATCCTTCGGGTAGAGGGAAGAGCGGACGGTATTTTTACAGAAGAAGAAACCGTGTGTATTGATGAGATCAAAGGCGTTTACAAAAAACTGGAGCATCTGGAAAGCCCTGTGGAGGTTCACAGGGCTCAGGCCATGTGTTATGCCTGGATCTATATGCTTCAGAACGATCTGGAAAAAATAGACGTTCAGATGACGTATGCCCATCTGGATACAGAAGAAATCCGACGGTTCCGGGAATTTTTTTCCAGAGAAGAGCTGGAAGCCTGGTATCAGAAACTTACAGGAGAATATCATAAATGGGTATCCTTCAGGCTGAAATGGCAGGAAAAAAGAAACGCCTCCATGAAAAATCTGGAATTCCCCTTTCCTTACCGCAAAGGCCAGAGAGAAATGGTTGCCGGCGTTTATCATGCTGTTTCCAGCAAAAAACAGATTTTTGTACAGGCGCCTACAGGAGTGGGAAAAACCATGTCCTCTGTATTTCCTTCTGTGCGGGCAATTGGAGAGGGAAAAGGGGAGCTGCTCTTTTATCTTACGGCAAAAACTATTACCAGAACCGTTGCTCAGGATGCCTTTGAGATTCTGAGGACAAAAGGCCTTCTTTTTCAGACGGTGACCATCACTGCAAAGGAAAAGCTGTGTTTTTGCGAAAAAACCGAGTGTACGCCTGAGAAATGTCCCTGGGCAAAAGGTCATTTTGACAGAGTGAATGATGCGGTTTATGAACTGTGGACTGCCGAACAGTCCTTCAGCCGCGAAAAGATCCTGGAACAGGCAGAAAAGTGGAAGGTGTGCCCTTTTGAGATGTGCCTGGATCTCAGCTCCTGGGTGGATGGGGTCATCTGCGACTATAATTATGTGTTTGACCCCAATGTAAAACTGAAACGTTTTTTTGGAGACGGAGTATCCGGAGACTATATTTTTCTTATTGATGAAGCTCATAATCTGGCAGAGCGGGGCAGGGAAATGTACAGCGCCTGTCTTGCCAGAGAAGATGTTATGGAAATCAGGAAGTATATAAAACCCTACAGTCCGCGGCTTTACCGGGCTTTGGGACGGGCTGCCAGACAGCTTCTTGAAATAAAAAAAGAGGGAGAAACAGAAAGAATCCTGGAAAGCACAGGCACCCTGCCCCTGACTCTGCTTCAGGCTCAGGGAGAAATGGACAGGCTGCTGGAAGAGCCGCCTTCTCAGGAGGTTGTGGACAGAATCCTTGATTTTTACTTTCAGGTGCGGGATTTCCTGAATATCTCAGAGCTTGTGGATGAGAATTATGAGATCTATACCTCAGAGGAAGAAGACGGAAAATTCAGGATACGGCTTTTCTGTGTAAATCCTGCTTCAAACCTTCAGGAATGTCTGAACAAAGGAAAAAGTACAGTGTTTTTTTCAGCCACCCTGCTTCCCATGCAATATTACAGGAAGCTTCTCAGTACAAGAGAAGATGACTATGGCATTTATGTACGCTCTCCTTTTGATCCAGAGAAACGGTGTATTCTTACCTGTGTGGATGTAAGCAGCCGATATACCAGAAGAGGCTATGAGGAATACCGCAGGATCGCAGAATATATTGCAAGGATGGCCTGGCAGAAAAAAGGCAATTACATGGTATTCTTTCCTTCTTATAAGCTTCTTGAGGATGTAAAGCAGGTGTATGAACAGGAATTTGCAGCAGACTGGGTAACATGTGTGTGCCAGACCCCGTCCATGAATGAGAGAGACAGGGAGGAATTTCTGGAAGAATTTAAAGAACAGGGAGAAACCACGCTTGTAGGCTTTTGTATTATGGGAGGGATTTTTTCAGAGGGGATCGACCTTATGGGAGACCGCCTGATCGGGGCAGCCATTGTGGGCACAGGCCTTCCTCAGGTAAATACAGAGAGGGAGGTTTTAAAAAAGCATTATGACAGGCTGGGAGAAAATGGTTTTGATTATGCGTACCGTTTTCCCGGCATGAATAAGGTGCTGCAGGCAGCCGGCAGAGTGATACGCACAAAGGAGGATGTAGGCTGCATCCTTCTTATGGACGAAAGATTCAGAAGTACCGAGTACCGCATCCTTTTTCCGGAAGAATGGAACGATATGCATATCTGCAGAATGGGGAATGTGGAAAGCATATTAAAAGACTTCTGGAAACGTAATGTGCTTGACATCCAATGAGATTCAGGTATACTGTAAAAAATGCAGCGGTAAAATACTGCTGATTGGGATAAGTATGGAATACCCCGGTAAATTCTGGGAGAAAGGAACGTCTGATCCTGAAAATCTGATCAGACCATAAAAAATTATGCCTGGAATATTTTTTCGGCGTGGAATGACCGCCGGCATTCTCTGTCTGTCCCTGGGACTGACAATGCCCGTATATGCAGCAGAGCAGGAGTCAGAAAGTATTTTGTCCTCAGTAGGCGAGGCGCAGATAAAGCCTGTTGGAGACGGGGCGGAAACCTATCTTTTAAAAAGTGAGGGATTTTACTGTCTGAAGGAAGACGGAACCAGACATGAGGAATCAGCGGTTCATTACTTTGACCATATGGAAATCGACGGAACAGTTCTGGACGGTTTTTATTATCATGACCAGTCAGGGCATTTTGAAGCCGGAAATCCCCACATTGTCCAGATGAAAGAGCTCACCTGCTTGGTTCCGGGCAATGACGGAACAAAGACGGAGACCGGCTTTGACGGGCTGTATATGGTAAATAATCTGGGAAAGCTTACTGCGGCGCCCCAGGTCAGATATATGACCGGGCTGACGGTGGATAAGACTTCCTATGAAGGATATTATTTTTTTGATGAAAACGGACGGATGATCACAACTCCCGGATATCATGAAATAGAGATGACATCCAACGGTCAGAAATTTTCAGGAACTTACTATTTCGGAGGTGAAAACGGTGTTCTGGTCCAGGCAGAAGGGACCACTCCGGAGGGCTTCCCTGTAGATGACACAGGAAAGGTTTCAGATATTGAGAATCTTGGAATGGATACCTTAGAGCCCCGGCTTGAGTCCATGATCTCCGAATACGACGGAGTCTGGAGCGTCTATGTAAAAAATCTGAATACAGGTGAAGAAATCCTTCTGAATGAAACGCCTTTGTACTCTGCCAGTTTAATTAAAGCCTTTGTGATGGCAGAAACCTATGAAAATATGGAAGATGTGCTGACACATCAGGAAACGTTTATGAAGGCAGACCGTGCGGCAGCAGAAAGAAAAGTGGACGATCTTCTCTGGAACATGATCACAGTCAGCGATAATGAGTCCTGTAATGAACTCGGAAGACTGCAGTCGGAAAAACATGATTTTCTTGACGGAGCAGAAAAGGTAAATGAATATCTGAAAAAAGAGGGATATGAAAATACTTCCTATCAGAGTACTCTGCACCCGTCTTCATCTCCGAAGCTGAATCTGGGAGGTCATAATACGACAACGGTCAGGGACTGCGGAATCCTTCTGGAAAAAATTTTCCGGGGAGAATGTGTCAGTGAGGAAGCCTCTGCAGAAATGCTGGAGCTTTTGATGAACCAGAAAAATACTGCCAAGATTCCGGCAGGGATCAGCGCGGACATTCCGATAGCCAACAAAACAGGTGAAACAGATTCGGATCAGCACGATATGGCAATTGTGTATGGTCCAAAAACAACCTATATTCTCTGTGTCATGTCAGAGGATTTTAAAAGCGGAAGCGAAGCCATTGACAATATCAGAAGTATTTCAGGAGTAGTCTATAATTATCTGAATCTCTCCTGAAAGGAAGGGACCTGATAAAATACAATTTTTTTGCTTGACCCTTACAAATTTTTGATATAAAATAAAAGCAGAACGGAAAAAGAAAGGAGATCTGAACATGAACGTAGTATATACAGACAAAGCTCCGGCAGCGATCGGACCATATTCTCAGGCAATTATTTTAAACGGAGTATTATTTACTTCCGGACAGATCCCGGTAGATCCGGCTACAGGCGAGATTGCAGGAGATACCATTGAAGCTCAGGCTGAGCAGGTAATGAAAAATCTGGAGGCTGTGGCAAAGGAAGCCGGAACAGATCTTGCAAACGCAGTAAAAACAACCTGTTTCCTTGCGGATATGGGTGATTTTGCGGCATTTAATGAGATTTATGCAAAATATTTCGTAAACAAGCCTGCACGTTCCTGTGTGGCTGTAAAAACACTTCCGAAGAATGTTCTCTGCGAAGTGGAAATGATTGCAGCTGTTGAGAAATAAGATCTGACAGGAAATACGCAGAAAAAGATGGCCGGGCGCAATCCGGCGGGACTGTGTGAAAAAGACAAAAGCGGAAGCTATGGGAAATCCTCAGAGGGAATCTGGGGGTTTCTTTTTGTGTGGAAATCATGTATAATATCAGACTGTAATAGTATATCTGAAATCAGGAGGAAAAAAATAAATGCGAGTCGATACGGATGACTTTGGCCGACCTTGCAGGTGCGGGAGAGAACATCATATAGAAGTAAAGGAAATCATTATAGAAGAGGGTGCTGTTAAGAAGCTTGAGGAAGCCATGTCAGATGGATTTCTGAAGGAATATATTTCTCCGCTTCTCATCTGCGATACCAATACGCTGAAAGCAACAGAAGAATGTATGGAAGATATTTATGACCGCTGTCAGGTTCTGACTCTGGACGCAGAGGGACTTCATGCAGACGAACACGCTGTGGAGATCGTGGAGAATTATATGGAAGAGGATATTGACCTGATCCTGGCTGTAGGCAGCGGAACCATCCATGACATCAGCCGATATCTGGCTTACCAGTACAAAATTCCCTTTATTTCCGTTCCCACTGCGGCCAGCGTGGACGGATTCGTATCAAATGTTGCGGCAATGACCTGGAAAGGTCTGAAAAAAACAGTACCGGCAGTGGCTCCTTTAGCTGTGTTTGCTGATACTGATATTTTTGCTCATGCTCCCAGAAGACTGACTGCGTCAGGCGTTTCAGATCTTCTGGGAAAATATATCTGTCTTGCAGACTGGAAGATAGCCAGTCTTCTGACAGGTGAATATATCTGCAGTGAAATTATAGAAATGGAAGAAAAAGCCCTGAAAACAGTCTGCAGCTGTGTGAAAGGAATTGCCTCAGGCCAGCCTGAGGACTGTGAAAAGCTGATGTATGCACTGATCCTTTCCGGCCTTGCCATGCAGATGGTGGGAAATTCCAGACCTGCTTCCTGTGCGGAACATCATCTTTCCCACCTCTGGGAGATGGAAGTGGTAAACGGACCTCTGGACGCCCTTCACGGCGAAAAAGTTTCTGTTGGAACTCTTCTTGTACTGAGAGAATATAAAAGGCTTGCCCGCGCTATAAGAGAGGGACGATGCCAGCTGAAAGCCTGTGAAGAAGATTCCGCCCTTCTGGAAAAATATTTCGGCTCCAAAGGCCTTCTGGAAGGAATACAGAAAGAAAATGATCCGGAGCTTCTTCGTGAGATAAATCCCTCCAGGCTGGCAGACTGTCTGGAAATGATCGCAGAGATGATCGAGGAACTTCCGGAAGAGGAAGAACTGTTTCATCTGATGGAACTGGCAGGCTGCAAAAAAAGTGTTTATGAGATCGGACTGACCGATGAGATCGTGCCTGTCAGCCTGAGACTGGCGCCTTATGTGAGAAGGAGACTGAGCTTTTTAAGAGTCAGCCGGCTTCTGGATGTGAAAGGAGAATGACCATGAGAGTTGGAATGGGATATGATGTACATAAACTGACAGAGAATCGCGACCTGATCCTTGGAGGTGTGAACATTCCGTGGGAAAAAGGCCTTCTGGGTCATTCGGATGCGGACGTTCTGATCCACGCTGTGATGGACGCTCTTCTGGGAGCTGCGGCTCTTGGGGATATCGGAAAGCATTTTCCGGATACAGATCCTGCTTATAAGGGAATATCCAGCGTAAAGCTTCTGACACACGTTATGGAGCTCTTAAGACAACACCATTTTGCTGTGGGAAATGTAGACGCTGTGATCATTGCCCAGAAGCCGAAGATGGCGCCTCATATTCCTCAGATGCGCAAAAATCTGGTTCAGGCAATGGGCGTGGAAGAAGACAGAATCAATATCAAGGCAACCACTGAGGAAGGGCTGGGCTTTACCGGAAGAGGAGAGGGAATCGCCTCCCAGGCGATCTGCCTTCTGGAAGAAGTTTAAAGTTCCGGAATCAGGGCAACTGCCATTACCGAAAAACAGAAATCGGAGGAAAGGAATTATGAAGCTTTTTAATACCATGACACGAAGAAAAGAAGAATTCGTGCCCCTGGAAGAGGGAAAGGTAAGAATGTATGTCTGCGGACCTACTGTCTATAATCTGATCCATATTGGAAATGCGCGTCCCATGATCATTTTTGATACTGTGCGCCGCTATATGGAATATAAAGGTTATGAAGTGAATTTTGTGTCCAACTTTACAGATGTGGATGACAAGATCATCAAAAAAGCCATTGAAGAAGGCGTAAGTCCTGAAGAGGTTTCAGGCCGCTATATTGAAGAGTGCAAAAAGGATATGGCAGGAATGAACGTAAAACCTGCAACCACACATCCTCAGGCAACTCAGGAGATTGATGGCATGATCGAAATGATCCAGACCCTGATTGACAAAGGTTATGCATATCCGGTTGCAGACGGAACCGTTTATTTCCGTGTAAAAAACTTTAAGGAATATGGCAAGCTCTCTCATAAAAATCTGGATGATCTGCAGTCAGGCTTCCGCGCTCTGCAGGTTTCCGGCGAGGATCAGAAGGAAGATCCCATGGATTTTGTTCTGTGGAAACCGAAAAAAGAAGGAGAGCCTTACTGGACTTCTCCCTGGTGCGACGGACGTCCGGGTTGGCATATAGAATGCTCTGTTATGTCAAAAAAATATCTGGGAGAAGAAATTGATATCCACGCAGGCGGAGAGGATCTTATTTTTCCTCACCATGAAAATGAGATTGCCCAGAGCGAGTGCTGCAATGGAAAAATCTTTGCAAAATACTGGATGCACAATGGTTTCCTGAACATTGACAATCGTAAAATGTCAAAATCTCTTGGAAATTTCCGCACAGTAAGAGAGATCAGCCAGCAGTATGATCTGCAGGTCCTGAGATTCTTTATGCTGAATGCCCATTACAGAAGTCCGCTGAATTTCAGCGCAGAGCTGATGGAGGCTGCAAAAAACTCTCTGGAACGTATCCTGGAGGGAGCAGCCCGCCTGAATGACCGCAAAGCTTCCAACACAGAGGCAGCCAGCGAGGCAGAGAAGAAGCTTCTGGAAGAGGCGGATATTTACCAGCAGAAATTTGAAGCTGCCATGGATGATGACTTTAACACAGCAGACGCGCTGGCAGCAGTTTTCGAGCTTGTAAAATTTGCAAATACAAATGTGGATGAAAAGAGCAGCGGAGAGTTTGCAGGAAGTCTTCTGGATATTCTTGTAAAGCTCTGCGACGTTCTTGGACTGATCGTTCTGAAAAAAGAAGAAGCCCTTGACTCTGATATCGAGGCTCTGATCCAGGAGCGTCAGGATGCAAGAAAAGCAAGAAATTTTGCCAGAGCCGACGAGATCCGCGATCAGCTTCTTGAAATGGGAATCGAGCTTAAGGATACCCGCGAGGGAGTAAAATGGAAACGAATTTAAGTAATCTGAACGAACTGTTTCATCTGGAGGAACAGGATATCCGAAGCTATTCTCCTTTGACTCTGGCCTATATAGGAGACGGCATTTATGAACTGATCATCCGGACAATCCTTGTAAAAAAAGGCAACTGTCCGGTAAACCGTCTTCACAAAAAAGCAAGCAGCCTTGTAAAGGCGGCAGCCCAGTCGGGAATCATGGAGATCATTGAAAAGGAACTGACTCCGGAAGAATTAAGTGTTTACAGGAGAGGCCGCAACGCTCATTCTCCTACTATGGCAAAGCATGCAACTATGGCAGATTACCGCAGGGCAACAGGATTTGAGGCTCTGATAGGGTATCTATATTTGAAGGAAGAATACACACGGATGATCACACTGATCCGTATGGGAATCGGGGAGGAAATTTTATGAGCGAGCAGATAGAAGGCCGCAACGCGGTTCTGGAAGCCTTTCGTTCCGGAAGATGCGTGGATAAACTGTTTATTCTGGACGGCTGCCAGGACGGACCGGTCCGCACCATAGCCAGAGAGGCGCGCAAAAAAGATACCATTATCAATTATGTGTCAAAGGAACGGCTGGATCAGCTCAGTGAGACAAGAGTCCACCAGGGTGTGATCGCTCAGGTGGCAGCCTATGAGTATTCCACGGTTGAGGAGATTCTGGAAAAGGCAGAGGAAAAGGGAGAACCGCCGTTTCTGGTTCTTCTTGACAATGTGGAGGATCCTCATAATCTGGGCGCGATCATCCGTACTGCCAATCTGGCAGGAGCCCACGGTGTGATCATTCCCAAGAGACGTTCTGTGGGACTGACTTCCACAGTTGCAAAAACCTCAGCGGGAGCCCTTAACTATACTCCTGTAGCAAAGGTGACTAATCTTGTGCGTACCATAGAGGAGCTGAAGGAAAAGGGAATCTGGTTTGTGTGTGCAGACATGGGCGGAGAGTCCATGTACAGGCTGAATCTTACCGGTCCTATAGGGATGATCGTTGGAAATGAAGGCGAGGGAGTCAGCCGTCTTGTGAGAGAGGCCTGTGATTTTACAGCCTCTATTCCAATGAAAGGAGACATTGATTCCCTGAATGCTTCTGTGGCAGCAGGAGTGCTTGCCTATGAAATCGTGCGTCAGAGACTGAAAGCAGAATAAATACGGAAAACGGAGGCAGTATGAGCCGTTACGGGCAGTGCAGTGACGAAGAACTGATTGAGAGACTCCGAAATGGAGAAAGTAAAATCTCAGATTATCTGATGGAAAAATATAAGGGAACAGTCAAAAAAAGAGCGAGAGCCATGTACCTGATCGGAGGAGAGACAGACGATCTGATACAGGAAGGAATGATCGGGCTTTTTAAGGCTGTCCAGGACTACCGGCCGGACAGAGAAGCGTCTTTTCGTACCTTTGCAGGGCTGTGCATAGACAGACAGCTGTACAGTGCTGTAAAAAATTCTACCAGGCAGAAGCATATTCCTCTGAATTCCTATGTGTCTCTCAGCGAAGAGGAGGAAAGCGGAAGTCTGGAAGGTCTGTGGTCAGAAAATCCGGAGGCTCTGGTGATCGACAGGGAAACTACCGGGATTCTGGAAAAAGAGATCAGCAGGGCTTTAAGCCCCATGGAAAATAAAGTGCTGGACTACTATCTCCGGGGGTACGGTTATGTTCAGATCGCAGAGATCATGGGAAAAACACCAAAATCCATTGATAATGCTCTGCAGAGGATCCGAGGAAAAATCAGAACCTGTATTGAAAAATTTCAAATATAATATTAACCTTTCTTTTACAGATAAAAAGTAGTACAATAAAATAAGATTATTTTTAGGAATATATCATAATGACCAGAGGGTCAGAAGTGAAAGGAGCAGTATATTATGGCAAAAAGAAACAAATACTGGGGTTTTGTAGCAGTAGGAGCAGCGGCGGCAGCAGCAGCCGGAGCAGTTGCGGCAATGGTACTGAAGAAAAAAAGAGTCAGCGAGTTTGATGATTTTGATGATGATTTTGAGGAATTTGAATTCCCTGAAGACACAGAAGAGGAACTGGAAGAAACAGAGGAAGAGATCCATGAGGCTTTCGCTGCATGGGAAGAAGCTGAGGAAGCGGCAGAGCATGCTGGGGAAACCAGTGAAGAGCCTGCAGAAGAAACAGAAGAAGCTTCCCCGGAAGCTGAGATGTCTGCAGATGAAACCGAAGAGAAAGCTTCTCCGGAAGCTGAGTCATCAGAGGAAACAGAAGAAGAAGCAGACGAGCCAGAGGCTGCTGAAGAAGCGGCGCTGAAGGAAGAAGCTTCTGAGGAAAATGATTCAGAAGAAAAAACAGAATAAAAGTATATGGGAAACACCGATTCAGATGAGGGTTATGAGTAACCACATTTGAACCGGTGTTTTTTTCGTTCTTTGTCAGGCGTTGGGGTGATATTCTTTAGAGTGTCGCCCCGTTTTTGCAGTTTCAGGACTTTTTATCCCGAACTTGTACAGTGAGGTGGCTTCTGGAAGAAAACAGGAAATATAAGCGTAAAAAAAGATTGTCCACAATGAATGCCACATATTGTAGAAACAAATTGAATATTGTAAAAAGATAACAGAGAAGCAGCGCCCAAAATTGTTTTCCATATCATTTTGTTTTAAATATGGAAAATGAAATATTTGGTACAGGAAAGCAGGGAAAGAGAAACATGTATTGTGAAAAATGTGGAACAAAACTTGAAGATAATGCCAGATTCTGCCCAAATTGCGGTTCACCTGTAGGGTCGGAAAATATCCCAAAAGGGAATGAAGAGGATAATATTAATCAAGAAAGAGAGCAGGATATTTTTGAGTGGGAGGCGCCGTTCGTTCCGGACAATCAGCCATCTCAGGGAGGGAAAGGCGGAAATAAGACCACATGGATTGTCAGCATTGCGGTGACAATTGCAATCATACTTGTAACAGGAGGTCTGATCTGGTATCTATTAAAACCCGACAGCGCTCCAAAGGATGATGTGGTAGTAAATCCCGTTAAAACAGCCATGAAAGAAACCTCTGAGGGTTCAGGAGAATCAGAAGAAACAGAGGATCAGGAAAGTAATTCTATAGAAATAACAGAAAAAAATGAAGAAACAAAAACGGACGAGAGTTCAGAGACAGAAAACGTGGAGATTAAAATAGGGGGAGCTGCAAATACAGATAAAAAAACGCAGGATTCCGCACAGGAGGCAGCGCCAGCCTCCGGTGAGGAAAAGCTTTCCCCGGACCAGGGCAGTGAAAAAATTCAGAACACAGAACAGCAGGCAGCAGAAAATCACCCGGAACCGGCTCCGGCCAGTGTATCAGAGGAGGCTACTGCCTCAGCAGTGCTTTATGAGGGAACACCGGATGTTTCCTTGTTAAAAGAGGTTTCTGTTATTTCTGCAAATGCCACCTCCACCATCTCGCAGACAAAAACAAACAACAATGCCATGCTGCTTTTTGACAAAAAAGATGATACAAGTTGGCAGGAGGGCGTGGCAGGCTATGGAATCAATGAATCAGTAAGTTTCAGCTTTGATGGTATTCACAAAGTAAAATACATTGCCTTTAAACTGGGAAACTGGAAAAACGACAAATATTATTATGGAAATGCAAAGCCGAAGACAGTGAACCTTGTTTTTGGAGATTATTCCGGTCAGGTTACCTTTACAGGGGAACGGAAAGTCGAATGGGTGGAGGTGTCTCCTTCTGTAAATGCAGACAGTATGCGTCTGGAGCTGAAAGATGTGTATCCGGGCACAAGCTGGGAGGATACCTGTATCTCAGAGGTTACTGTTTACGCAGAGTAAACAGAAGTCGAAAAAATAAAATATATGAGGTGAGAGTATGCTTTCAGAGGAAATGATAAGCCGTCTTGTGCTTGAGATCAAACGTTTCCTTTTGGCAGACGCCATGCTTTTAAGCCGCGCGTCAGATGAACAGCTCATGCGGAGAATTGCTGACGTGGCGGATCACAAGCTTGGAAAGGTCAGTCTGTCACCACAGGAAAGATCACGGGTAGTGCGGCTGGTATTCAGTTCCATTCGGGGGCTTGGGATCCTGGATGAGATCCTGGCAGACGACAGCATTACCGAAGTGATGATCAACGGTCCGGATCATATTTTTGTGGAACATGCAGGACGGCTGTATCGTCTGAACAAGAAATTTGATAATGAGCGGCAGCTGGAGGATATTATCCAGAAAATCGTGGGAAAGGCAGGGAAGGAAGTGAACCAGGCCAATCCTATTGTGGATACCAGACTTCCCGACGGCTCCCGTGTTAATGTGGTGCTTCCTCCGGTTTCCCTGTCAGGTCCCATTGTTACCATACGAAAGTTTTCAAAAACGCCTATGACAGTGGAAATGCTGTTAAAATACGGCTCGCTCACCAGAGAGGCGGCGGCCTTTCTGGAAAAGCTGGTCCGGGCAAAATATAACATTTTTATCAGCGGGGGTACCGGTTCGGGAAAAACAACGTTTCTGAACGCTTTATCCAATTTTATTCCAAGGGATGAACGTATTATCACCATTGAAGATTCGGCAGAGCTTCAGATCAAAAACATAGAGAATCTGGTAAGCCTGGAAACAAGAAATGCAAATACATCAGGCAGAGGAGAAATTTCCATTCGCGATCTGATCCGCTCTGCTCTTCGTATGCGCCCCGAAAGGATCGTAGTGGGAGAGGTACGCGGAGCAGAGGCACTTGATATGCTGCAGGCTATGAATACCGGACATGACGGTTCTCTTTCTACCGGCCATGCCAACTCCACCCGGGATATGTTAAGCCGACTGGAAACAATGGTGCTTCAGGGCAACGACGGACTGCCTCTTCCGGCTATCCGTCAGCAGATTTCCTCTGCGTTGGATATTATCATCCACTTATCCAGGCTGAGAGATAAATCCAGACGCACCATGGAGATCACAGAAGTCCTTGGATATGAAAACGGGGAGATTCAGCTGAATCCTCTGTTTGTTTTTAAAGAAACAGAGGGAAGCACACTGGAAAAAGTAGAGGGGCATCTGGTAAGAACCGGAAATCCTCTGAGAAATGACTATAAACTGAGACTTCAGGGAGTCAGCAGCAGA
Source organism: Blautia caecimuris (assembly GCF_024622975.1). Lineage (GTDB taxonomy): Bacteria > Bacillota > Clostridia > Lachnospirales > Lachnospiraceae > Blautia_A > Blautia_A caecimuris. The sequence continues at coordinate 57,077 of NZ_JANJZT010000015.1, read as the reverse complement.
ATATAGGGGAAGCCATGAAAAAAGAAAAGGTAAAAAAAGAGAAAGCAATAAAAGAAAAGCCTGTAAAAATGAAAAAGACAGGACAGGCAAAAGAAAAACATATAAAAGAGGCAAGAGCAAAAAATAAAAAACACAGAAAAAAATATGTGCCGGAAAAGGCGCTTTTCGGACATGCAGATGATTATTACGTGTACCGGATGAACTTTGTGGAAAAAGGTCTGGGGGCCCTGATGGGATTTGGAACAGGATTTTTTGTCTGCATGGTATTTTTCAGGAGTATTCTGTTTTCTGTTATTGCAGGAGGGCTTCTGGCTGTTCCGGGAATCGCAAAATACAGAAATTACCTGAAGGAAAAACGAATGCAGAATCTTCTGTTTCAGTTCCGGGATATGATGGAATCCTTATCCGCCTCCTATTCAGCAGGCAAAAATACACAGGGCGCTTTTCAGGACGCGTGTGCGGATCTGATTTCCATATATGGAGAAAAAGCAGATATTGTACATGAGCTGAAGCTCATGGTCAGCGGTTTGTATAATGGACAGAATATTGACGATATGCTGTCAAATTTTGCCCTGAGAAGTCATCTGGACGATATTGAAAGCTTTGCCACTATTTTTGAGGTGACAAACCGGTACGGAGGAAATCTGAAAAAGGTCGTGGGAGAGACAAGACAGATCATCAATGAAAAAATTGAGACAGAAATGGAAATACGAACCCTTCTCACTGCAAACAAAAACGACCTGAACATTATGATTCTGATGCCGGTTGTTCTGATGCTGATGCTTGGTGGAATGGGCGATATGTCCATTGTGCAGAACACTCCTGTCAATGTGGTGATCAAGCTGACAGCTCTTGCCCTGTTTGGAGGAGCCTATTATATGGGAAGAAAAATTGTTGATATTCGGATATAGGAGAAGAGAACGTGGAATTATTTCAGTTGATACTGCTGGCTGTCACCACACCCTTTGCTTTGATCTGGCTGTTTCTGGCAGCAGCAAAAGGGAAAAAATACAGACAGTATACAAACAGCGCTTTTGCCAGAGAATTTCAGATGAGCGATCTGTTCTGTGTGGGATTTTCTGTTATGGAGATTCTCCACATCAGCACAAAAAGCCGGAGAGCCCAGGCAAAGATCAAGGAGATCTCTGAGATCAAAGGCAAACAGTATGCAGAATATTATTATTTTATTCTGCTGGGAGCAAAAAGCACTTATATATTTACCATTTTGATATTTGTCTGTCTTCTGGCTGTGCTTGCTGCCAGCGTGGAGGCGTTGCTTCTGGGATTATTACTGGGAGGACTGGCAATCGCCTATCTGGATTTGTCTTTACAGGATAAGCTGACAGCCCGCAGACAGGAGCTGGTGCTTGACCTTCCTCAGGTGTTGTCAAAGCTGACGCTTCTGGTAAATTCCGGAATGGTACTTCGGGATGCTTGGAAGCGGGTGTCTGTTACAGGAGACAGAGCTCTCTATCAGGAAATGCAGAACACCAGCATGGAAATCGAAAACGGCATCATGGAAACAGACGCTTACCGGAATTTTGCAGAACGCTGCAATGTAAAGGAGATCAGGAAGTTTGCCTCTCTGGTCATCCAGAACCTGAAAAAAGGAAATGAGGAGCTTGCCTATTTTCTGAAAGACCTTTCCGATGAAATGTGGGAGGTAAAGAAAAATGAAGTAAAACAAAAGGGAGAAAAAGCCAATTCCAGACTTCTTCTTCCTATGATGCTGATTTTTATAGGAATCCTGATCATGATCCTGGTTCCGGTATTTCAGCAGATGGGATAATAAACGGCTAAGACCGGTTTATTATAAATGAGTACACAGACATAAGGAGGAAATAAGAGATGATGAGAAAAATGGATATGCTGTGGATCGGAGCAAAAAACCGTATTCATAATTTCTGGGAGGATTTTAAGACAGAGGAAAAAGGCGCGGCAGAGATCGTGGCGATTATTCTGATTATTGTGGTTGTGATTGCATTGGCAGTTGTTTTTAAGGATAAGATTTCAGAGTTACTGGATAAAGTAATGGGACAGGCAGATAGCTTTGTAGAGAGTGAATCAGGCCTCTGATTTTTAAATAATGAAAAAAAAGGACAATAACACCCAGCGTGGGGCTATTATGGTGGAAGCCGCCATTTATTTTCCTATTACCATTGCCGTTGTGATGGCAGTGATTTATTTTGGACTGTTTAAAATGCAGGAAAGTTATTTTTTCTTTCAGGTAGAGAGAGCAGCCATGGAGCTTGCCAGAGAGACTGCTTATCCGGGGTATGACCAGTTTTCCCCGGATAAGCCTATGGAAAATACAAGAGTGGATTTTGACTGGGAGGATGGCCCCACTGAATCACAGGTAAAAAATTATTACAGCTCCTATAAAGGCTCCGCCTCCAACATTTATCGCTGGGGGCTGGATAGTGAAGCAAAGCAGAGGGCTGCCGCTTATCAGGAAGCGCTGAAAAAGCACAGCGCTTTGTTTTCCATGGGAAAAACAGAAGCCTATGTAGGGATGGAAAATTCATTTCTCAGTAAATCAGTGCGGGCAGAGCTGCGCTATGTGATTCCCACGCCGGGAATCCTGCGGTTTGTGGGAGTCAGAGATGACATTACGATTTACGCGGCAGCCTACCAGCCGGTAATGAATACTACGGATTTTGTCCGGAACATTGATCTTGCCTGGGATATGGGCAGCTTTCTTTTAGAAAAGCTGGGAATGGAAGGGCAGGCTGAGAAGTTCAGTCAGGCCTTTGACGAGGTAAGTAATATTTTATTTTAGGAAACAGAAGGAGGAGGGAAGCAGATGCGGTTATTCTGCGGAAAACAGGGAGGGTCGATCTGTGTGTTTTTAACCCTGATCCTGGTACCGGTATTATTGTTCAGTGGGATTATTGTGGATGCTTCCCGCCTTTTTGCGTCAAAGACAGTTGTTTCAGGAGCCGGTGATCTGGCTATGAATGCAGCTCTTGCACAGTATGATAAAATGCTGAAGGATTCTTATGGACTGACCGCTATGGCAAAGGATCCCGGTTCGCCCCAGGAGCAGGAAGCCCTGAAGAAAATGTTCTGTGAATCAATCAGCGCCAGGTACCTGAAGCATGCAGACAGTGATGATCTCAGCTCTGTGATTCAGGTTTCCCTTGCAGAGAATGGCTTTGAGGCAAAAGGGGTATCGTCCTCTTCCCTTGCAGACGTGAATGTTCTGCGCCAGCAGATCGTGGAATATATGAAATTTCGCGGTCCTGTTTATATTGCTGACGATATTATAGAAAAATTAAAAAAACTGCCTTTTAAAAATGTAACGAAACAGAAAACATATGTGGACACAAAAACAGATTACGGACAGGCGGCGTCTGAACTCAGTGATCCAATGAAAAAGGCAAAAGAGTCCATTGATACACAGGCTGCTTCTATTGGACAGATTCAGAATTCTGACCCTGCGGGGATGGTGGCAGCATATCAGCAGAAGTCTGTGTTCTGGCTGGCGGCAAAATCTCTGCAGATGTATCTGAATGAAGAGATTACTGCAAATTTTCCGCCGGATACGCCCAATGAAATCTCTTATGAAATGATAGGAAATTATCTGGATGATTCTGCTGTTTTGACAGAAGGCGCTTCCGCATTTCCGGAAGATACCTACAGAAAGATGATAACACTTCTGGCTTTGGACAGCTGGATAAAGGCTCTTGAGCTTCAGCCGCAGACAGGAAAGATCATTACGGAGGAGAATGGCTTTTCCTCAGAGCAGATCAATGCCTATAACAACATTTCCAAAAATATAAAAAACAATATTGCTGTGATGAATCGAAGCCATGACCAGGCTGCAAAAGAATATCAGGATGGTATTAAAAGTCTGGAAAAGAATGCAGATACGATTATCAGCGCAGGAAATGAGGCGGTAAAGCAGCTGAAAAAGGTCAGGGATAAATGGAAGGATGTAAAAAAGAAAAGAGCATTATATGACGATGCCCGTACATCGCTTATAAATGCAGGGGAAAGTCCAGGCGAAGATGAGGAAGGAGAAAAGATACAAATCAATGAGGAGCAGCTGGAGAACCAGATTGCTCTGCTTGAAGCAAACACAGAAGCTGCAAAGGCATATAAAGAAAATATAAAAAAGTTAAAAACAATACCTGAGACATTGAAAAAACAGCAGGTCAGTGAGAATGAAGGAACATGGCTGGAGCTGAATCCGGCGTCGGAGGCAATCCAGGGATTCTGGACAAACCATAATATTCTGGGAGATGTGGGAGTTCCTGAGACTTCCGGATTACAGAATCCTCAGGCAGGCTTATTTTATCAGAGTTCACTTGAAAATATGAAGGATGAGTCAGCCGATACATCTGAGGAGGGGAAACAGCGAAAAGAACATCAGAAAGAAGCAAAAGAGAAGGAAAAGGTTGCCAATGAAGCAAAAGATAAAATCCTTAACGCTGTAGAGAACGAAAGAAATCTGAAAAAGGATGCAGAGGGATTTCCTGACAGATTCCCCAGCGGTCTGGCAAAGGTAAACGCCAGCGGGAATACAGATCAGAACCCCAATACAGATACTTCAGACGATAATGCGGCGGTGGATGCGGCAAAAGAAAATATGGGATGGCTGGACAGTCTCGCAGCCTGTCTGGACAGCCTTGCAGGCAACGTGCTGGAGCAGGCGTATCTGATGGAATACATATCAGAAATGTTTAACTGCATGACAACAGTTCCCGAAGATAAATCCCTCAGCGGAAGATCACTTTTGGAGGACCATGTGATCATAAATGGTGAGATTGAATACATTCTTTATGGAAATGCTTCCACTGCAACAAATAAATCCATTGCCTATTCCAGCCTTTATGCAGCCCGGCTTGCCATTGATATGCTGTATGTTTTTATGGATAAAGAGACAAATGCTGCTGCAAATGCCATTGCCGGCGCAGTCAGCAGCGCTTCCGGGCAGGCATGGCTGTACCCGATCATCAAATACGGCTATCTCTGCTGCAGCGCAATTACCCTGGCGGCACAGGACACAGCCAGTCTGACAAGTACGGACAAAAACATCAATGCAGTTCTTGTCTGGCCGGATGAAGATGTCTGCCGTATCAGGTTTACTTATAAGGATTACATGAAGCTGTTTCTTCTGATCTCCATGATGGACGATTCAGGAAAAAACAAGATGGTTGCCCGTGCAGGGGACTGCATTCAGCTGAATATCAGAGAGGAACTGAGCAGTAAATATACCATGGTGACATTAAAGGCAGAGGTGGATGCATCCACTACGTTTTTGCCAAAGGTGCCGGAGTTTCTGGGACAGTCAGCAAGTACGGACAATGGAAAAAGGCGGATCAAATACAGAAGTGTTCTGGCGTATTAACAGGAGAGGAAGATGAAAAAGGAAAGACAAAAAGGTTCCATAACCGTAGAGGCAACGCTTTTTATTCCCATATTTTTGTTTGCATTTATGAGTATTTACAGTCTGGTTTCTTTTGCAAGAGCGCAGCTTCTGATACAGTATGCGGCAGATCAGGCTGCCAGGGAGGTTGCCCAGTACAGCTATATTCTGGAAAAAACAGGTATTCTGAACGCATATCAGGGAACAGGACAGGAGGCGGCCGGTTTTGGCAGCAGCCTGAAAGAAATTCAGGAAAATCTGTCTCTGATCGATGACGCAGCACAGAAGCTTGCATCCGGACAGGGAACTGTGGATGATACGGTTGGCATGGGAAATGCAGGAAAAGACATATATGACAATATAGAGGGCTATGTGTCCAGTCCAAAGGAATTTATTAACGGAGTGCTCAGCTCTGTAAAATCTCAGAGCTGGGATGCACTGTCCTCCTATATGGTTGGGACAGTGGGAAAATCCTGCGTGCTTCAGCAGCTTTCCGTTGCCTCGGGAACCACAGATACGGATGCATATCTGGAAAGCCTTGGAGTTTCAAATCTCAGATATGATAACAGCTCCTGGTGCAGGGAAGGCTCCAGTGAGGTGAAAATTGTGGTGGATTACGATATAAAAAGCAGTTTTCCTTTTTTTGATCTGCCGCCCAGACATTACCGTGTGTGCGCGTCTACCAGAGTCTGGTCAGGAGCGTAAAAGGAGAGTCTTATGAAGTATTTAAAAGAACTGTTAAAAGAGAAAAAATATGTGCCTGTGATCATTGCGGTACTGGTGGTAACAGAGGCGTTTCTGTTTACATTTTACGGATATCACTGGCTGAAAACTGTGAGATATCTGATCCTGTCTGCCTTTCTTGTTGTTCTGGGATTTATAGATTCAAAAAGAACACTGATTCCCAATCAGCTTCTGATTATGATGCTTGTGGCAAGAGCCATGCTTCTGATCGGCGAGATCGGAGCAGAGCCCACATGGTGGAAGGAATGTCTGAAATCTGCATTTGGCGGCCTTGGTCTTGGTCTGGTGATTTTTCTGGCAGCCTGGTTTTTGTCAAGAAAGAGCATTGGAATGGGAGATGTAAAGCTTGCGGCTGTGATCGGCTGGTATCTGGGAGGCTCCCTGATCTGGTTTAATCTGGTGGTGTGTCTCAGCTTGTCTGCAATATTCAGTATCGTGCAGCTTTTGCGAAAAAAACTGACCATGAAGGATTCCATTCCGCTGGCGCCGTTTTTTTCAGTGGGAACCATCTTGATTTTGATAATTGGATTTTAGGGAGAGGTTATGAAAAAATTGATGATTGTTGCAGTGGCAGCTCTTCTGGGACTGTCATGGTGGACTACATTTTCATCTGCAGTACAAAAGCCTGCGGAATATCAGAGCTATCTGGCAGAAGCGCAGAAAAATGAGAAAAAGGGAATTTATTATGACGCGATCCTTAACTATCAGAAGGCTCTGGAATACCATCCGGAAAACATGGATATCTATCTGAAGATCGCAGAGGCTTACAAGAATCTGGGAGATGAAAACGGATTTATACAGGCCTGTACACAGGCTATGAATCTGGAGGGAGACGGTGAGCAGGCGGTTATGATCCTGGCAGATTATTATCTGGAAAAGGGACAGAAGGGAGACGCTATTGCGCTTTTGCAGGCCCAGATCCAGCAGCAGGAATCCAATGGTTCTCTCAGGGCAAAGCTGAACTCGCTTGCAGGAGGATTTGACTATATTGGAGAGGAGTATGATGAGATTTCCAATGCATGCGGCTCCTGTATGCTGGTAAAATCAGGAGAGGATCTCGGTATTACAGATCTTCAGGGGAACGTGGTGATCCGCGCTCAGTATGAACAGATGGGCATGTTTGGAGAAAATGGATTTGCGCCTGTTCAAAAGGACGGAACGTGGTATTACATAGACACAAATAATTATAAAAGGCGGCAGCCGGATGAGGAATATGAATTCCTGGGAGTCTGCAATCAGGGCGCTATCCCGGCAAAAAAAGACGGGAAATGGGGATATCTCAATGAGGATTTTCAGCCTGTAACTAAATTTGAATATGACGGCGCCACCCCGTTTTTAAATGGATTAGCAGCCTTGAAAAAAGGCGAAAAGTGGGCGATTATCAATACGGAACTTAAGGCAGTGACGGATTTTGGCTTTGATGAAATCGTATGTGACGACTGGGGATTCTGTTCCAGAAACGGAGTTGTTTTTGCCCGAATGGGAGAAAAATATTACCTGATCAACAGTGAAGGCGTACAGATCGGCGATGAATATGATGCGGTTTCTCCGTTTTTGTCATCCGGTCCGGCGGCTGTTATGCAGGCAGGCAAATGGGGCTTTGTCTCTTCCGAGGGAGAACAGGTTTTAAAGTGCATGTTTGAAAATGCTTCAGGATTTTCCGAGCTGGGATACGCTCCCGTATGCTCAGGCGGGAAATGGGGATTTATTAAGGAAAACGGAGATTTTGTGGTGGAACCTCAGTTTGAGGGAGCAAAAACTTTTAATAAAGAAGGGGCAGCTCCTGTAAAAGAAAATGGAAAATGGAAGCTGATCCAGCTTGATATTTATTAAAACAGGGGGAAGAACAGGATGGAATTTATCTATGATTTTGCAGACGGGCACACAGTATTCAGCTATGTTTCAAAGAAAAACGAAACGCTTGATACAGACACCTGGACTGTGATCAGCAGCGGGGCAGTCAGTAGAAATCTGCTTCCGGTTTTTATGAGAAAAGAGAATGACGGATACAGTTTTACCTATGACATAGCCGGAATGATCAATATGATGGCATGGAAAGACGGGCAGACAGTAAATGAACAGATGGAAACAGACAGAAGGATAGAAGCTGCTGTAAATGAAGTGATCAGAAAAGGGATTCCTCAGGGGGAAATACTGACAGAAAAGCAGTATATCTATGTGGAGATATCCACAGGAGAGATAAAGCTCATCTGTATTCCTGTGAGGGCGGATATGGGAGAAGATTTTCGCACCGAAACAGGGAAAAACTGTGGCAAGGCCTCCGCATCCCCTCTTCCTCTGATACCGCCGGAGCCAAGGGGAGACATGCCGGGAGATATTTTTATAGAGAAACCAGTAGAACGCAAAAGCCGTTGGTGGAAGAGAAAATCTTCTGAGGGAAAGAAAAAAAGAGAACAGGAAAATATTCTGATCCCTCCCATACCTGAGGAACCGGCTTATGACAGACCGGAAGTGAACCAAAGTAGTACAGAGTGGCAGGAGAGAGGATTTTCGGAACAAACAGGAAAGAATGATCCCAAAAAGGATGTGTGGAAAAAAACAGGGATCCAGGATGATTTTCCGTACAGAGATTTACGGAATGATTCAGAAACCCGGGATGCTGTTCCGGGCAGAACACCCTGGAATCAGCTGGAAAATACACTCTCCCGGAACAGTTTAGAAACTCTGAATCCCTGGGAGAAATCAGAAGCTGCAAACTCCCGGAGTATAGCAGAAGAGAATACCCCATGGAATCAGCCGGAAGCTGCAAATCCCCGGAGGGAACCAGAAGAGCAGAAGCCATGGACCCAGCCGGAAACTGGAAATCCCTGGAACAGTTCAGAAATTCAGAATCCTCTGGAACGTTCAGAAGGGTACGAACCATGGGAACAGAAAAGCAATCCACAAATTCCAGTTCCCGTACAGATACCTGATGAACCCGTACAGGCCCAGGATTTTTCTGATGATGACTCAGAAACTGTGCTTTTACGTGACGATGGAGACAGTGAAACCGTACTTTTAAGACAGCCTCAGAAAATTTCAGCAAAGCTTATCCGCATCAATACCCAGGAAGTTTTTTCCGTGACAACAGAAAACTGTAAAATTGGCAAAAGGGCATTAATGGCTGATATCTGCATCCGCAATAACCCAACCATCAGCAGAGAACATTGCGTGATCCGGTTCCGGGACGGCGACTACTATATTGAAGATATGGATTCCAGCAATTATACGTATCTGAACGGAATCCGCGTGATGCCCGGACATCCCAAAAAGCTTCAGGAAGAGGACCGGATCAGACTTTCTGATGAAGAGTTTATTTTCCGGAAGGGAGAGTGACATACAATGAAAGAGATAAAAAAGAAAAAATCAAAACCAGATCCCCAAATCCTGATTCCTGTGATCGTGGGAGCGGTCTGTGTGCTTATGGTCGCAGCTGTGATCATTTTTATGAATCCCGAAAATACAACGGCAGGACAGCTTCAGAAAAAGCTGGAGCTTGGGGATAAATATCTGGAATCCGGCGACTATGAAAAGGCGGAGCTTGCCTTTCAGGAAGCACTGAAAATTGATGAAAAATCACCGGATGCAACCATTAAACTGGCAGATACTTACAATAAAATGAAAAAGCCTGAAAAGGCTTTAAAGATGCTGGAACAGACAAACAAAAATCTGGAAAATATGTCTGTAGCCCAGTTAAATTCCAATCCGGACGGGTGGAAAAGCAAGATGGATATGTATGAAACGGTTTACAAGCAGACTGAACAGCTTTATCAGAACAGCGGAAACCAGATGCCGGCTGATACAGATACATCCGAAGATGTGATTAATATTTTTAACGATATACATATATACATCAATGATTACGTGACGCCTACCCCGAAGCCTTCTGAAAAGCCAGGCAAAAAAGAGGACAAAAAGGACACGACACCGGTTCCTGAACAGGAGGAAGAACCTACGGTAACACCGGAGGAAACACCTGCTCCTGAGATTACGGAAGCACCGGAAGAGAATCAGGAAGGAGAACCCACAGTGACTCCTGAAGTAAGCCCGGAAGCCACAGTTATGCCAGTTGATCCGGATGCAGAAATTACCCCTGAACCAATGACGGATCCTGCAGAGACTCCCATACCGGGAGGCTGGACAGTGGTTGTTGCACCCAACCAGACGCCAACTCCAAAGCCTGATATGAATGCAGAACCGGAGCCTCAGCCGGAATCGGATCCGGAGCTTCAGCCGGAGCCTGCTCCGGAATCTTCGCAGGATTCTTCAGAGGACACGGGAATCCCGCCGGCAGTCCCGGATTATCCGGAGGACATAGGCATTCCGCCGGCAGTTCCGGATGCCCCGGAAGAACCGGCAGTGCCTCCGACAGATCAGAACAATGCAGAGGCACCTTCAGAAAATCAGGACAGCCAGACAGAACAGGATGCGCTTACGCCGGATCAGATTCTGGATGCCTTTGCGGCTGAGCTTCTTGCAGCAAGTCCGAGGTCATCTCTCAGTACTCCGGCTTCTTATACCTACGGGGACGAATCCGGTATGGCGGTAGCCAGTGGAACACTTGGAGCAGAGAAGCGTGATTTTAACGGTGATGGAATGCAGGAACTTCTTGTAATCTCCATCAGAAACGGCCAGCTTGTTCTGGATACCTATACAGCAGCAGGCGGAGCAGCGTCCATGGTTTCTTCAGTTGCATTTGAGGAATGTTTTGGAAAGGCTGTGGAAGGAGTTACATACGGAGGAACACAGACCTGCTTTATCAGAGAAAACGGAGCAGGATTTGATATTGGAATGGCCGGCTATTATTTTGGAATGAACACAGGGGATGGAAATCCCGGCGCCAAAACAGTGGCAGCGCTTTATACCATGGGAGCAGACGGAAGTCTGAATATGTCAGCTTCTGCTTCACTGATAAACGGAACCATATCTTCTCCGCAGGAAGGCGGAAAGGACGGCTTTATCAGCGCTCTTTCCAGTGCGGGAATGAGCGGCTCCTGGGTTTCCGAAAGCGCAGACATGCTTGCGGGAATGGATCTTGCAAACAATCCGGTTCAGGATATGGCCGGCGTGCCAAATCCGCTTGGAGGCGGACTTGCAGGAAAAGAACCGGGAGTGCAGGACCTTGTTGTGGTAAACGCAGGAATGCAGCCGGGATCAGGAAGCATGAACTTCAGTGTCACAGACAATACTACATGTGGAAAATAAGGGAGAGGACAGAATGCTGAAGCACATATCAGACACCTATGAAATTATAGAAAAAATCGGCGCCGGAAACAGCGGAGAGGTTTATAAGGCTTATCATAAAAATCTGAAAAAATATGTTGTACTGAAAAAGATCCGGGCAGAGCTCAAGGATGTTCTGAACAATCGTGCAGAGGCGGATGTACTGAAAAATCTCCACCATCCCTGTCTGCCCCAGGTATTTGATTTTCTGGAGGCAGACGGAGATGTATATACCGTAATGGACTACATTCCAGGAAATTCCTTTAAGGAATATCTGGATGCAGGCACAGAATTTAAAGAAAAATCAGTGCTTATCTGGGCAAGACAGATCTGCGCCACCTTAAGCTATCTGCACAGTCAGAAGCCGCCCATCATTCACAGTGATCTGAAGCCGGGAAACATTATGCTGAAGCCTGATGGAAATATTTGCCTGATCGATTTTAATATATCGGCAAGCCTGGATGGAGATACTGCCTGGGTGACCGGATATACCAACGGATATGCGCCTCCGGAACAGATAGAGGCGCTGCGTTATAACCAGAATGAGCTGGATCATTCCCTCTGGAAGACTATTGACAGAAGAGCGGATATTTACAGCCTGGGAGCAGTTTTGTATCACCTGATGACAGGGAAAAAGCCTTCCCAGGATGAAAATGGATATGTGGAGGATATCCGCAGCCGGGGAATCCGCATCAACCAGGTGTTTGCCCATATTATTATGAAGTGTCTGGAGCCCAGACCGGAAAAACGTTACCAGTCAGCAGAGGCGCTTCTCAGCGACCTGAAGGACATTGAGAAAAAGGACAGACGGTACCGGGAGCTTTGTAAAAAGCAAAAAGGGATTTATATACTGGTGATTTTCTTTATGGCAGTCAGCGCTGTGCTTACAGTAAACGGATATTTCCGCAGAGATGTGGATCGTAGAAAGCAGTATGAGGAGCTTGTAAGACTGGAATCCCAGTGCGTGACATCAGGAGAATTTGAGAATTTTGAATCCTATTATCAGAAAGCGGCAGGCCTTATGCCGGAAAGACTGGAGGCATATTATCAGAAAGCTCTGGCTCTGAACCAGCAGAGACAGTATGGAGACAATATTAATTTTATTAACGAAAAGATTTTGTCAAACCCGGAGCTTGAAGTGGATTCAGAAGCGTTAAATAATGTGTACTATCTTCTTGGAAATTCCTACGAAAAACAGGAAGATTATGAAAATGCTGCAAAATGCTATGAAAAGGCCATAGAGATCAAGCCGGACAACAGTGATTATTACCGCGACTATGCCATTGCTCTTGCCTATACCGGAGAAATGGATAAGGCTCAGAAGGCTCTTGACACAGCCAGAAGACAGGGACTTGATTCTGTGGAAATTGATTATGTTCAGGGAGAGATCCTGTATAATAATCAGGATTTTCAGGGGGCAAAAGAAATCTTTCTGACCTGTATGGAAAAGGCGCAGAACGACTATGTGAAAATGCGCGCCTGCATTATGACATGTAAATGTATTGACGCGCTTGAGGATGGTGTGGGCGGCTATGATGAGAAGATACAGCTTCTTGAAAAGGCCAGGAAGGAACTGCCTACAGAATATAACATAGGTGTTCTTGAGACTCTGGGACAGGTGTACAGCGACATGGGAAATGATACCGGAGATGCAGCTTATTATACAAAGGCGGCAGAGGTATTTAAACAGATCCAGAAGCAGGGAATGGGAAGCTACGATACAGATTATAATCTGGTTGTCCTTTATCAGAATATGGGAAAATATGACGAGGCCTCTGCTCTTTTGAAAGAGATGCTTGAGGAGTACGGAGAGAATTACCGCACTTATAAGGCGCTGGCCTTTATGGAAGTGTCAAAACAGGAAAAAGTGGACGTAAATCAGAGAAGCTATGGATTGTTCAAAGAATATTATGAGAAAGCGGAAAAGCTTTATCAGCAGCAGCTTGAAAATAATGTAAACGATATGGAAATGAAAAGGCTGAAAGAGCTTTATGATCAGGCGGCTTCCAACGGCTGGTTCAGCAGCTGAAAACAGAAAAGAAGAGAACGGAAGCCGGTTACAAAAAGTTGGGAGGAACAGAAATGGGAGCAGGCGTTGTTATGATGGCCGGTGGAATCGTGGGAATGGTGGTATGTATGATCCTTTTGTGTATTCTGCCCGGAATTTTTGAAAAACAGAGAAAAAAGCTGCTCAGTGAAATTGAAAATGAGATTTAGCAGCAGGGAGAGAACATCTGTATATGAAAAATGACAACAGGAGAGAACAGGTAGAACAGCCAATGAAAAAAGAAAACAGTCATAAATCAGGAAATACATTGTGGATCCTGCTTTTTACAGGCATGGTTTGTATGTTTCTTGTAATGGGGCTTCTGTGTTATTCCTTTGTGGGAATGAAAAAAGAACTGCAAAAGAACAGCCGGACTGCAGAAAAAAAAGACATTGAACTATCAGAAACCATCAGCCAGATGAAACAGGAGATCCAGAAGCTTAATGAAAAGGTTCTGGTTCAGGAACAGGAAATTGCAGACTACAAAAAGAACGCCCCGGTTCAGGGAGAAACTGCACAGAATCCACAGGAAGAGGCAGCAGAAGAAAATGCAATGATCGGTCCTCCGGCCCGCCCGGCGCTTTCGGTTGACCAGCTTCAGCCAGGGCAGATTATTGACAGTTCTCAGATCCAGGGCAGTGAAAATACATTTTTTAAGGCATATGAGATTTCAGAGGGAGACGCTGTGTATAACAGAATCTACGGAAAATCCTATTATGAAAATGAAAACATAGGGCTTCAGGATCTCAGGTACCTGAAAATGCTTCATTATAATTTTAACCATGAGGTGCAGGTAGGAGAAATGATCGTAAATGCTGCTATCAGCAATGACGTGCTCAGTGTTTTTCAGGAATTATTTGCTGCGGAGTATGAGATCCAGTCCATGCGTCTGATCGATGATTACTGGACAGGAGACGGGGATTCCTCTGACAGCAATTCCATTGACAATAACAATACGTCCGCATTCTGTTATCGGCAGATCACAGGCGGGGGAAATCTGTCAAATCATGCCTACGGACGGGCCATTGACATTAATCCACAGCAGAATCCTTATGTATGGAGCTCCCAGGGGCAGCTTCAGTGGAGCCATGAAAATGCGTCTCCCTATGTTGACCGCGCCTGCGGAGATCCTCATGTGATTGTAGAAAATGATGTATGCTATAATATTTTTGCAAAATATGGATTCAGCTGGGGCGGTCTATGGAGTGATCCGGTTGATTATCAGCATTTTGAAAAGGAATCCTGACAAAATTTTGCAGGTATGTGGGTTAAGTAATCTTCAAAAGCAGACAGAAGTCCCGGCTCATGGAGGGACAGGCGAACGGGAGTATTCCGAATGTCATCAAATATCAGATACAGAACATTATTTTCCGCATAAAGGTGAAGACTGCCTGACGCCTCTGCCAGCGCGCCCTTTAAAAACCTGAAATCTGCTGGGATGTACTGTTTCAAAGCTTCTGCCTTCAGAGAATCAAGCCTGCCCAGTGATTCCAGAGCCGGTTTTGTAAAAAAGCAGGGAAAGCTCTTATCGGCGGCAAAGTAGGAAGGAGTACATTCCCACGGAAGCTTATCAAAGCTTTTTTGGCTTCGTCTGAGAACCGGGATGCAGGATTTCTGATAGGTGTCAAAGAGCTTCCACATCATTTTTACGGTAGCGGGGTCCTGATATAAGATCCCTCTGGTACAGTCAGAGGTGGAAACCAGGGCGGAGCCTTCTGTCAGGATCAGTACCGGAAACAGATTCAGATTGGAAAAATGTGTCCGGATATTGTCATAAAAGCAATACGGATGATAGTCAAGCCCGTTTTTAAATGGAAGAAGAAGCTGTTTGAGATAGTTTATGTGACAGTATTCATCAGTTTCCGACAGCTGTTCCGTCTGATCAAGACAAAAAATATGATCGATCCTTACTGTACTGTTAAAAAATTCAGGGCCGCTCAGCAGGTGAAATAAAAATCTGTAGTCCGGTTGTATCAGAAATCCCATTCTGCCTCCTGTGGAATGGGATTCTTTTTTCAGCATTGCATGAAGATAGGCCGGAAAGCTGTCTTTTTCAGAAAAAGCAATGCAGGGACTGTCAGCAGGCAGCTCTTTGGAAAAGTAGGATTTTTTTACAGGCATGTCTGAAAAACCGTCAGAAAAATTTAAAAGAAAATCTTCGGTGCTTTTCCGCCTGCAGTAAGTGAGCTTTCCTGTAAAAGAAATCTCCCAGGCCTGTTCAAACTGGCGGGTTTCGTCAGGCGTCAGATGCATAAAGCAGGCCATTTTATCTCTGACAGAGGCGGACGGAGGACGACGATTTCCCTTTATGATCTTGTAGAGAGTAGAGCGGTCCAGCCCGCAGTATTTGGCCATAGAGTAAATATGAATGTTTTTCTGCTCTATAAATTTATTCAACAGTTCTGGAAATTCAGTCACAATGTGAAGCCTCCTTGATGGATTGTTTTAAATGTTCGATTGTCCGGCGGAAATATTCCAGCGTTTCCTCTTCGCTGTACAATGTTTCGGAATCCAGGCTTCCAAGATAATCATAAAGCGTATGAATGATTTCTGCTTCCTGGATCCACAGATAGGAACGGTGGGACATAATATCAAAAAACATCAGGTACATATTATTTTCGCCTGCGCAAAGATGAAGCCGTTTGGCAATCTGTTCAAAGGGCGGTTTCAAAAAGCGGTAATGAGCCCTGGATTTTTGCTTCAGCAGATTTTCCAGAACAGTGATGCGTTCCTCTACAGGGAGCGTGCAAGTATGGGACAGCTCCTGTGGAAGTTCAGCCAGAATTCCGGTTTCTGCAAATTTGTCAAGCTCATCTCTGCAAAAATAAAAATGAAATTCAGATTTTCGTATTACCTGACCTGCGTTTTTTACGTAGGCCTGCATATAGGCGATAATATTGTCTCTTCCTGGAAAGCCTTCCGGAACAAAATGCGCCATCCAGTCTTTTTCCAGAAATGGGATCAGACAGGGCTCAGGTTCCATGTAGTAAAGTCTGGAGTTACTGAGAGTTGTGGCAGTGACCATGTTTCCCTCTTCTTCAATGGAATGAGGAATCTGAAAAAGCGGCCTGCATTTTTCTTTATAAGATGAAAAAAGCTCCCACAGCATGGATACGGCAGCCGGATCCTGATAGAGAATGCCGTTTTTGTAATCAGAGGTACAGGTGATCGCATATTTACTGGTAAGGATCATAGATGGAAAAACATTCAGACTGCGATAGTGAGAATGTACATCGTTGTAAAAGAAAGATACCTGATAATTGATCCCGTTCATGAAAAGAGGAAGTATGGCAGATAAGTTTCTTATATTGCAGTAAGTGTCTGTTTTTTCTGTATAATCCATACACAGAATATGTTCAATGGAAAGACCGGAGCTGAAAAAATTCAGATTGGTAAGGTAACTGAAAAGAAATTCGCAGTCAGGCTGAAGTAAAAGGCCTATTTTTCCATTTTCAGTCTGCATTTCTGCTTCCAGGATATTCTGTACATAATAATGAAACAGCTCATGGCGTGAAAAAGAAATACATGGGCTGTCCGGAAGAGAAATGGGTTTTTCCGGTGCAGAGCCTGTGCTGAAAGTATTTGCAGAAACCGGGACTTTCAGAGCCGAGGGAAAGTTTAAAATGAACTTTTCAGCCTCTTTTCTTCGAAAATAAGTATCCTTTCCTATCTGGGAGATTTCATATGCACGGTTGAAAAGCCGGTTTTCTTCCGGTGTCAGATGCATGAAGCGGGCCATTTTATCTCTGATCTGTACAGTGGGAGGATGATGCTTTCCTTTGATGATTTTGTACATGGCAGAGCGGTCAATTCCACAGTATTTTACCATGGAAGCTACCTGGATGTTTTTTTCCTGTATATATTTACTTAAAAGATCTGAAAAATCCGACATGTTGTAAAACCTCACTTATATTAATTGCATCACTATTATATAGAAGGCTGTCGGGAGTTTCAAATATTTTGGGAATATTTAATGCCCTATGCTATTAAAAAAAACGACCACAAAAGGTGTCACATATTGTAGGTATAGTTTGTTGTATACAATAATAAGAACAGGAATTTTGCAAAAAATCAGGTGAATTTAATGAATAGAAGACAATATATATCAAAAAAAGAAGATGATGACCTGAAACAGAAAATTTTGATGGGAGGGAGAAAATGTACTGTAAAAAATGTGGGTCAGAAATAGAAGACAATGCTGTATACTGCCCTGAGTGTGGTGTTAAGCTCAGGGATAATGAAGAGCTGCCTGAAGCTCCGTACAGTTATGAACCGGAAGAATCAGGAATAAATGAACCCTTGTGGGAACCGGAAGAAGCGAAAACGGGAAATAAGAAGCTGAGGTGGCTTGCAGCAGGACTTTTTGGAGTGGTCTTTGTAGCTGCAGCAGGAATCCTGTCATGGAAAATCCTGAATTCCTCTGAGCCGGATCCTGCAGAGCCCATTGTGAAAATAGGAGAAGCAGTAGCGGAGATAAAAAATGAAGGCTCAGATAAAAAGAATGCGCAATCAAATGAAGAAACAGGAAAACAAGAAAATATAAAAAATAAAGACGATGTCTCGGTGGCTCTTTCATCGGGCTCAGATACAGACATACCAATAGACGGAGAGAATACGATAACAGACGAAGAAGAGCTGTCGGCATCAGAGACAGGTACTTCAACAAATGGAGAAAATACAGAAGAAAATACATCAGACTCAGACATAAGTGAATTGACAGAAGATGAAGATATAACGGAATCCGGAGTCAGTGTGAAATTAAAAGAAGAGGCACCTGAAAATATTTCTGAACAGAATAGTGGTTCGGGAGGAGCTTTTCTATTAGAAGCAGTGGAACCGGATCTTACTTCTCTGAGGGAGGCGGGGGTGATCACCGCAAACGCAACCTCGACTTTTGCCCGGCCTGACACAGATCACAGTCCCATGCTGCTGTTTGACAAAAAAGACAATACGTTCTGGCAGGAGGGAACAGAAGGCTCCGGAAAGGGAGAAAGTGTAAGCTTTGGACTGGATGATACGTACCAGATCCAGTATCTGGGCTTTAAGCTGGGCAACTGGACGGACGATCAGCATTATGCCGGAAGCTCGAAGCCAAAAACAGTAACCTTTATGGCAGGAGACAGCTCCGGACAGGTAACCTTTGATGGCGATAAAAAAGTAGAGTGGGTAAAAGCTGACCCGCCTGTTACAGCTGACACGGTTCTGTTGGAAATCAATGATGTATATGCGGGAACTGCCGAGGATACCTGTATTACGGAAATTATGGTTTACGGAAAATAAACGGAAGGAGGAAAAGGAAATGGAGGATCATCATTATGGACAGAAAGAAAATATAACCGGACCGGATATTTTTGACAAACCCATTGACCGCACGAAAAGCCGACAGCAGGCAGAACAGCGGTTTCGGGGACCGGAAACAGATATTCGGGAAAAACTGGAACAGCTTCCGCCTTTAAGCAAAAAAACAAAACGGAATATAGGGATTGCAGGTGCTGTGGCCCTTGTTCTGACAGGCGTGATCTGGGCCGGCGGCAGTTTTTTTGGTCCAAAGAAAACTGCAGAAAATTATGTGGAAGCTGTTCTGCAGGGAGACTGGAAGAGTGTCTACGAAAATCTGGAGCTGCCTCAGGGAAAGCTCCTTGGAAAAGAACAGTTTCTGGCTGTTACCCATGAAAGGGAACCAGTGGAGGTGACAAATCTGAAGCTGGAGGAACAGGACGGGTATGGCGGGTCAGATTCCAGATTTCTGAAAGAATATACAGCAGAGTATTCCGTGAAAGGAGACTCCTCTGTAAGAAGTATGGAGCTGACTCTGAGCAGGCAGAAAGAGAAAAAAATGCTTTTCTTTTCCAAATGGTGTGTGATACCTGAAGGACTGATCGTGTCCAATTACACGATAAAGGCGCCCGTTGGCTATAAAGTGGAGATGGATGGCACAGCTCTCACACCGGAGGAACAGCCTGAGCTGGAAGAAAGCGGATATGATGTTTATGCAGAAACAGTTTTTGCGGGAGATCACGTGATCACAGCCTCTGCTGACAGCAGGGAACAGGAAGAATTTCCCTGCTATATTTCAACGGACGAAAGCTATTATGAGGTACCAAAGCTTTCCATCAGCAAAAAAACAGTAGAACAGATGCAGGAAACAGTCAGGAAGTTTATGGGAGATGTTTACGGGGAAGTTCTGAACCAGTCAGGCCCCTCTGAAAAATATCTGGATTACTGGGCTGTAAACAACGGCAATAAGGAGACGGCTGCCATAGCCCGGGAAAATGCAGATGCTCTTTACAGGAAGCTGGAAGAGGACTTTGCATATACCAATGGCTATGAGTCCGTGCAGTTTACAGGTATGAACTTCAGTAATTATTACAGTGAGGTCACAGATGAGTACAGTGATGAGTATGGCGGTTCTTATGTGAATCTGCATGTAAGCTATAATTATGATTATACATACACAGGAACTTCGCTTTCCTATGACCAGCAGACAACTGCAGAAGACAGGTCAGAATCCGGCAGTTCAGATTCTTATATGACCTTTATCATGGAAGACGGGCAGTGGAAAATTTGCTCTGCTGATCTTTACAGTATTTACTAGGAGGAGAAAAATGGCAAAATTTTGTTCACAATGCGGAAGACCTTTAAAGGAAGGAGAGGTGTGCGACTGTAAAAAGGAAGGAGCTGCTTCCGGCGCAGAGCAGAGACAGCCGGAGCAGGAAGACGCCTTTCGACAGTCTCAGTGGGACAACTCATACAGAAGAGAAAAGCAGTCCTCAGAGGGAATTATTTCTTTTTTAAACACAACTTCACGCAGCCTGGGAAATGCTCTGGATAAAATTTATAATTTCATGACCCCTACCGACCGTCCGGGACGAATCAGTAATCTGGTACCCGTGCGCAAGCTGCTTGGATTTTCGAAAGAGGACAGGATTGCCCAGGTAGGGGACTGCTATGAACGGGGAATGAAAATTGTGCCGGATCTCATTCAGCCATGCGGTCAGGAAATTCCCGTAAGACAATATGATCTGTGTACAACGCGTTCTCTTTTAAAGGGAATGTGGCAGGAGGGCAGGCTGCAGGTAACAAATAAACGTGTACTGTTTCGGCTCAGCGGAAGGAACTGGTCAGGACGCGCTCAGAAATCCATAGAATTTACTCTGGATGATGTAGTGGGAATGGAGATCAGAAACGGAAGCCGCCTCAGCTTTGTTGCAATGCTTCTGAACCTTGTGATCGTAGCAATATTTTATTATTTCGGCCTTTTTATTGCAGACAGCTCACCCTCGCTGGAGCTGGTTCTCGGACTTCTGATATCAGGAAGCTTTTTGCTTCTTCTGAGAAAACATTATTATGCAAAAGCCATCGCGCTTGCGTTTACCCTGCCGGGAGCCGCTTATATGGCAAGGGACGGCCTTGGTTCCATAGTCATGGTACTGGTTATGCTCCTGTTTGTCATACATTATATATTAGCCTGTATACGGCCAAACTTCAGCTTTAAGATCATGACAAAAAGCGGATTTGCAAGTCCTATCAAAGAAGACGGAACAGGTACTGCGCTGTCATCAATGTTTCATTATTTTGTTGACAGGGGGCTGGAAGTTCTTCCGGGCAGAGATGCGGAAAAAGCAATGGATGAAGTGGGAACCATGATCATGGATATCCAGAAATTCGGAGATGCCGGAGTTCAGAAGTGGAAGGAGAACTGCTGATTTTTCTAAAAGTCTCGCATTAGTACAGATTAGTACAGGATACACAAATCTATAAACTGCATGAAAAAATACCCGCCGGACAGATGAAAGAGATCATCAGAGTCCTGGCGGGTATTTTGCTGTTTTTAGCTATTAAGCTTTTGGAAGCTTAAAGGAGCTTTTCAGGGATACAATACGGTTAAATACAGGCTGTCCCTCTTTGGAATCGTGAATGTCTGCACAGAAGAAGCCGTTTCTCACAAACTGGAAGCTGTCATAGCCTTTTGCCTTCATGAGCTCAGGTTCCACATAAGCAGTAACAGTAGTCAGAGAATTGGGGTTCAGGTTCAGAGAACCGTCTTCTTTATTATAAACACCCTTTTCTTCATCTACAATGTTCTCGTAGAGGCGGACGGTAGCCTGTCCTGCCTGAGAAGCCTCTACCCAGTGGATGGTACCTTTTACCTTGCGGCCGTCCGGTGCGTTTCCGCCTTTGGTAGCCGGATCATAGGTACAGTGAATCACTCTGACAGTTCCGTCGTCATCAGCTTCAAAGCCTGTACAGGTAACAAAATATGCGTTCATGAGACGTACTTCGGTGCCAAGGAACAGTCTTTTATATTTTTTCGGCGGGTCGATCATAAAGTCATCGCGCTCAATGTAAAGCTCTTTTCCAAAAGGAATTTTACGGGAGCCTAAAGACTCGTTTTCCATATTATTAGGAGCGTCCAGATACTCGATCTCACCTTCCGGATAGTTGTCGATCACCAGCTTGATCGGGTCAAGGACAGCCATCATACGCGGACGTTTCAGCTTCAGATCTTCGCGGATACAGTATTCCAGCATTGCATAGTCTACAGAGCTGTTGGCCTTGGAAACACCGCAGAGGTCCACAAACATTTTGATGGATTCCGGTGTAAAACCGCGGCGTCTCAGAGCTGCAATGGATACCAGGCGCGGATCATCCCAGCCGTCTACAATGCCTTCTTCTACAAGCTTTTTGATGTAACGCTTGCCGGTGACAACATTGGTAAGGTAAAGCTTTGCAAATTCGATCTGCTTGGGAGGATGAGGATATTCCAGCTCCTTTACCACCCAGTCATAAAGCGGTCTGTGGTCCTCAAATTCCAGAGTACAGATAGAATGAGTGATTCCCTCAATAGCATCCTCAATAGGATGAGCAAAGTCATACATGGGGTAAATACACCATTTATCTCCTGTATTGTGATGAGTCATGTGAGCCACACGGTAGATAACCGGATCTCTCATATTCATGTTTGGAGACGCCATGTCGATTTTGGCGCGGAGCACTTTTTCTCCGTCTGCGTATTTTCCTTCTTTCATTTCTTCAAAAAGCTGAAGGTTTTCTTCTACAGAACGGTTACGGTAAGGGCTCTCTTTACCGGGCTCTGTAAGAGTTCCGCGATACTGGCGGATTTCATCAGCAGTGAGATCGCAGACAAAAGCCTTGCCTTTTTTGATCAGCTTTACAGCTGCCTCATACATCTGGTCAAAATAGTCAGATGCAAAGAAAAGACGGTCCTCCCAGTCTGCGCCCAGCCAGTGGATATCTTCTTTAATGGATTCCACAAACTCTGTTTTTTCTTTGGTAGGGTTGGTATCGTCAAAACGCATGTTGAACTTGCCGTTGTATTCCTGGGCAAGTCCGTAATTTAAAAGAATAGATTTGGCATGGCCGATATGAAGATAGCCGTTAGGTTCCGGTGGAAATCGTGTGTGTACGGTATCATATACGCCTTCGGCTAAATCTTTATCAATAATATTTTCGATAAAATTTTTGGAAATGGTTTCGTTCTCCATCTCGTTCCCTCCTGAAATGTTCTTGATTATTTATCATATCATAAAATTCGGGAATTTAAAAGTTTTTATGAGAAAACCTTCGGAAAAACTTAAAAGCATCGGGGGATTAAGAATCAGTGATCAAATGACAAGAGGGGAAGAAGGGGGATTTTTGTAAAAAAAATAACCAGACACATGTCTGATTACCTTTTTGATTCCCATTGATTTTACAAGGACTCAAAAACCCTTTAAAATCAACATATTAGACGAGCTGATGACGGGAATTGAACCCGTGACCCCTTCCTTACCAAGGAAGTGCTCTACCTCTGAGCCACATCAGCATTTTGAAATTGTAACAGCGTTGTACCGCTCACAGTTGATTATATTAACAGAAGAGGAATTGATTGTCAATATTTTATTTTAAATTTTTTAAAAAATTTATGAAGGAAAATGAAAAAGGAATTTCTGGAACCTTACCCGGTTTGCAAAGAAAAGGAAAGTCTGGTGGAAGAGCAGATTTATTTGTTGATTTTTCCGGTTGCGACAATTTTTGCAAAAGGTTATACTGTAATACAGAAAAGAAGAATAAAAAGGAATGAACAGATTATGAGAAAAATAATTCTGGCTTCTGCATCGCCAAGACGCAGGGAGCTTCTGGCTGCAGCAGGAGTGAGTTTTAAAGTCTGTCCCGGAAACGGAGAAGAACATATTACAGGAACAGATCCGGAAGAGGCAGTAAAAGAGCTGTCCTCTCAGAAAGCTTTTTCGGCGGTCTTTCCGGAGGCGGAAAACGGAACCGTGATCCTGGGCGCAGATACAGTGGTGGTTTTTGAAGGAAAAATACTGGGTAAGCCCAAAGATGAAGAGGATGCAGTACAGACACTGAAAATGCTCCAGGGAAATACTCATCAGGTTTATACAGGAGTTACCATTCTGGAAAATATTTGTGGTAAATGGCAGAAAACTTCTTTTACAGAAAAGACAGACGTGACCTTTTATCCGGTATCTGAAAAGGAAATCCGGGACTATGTAAAAACCAAAGAACCTATGGACAAGGCGGGAAGCTACGGAATCCAGGGACTATTCGGTATTTATGTGAAAAGTATTTCAGGAGAGTATTCAAACGTAGTCGGCCTGCCTGTGGGACGACTGTTTTATGAAGCAAAAAAATCAGGTATAGAACTGAGGTGGCAGGAATGATAAAAGCATGTATCTTTGACCTTGACGGAACTCTGGCTGATACCCTGGAATCCATGGCGGCGGTGGCAAATGAGCTGATGGATGAAATCGGACTGGAGAGGCAGCCGGTGGATCATTTCAGATATTATTGCGGCGAGGGAGCCAATATGCTGGTTCGCCGCTGCCTGAAGGATGCCGGCGATCCGCAGCTTATGCATTATGAGGAAGTATGCAGAAAGTACAGAGAAAGGTTTAATGCAGACCCTCTGTATAAAGTCAGGATCTATCAGGGGATTCCGGAGCTTCTTGACCGGCTGAAAAAACAGGGAACTGCCCTTGCAGTCTGCTCTAATAAGCCCCATGACGCTGCGGTGAAGGTTGTTGGGGAGCTGTTTGGCAGTACCTTTGATTTTGTGATCGGGCAGAGTGAAGAAATCCGCAGAAAACCTGCGCCTGACGGACCTTTAAAGGCGGCGGAAGTACTTGGAGCAAAACCAGAGGAATGTCTTTATATCGGAGATACCAAAACGGATATGCAAACAGGAAACGCGGCGGGAATGCACACGGTGGGCGTTCTCTGGGGCTTCCGGGACAGGCAGGAGCTTCAGGAAAACGGAGCAGGGGTTATAATAGAAAATCCGAAGGAACTATTAAAAATTTACGAGGAATACAACAATGATTAAATTAGTAGCAAGTGATCTTGACGGAACTCTTCTCTTAAACGGGGCACAGCAGCTTCCGGAAGAGATTTTCCCATTGATCAGAGAACTGAAAAAGCTTGGAATACTTTTTGTGGCGGCAAGCGGAAGACAGTATCCCAACATGAGAAGGCTGTTTGATCCGGTGGCAGACGAGATGGCTTTTATCTGCGAAAACGGGGCTCTGGCAGTAAGAAATGAAAAGGTTTTTTATCAGGACAATTTTGAGCCGGAGCTGGTGAGAGAAATTCTGGAAGCAATAGAAGAAAAGGACGGCGCAGAGTTTTCCTGCGCAACCAGAGACTTCTATTATATACGTCCGAAAACACAGCATTATCTGGACCTGATGACAAAGGTGGTAAAAACAACAAGTAAAGTGATAGAAAGTCTTGATGAAGTGAAAGAACCCTGCATGAAGCTTGCTGTATATGAAAGAGGACTTCATGAGGATTCGATCCGGTACTGGCAGGAGCGTTTTTCTGATAAATGTACGGTTGTAACCTCGGGGACAGAATGGGTGGACTTTATTCCTTTTGGAACCAATAAGGCAAAGGGATTAAAAGAATATCAGAATCAGCTTGGAATCAGACCGGAGGAATGTGTGGTATTCGGGGATGAATACAATGACATTGAGATGCTGAAAGCAGTTCCCTGGAGCTTTGCCATGAAGCATGCCAAACCGGGAGTAATAGAGGCGGCATCCTATACGGCAGAAAGGGTAGAACTAATCCTGGAACGTTTGATCCGGGCAAATGGAAAAATAGAGGAGGTAATCTGAAGATGTACAAAAAAGAAAGCGTTGAAACATTTCTGAAAGAGCAGAGCAGACTGTATGACGAGCCGGTGGCAGAAAGCTATGAGGAGGCAGAAGAATTTCTGGAGGACTGTATGGCTGTTGAGGTAAAAACCTTAAAAGAGGTCCGCCGCTATCTGGATGAAGCAGGAGCTGACATTGAGGGAATGACAGATGAAGAGCTGAAGGAGGCAAGCGAGGTATTTGCACTGCCTTCAGGTGGCTATCTGATCGTAGAGGGATAAGAGTACAGAAATAAGAATCAGGAGAGTACTGCGCAAAATCTGTCAGGGCTCTCCTGTTTTCTTAAATAAAATCATCCATGTAAGAAAAAATGTGCTATGATATATAACAGTGAAAAATAAGGGCGGATTTTCTGCCTGTATGGAGGAACAGATGATATGTTGGAATTAAAAAACATCAGTTTCCAGGTGCCTGATGAAAAAACAAGAAATACAAAAGAAATCGGAATTTTAAAAGATGTAAGCCTGACCCTGGAGGATAACCAGTTTGTGGTGATCACTGGACCAAACGGTGGCGGAAAGTCTACTCTGGCAAAAATTATTGCCGGGATTGAAAAGCCTACGTCCGGCCAGATCCTTTTTGACGGACAGGATATTACGGATATGAGTATTACAGACAGAGCAAAACTGGGAATCAGCTATGCCTTTCAGCAGCCGGTGCGATTTAAAGGGGTGACAGTATTTGATCTTCTCCGTCTGGCAGCAGGAAAAGAAATTTCTGTAGCCGGAGCCTGTGAATATCTTTCCAAGGTAGGCTTATGCGCAAAAGATTATATCCGCAGAGAAGTGAACGGAAGCCTTTCCGGAGGTGAGATCAAAAGGATTGAGATCGCAACGATCCTGGCGCGAAAAACAAGAGTATCTGTTTTTGACGAACCGGAGGCTGGAATTGATCTCTGGAGCTTTCAGAATCTGATTCAGGTTTTTGAGGAAATGCATGAACAGCTTCACGGCTCCATTCTGATCATTTCGCATCAGGAACGCATTCTGAATATTGCAGATCGGATCATTCTGATCGCAGACGGAAAACTTGTAAAAAAAGGAACAAAGGAAGAGGTTCTGCCGGAGCTTCTGGGAACGGCAAATGCAGCGCCATCCTGTGATAAGGCTGCAAATCGTAAATAAAGGGGAGAGTGAGAAAAATGGACGCAATACAGAGAGAACTGCTGATGCAGGTGGCCGGTCTTCATGAGATCCCTGCAGGAGCTTATAATATCCGTTCCAACGGACAGAGTATTGAAAGAAAAAGTACGGGAAATATAGAAATCATCAATAAACCGGACAAAAGCGGCATTGAAATCCATATTAAGCCGGGAACAAAAAAGGAAAGTGTTCATATCCCGGTGATCATGAGCCAGTCAGGTCTTGAGGAAGTGGTTTACAATGATTTTTATATTGGGGAAAATGCAGACGTTACGATCATTGCCGGCTGCGGAATCCATAACGGAGGGGATGCCGCCAGCCGCCATGACGGAATCCACAGATTTTTTATCGGTAAAAATGCTCATGTAAAATATGTGGAAAAGCATTATGGAAGCGGCGATGGAAGCGGGGAGCGTATTATGAACCCTGTAACAGAGATCAGCCTGGATGAGGACAGCTTTATGGAAATGGAAACAGTCCAGATCAGAGGCGTGGATTCTACAAAGAGGGAAAACAGAGCCCATCTGAAGGCTGGCGCAAAGCTGGTGGTCATGGAGCGTCTGATGACTCATGGAAAACAGAAAGCAGAAAGCTGGTTTGACGTGCAGCTTGACGGAGAGGACTCTTCTGCCAATATTGTGTCCCGATCTGTGGCAAGAGATGAATCCTGGCAGCTGTTCCAGTCCCACATCAGCGGAAATACCAGATGCAGCGGACACACGGAATGCGATGCCATTATTATGGAAAATGCAAAGATCAGCGCTGTTCCTCAGCTTACTGCAAATCATGTGGACGCGGCTCTGATCCATGAAGCTGCCATCGGAAAAATCGCCGGGGAGCAGCTTATCAAGCTGATGACGCTGGGGCTTACGGAAGCTGAAGCAGAAGAGCAGATCATAAGCGGATTTTTAAAATAAAGAAAGCCTTTCATTTAAGAAGAAATAAAAGAACCGGAGAAAAGCACAAACAGACTGCAGCTTCTCCGGTTTTTATTTACCGGATCAGGTAAAACAGAGATTACATGATTGTTTTTATATATGCTATAATAACCATACAGGAAATAGGAGATACTGAACTGTGTCTTTGCTTACAGCAGGATAATTCCTGTAAAAGTCCATGACTCCGGTAAAAATGGGCATAATAGAAAAATAGCAGAAAGCAGAAAAGGAGGATGACTTATGAGAGCAAAAAGAATTGCAGCGATCGTCATGTCTGTTTTTATGGTGCTGTCCCTTCTTCCCTCGGCCGTGTTTGCGGCAGCGGTATCTACTTTGGAAGGGCAGGTTAAGATCAACGGAAATGCAACTCCTGGAACAACTCTCAGTGCTGATCTGAACGGAGTGAAGCCGGAAGGAATATCAGAGGACAGCGTCAGCTATGTATGGTCCAGAAAGGCGGCATCTGATACAGATAACAGGAACATTACAGAACTCAGCAGGGAAAAAACATGTTCTGTGACCCAGGACGATGTAGGGTCAAAGATTCTTCTGACAATTACCGGGCTGGAAGATAAAGGCTATACCGGAAGCCTTAAAGCAGAAACAACAGAGATAACAGCAGTTTCCCAGGAGCCGGCACAGACAGAGGAGAATAACAGTCAGGAAACAGAAGTCCTGCCGGAAGAACCCTCCCAGGAAGACGCTGAACAGCCAGTGCAGGAAACACCCCAGGAGGAAATCCCGGAGGAGGCAGGAAGCGAATCTGTAGACGGCATCCCGCCGGCGCAGGAAGATACAGACGTACCGGAAGAAACATATGATGAAGCGGAAGAGACTTTAAATGAGGATGAGATCCTGACGCCGTTTGATCCGTCAGAAGAGGAGAACGGTGAGGCGGGAAGCGAGTCCGTGGACGGCATTCCGCCGGCACAGGAAGACGGAGAAGAAAGCATTCCGGAAGAGAATGAACAGGAAAATCCTTCCGGTACAGAGGAACAGGTCTTCAGTGTGGAAGTGATCACAGAAGACGGAGCAGGTGTTCTGGATTTTGGAATACTTCCGGTGGGAGAAACAGCAGACGGAACAACAAAGAATGTAACCGTAAGGAATACAGGAACAGAGACACTGCATTTTCTGGAAAATACCCCGGAACATTTTGCAGTGCAGGACATTCATGATCCCCTTGAGCCGGGAGCAGAGGTAACTCTTTGGGTATCACCAAGACAGGGAACTGCGGCGGGAACATATGAAGATACTATTGCATATCAGACGGAAGAAGGAGCGGAAGCTTCCTTTACTGCAAGAATGGTTCTGGAAGACTCAGAGCAGCCGGAGACTCCTGAAGGATCTGCACTGTCTGCTGATCTGGAGTTAATGGAATTCAGCACACAGGATGCTCAGAAGCTGATGATCACGAATGATTCTTCTGAGGATATCACAGTTGAGGCATTCACAGAGACAGGAAAAGTGATCGCAGATCCGGGTACAGCAGTTGTGCCGGCAGGAGGAAGCGTTGAGTTTGCTGTGATTCCGGCCGAGGATCTGGAAACAGATAAAGATTATCAGGACGTGTTATCTTTTACAGATATCAACAACAGTGAAAATACAGTTTCGGTACAGGTGAAACTGAATATTCCTTCAGAGAAGCCGCAGGGCGGCAGTGATGTTGCGCCAGATACCGATATTGTGGATTTTGGGGCTGTGATTGAGGGATATGGGGAAGCTCCTGCAGAAAAATCTGTGACCCTGACCAATCATGGCACAGAGGAAGCTGCTCTCTCTCAGCCGGCAAGTGAAAATGGAGATCCTCAGTTCTTTGATGCAGTTCTTGCTGATCAGAAGATCGGAGCAGGAGAGAGTACAACTCTGATTCTTCGTCCCAGAACAGGGCTGGCAGCAGGAAGCTATCAGGAAAGCTTTATGGTTGCAGATGAAACCTCCGGAAAGAAAATTGAAATTACTGCCAGTCTGACGGTTGAGGCTGTAAATCACAGCCTGAGCGCAGCTCCTTCCGAACTGGATTTTGCGTCAGCAAAAAAAGGATACGGACAGATTGAGGCCCAGCAGGTTACTGTGACCAATAATGGAAATGTTACTGAGACACTGGTACAGCCTGCAGGAAAGAATTTTGAAGTAAGTAAAGTGGAAGCTTCAGCGCTGACTCTGCAGCCGGGAGACTCTGTAAGCTTTACCGTAAGGCCGAAGACAGGTCTTGATGTAAATATTTACCAGGAAACCGTAGAAGTGGCTTCAGAAAGCGCAAAAACAGGCTTTAAGGCAGTTTTCCAGGTAATCAAGGGAAGCGCATCCCTTACAAAGATCCAGACTCCGGCAGATATTACCGGACTGGCAAACGGAACGAAAAAGGATGCAAAATCCTTAAAACTTCCGTCAGTGGTTGTAATTGAAACAACATCAGGAAATATGAATGCGACAGTATCCTGGGATGTGAAGAACTGCAGCTATGATCCGTCCGATACAGATGCGCAGAGCTTCCGTGTTCAGGGAACTGTGAAGCTTCCGGAAGGTGTTGACAATGATAAGAACCTGGAGCTTAAAACAAGTGTTAAGGTCAGTGTAAAAGCGTATACTTCAAAAACTGTATCTGCAGATCAGAATAAGATCACAGGAATCGAGTACAATGGAGTGTACACTACACAATCCAGAATTTCCTTTACTGCGGTAGGTGCAGGAATGGACAATGCATCTCCGAGAAAAGGCGATACCAGATATCTTCCTTTGAACTGGACTGTGATCAATACAAATAACTGGGATGCAGCGCCGTATACAGCTACCTTTGGCCTGGCTCAGAGCGGAGATTACACACTGAAGGTTACTTTCCAGCTTCAGACCTATGACGGAAAAACATGGAAGAGTTCTGAAACCTATGATACAAAGTCAGTACCGTTTACCATTTCCAAGGCAAAGGTTACTGCTCCGGGACAGAACCTTACTCCTGCAGCAAACCGCAAAAATGCAGTAAAAACAGGAGATGATTCACCGATCGCTGTTTTTGTGGTGATTCTTGTAGTAGCTGCGGCAGCCATTGCAGGCGTGATTATTTACCGTAAAAAGAAATAAAAAGTTACAAAACAAAATTACTAGCACTCATTTAATGTGAGTGCTAGTTTTTTCTTGACTTTTATGAGAAAGGGTATTACTATATATCACAGAAATGAAAAAAACAAAGGAGTGTGGAATACATGGCTGTAAAGCATGGTAACTTATCAATTAACAGTGACAACATTTTTCCTATTATAAAAAAGTGGCTTTATTCAGATCATGATATTTTTGTGCGCGAGCTTGTATCAAACGGATGCGATGCAATTACCAAACTGAAAAAGCTGGAGGTAATGGGAGAATATAGTTTCCCGGAAAATTATAAGCCTGCAATCCAGGTAACCGTTGATTCTGAAAAAAAGACTCTGAAATTCACCGATAACGGTATTGGTATGACTGCAGACGAGGTGGAGGAATACATCACTCAGATCGCTTTTTCCGGCGCTACAGAATTTCTGGAGAAATATAAAGATAAAACAACAGATGATCAGATGATCGGGCATTTTGGCCTGGGCTTTTATTCTGCATTTATGGTAGCAGATGAAGTGCATATTGATACGCTTTCCTATAAAGAAGGCTCTGTTCCGGTTCACTGGACCTGTGACGGCGGAACAGAATATGACATTCAGGACGGAAATAAAGATACCGTAGGTACAGAGATCACGTTGTTTCTGAATGAAGAGAGCCTGGAATTCTGTAATGAATACCGTATGCGTGAGGTTCTTGAAAAATACTGCTCCTTTATGCCTGTAAATATTTATCTTGCAAAAGAAAATGCAGAGCAGGAATATGAGACAATTGATGAAGCTGATTTAAGAGATGACGATGTTGTTGTGGAGCATATTCACGAAGAGGCAAAAACAGAGGAAAAAGAAAATGACAAGGGAGAAAAGGAAATCGTAGAAATTTCTCCTGCAAGAGACCGTGTAAAGATCAACAAACGTCCGGTTTCTTTAAGTAATCCTCAGCCGCTCTGGATGAAACATCCAAACGAATGTACAGATGAAGAATATAAAGAATTTTACCGTAAAGTATTTATGGATTATAAAGAGCCGCTGTTCTGGATCCATCTGAACATGGACTATCCATTTAACCTGAAAGGAATCCTGTATTTCCCGAAGATCAATACAGAGTATGATTCCATTGAGGGAACCATTAAACTTTACAACAATCAGGTATTTATTGCAGATAATATCAAAGAAGTGATTCCGGAATTCCTGTTGCTTCTGAAAGGCGTGATCGACTGTCCGGATCTTCCGCTGAACGTATCAAGAAGCGCACTTCAGAACGATGGATTTGTTCAGAAGATTTCTGAATATATTGCGAAAAAAGTAGCTGACAAGCTGACCGGAATGTGTAAGACAGACCGCGAGGCATACGAAAAATACTGGGATGACATCAGTCCGTTTATTAAATTTGGATGTATTAAAGACTCAAAGTTTGCAGACAAGCTTCATGACTATATTCTGTTTAAGGATCTGGACAACAAATACCTTACCCTTAAAGACTGTATAGAGGCAAACAAGAAGGAAGAGGCAGAACACACTGAGGAAGAGACTCAGGAAAATGCAGAAGAAAATAAAGATGAGAAAGAACCGGAAAAGACAACAGTATTTTATGTAACAGATCCGGTACAGCAGAGCCAGTATATTAATATGTTTAAGGAAGCTGGAAAGAATGCGGTGATTCTTTCTCATAATATTGATACTGCCTTTATTTCTCATCTTGAGCAGAGAGATCAGACACTTCAGTTTAAGAGAATTGATGCAGATCTGACAGAAGAGCTGAAGGGCGGAGACGCTGCTGATGACGATACAGCAAAAACGCTGACAGAGCTTTTCCGTAAAAATTTGAATAAAGAAAAGCTTGAAGTGAAAGTAGAAAGTCTGAAGAATGAAGCAGTATCCGCAATGATGATGCTTTCTGAGGAAAGCCGTCGTATGCAGGATATGATGAAAATGTATAATATGTATGGAATGGATCCGGGAATGTTTGGCGGACAGGAAACACTTGTCTTAAACATTAACCATCCTCTGGTGAAGTTCCTTGCAGAGAATCAGGAGTCTGAACATGCAGCAGTTATCTGTGAACAGCTTTATGATCTGGCAATGATCAGTCACAAGCAGCTTTCACCAGATGAAATGACAAAATTTGTTCAGAGAAGCAATGATATTTTGATGCTGCTGACAAAATAAACCAAAATGAATGTGAGTAAAGTCCCGGTGCCTGAAAAGGTAACCGGGATTTTTGTATGTTTTCTAAAAGACAAGAAACTATTCTTTTTTAAAGAAAATAAAGAGACAGACATAAAAAAATAAGTACAAGATGTTCTGATAGAGTAAAAAATATAAATTTTTGTATTATTTTGATATAAAACGCCAAAAATTAATATTGACAAATTACATCGTGATTCTTATGCTAGAAAAGTATGTCCGAGCAAGGTTTTGTTGAAGAATCTCGAAAAAATTATGAAAATTACTTTTTCTTTCGATATTCCACGAGTTATTTAGTAAATAGAAAAATATTGATAAATTGTCGTATAGTATATGGGAGAAAAAGAAAATTAGAAATAAATTTCAGAGGAGAAAGAAATGAGGAAAGTATACCATTTAATCAGACAGATGGGAGTAACATCGAAGTACAAAGGATATTATTTTGTGGCAGATGCTGTAAAACTGTCCATGGAGACAGCCGGATATCCCCTGAGAATTACCAAGGATGTGTATCCTCCGTTGGCGAGAAAATATAAATCTACCCCGAACAATATTGAACATGATATCCGGACTGTAGTCAATGTCTGCTGGTGTGCGAATAAAGATCAAATGGACAGGATTGCCGGATATCCTCTGAGTTACAAGCCTACAAACAGCGAGTTTGTAGACATGCTGGCATTTTATCTCAGTTCAGATGACAGATAGTTGATAAAAAAGATAAAAGAAAACTGTTTTACAGGGATTCACAGTCAATACCGAGACCGCGGAAAAAGTTGTGAACGGAAACGTCCCAGAACTGTTCAGCACGTTTGTCCATGGAAAAGTATATTTGAGAGATTCCTGTAGTACACAGAAGCATATTGTTTTTATACTGTATAATGAAAGAAAAACTGCTGACAGCAGAAAAAAGATCAGACTCTTTTTCTTCAAAAATAGAGAAAAACTGTTCAGGCGAAAGCTGAAATACAATTTTGAATTGCAGTGGAGTTCGCCTTCCGCGTATGATTGAAAAACAAAAAGGTCTTATTTCCTTCCATGCAGAATAAACTGCTCTGTTTTGGGTCAGGATATTTTGTGTGTCGGTATCAAAAAATTCTTTCTTTATCATCCCGTCTATGGAAAAAGTATTAAAGGTTGTGACAGAAACTTCTGCCATGGGAAAATGGTCAAAAGTATTCCCGATCAGAAGATGGTTCATGAATCCTTTGACATCGTTGATTTTCAGTGCAAGCATATTCAGGCTCCCTTGATTTTTTTTTATTATAAAACAGAAATGAAAAAAAGAACAGAGTTTTTAGAAAAAGTCTTTTCAAATGTCAGGTGATATGGTAATATAAACGTGGTATTCGATACTACATATAATGGAAAAGAGGACGATATAATTGAGTTATAAAATTATTATAGACAGTTGCGGAGAATTCCTTGACGAATGGAAAGATGATGAACGTTTTGAATCTGTTCCGCTGACATTGAATGTAGGCGGGGAGACGGTGATAGATGATGAAACTTTTGATCAGGCTGAGTTTTTGAAAAAAGTAGCTGCCTGCCCGGAATGCCCGAAATCGGCATGTCCGTCTCCGGAACGCTATATGAAGGCATATGAATGTGAGGCGGATCATATTTACGCGGTGACTTTATCCTCAGAACTGAGCGGTTCCTATAACAGTGCAGTGATTGGAAAAGATCTGTTTCTGGAGGAGAATCCGGGAAGAAATGTTTATGTATTTAATTCCCGGTCAGCTTCTGTAGGAGAAACGTTGATCGGAATGAAGATCCAGGAATGTGAGGAAGCAGGCTGTTCTTTTCGGGAAACCGTGGAAAGGGTTGAGAAATATATAGCAGAACAGAACACATTTTTTGTTCTGGATGATCTGGAGACCCTTCGCAAGAACGGACGTCTCAGCAGAGTAAAATCTCTTGTTGCAAGCGCCCTGAAGATCAAACCGGTTATGGGATCTACAGATGAGGGAACTATCTGTCAGCTTGATCAGGCAAGAGGAATCAATAAAGCTCTTATAAAAATGGTTCAGCATGTTGCTGAAAAGACAGAAAACAGTGAGACAAAGGTTCTGGCGATTTCCCACTGCAACTGCAGAGAGCGCGCAATGCTTTTAAAGGACGCCCTTCAGGAAAGGCTTACAACCAAAGAGATCATTGTTCTGGATACAGCAGGTGTCAGCAGTATGTATGCCAATAACGGCGGAGTGATCGTGGCTGTTTAAAAGCATTGCATGAATGTAGATGACGTGCTATAATTATCTCTATATTCAGCTGCTGCAGCAATGAACAGCAGCCTATTTACAGTAAAGGAGATTCAGTTATGAGCCAGAAAAAA
Source organism: Blautia caecimuris (assembly GCF_024622975.1). Taxonomy (GTDB): domain Bacteria; phylum Bacillota; class Clostridia; order Lachnospirales; family Lachnospiraceae; genus Blautia_A; species Blautia_A caecimuris. The sequence continues at coordinate 21,825 of NZ_JANJZT010000015.1, read as the reverse complement.
GTGGATCAGTATAAAGCAAGAAAAAACGGTCACAGCAAAGAACAGAAAAAAGAGAAGTTTTATGACTGGCTGGAAAGAATTGTGGGCGTAGTTGTCTGTGTGGCTCTTGTTGCATGGATCGGATATTCTGTTTACGACAAAATAGAACAGAAACAGGATTCTGTTGTAACACAGACTACTATGGACACATCTGCTCTGGACAGCTATGTAGCCGGACTTTCAGCAGAAACAACAGAATAAGCAAATAAGAAAAATCCCCGGTATATGCCGGGGATTTTTGTGATCAATACGAATGCTATCCGATATGAACAGATAATAACTTATTATAATTTTGTAACATTAGCTGCCTGCATTCCGCGAGCGCCTTCTGTCAGATCATAAGTTACGGCCTGTCCCTCATCAAGAGATTTGAATCCTTCGCCGTTGATTGCAGAAAAGTGTACAAATACATCAGCGCCATCTTCACCTGTGATGAAGCCGTATCCTTTTTCTGCGTTGAACCATTTTACAGTCCCCTTGTTCATGATGTTACCTCCATAAAAATAAAAAGTTAAAAGTCCATCTGACGAAAAAAATCACCAGATTTTACAGACTATATCATGTAATATATAATCTCTAAAAACTAGTGATTTTATATTAATAATGTAGTGGACTTGGTTATGATTATATAGCTCATATTTTAAATTGTCAAGATTATTCTTAAGGATTGTAAAAAAACTGACACAAGGGAGACAGTGAGAAAATAAATGTATTTTATAAATATGAAAAACAGGCAAAAAATACTTTATTAAATCTCTGGTTTCGTGTATGATATGTTTAAGTATGTAAAAATAAATTTCAGGAGGAAATTTTTATGATTAATAAACTGGTTGAAAAAATTAAAAAAACAAATGCTCCTATCGTAGTGGGGCTGGATCCGATGCTGAATTACATCCCAAAGCATATCCAGGATAATGCATTTGCAGAATTTGGCGAGACACTGGAGGGCGCTGCGGAGGCAATCTGGCAGTTTAATAAGGCAATTGTGGATTCCACCTGTGATCTGATCCCGGCAGTAAAACCACAGATCGCCATGTATGAGCAGTTCGGGATCCCGGGACTTCAGGCATACAAAAAAACAGTAGACTATTGTAAAGAAAAAGATCTTGTAGTGATCGGAGACATTAAGAGAGGAGATATCGGATCTACTTCTGCCGCATATGCAGTGGGACATCTGGGCCATGTTCAGGTAGGAACCAAAAGCTATGCGGGCTTTGACGAGGATTTTGCAACCGTGAATCCGTATCTTGGATCTGATGGCGTAAAACCGTTTATCGACGTATGTAAAGAAGAAAACAAAGGTCTTTTTATTCTTGTAAAAACATCAAATCCTTCCAGCGGCGAGTTCCAGGACCGCCTGATCGAGGGACGTCCTCTCTATGAGTGGGTAGGTGAAAAGGTTGCTCAGTGGGGCGAGGAACATATGGGTAACGGATATAGCTATGTTGGAGCTGTTGTGGGCGCAACTTATCCGGAAATGGGAAAAGTTCTCCGTAAACTTATGCCGAAAACCTTTATTCTTGTGCCAGGCTACGGCGCTCAGGGCGGCAAGGGCAAAGATCTGGTTCATTTCTTTAACGAGGATGGTCTGGGAGCTATTGTAAACTCCTCAAGAGGAATTATTGCGGCTTATAAACAGGAAGCTTACGCAGAATTTGGTGAAAAGAACTTTGCAGACGCATCCAGACAGGCGGTAAAAGATATGATCGCTGATATCAGCGGAGCTCTGGAAGGCCGCAAATAATCAGGACGAACTGATTCAGGAGGAAAGAGATGAGCAAAAAGACAAAAGAAAGCTTAAAGATTGTAAGCCAGGAAAGAATCGGGAAAGATATTTACAGCATGTGGCTCCAGGCAGACCATATGGCTGCGGAGGCGAAGCCGGGCCAGTTTCTTTCACTTTATACGCGGGATGGAAGCAAGCTGCTTCCCCGCCCCATCAGTATCTGTGAAATTGACAGAGAAAACGGAAGAATCCGTCTTGTTTATCGGGTAACAGGAAAGAACACAGGAACAGAGGCCTTTTCCAGACTCCATGCAGGCGTTCCGGTAGAGGTTCTGGGACCGCTGGGAAATGGTTTTCCTCTTCATGAAGCAGAGGGAAAACGTGTATTTCTCATGGGCGGAGGAATTGGTATTCCTCCTATGCTTCAGACTGCAAAAGAGCTGAAAGGGACAAAAACAGCGATCCTCGGTTACAGAGATGAGCTGTTTCTGAATGATGAGTTTCAGGCGTATGCAGATGTCTGTGTTGCCACTGAAGACGGAAGCACCGGCACAAAGGGAAATGTTATGGATGCCATCAGAGAGAATGCTCTGGAAGCAGATGTGATTTTTGCCTGCGGACCCACACCTATGCTTCGGGCAATCAAAGCCTATGCGGAGGAAAAAAATATTCCATGCTGGATTTCTATGGAAGAACGTATGGCCTGCGGCGTTGGGGCCTGTCTTGCCTGTGTGTGCAAATCAAAGGAGATCGACAGCCATTCCCATGTACACAATAAACGTATCTGCAAAGACGGTCCTGTATTTTTGAGCACGGAGGTGGAGCTATGATAAAGACAGCCGTTACACTGGCAGGAGTAGAACTGAAGAATCCTGTTATGACAGCCTCCGGGACTTTCGGCTCAGGAGCGGAGTACAGCGAATTTATAGATCTGAATAAACTGGGCGCTGTAGTAACAAAAGGAGTGGCAAACGTACCGTGGCCGGGAAATCCCACGCCTCGTGTGGCAGAAACAGCCTCCGGTATGCTGAATGCCATTGGCCTTCAGAATCCGGGAATTGATGTATTCTGTGAAAGGGATATTCCGTTCCTTAAAAAATATGACACAAAGATCATTGTAAATGTGTGCGGAAAAAGCACAGAAGACTACTGTGAAGTAGTAGAGCGTCTGGGAAATGAACCGGTAGATCTTCTGGAGATCAATGTATCCTGCCCAAACGTAAAAGAAGGCGGAATTGCTTTCGGACAGGATCCAAAGGCTCTGGAAGCCATTACAAAAGAAGTTAAAAAATATGCAAAGCAGCCGATCATCATGAAGCTCAGCCCTAATGTGACAGACATCACGGAAATGGCAAAAGCAGCGGAGGCCGGAGGCGCAGATATTCTTTCTCTTATCAATACTCTGACAGGAATGAAGATCGATATCTATAAAAAAACATTTGCTCTGGCAAATAAAACCGGCGGAATGTCAGGCCCGGCTGTAAAACCTGTGGCTGTCCGCATGGTATACCAGGTAGCTCAGGCAGTGAAGCTTCCCATTATTGGAATGGGCGGAATCTCCACTGCAGAGGATGCGCTGGAATTTATTCTTGCAGGTGCAAGTGCAGTGTCTGTGGGAACTGCAAATTTCTTTAATCCTTATGCTGCGGAAGAAGTAGTCCGGGGAATTGAGGACTATATGAAATCCCAGAAGACAGAGGATATCTGTCAGCTGATCGGCGCGGTAAAATAGTTTTTTGATAAGGGCTGCTGTAAAGCATATCCGGAAATGTTCCGGGTATATATTTACAGCGGACCTTTTTTTAGGGAGAAATTATGAAAAAAGATATGACAAGCGATATGACAGTAGGGAACCCGGTGAAGCTGATCATCTGGTTTATGATACCAATGTTCCTTGGCAATGTGTTTCAGCAGTTTTATAATATTGCAGACTCTATTGTTGCCGGTCAGTTTATCGGCGTAGATGCTCTGGCAGCCATTGGAAGCACCGGTTCTCTGATGTTTTTTGTAACTGGATGGCTCAATGGAATGAGCAGCGGTTTTGCCATTATTGTTTCTCAGATGTTCGGGGCAAAGAAATACGATGATATGCGCCATTATGTGGCAATGTCTGTGTACCTGATGTTTGGGATCACTGCAGTGATGACTGTGGGGCTTCTTGCGTTTAATGAGCCGATCCTTCGCCTGATGAATTCTCCGGAGGAGCTGATGGGAGATGTAAAGGCGTATATGGGGATCATCTATGCGGGACTGATTGTCACCGCAGCCTATAATGCTCTGGCAGCTTTCCTGCGCGCACTGGGAGATTCAAAATCTCCGCTTTATTTCCTGATCATTTCAGCAGCTATCAATGTGGTGCTGGACGTGGTATTTATCAAGTTCCTGGGAATGGGTGTGGAAGGCTGCGCTTATGCTACAGTTATCGCTCAGGCGGTTTCAGCAGTATGCTGCATGGTTTACATTATAAAGAAGTATCCGATCCTTCATCTGGAAAAGAAAAACTTTGCGCTTCGCAGGGGGAGCTTTGCCAAGCTTCTGAATCTGGGTATTCCCATGGCCCTGCAGTTTTCCATTACAGCCATTGGAACTATTATTGTACAGGGAGCAGTGAATGTTTACGGCGCTGTTTATATGGCGGGATTTTCTGCTGCAGGAAAGATTCAGAATATTATTACCATGGTAGCTGTTTCCATAGGAGCAACCATTGCGACCTATGTGGGACAGAACCGGGGTGCAGGCCGCATGGACCGTGTACAGGCAGGTGTGAAATGTTCCTGGATCATGCTTCTTATATGGGCTGCTATTGAGATGGTTGTAATGTATTTTGGCGGCAAATATTTTACCTATCTGTTTATTGATCCTTCAGAGACAGCGGTGGTAGAGGTTTCGGTAACCTATTTCCGCACTGTATTCTGGGCTTACCCGTTCCTCTGTACAATTTTCCTTTTCCGAAATGCTCTTCAGGGAATGGGTTATGGGCTGGTTCCTATGCTTGGCGGAATTTTTGAACTGGTTGCCAGAACTGCTATCGTTCTTCTTGTTGCAGGAAAAACCAGCTTTGCAGGAATCTGTATGGCAGATCCGGCAGCATGGATCGCTGCCCTGATTCCTCTGATCCCATACTATTATTATATAATGAAAAAATATAAAAAACAGACTGTGGCGCCCCTTTCATCCATTGATTGAAAAAAAACAGCAGATATGCTAAAATAAAACAGATATATTATGGAAAAAATGAAAAGGGCTTGCCCGTAAATACGGAGGTTGAAAAATATGGAACAGTATAAACAGGAATTTATTCAGTTCATGGTAGACAGCAAGGTTCTGAAATTCGGTGAATTTACACTGAAAAGCGGAAGAAAATCCCCATTTTTTATGAATGCAGGGGGATATGTAACAGGATCTCAGTTAAAGAAACTGGGCGAATACTATGCAAGAGCTATTCATGACAAATATGGAGACGATTTCGACGTATTATTCGGACCTGCATACAAAGGAATCCCGTTAAGCGTTGTGACAGCGATTGCCTACAGCGAGCTTTATGGAAAAGAAGTACGCTACTGCTCTGACCGAAAAGAAGAAAAAGACCACGGCGCAGATAAAGGAAGCTTTCTTGGAAGTACTCTGAAGGACGGAGACAGAGTTGTTATGATCGAGGACGTAACCACTTCCGGAAAATCCATGGAGGAGACTGTGCCTAAGGTAAAAGGAGCGGCAGACGTGGAGATCGTTGGTCTTATGGTTTCTCTGAACCGTATGGAAGTAGGAAAGGGCGGAGAAAAATGCGCTCTTGATGAAGTGAAGGATCTGTACGGCTTTGACACTGCGGCTATTGTGGACATGGCAGAGGTGACAGAGTATCTTTACAACAAAGAGGTAAATGGACAGGTGATCATCGATGATACTCTGAAGGCAGCCATTGATGACTATTATCGTCAGTACGGAGTGAAATAGGAGGTTCGCCGTGAACGAAAAGATTTATAAAACAATGACAAGAACAGGGGCCTGCAGTCTGGCGGTAGGCATTGTTACCCTGGTGACAGGCGCCGCAGCCGGTATCCTTATGATCATCAGCGGAGCGAGACTTTTAAAGAGAAAGTCAGATATTCTGATCTGACGGTGAGCTGTGAGTAACAGGGCAAAACAAAAAATCCGGCAGATAGGAATGGTTCTTTTTGTGCTGTATGTGCTGCTTCTGATCTACTTTCTGTTTTTTTCTGAGGGATACGGACGGATTGCGGAGGAGGAGCGCATATACAGATACAACCTGAAACCTTTTGTGGAGATCCGGAGATTCTGGATGTACCGGGAACAGGTTGGCTTGTCTGCTTTTTTTATGAATATTTTCGGGAATGTGATCGGATTCATTCCCCTGGGATTTATCCTGCCGGTCATCAGCCGGAGATGGCGCAGCGGATTCCTGATCGTTCTGTCCGGGTTCAGTCTGAGTCTGTGTGTGGAAACGATTCAGCTTGTAACAAGAGTGGGCTGCTTTGATGTGGATGATCTGATTTTAAATACTGCAGGCGCGGCAGCAGGATATGTGCTGTTTGCAGTCTGTAATTACCTGAGGAGAAGGCATTATGGCGAAAAGATATAGATATTCATTTGTAAAAACAAAAGAAGCAGAAAAGGGGAAGCTGTCAGTAGGGTTGGCAGCTGCTTCCCTTATTTTGTTTCTTGCAGCAGTTCTGACTGCTTTTGCACTTGACGGCGCTTATGGATTTATTGTGGGAGGTATCTGCCTTTTTGCAACTATGCTTTCTGCCTACGGGTTCATTTTGGGACTATTGAGTTTTTCAGAGGAAAAGCGTATGCATCGTACCAGTGTTGTTGGTTCTATTCTGAATGGGATCATTATGGTGGGATGGCTGGGCTTTTTTTTAATGGGAGTGTAAAAAATGGAACGTTTAGAGAAACAGATGCAGTTTATTATAGAAGTGGACAAAGTAAAAAATATTTTTCGGCAGACATATCTTGCAGACGGGAATCGTAAAGAAAATGATGCGGAACATTCCTGGCATCTTGCCCTTATGGCGGTTCTTCTGAAGGAATATTCCAATGAAGAGGTAAGCCTGGAAAAGGTGATTCCCATGGTGCTGATCCATGATCTTGTGGAAATTGACGCAGGAGATACCTATGCCTATGACGAGGCCGGTGCGGCAACCAAGGAAATCAGAGAAAGGAAGGCTGCTGAGCGGATCTTTGGGCTTCTTCCGGAGGATCAGAGAAGCTGGTTCCGGCAGCTTTGGGAAGAGTTTGAGGCATACGAGACACCGGAAGCAAAGTTTGCCCACGTACTTGATAACTGTCAGCCGCTTCTTTTAAACGACGCTTCCGGAGGAAGAAGCTGGGCGGAGCACGGCGTGAAAAAAAGCCAGATTTACAAAAGGAATCAGCATACTTCAGAAGGTTCCGGGGAAATCTGGGAGTATATGAAGAAACTGGTAGACAAGCATATCCGTCTGGGAAATGTGATTGATGAATAAAGATGGAGAAGATTTTTTGAAAGGAGATGACAGTTTGGACGAATTACTGATGGAACGGTTTGCCCTTGCTGAAGAACGGATTGCAGAAATCTGTACAGAAAAGGAAATCAAAGAGCCCTTTGGAGAATTTTTTCAGAAAACAGCAGAGTTTCTGGGAAAAACAGGGAAAATCCTGAAAAGAGAACAGGAAGAGCTTTCTCTGGAAGAGCTGAAAGCGGAAAATACGGCTTTGTATGAAGAGCTTTTTCCGGAAAACTATAAGACCTCCTATGGAAATCCTGCTTATGCAGCAGAAAAGCTGGGGGAATACGGACAGAGCTTCTGCTTTTTGTATGCGGAGCTGAGAGGCACTATAGTCTATGCATATGAAAAAAAATGGTGGGATTATCTTGTGTGCGCGGAGCTGTTTCTGGAGATTCATTCTGCTTTCTGCGAAGAGGAACTCCCTGCGCCCAAAACAGTAGAAGATATCCTACGCTCTTATGTAAATGACTACTGCCAGGATATGATGGAACAGAGAATTGCAGAGGGCGTTGATCCGGAGCTGGATTTTGCCACAAAGATCATTATGGAGTCAGATCTTGAGGATCTGAGGTATCTTTACCGCTATGGCGAATACGTATCCGGAAATGAGACCGGTGTGGCTCTTTTCCTGAACAGTCTTTCTCAGGAAAAAATTGATGATATGGCGCGTACCTATACAGAAGGATATCGCATCGGATTTATTAATACAAGAAAAGACCTTACAAAAAAGAAAACCGTAAATATCCGCTATAATCTGGGATTTGAACGGATGGTGCGGGCGGCAGTCCTTCAGTTCCGTGAAATGGGACTGGAGCCTGTGATCTATCGTCATGCGGCTCATGTGATCAATAAAAGAGGGGCATCCCGTGTAGGATATATGGGCGGAAACGCCAACCCTCAGTATGATTATGACCACAGACAGGACTGCGCTCTGTTCCTTGACAGCGACTTTGTAAAAAGGAAACTCCGCTCCATGCAGAACGCTTACGACAAGTACAGAGATCTGGCAGAAGTCCACGGCGGTCCTGCATGTATTGAAACCTTTGGAGAGGAACCTTTTTCGCCGGTGTCCAAGCCGGAAGCCCTGAGCTTAAGCGAAGCTCAGCAGAAGCTTCAGGTGGAGCTTGACAATGAATCCGGTCAGATTGTCAACCGCTATATCAAAGGAGATGAGAGAAGCTTTACCATTATCGCCTATCCGGTGCCGGAGATCGGAGGAAACTTCCCGGAGATTTTTGATGAGATCGTAAAGATCAATACACTGGACTATAAGCTTTATGAAAAAATCCAGCAGACGATCATTGAAACTCTGGATACCTGCGAGTGGGTGGAGATCAAAGGACAGAACGGCAATGAAACAGATATTATCATTCATCTTCATACACTGGCGGATATCAAAAAACAGACAAACTTTGAAAACTGTGTGGCAGATGTGAATATCCCGGTAGGAGAGGTGTTTACTTCTCCGGTTCTGGCAGGCACAGGCGGAGTCCTCCATGTAAAAAAAGTGTATCTGAACGGACTGCAGTTTAAGGATCTGAAGCTTGTATTTGACTGCGGTCAGGTGATCGATTATTCCTGCAGTAACTTTGAGACGGAAGGGGAAAACCGCGCTTATATTGAGGATAATATCCTTCACCATCATGTGAAGCTTCCAATGGGAGAGTTTGCCATCGGAACAAATACCACAGCCTATGTGGCTGCAGAAAAATACGGGATCGCAGACAAGCTGCCCATTCTGATCGCAGAAAAAATGGGACCTCATTTTGCAGTGGGCGATACCTGTTACAGCTGGGCTGAGGATATTGCGGTATATAATCCGGACGGGAGAGAGATCATTGCCAGAGACAATGAAATATCCAGCCTCAGAAAAGAGGATATCAGTCTTGCGTACTATGGATGCCATACAGATATTACCATTCCTTACGAAGAGCTTGGAAGTATCCGCGTGATCGATGATGAGGGAGAAGGACGTTCCATTATTGAAAAAGGACGTTTTGTACTTCCTGGTACAGAGGAACTGAACCGCCCTTTTGAGAAATAAAGAGAATGCGGAAGGAAGAAATTCCGAAATATACAAAAACAGTTTGTTTGCCAAAATATTTCTTTTATGGAATTTTATTGACACAAAAATAGAATCTTAGTAGAATCAACCTGGAACAGATTGAAAATTAAGGAGGCCTACCAATGAAAAAAGTTGGAATTGTAATGGGAAGCGATTCAGACATGCCGGTTATGAGCAAAGCAGCGGCAATTCTTGACAAGCTGGGAGTGGAGTATGAGATGAAGATCATCTCCGCGCACAGAGAACCGGATGTATTTTTTGACTATGCAAAGAGTGCAGAGGAAAGAGGATTTAAGGTGATTATTGCAGGTGCGGGAATGGCAGCTCATCTGCCGGGAATGTGCGCGGCGATTTTCCCCATGCCGGTAATCGGTATTCCGATGCATACTACCTCTCTGGGAGGACGTGACTCTCTTTATTCCATCGTACAGATGCCGTCCGGAATCCCGGTTGCCACGGTTGCCATCAATGGCGGCGCAAATGCAGGACTTCTGGCAGCAAAAATTCTGGCAACCTCAGATCCTGAGCTTCTTGCGAAATTGAAAGAATACAGCCAGGAGCTGAAAGAGCAGGTAGAAGCCAAGGACGCAAGACTGCAGGAAGTAGGCTATCAGAATTATTAATTATTAATAAAAGTAAATACTGGGAGGATATTATGGATTATAAGAACGCAGGTGTTGATATAGAAGCAGGCTATAAGTCAGTGGAGCTGATGAAAAAGCACATTGCAAAAACAATGAGACCCGAGGTTTTAGGCGGAATCGGCGGATTTTCAGGAGCGTTTTCCATGAGTGCATTTAAAGATATGGAGGAGCCTACTCTTGTTTCCGGAACAGACGGATGCGGAACAAAGGTAAAGCTTGCCATGGTTATGGACAAGCATGACACCATTGGAATCGATGCAGTGGCAATGTGCGTCAACGATATTGCCTGCGCAGGGGCAGAGCCTCTGTTTTTCCTGGATTATATTGCATGCGGCAAGAATTATCCGGAAAAGATCGCAGAGATCGTAGGCGGTGTGGCAGAAGGCTGTGCACAGTCCGGAGCAGCTCTGATCGGCGGAGAAACAGCCGAGCATCCGGGACTTATGCAGGAGGATGAGTATGACCTTGCGGGATTCGCAGTAGGCGTGATCGATAAAAAAGATCTTCTTACAGGGGAAGAGCTGGAAGCCGGTGACGTTCTGATCGGTATGGCGTCCACAGGTGTTCACAGCAATGGATTTTCTCTGGTGCGTAAGGTATTCGATATGACAAGAGAGTCTCTGGACACTTATTATGATGAACTGGGAACAACTTTGGGCGAGGCTCTTCTTGCCCCGACCAGAATTTATGTAAAAGCTCTGAAGAGCGTGAAAGAAGCGGGCGTGCGCATCCATGCATGCAGCCATATCACAGGCGGCGGTTTCTACGAAAATGTTCCGCGTATGCTGAAAGAGGGTACAAGAGCAGTGATCGAAAAAGACAGCTATCCGGTTCTTCCTATCTTTAAGCTTCTTGCAGAAAAAGGAAACATTGAAGAAAAAATGATGTACAATACCTACAACATGGGTCTTGGAATGGTTCTTGCAGTAAAACCGGAAGACGTGGACAAAACAATGGAAGCAATCCGCAAAGCAGGAGATACTCCATATGTGGTAGGACGTATTGAAGCCGGCGAAAAGGGTGTGGATTTATGTTAAGACTTGGCATTCTGGTATCCGGAGGGGGCACGAATCTTCAGGCCATTCTGGATGCGCTGGATCAGGGAGTGATCACCAATGCCGCTGTTTCAGTAGTGATTAGCAACAACTCCGGTGCCTATGCTCTGAAAAGAGCAGAGGACCGGGGGATCCCGGCTGTTTGTATTTCTCCGAAATGCTATGACAACAGAGAGGAATTCCATAAAGCTCTTCTGGCGGAGCTTCAGAAAAAACAGGTAGATCTTGTGGTTCTTGCAGGTTATCTGGTTGCGGTTCCTCCAATGATCGTGGAGGCATATCCAAACCGTATCATTAATATCCATCCTTCTCTGATCCCGTCTTTCTGCGGAACAGGGTTTTATGGACTGCGCGTTCATGAGGGAGTTCTGAACAGAGGCGTAAAAATAACCGGAGCCACTGTGCATTTTGTAGATACAGGCACAGATACAGGTCCGATCATCCTTCAGAAGGCCGTTGAGGTACAGCAGGGAGATACTCCGGAAGTACTTCAGCGCCGGGTAATGGAAGAGGCAGAATGGAAGATCCTTCCGGAAGCTATTGACCTGATTGCAAATGGAAAGGTCAGTGTTCAGGACGGAAAGGTTCAGATCAGCAGATAAGGAGGAAATACCTGATGAATATACTGATTGTAGGAAGCGGCGGAAGAGAACATGCAATTGCATGGAGCGTGGCAAAAAGCCCGAAAGCTGACAAAATTTACTGCGCACCCGGCAATGCGGGAATTTCCCAGTATGCAGAGTGCGTAAATATCGGAGCTATGGAATTTGAGAAACTGGCGGATTTTGCCCAGGAACATAGCATAGATCTGACGATCATTGGAATGGATGACCCGCTGGTAGGAGGCGTTGTAGACGTATTTGAAGAGCGCGGTCTGAAGGTGTTTGGCCCACGTAAAAATGCGGCTATTCTGGAAGGCTCCAAGGCGTTTTCCAAGGATCTTATGAAAAAATATAATATTCCCACTGCCGGATATGAGAATTTTGAGGATTCTGAAAAGGCTCTGGAATATCTTCGTACACAGGCGAAATTCCCTGTTGTTCTCAAGGCGGACGGACTTGCTCTTGGAAAGGGCGTTCTGATCTGCAATGATCTCGCTGAGGCGGAAGCCGGAGTAAAGGAGATCATGGAGGACAAAAAGTTCGGAAGCGCCGGAAATACTATGGTCATTGAAGAATTTATGACAGGAAGAGAAGTCTCTGTGCTTTCTTTTGTTGATGGAAAGACCATCCGTACCATGACTTCCGCTCAGGATCACAAACGCGCCATGGACGGAGACCAGGGACTGAATACAGGCGGAATGGGGACCTTTTCTCCAAGTCCGTTTTATACGGAAGAGGTAGATGAATTCTGCCGGAAATATATTTATCAGCCGACAGTAGATGCTATGGCGGCTGAGGGACGTCCTTTTGTGGGAATTATTTTCTTTGGCCTGATGCTGACTCCGGACGGACCCAAGGTTCTGGAATATAATGCCCGTTTCGGTGATCCGGAAGCACAGGTAGTGCTGCCTAGAATGAAAACAGATATCCTTGAGGTAATGGAGGCCTGTGTAAACGGGACTCTGGATCAGACAGAACTTGAATTTGAGGATAATGCGGCAGTCTGCGTGGTTCTTGCCAGCGAAGGCTATCCGGTAAAATACGAAAAAGGCATTCCTATGTCCGGATTTGAGAAGTTTGAGGACAAAGAAGGATATTATTGCTTCCATGCGGGAACAAAGCTGGAAAACGGTCAGATCGTCACAAACGGAGGACGTGTTGTGGGAATTACTGCCAAGGGTAAAGACCTGAAGGAAGCAAGAAAGAACGCATATGAGGCGACCGAATGGATTCAGTTTGCCAACAAATATATGCGCCATGATATTGGAAAAGCCATTGATGAGGCGTAAGGAGGAAACAACGTGTATTGTGTAAAAAAGATAACAGAGGATATGTACTGGATCGGCGCCAGCGACAGAAGACTGGAGCTGTTTGAGAACGTATATCCGATCCCAAAAGGAGTTTCCTATAATTCCTATGTGATCCTGGATGAAAAAACCGTTCTTCTTGATACAGTAGATCATTCTGTGTGCTCACAGTTCCTTGAGAATTTGGAGCATGTACTGGACGGCCGTACTCTGGATTATATTATTGTGAATCACATGGAGCCGGATCACTGCGCTTCTCTTGCAGAAGTTGTGATTCGTTATCCGGAAGTGAAATTTGTGGGAAATGCAAAGACATTTACCATGATGAAACAGTTTTTTGATTTTGACGTAGATAACCGTGCAGTTGTGATCAAAGAGGGAGATACCATTTCCACAGGAAAACACACCCTTGCATTTGCCATGATCCCAATGGTTCACTGGCCGGAGGCTATGGTAACTTATGATGCTTATGATAAAGTTCTTTACAGTGCAGACGCCTTTGGAACCTTTGGCGCGCTGAACGGAAATATTTTTGCAGACGAGCTGAACTTTGAGGCAGAGTGGCTGGAAGAAGCCAGAAGATATCTTACTAACATTGTAGGTAAATACGGAGCTCAGGTTCAGTCTGCCCTGAAAAAAGCAGCAGCTCTTGATATTGAAATGATCTGCCCACTTCACGGCCCGGTATGGAGAGAAAATCTGGGCTGGTTTATTGATAAATATCAGAAATGGAGCACCTACACACCGGAGGATCATGCGGTTCTTATTGTGTATGCTTCTATTTACGGAAATACAGAGAGCGCAGTGAATGTTCTGGCCGGGAAGATTTCTGATGCAGGAGAAAAGAACATTGCAATGTATGATGTGTCCAAAACAGATCCGTCCTATATTCTGGCAGAAGCATTCCGTTGTGACAGGATCGTATTTGCCTGCCCTACTTACAATGCAGGACTTTTCCCGAAAATGGAAACCCTTCTTTCAGAATTGAAAGCGCATAATTTCCAGAACCGTAAAGTGGCTGTGATCGAAAACGGTACCTGGGCAATTTCTGCAGGAAAACAGATGAAAGAGATTCTTTCTTCCATGAAAAACATGGAGATTTATGACAATACTCTTACTGTGAAATCTTCTCTGAAGAGGGATCAGATGGAGGAACTTGACGGAATCGTAGAATTCCTGATGAAATAAAAAGGAGTATCTGTTCCTCTGTGCCCCCGGGGCCGGAGACAGACAATGGAAAGGACAACAAGAATGGGAATGAGTGTAGTAGACGCAGTGAAGGAAATTCAGGCCAGAGACAGCATCTTTGTGGCATATTCTCAGGTGACAAAGCTTCCTTATGTGACCTGCGCAGAAGAGACTTATAATGATCAGGCATGGTTTTTTGCCGAGGAAGAGACACTGAAGGAGTTTGGCAAAAAGAAGCTGGATGATAAAATACTGCTTATGGGAATGAAATATGAGAAAAAGGATTTCCCGAGAATGTACGGCCTTCTTTACGCTGTTGGTGTAAATTCCCTGGTGTGGAATAACGGAAGTGAAGAGATTGAAGTGGATCTTGACAAAATTGTGCGTCAGCCGGATCTCAGCAAGGTCGAGCCGGAAAAAAGACCTCTGATCAACGCAACGCTTCAGCTTTCCGGTATTTATTTTATGCAGGAGCTGCGCCGTCCGGTAAAACCGGAGGAACACAAAAATATCCGGGAACTGGAAGAAGAGCTGATCGCAAATCTGAGAAAATCAGAATTCCTTGTTGCCATGGACCGCAGTGAGGAGGATCCGGCAAAGGTAAATATTCCGTATCTGAAAAATAAAGAAGGAAAAATTCTTCAGCCTGTTTTTTCAGATGTGCTGGAATACGAAAAATTTGCCAGAGGCAAAAAGCTGAGGATTGCAAAAATACCTTTTGTGAAGCTTGCTGATATTATGATCCAGCAGGCGGAGGCGCTTGTTATCAATCCAATGGGATTTAATCTGATTTTAAACAGAGAACAGTTAAAAAAGATCATCGGTTAAATGTAATACAGAAAGAGGCGGCTGTGAGGCTGCCTCTTTTCAACTGTGGAAAAGACACGGAAAATAACTGTTTTCAAAATATGCGAGATGTGCTAGTATATGTGTAACACGATACGAGGAGGCTTGAATATGGTCATAGAAATAGATTTTAACAGTGACGAGGCCATCTATGTTCAGCTGATGAACCAGATCATCCTTGGGATCGCTACATCAAGACTTCAGGAGGGAGATACTCTGCCTTCTGTGAGACAGATGGCAGATACCATAGGCATTAATATGCATACAGTCAATAAAGCCTATACACTTCTGAAACAGGAGGGGTTTGTGTCCATTGACAGAAGAAGAGGTGCTGTGGTGGCCATTGATGTAGATAAGATAAAAGCTCTGGAGGAAATGAAACAGAATCTTGTGGTAGCGCTGGCAAAGGGCTGCTGCAAGGAGGTTTCCAGACAGGAAGTACATCAGCTGATTGATGAGATTTTTGACGATTACGATCTGTAAAGGATCAGAAACGAGGAGGAATTTATGCAGGAAAAGTTTACCAGACAGGCTGTAAATGCTCTAAAGCTTGCCAGAAGCACGGTACAGTCCTGTAAGCATACGTATATAGGCACAGAACATATTCTGGTGGGACTTTTAAAGGAAAAGGAGGGGACTGCGGGAAGAATTCTGGAAGAATTCGGTGTGGAGCAGGAAAGGCTTCAGGAGCTGATCGGGAATCTGATCGCTCCTTCGGAAGTTCTGACCATGGAAAGAGTGCCGGAGTACAGTCCAAGGGCTCAGAGGCTTCTTGACAATGCCGGAAAAGAGGCTCAGATGCGGAGGGCGGATCAGGCAGGCACTGAACATATACTTCTTGCCATGCTGAAGGAAACAGAGTCCGTTGCCACAAGACTTCTGTATACAATGGGAGTCAATATCCAGAAACTGTATGCGGCAGTTCTGGCTGCTATGGGCTGCGACCAGGAAGCTATTGCGGAGGAGATGCAGGCATCCAGGAATCTGAAAGATAAAAAAGGAACAGGAACTCCTTTTCTTGATCAGTACAGCCGGGATCTTACAGCAATGGCTGCTGATGGAAAGCTGGACCCTGTTGTGGGAAGAGACAGGGAGATCGGACGGCTGATCCAGATTCTGAGCCGCAGAACAAAAAATAATCCATGTCTGGTTGGAGAACCGGGAGTGGGAAAAACTGCTATTGTAGAAGGTCTGGCCCAGAAAATTGTGTCCGGAATGGTTCCGGATACTGTAAAAGAGAAACGCGTGGTAGTGCTGGATCTTTCCGGAATGGTAGCAGGCAGTAAATACAGAGGAGAATTTGAAGAGCGCATCAAAAATGTAGTAAATGAAGTGCGGGAAGACAGAGGAATCCTTCTTTTTATTGATGAACTTCATACGATTATCGGCGCAGGAGGCGCGGAGGGCGCCCTGGATGCATCTAATATCCTGAAGCCGTCTCTGTCCAGAGGAGAGATTCAGCTGATCGGAGCTACCACTCTGGAGGAATACAGGAAATATATTGAAAAGGATGCGGCTCTGGAACGGCGTTTCCAGCCGGTAACTGTAGAGGAACCTTCAGAGGCGGAAGCTTTGGAGATTCTGAAGGGGCTTCGTCCTTACTATGAAAAGCACCACAGAGTTAGTATTGAGGACAGCGCTCTGGAGGCGGCAGTGCAGATGTCTGTCCGTTACATCAATGACCGTTTTCTTCCGGATAAGGCCATTGATATTATCGACGAGGCAGCAGCAAAAGTGCGCCTGAAAAGCTACCGGACAGCAACAAAGACAGATGGCCTTGAAAATATGCTGAAAGAGCTGCTGGAAGAGAAAGAGGAAGCCATCCGCCAGGCAGACCTTGAAAAAGCCAGAGAGATTCAGAGCCGCCAGAGGGAAGTGGAACAGGAAATTAAAAAATACCGCGCCAGAGAAGAACGGAAAAGTCAGAAGAAGAGTCTTACAGTAACAGAAGCTTCCGTGGCGGATATTGTTTCCGATTGGACCAAGGTACCTGTACAGAAGCTGACAGAAAGTGAATCAAAGAGGCTGGCTCATCTGGAGGGGATTCTCCATAAACGGGTGATCGGCCAGGAGGAGGCTGTAAAAGCAGTTGCCCAGGCGGTGAAACGCGGACGGGTAGGTCTGAAGGACCCCGGACGTCCCATTGGGTCTTTCCTGTTTCTGGGACCTACAGGCGTAGGAAAAACAGAGCTTTCCAAGGCGCTTGCAGAGGCTGTATTCGGAAGCGAGCAGGCTATGATCCGCATAGACATGTCGGAGTACATGGAAAAGCACAGCGTCTCAAAAATGATCGGTTCTCCGCCGGGATATGTGGGATATGACGAGGGAGGACAGCTCAGCGAAAAGGTGCGCAGAAATCCTTACAGTGTAATCCTTTTTGACGAAATCGAAAAAGCCCATCCGGATGTATTTAATATTTTACTTCAGGTACTGGATGACGGACATATTACAGACGCTCATGGACGGAAAGTGGATTTTAAGCAGACCATCATCATCATGACCTCCAATGCGGGAGCTCAGGCTATTATTGAGCCAAAAAAACTTGGATTTATGTCAGGTGATAATGAGAAACAGGATTATGAGCGGATGAAATCAAATGTAATGGAAGAAGTGCGCCGCCTGTTTAAACCGGAGTTTTTGAACCGTATTGACGAGATCATGGTATTCCATACCCTCAATAAAGAGCACATCCGTAAAATTGTGGGGCTTCTTCTTAAAAATCTGGAAAAACGGTGTGAGGAGCAGATGGATATACGGCTGAAGATCAGCGATTCTGCCAGGGCTTATCTGGCAGAGGCGGGATTTGACAGTAAGTATGGAGCAAGACCTCTCCGCCGGGCAATACAGACAAAGCTGGAGGACAGTCTTGCAAATGAAATTCTGGAGGGAAGAATCCGAAAAGGCGATACGGTAAAGGTTCAGCTTCATCAGAAACAGCTTCGGTTTATTCCTGTTCCTGCAGAAAAAGCAGACAAAAAGTAAATATAAAAAAGATATTAAATCTTGGTTAGGATACTGTTCAAAAAATTGTGAAAATGTTATAATAAGAATAATCAGCAGGAAAGGAACGAAGCATCCTTTTGCCTGATTATTCAGTATCAGGATACATGATTCTGAAGGGTTATTCTATATCCAAAGATAATACAACAGAGAATCTCAGGGAGGACATAAGATCATGGCAGTAGTAAAAGAACTGATTCGTACAGAGGAAAACGGAAGCATCAGCTTTGGTAATTATGAGCTGGCTCAGAAATCCAAAGTATCAGATTTTCAGCATCAGGGGGATGTTTATAAAGTAAAAACGTTTCATGAGATCACCAAGCTGGAAAGAAACGGTATGTTTGTTTACGAATCTGTACCGGGAACTGCAGTTTATAATCTTTTGCAGGACGGTTCAACCATGAGCTTTCAGGTAGAAGGTGCAGAGGATGCACAGATTACCGTAGAAATGGAGGCTGACACAGAGTACGATATTACCATTAACGGCGCAGATGCAGGTACAATGAAAACAAATCTTGGAGGCAAGCTTTCTTTCAGCGCTGAGCTGGGTGATGCTGTGGCAGAAGTGAAGATCAAAAAATGCTAAAAAATAAAAAAGTTGTTTATTTTTGTCAGGAATGCGGATATGAGTCTTCTAAATGGATGGGCCAGTGCCCGGGCTGCAAAGCCTGGAACACCTTTGTAGAAGAGGCTGTTTCCACAAAAAAAACGTCGTCTTCCGGCAGCCGGACTATGGCGCAGGGGCAGAGACCGGAGCCTGTAAAACTAAAAGATATACGGATTTCAGAGGATGAAAGACGGCTGACAAAGATTGGAGAGCTTGACAGAGTACTCGGGGGCGGTATCGTTCCCGGGTCTCTTGTTCTGGTGGGTGGAGATCCGGGAATCGGAAAGTCCACCCTTCTTTTGCAGGTATGCAGAAATCTGTCTCTGTCAGGAAGCTCAGTGCTTTATATTTCCGGGGAGGAGTCTTTGCGTCAGATCCGTCTCAGAGCAAACCGGATCGGAGAATTTAATGAAAATCTGCAGATATTCTGTGAGACGAATCTGGAAACTATCCGGGAAGTAATTGAGAGAAAGAAGCCGGACATGGTGGTTATTGACTCTATTCAGACTATGTTTCACGAGGATATCAGTTCTGCGCCGGGCAGTGTTTCTCAGGTCAGGGAATCCACGAATATACTGATGCAGATCGCCAAAGGACTTGGGATTTCTATTTTTATTGTAGGTCATGTGACAAAAGAAGGAAACGTAGCAGGTCCAAGAGTTCTGGAACATATGGTAGATACAGTGCTTTATTTTGAAGGTGACCGTCATGCGTCTTATCGGATCCTCCGGGCTGTAAAAAACCGTTTCGGTTCTACCAATGAGATCGGTGTATTTGAAATGCGGGGAACCGGTCTTGAGGAGGTTAAAAATCCTTCGGAATTTATGCTGAACGGAAAGCCTAACGGCACTTCCGGTTCTATTGTAGCCTGCTCCATGGAAGGAACAAGGCCTATTCTTGTGGAAATCCAAGCCCTTGTGTGTCAGAGCAATTTTGGTATTCCAAGAAGAACGGCAGTGGGAACGGATTTTAACAGAGTGAATCTTCTTATGGCTGTTCTTGAGAAAAAAGTGGGGATTCATCTGGCTTCCTGTGATGCCTATGTAAATATCGCAGGAGGAATGAAGATGACAGAGCCTGCTATTGATCTGGGGATTTCCCTTGCAGTGGTATCAAGCTGCAAAGATATTGTGATTCCGGATTCAGTTCTTGCTTTTGGGGAAGTGGGCCTAAGCGGAGAAGTCCGGGCAGTCAGTATGGCTGCCCAGCGTGTGTCGGAAGCGAAAAAACTGGGATTTACCACAGTGATCCTTCCCAAGGTATGCCAGTCCTCTATGGAAAAAACAGAAGGTATGAATCTGGTTTATGTAGAATGGATACAGGATGCCATCAGGTACATCATGAAAGGCTGAGGGGAAGGAAAATGATAAAACTGGAAGCAGTGATTTTTGACATGGACGGTGTGATCTTCGATTCGGAAACCCTTGTGATCCGTACATGGAAGCAGGTTGCGGATAAATATGGAATACCGGATGTGGAAAAGGTATGCATGCAGTGCTTGGGCACCAACCATGAAGCAACCGTAAAAATATTTCAGAAACATTATGGGCAGGATTTTCCTTATGAAATTTATAAAAAGGAAATGGCTGCTCTCTTTCATGAGCAGGCAGCAGATGGCAGGCTTCCGAAAAAACAGGGAGTCTGTGAGCTACTGGAGTTTTTAAAGACTTCCGGTATTAAAACGGGCCTTGCTACGTCTACCAGGGAAGAAGTAGTAAAGCGGGAGCTTTCGGAAGGCGGTCTTTTACAGTACTTTGACGTGATTGTTTGCGGAGATATGGTAAAGAGAAGCAAACCGGAGCCGGACATTTATCTGGAAGCCTGCGCAAGACTTTGTGTAAAGCCGGAAAACTGTTATGGAATAGAAGATTCTTATAATGGGATCCGTGCGGTAAAGGCAGCAGGGATGCATCCGATTATGGTGCCTGATCTTGCGAAGCCTACAGAAGAAATGGAAAGACTTTCGGAATGTATTCTGCCGTCACTGCATGAAGTGAAGAAATACTTGGAAAATAAGTAAATATACAAGTCTTTGTAAAAGTATTTGGAAATTATTTGGAGCCTGTTATGGCAGCCAAAATAATATCTGAATACTTTTTACTTTAAGATGTAAACTGTAATAGAGAATAGCCTTGTAATTGTTTCTGATTGTATTTGCCCGTTCTTGAGTCTGCTTATTGGATTTACAAATAAATAGAGAAGAATTTTGCGAACATTTTTAAATTGGCTCATTTACAGGAATTATAATATTTTTGGCAGAGAGGAACAAAATTGTGAAAGAGAATAAGTATGATGAACAAAAATTTTTTATGAAATACAGTGAAATGGAACGCTCAAAAAAAGGGCTGCAGGGAGCCGGAGAGTGGACGGAATTACAGAAAATTCTACCAGATTTTAAAGATAAAAAAGTTCTGGATTTAGGCTGTGGATATGGGTGGCATTGTAAGTATGCGGCAGATCAGGGAGCAAGTTCTGTTTTGGGAACAGACATCTCTCATAAAATGCTGGAAACAGCGAAGCGGAAAAACAGTGATGACCGGATTACATATCAATGCAGCGCAATGGAAGATTTGGAATTTCCGGCAGAAACATTTGACATTGTGATCAGTTCTTTGGCATTTCATTATGTGAAAGAGTACGAACAATTAATGAAACGTATAGTCATGTGGCTGAAACAGGGAGGAGAACTTGTTTTTTCTGTGGAGCATCCTGTGTTCACCTCCTATGGAACACAGGACTGGTATTATAATGCTGATGGAAATATTCTTCATTTTCCTGTGGACAATTATTATTATGAGGGGGAAAGGAATGCAGTATTTCTGGGGGAGAAGGTTACAAAATATCATAGAACTATGACTACGTATATAAACAGCTTACTGGAAAATGGATTCATGCTGGAACATTTTGTGGAACCGAAGCCTCCAAAGGAGATGATGAATCTGAAAGGAATGAAAGATGAAATGAGGCGGCCGATAATGTTTCTTATATCAGCAAGGAAAAAGTAGAAAACCGTCATTTGCTTAGAAATTGTTTGGAAACTATAAAGAAGCAGATTGAAAAGGTTGCAAAGGTTCTGTTTCCCTTAATGGTAATACAGTGAAACACATCTTTTTATTTTTTGTATTATTTGAAAAAAACAGTTGACAGAGGCGAAAAAAAGTGGTAAATTAATCTGGCTGTCACAAAGAAATGATTCTTTTGAAGAAACAACTTGAAAAACTTTGAAAAAAGTC
>NZ_JANJZT010000014.1 GCF_024622975.1 Blautia caecimuris | reverse complement strand
GAATCATTTCTTTGTGACAGCCAGATTAATTTACCACTTTCTTCCGCCTCTGTCAACTGTTTTTTTTATAAATTTTTCAATAGTTTTTTCAATAAGTCTTTTTAACCTTTTTACACTCTTTTTCTAATAAACCGGAATCCCTCAAACATTTCAATCTCGCTGTTATGTGAAATTGAATCCCATCATTCCCCTCCTGTGTATTTATATTACTGTTCACGCCCTTCACAGTAACCTGGTTAAAATACATTCCAAATCACCTTCGATGATGGCATTTTGACCTGTATGCCTCAGAATTTTTGCTATACATGCCAAAACACCTTGCGGGATAGTAACCTGTGAACAGTAATGTATTCATTACAGATAGAAGAATAAACCATGGTCATTCCTTCCCATATGCGTTATAATACTATCAGACTTTCTATCACTATACACACTTCCCCATAACATGGGAGAAAGGAAAATTCCAATCATCTTATGCATCTGATTGGATCGGATATTTTATATGGATTTTATAAAAGAAGCCCTGACTCTTGGCTTTAACAATGCTGCTGTTATTGATGTGAAAGACCTGGTATTCGTACTGGAGTACCGGCAATTCTGCGAAGAAAATCTCTGTGGGAACTTTAATGTGATATCCTCCTGTCCGCCAGCATGCGGCACACCGGAAGAAATGCACCGGAAAGCGCTGAATTATAAAAAGGCGCTGATTCTTCAGACTGTTCTGGAATCTCCTGAAGAACAGTTTGATGTAAAAAAAGCAAAGTACAACCATAACATTCTTACAGAAAAACTTTATAAAAAAATGGAAGCTGACGCAGAAACCACTCCTCTGCTCATCAGCGCCGGGCCTTACAAACGTTTTTCCTGTATGTCAGCTTACGGCATTGATGCCCAGAAAATGGCTGACGCTGCCAATATGCTGTGCTGGACACAGGACGAAAAAATACGTCTTTTTTCCCTGCTCCTGTTTAATCCGGAAAATTCATAAAATAATCGCCCTTACAGAACCGCAGAAAATATAATCTGACATCTGTAAGGGCGAATCTTATTTTTCACAACTGCCGCCTGTACTTTTATTCTTTTACCTGAATCCATTTTCCCGTTTCAGCCGGCCTGTTTACACTGTCCGACCACCAGAAGATGGCTTTTTATCAGCACCGGGCGAACCGCATTGTATATCACTGCAACAAGAATCACTGATATTACTGCATTGACAAATGTTGCCATTGCGCTCATCTTTGCCAGAACCTCTGCCATTTTCTGGGGCTGCCCGAGAATATACTGTTTATAGAAATATCCAACCACCGGATCTGCCACCACATTAAATGCAAGTCCGGCTACAGATGCCAGCACACTCCATTTAAACACATATTTTTTATCTGTGCTCTCATTTATTTTTGCGATTTTATGAGCCACAAGTCCTGTAATAAGACCAATACAAAGCTTTAAGATAAAGGTCTTCGGAGCGCCTGTGATATACACAGGATCCATAAGATCCGCAACCGTCATGCCAATGGCCCCGGCAAGTCCTCCATACCATCCGCCCAGAAGAAGCGCTCCCAGAACACAAAATGCATTTCCGATATGGATTGAAGTAGCATCGCCTCCGGGCACTGGTATTTTTATCTGAAGAAATGTAAAGGCTACATAGCAGAGCGCTGCAAGAAGAGCGGTTTCTGCAAGTTTTGTGATAGTGTTGTTCTGATTGTTCATAATAACTGCCTCCTCTTTTTTCATGAATTACTGATATCTTAATCGATATCTGTGCTTTTTAAAATACACAATTTTTATCTTTTAAAAGGGGACAGTTTTTATTATGAATTTTTTATATATTGTCCAGAATACCGGCAGCTTCCGGTGCGCGGCAGCTAATCAAGTTGCCTGTGATTTTTATATTCCTTTTTTATAAAGATAAAAGGAATAGCCTGCAGGAATCAGGAACACACAGGCAAGGAATGCAAAAAGCACCCACTTTGACTGCAGAAATCCATTGATCACAAAAATAGCTCCGCCCATAATAAACAGCCATGAGGCCACTCTGTGCGTACGGTTCCAGTTTTCCTCACTGTTCAGTGTCCAGGGAAGTTTGATTCCTACTGAATAGTTCTGTTTGATCTTATGCATATAATTTCCCATAATAACAAACATAATTCCCAGGAGTATGTTTACAACCATACCTGTGTCCACACTCATTCCCAATGCAATTGCATAACTGATCAGATTTGTCACCACAGAAAGAATGGGAATCATCCAGAGAATAGCCCGCATCAGTTTCTGGTTGATATTTTTACGTTTCGGATCTGCGCCGACCATAAATGCGCAGAAAAATTCCATAGCAAGTAAAAATAACGGCATTCCAAATACAGCTACAGGCTTGCTGGTCCATCCGTTTACCTGATTGTCACTGCCGAAATGCGTGGGAATCATATCTGGAAGCTGATCCCAGAAAATAATCCCAACTATGATAGGGCAAAGAATCATAAGGCTGGCAGCAAACAGTGTCCATTTGTATCTTTTTATCATAATAATCATCCCTCCAGTTTCATAATCTTTCCGGTCGAAAATTCTCTGCTGCAAAAGCAGCATTACTTCTTACTCTCCTTTTCTTCATCTTTTTCACCGGTGAGCTCTGACAGCCACAGCAGGATTTCTTCCACCACTGAGGTGTTCAGCTCATAATACACATAATTTTTTACTTTTGTTTCCCATACCAGATCTGCCTTTTTTAATACACTTAAATGATACGATATGGTAGCTCCGGTCATATCAAAATGGCTGCCGATTTCTCCTGCAGACATTTTTCCGTTTTTCAGAAGCTGCAGAATTTCTCTCCTTACAGGATCTGACAGCGCCTTAAATGTAGCTGCAAAAGACATTTGATCCCTCCTTTTCATGAAACTATTTAGAAATATTTCTAAATAGAATATACCTCTCTATATACAAAAAGTCAACACCTATTTAGATTTTTTTCTAAATAGCTGTTGACTTTTATGTTCGCTTCTGAATCCATATAAATAAAGCCCACAAGCCTCAATCACGTAGAAGGATTTGACAGCCGTATCTGCTGTGTCAGCTCATGACCTCCCTGCTGATACCACTGCTCTACAAAGGTTTCAAAATAGCTGACAGGCTTTTCTCCCATAATAATCTGAATAAACGTACTTGTTTCAAACTGGCGCAGGGATTGAGGGATTTCTCCGCCTGCATCATCCAGATAGCTTCTGACAGCCGGTGTATAATGCTTATCTACAAGAAGCCCTACTGCTGAAATTCTTGATTTGTATGCAGCCCAGTCTTCCGCAGTGTAATCATTTCCGCTGAGATAGGAACTGCAGGCCTGATAGTAGGACTGCTCAATGGCAGTAAGATTTCCCTCCGGATAGTTTCCATTCAAAGCTGCCTCAATATTTTCTGTCACCTGATAGGTTGCTTCGTTATAATCCACATTGATCACAAGCGGTCTTGCAGTAGGGTCCACATTCAAAGCAAAATATTCGTTTACCTCCCGGGCATCTTCTGCCTCATACCTGGTATAATCAAAAAGAACGCTGATGATCTTCATCACGATTTCCGGATGCTCATAGCCCTTGCGGACTACCACATATTTATTATCCCTGAAGGATTCATAAACATTTTTATCTGCCAGTTCCTGGAGATAATAAGGTTCCCAGTCTGCTTCGCTGTTTTTCTCATAGCTTTCCATCAGCGGATTATTAGGAGTCCACCACAGTCCGAAAAAAGCTCCGCATTTTCCATTTACGACCAGATCTCTCAGATTATTAGGAGCGCGCAGGGCAAAGTTCCGATCCAGAATTCTTCTGTCATACAGCTTATGCAGATAATCAAGAGCTTCCTTTGTTTCTTCTGTCAGAGATCCGTAAACAATTTCTCCGTCCTGACTGATCCATCTCTGAGGATTTGCCCCAAAACTGTCAAACACAGGATCTACCGAATAACTGGAGCTTGTGGTACCCACAAGATTTGTGTCACATGCCAGACCCACAGGAGTTTCTCCATCTTCCGTACCCATTCTGTTTTGTACAAAAGCATCTATGATCTCAAAAGCATCTTCAAGAGTTTCCGGCTCCTCCAGCCCCAACTCCTCCATCCAGTCCTTTCTCAGCCACAGAAGATTCGGTCCGTGGTCGATCACTGTTTCCGGAACAGCCATCAGCCTTCCGTTGAATTTTCCGGAGTTCAGAAGGGCATCTCCATAGCTTTCATACATCTCTTTGATTCTTGAAGACGTACATTTCTCAAATACCTCTGTAAGATCCTCCACAAGATCATTTTCCACCAGCTCCTTCAGGATCTCCCTGTCTGTAACCACCATTATATCCGGAAGATTCTGATCCTTTACCAGAATATTTACAAGTTCACTGTAGCGCTCCTCTGTATCCATATATACGGTATCATTCTGTATGTTCAGCATTTTTCGAAGGTATCTGGTATAGGCATTATCCTCATACGTATCTCCTTCCGGAAGATTGGAATTATTGGCTCCGCTGATCTGGGCAAGAGTATAGGTTACAAGCTCCGGATACGCCCCGTAGGGTGTTGTTTCTGCCTTTTCCATTGCCCTTCTGTATTCTTCTGATACGTTCTGCCCGTTTTTTTCGTGAGATATTTCATGTTTTCCGCAGCCGCAGAATACACAGACCACAAGGAAAAACACAGCTCCCATTCTTTTAATTTTCATCTCTGTACTCCTCTTTTGGCACTCTTATCTCTACTGTTGTTCCCATTCCCGGTTGACTGAAAATACCGATAGAAGATTTTTTTCCATATAAAAGCTTCAGTCTGTCGTGAACATTTTTAAGTCCATATCCTTTTGCCTGATACGTTACCAGAGTCTTTGCTTTTTCCGGCTCCATCCCCGGTCCGTTGTCTGTTACTGAAAGAAGGATTTCCTTACCTTTATCCAGACAGGCAATACAAAGGATTTTTTCTCCGTCCTCTTTTTCGTCCAGTCCATGCTCCAGAGCATTTTCCACCACCGGCTGCAGCAGAAGCTTGGGTACCTTTTCGTTTTTTATGGAAGAATCCGTGTCCCACTGTACGAAAAATTCATGATTATGCATTACAAGCTGGATTTCCAGATACGCTTCTGTGTTTTTGATACAGCTTTCCATGGTCACCATATCCTCGCCGCGGCTGAGGGCTGTTCTGTAAAACGTAGAAAGAGCCAGCGTTACCTTACTTATCTCCTTCTGATTGCTCCTGATCGCCATCCAGTTAATGGCAGACAGGGTGTTATAAAGGAAATGTGGATTGATCTGAGCCTGAAGCGCTTTCAGTTCAAATTCCTTCAGGGCGATCTTATTGACATAAACCTCATCAATAAGACGATTGATCTCATCCATCATTCTCCGAAAGCTTCTGATCAGGATTCCCACCTCGTCCTCACTGTCACTGGATACCACAACCTGCCGGCTGCCATGATTCACCTGATCCATATTGGCAGTCAGCTCTTCGATTTTTCTGGTAAATAATCTGGAAAAAAATGTTCCAAGCACAAAAATAATCACACCACAGATACAGATCAGAGGAATTTCTTCCAGAAAAAGTCTGGACACTGCCCCGGAAATAGAAGCCTTTGACCGGAAAAGATAATACTTCCAGTTGTTTTCCCTGCTGGCACTTTCTGTCCATGCGCACTCTTTTTTCACTGCTTCCAGCGCCTCCCCGGGACGTGCGCTTTCTGACTGAATATCGGGCAGGGCTACATCCTGATACAGAATATTTCCTTTGGGATCCACAATCATTCCGCCGGTTTCATCCTCTGTAATATTGTCAAAGGCCTGAAAGATTTTATCATAATCCAGAGTAATACACAGTACAGCCTCTAATTCCTTTCTGTCATATATGTTCCGTACTGCTGCAACTTCTTTCCGTTCTTCGTTCACTACCCACTGGATTCTTACATCCTCCTCAATACTTTTGCTCCACCACTCTTCCTGGATTTTTTTAAGCGGAACAAGAGTATATTCATGTTCAACCCGGATGCTGTCCGCAAACAGCTGAATCTGTTTAATGGCTTCATGATAGGATTTTGGCACTGAAAGGAGGGGATCCGCCACCTTTGTATACTGCTCATATGCCGTATAATTATCCATGTTCTTTTCTTTGATAATCTCCTCAATATCCGGAGAATATGTAAGATAATTAATCAGACTGGTGTACACAGCAACCTGACTGTCAATGTTTTCCCTTGTCTGTTCCAGAATGGATTCCATATCCTCCATTTCCCTCTGACGGACAAAGGAGCTCATACGCATATGGCTGTACAGAGCAAGAACTGTCATTGGAACAAGACTTGCTCCTACCAGAAGAAGTGTCAGTTTGTGACGGTACTTCATATTTTTAATGATCTGATAAAGCTTCCTCATCCTCTCCTGTTCCTTTCCTGTAGGATTCCGGACTGCATCCGTAATATTCCCGGAAGCTCCGGCAAAAATAAGACACATTGGCAAATCCCACATTTTCGCTGACCTGCGCCACCTTCATATTTGTATTTTTCAGCAGTTCTTTTGCTTTTTTCATACGAAAAACACGGATATACCGGTTCAGATTCATACCTGTTTCCTTTTTAAAAATAAAGCTCAGATACCCGGATGAAAGATATACCTTTTCCGCAAGAATTTCCAGACTGAGATCTTCCGCATAATGCTGATAGATATAATTTTTTACTGCAGCCACCTCATTCCTTGATTCACTCATAGATCTTTCCAGAAAGCTTTCGTACTCGCGGATGTTCTCTTCTGTCACCTCCAGAATCTCCATAATGTTTCTGCAGTTATATAAACGGTCAATTTCATGTTCAATTCTCCGTTCCCCCGAAAACTGATCCTCCTGAAAAAGCTCCTGTATCACATTGGAAAACACAAACTTGATATACATGGCAGAATATTGAGTATTATCGCTGTATTTTTCCTTCAGACACTGATAATGCTTTCTGAGCTGCTGGATATCTTTCCTGCTGACGTCTTCCGAGATCAGCTGCAAAAGTCTGGAATCCTGCACCTCCTTTACTTCCATATTGAGATGCTCCTCATCATTGGAATAAATATGCTTTTCCGGATGATAAAACTTTTCTTCCATCTGCTGCTCCAGCTGACTCATGATCTCCGTCAGACATTCATATCCGTCAAACTTTCTGCTGACCGCCAGATAAAAGCTTTCTTTATAGGTTCTTTTCAGAAACGTATAAATATGGTTTGCCACAAGGCTGTAATCACAGTAATGATCCTGAAACAGAAGCAGGGACTGCCGGTTGTTCAGGTTCAGATAAAAGAACACCCGTCTCAGCTCCTTCTGGAGCTCCGTGGAAAAATTTTCCTCAGCTGTATCAAAAAATGACATATCCGATTCGATCAGGATCGCACAATGCCAGCAGTTCCACTTTTCCAGGTCGATCATTCCTTCTGATCTTTCCAGAATGTCCTTTTTTCCTGTATAAAAATAGCTTTCCAGAAAATATTCCTGAAGGAAGTCCTGTTCCTTTTGCTCTCTGGTTTCCTTTTCTTTTTTCTTCAGAATATTTTTTCTGATTGTATTTATGATCTTATGAAAGCTTTCCGGCTCCACCGGCTTCAGCATATACTCTGTAACCCCATAGCGGATCGCTTCCTGGGCAAACGTAAAATCACTGTATCCGCTGAAAATCACAACCTGAAGGCCCGGTTTCATTTCTTTTGCCTTTGAAGTAAGCTCCAGGCCGTCCATATGCGGCATCTTAATATCCGTAAGAAGCAGGTCTGTCTCCTCATTTTTCAGAATCTGCAGTGCATCTCTTCCATTGGAAGCTTCTCTGATATTCCACTCTCCCTCCTCCATGGCAAGAAGATATTTTATCCCCTCTCGTTCCAACTTTTCATCATCTACGATCAGCACTTGTATCATATTTTATTATTCCTTCCTTTCAGCCATTAAAAATCTGACATCCGCTTTATTGTATCATTCTCAAACAGCCCCTACAAGGATACCGGTTATAAAATATCCTAAAATATAACAGGGGATGCTGAAGTTTCCTTACAGCACCCCCACAAAATCTTTTCAAAAGTGATCAGCCCTTTACCGCTCCGGCTACCACGCCTTCGATAATATATTTCTGGCATACAAGATATACAATAATGATCGGAATGATATCAATCATGATACTTGCCATCATAGGTCCCATCTGTACATGTCCAAAGCTGCCTCTGAAATACTGGACTGCCATGGGAATGGTACGATACTGCTTGATATCAAGAACAAGCGTAGGCAGAAGGTAGTCATTCCATACCCACATCAGTTCAAGGATTGCAGTGGAAATAATGGTTGGTTTCAAAATTGGTATCAGAATCTGGAAGTATACCTGCAGAGGACTGCATCCGTCAATAAGCGCCGCCTCCTCAATTTCCAGCGGAATTCCTTTTACAAAACCTGTAAACATAAACACAGCCAGCCCTGCTCCAAATCCCAGATAAATAATGCAGATGCTGTACGGACTGTTCAGTTTCAGGGTATCTGCTGTCTTTGCCAGAGTAAACATTACCATCTGGAAAGGAACTACCATACTGAACACACACAGGTAATAAAACAGCTTGGAAAGCTTTCCGTTTACACGGACAATATACCATGCGCACATAGAACAGCACAGGAGGATCAGAACTACTGACATCACTGAAATCACAAGACTGTACCAGAAAGATTTCAGGAAATCCATCTGTGTTACGCTGGCAACAAAGTTTGACAGACCATTCCAGGTTTCTTTGTTTGGGATACTGAAAACCGTAGATGTGGTAATTGCTGATTCCTTTTTTAATGAGTTAAAAAGAATCAGAGCAATGGGATACATCCACAAAATAGAGATGACTGCCAGGATAATGGTAGCTACAGGATTCTTTTTCTTATTTTCCATTACTGCTGCACCTCCTTGGATGATGTTGCTTTAAGCTGGATCAGTGCAATGGCTACTACAAGGATAAAAAATACAACTGCCTTTGCCTGTCCGATTCCTTTCCACATAGGTCCGCTGCGGGCATAAAAGGTATCGTAGATATTCAATGCAAGAAGCTGTGATTGCTTGCCCGGCGCGCCTCCTGTCAGAGACAGGTTCTGGTCAAACATCTTAAAGCCGTTTGTCAGAGTCAGGAAGGTACAGATTGTTATAGAAGGCATGATCATAGGTATTTTGATCTTAAAAAGAATCTGCCTGGAAGTTGCTCCGTCAATCTGAGCAGCTTCAACAAGATCCGGCGATACATTGTTAAGTCCTGCCACATAAATGATCATCATATATCCGATCTGCTGCCACATCAGAAGGAGCAGCATTCCGATAAACCCGTTTTTGGCGGAAAGTGCAAGCAGGGGCTGTCCCCACATAGAAAGAAGTCCGTTTAAAAGTGTCTGCCATATGTATCCAAGTACAATACCGCCGATCAGGTTTGGCATAAAAAATACCGTACGGAAAACATTGGTTCCTCTGAATCCCTTTGTCAGCGCCAGAGCAATAGAAAATGCCAGCACATTGATCAGAATACTGGAAACAAAAGCAAATATTACAGTCAGCCAGAAGGAATGGCTGAAGGTTTTATCCAGAAGCAGTTTGGAATAATTGGCAAGTCCTACAAAGGTTACGTCCTGTACAGTTGTAAATTTGCAGAATGAAAGATAAATTCCCCATATAAACGGCCAGAGAAATCCGATTATAAAAGCGGCCAGTGTAGGCAGTACAAAAACCGGCCACCATTTTTTGATTGTTTTTCCTACCATCTTGTTCTCCTCTTTCCCTTATACGCAGAAAGGGGGCTGCCGCATGTTCTCGTTCCCGGTGGAGGTTCCGCCAGGAGCGGGTTTGCAGCGCCCCCTTTCCAGTTACATTTTGTTCAATACGATTATTCGGTCAGAGCTTTTTCCATTGCCCAGTTGTCAACAAATGCGCTTACAACATCGTCCCAGGAGCCAGTTTCTGCCGCATAAGCAGTCAGTGCGGTTCCCACACCATTTTTCCATTCCTCAGACGGCATGGTTGTAAAGTTCCATGATACAGGAGTAAGTCCTGCTTCTGTATTTTCAAGATCCTGTTTTACAAATACATTGGTAGGAGCAACTGCTGTTTTGAAAGGAATTGTGAATCCCATATCTTCTGCCATGGATTTTGTACCTGTCTCAGAAGTTACACACCAGTTCATAAAATCAAGAGTTGCCTGAATATCTTCTTCAGAAGCATTTTTATTTACGCACCAGTAGTTCTCTGTACCTGTAGCAAGACCCTGATTTTCATCATCCACACCAAAGTAGATCGGAATCATTGCAAGCTCTTCATCGCTGAAGGTTTTTGCAAGCTCTGCATACTCCCAGGAGCCATTCTGATAAAATACTGCTTCGCTGTTTACAAACTCATTTCTGGAGTCGTCTGCTGTTTTAGCGGAAAGCTCTGCAGGATCACAGGTGGAATCTGTAATGTAAAGATCAAACAGATTCTTGTAGTTTTCAAGGTAAGTACCTTTCAGTTCAGCTGCGTCATCCACGCCCTCGTCTTTATATTCATAATAAATCGGAAGGTTTGCAAGATGTGTCTTAAATCTCCAGTCAGAGGAAGCATCCATACCTGCGGAAGTAAAGGCGCCTTTAATTCCCAGTTCATCTTTTTTACTCTGGATATCATCTGCAACCGTCTTTAACTGATCATAGCTCTTAATATCATCAAGTGTATAGCCTGCTTTTTCAAGAAGAGTTTTGTTTACGATCAGGCCATAGGATTCAATTACATAAGCGATTCCCGGTACGCTCTCTCCGTCCTTCAGCGCATAGGCATCAGAAGTAAGCTGAGAATAAATTTCAGAATCCTTCAGATCATAGCAGTAATCCTTCCAGTTTTTAAGACCAACAGGACCGTTTACCTGGAAAAGAGTAGGAGCATCACTTTTTGCCATTTCAGACTGAAGTGTTGTCTCGTACTGACCGGATGCTGCTGTAACAACTGTTACCTCTGTTCCTGTTTCTTCTGTGTAAGCTTTTGCCAGATTCTGCCATGCTTCATCAGCCTCTGGTTTAAAGTTCAGGTAATATACTTTTCCTTCGCCTTCTGCCATAACAGGAACTGCCGGAATCATTGTTGCTGCCATCAGTGCAGCCATACCCATTGCTGTAAGTTTTTTCATTTTCATGTGATATCCTCTCCTTTTCTATAAAATACAGCTAAACATGTTACCCGTTTGATTTAACCTGCTTTTATTATAGAATTGAGAATACAATTCTTCCATGATAAAAATTCAAGAAATATGTTTGTTTTTCATGATATTTAAAAATATCAATATTTCTGTATCAGATCATTCCTCTTCTGATTCTTTTTCTGCCTGTTTTCTGTAATATTCTTCTGCATCTGAAACAACCGGTTCTGGATCTTCCTGCCTGAAACCTGCTGTTTCCGGATCTTCCTGCTCATCCTTTTTTTCTGATTTCTGTTCTAAAACTGTTCTTCGGTCACTCCATGCAGTATACTCCGGTTCCATTTCTGTCTCTCTGCCGGCTTCCGATTCTTCTGCTTTTATCTCAGCTTCCTTCATCTGCTCCACAGCTTCTTCCACAGCCTCTTCAGCCTTTTTCATTCCCCGGCGGATCAGTACAAGAAATACAAAATCCACCACACCGTTTGCCAGCATTACACATCCAGCAAAAATCACTGTATATTTGATCATGGTAAAGGGATTAATAACCATGGCAATACCAAATCCTATAAAAATAAGACTTCCGATCAGAAGAATTTTCCATTCCCCTCTTCCTGCTTTTTTCAGGCGCAGGCTTCCTTTCAGTACCCACACGGAATCTACAAGCACAAAGGTTCCAAGGAGAACCGGAAGAAGCTTAATCACGATCTGCGGATTGTAAAAAAGAAAGATCCCGATCACCAGAAGCATTCCCCCTGAAAGCAGATCCAGAAGTGTGGCGTTCATTTTCTCCAGCACATAGATCAGAATATGGTAAATTCCTGCCAGTATCAGAAGAATCCCAAACACAAATTTACAGATTGCATTTACCGCGTCCACAGGCATCAGCACAAAGCACAGACCAAGGAGCGTGTACAGAAGTGAGGTTACAAGCTGTCCTTTTAAGATCCTGTTAATTTTATTCCACATTAAATTCAGCCTCCTTTCATCCAATGGCTCCTTATCAACTGCCCGGTTCTGCTTTTTTCAGATTTTTTGTATTTTTTTCCACCATTTTACGGGGAACCATGATCTGATGTCCGCAGCCGATACACTTCAGTCTGAAATCCGCACCTACACGCAGGATCTCCCAGTCTCTGCTTCCGCAGGGATGACCTTTTTTCAGTGTCACAACATCTCCTACCTCATAGATATAACCCATCTGCTATTCTCCTTTTACTTTGATCTGTGAAAAAACCTGTCCAATCGGCTCTTTGATCAGAAGATCCGCGCTGCGGTCTCTTGGTGTGGGAGCCTTATTGATCACAATCAGACATTCTCCCCTGAAATAATCGATCAGGCTGGCAGCCGGATAAACGGCAAGAGACGTACCTCCTATGATCAAAACCTGCGCCTGGGAAATTGCACGCACAGAATCTGTCAGGGTCTGCTGATCAAGGCCTTCCTCATAAAGCACTACATCCGGCTTGACGATCCCCCCACATTCACAGTGAGGCACGCCGGTGCTGTTTTTTATGTAAGAAAAATCATAAAATTTTCCACATTTCATACAGTAATTCCGATACACGCTTCCGTGAAGCTCCATAACTCTTCTGCTTCCTGCCATCTGATGAAGATTATCTATATTCTGTGTGATCACCGCTTTCAGCTTGCCGGCTTTTTCAAGCTCTGCCAGCTTCAGATGCGCTCCATTTGGCTTTGCTGAATCACAAAGCATTTTATCTCTGTAAAATTTATAAAATTCTTCCGGACGTCTCATAAAAAACGTATGACTTAAAATCGTTTCCGGCGGAAAATCATATTTCTGATTATAAAGACCATCTACAGATCGAAAATCCGGTATACCGCTCTCTGTGGAAACACCTGCGCCGCCAAAAAATACAAGATTCTCGTATCTGTCTACTATTTCCTGCAGTTTTTCAATACTGTTCTGCATAGCTTTCGCCTTCCCTTCTGCCTGTTCAGCCTGCCGGTTCTGCATTCACCTGTTTTCCCTGCACAACAAATCTGGTCGCTTCATTTCCTGTACAGGTGGAAAGTGTAACAATTTTGTCCTTGACCGTAAGCTCAGTGGCTTCTGTTTTAATCTCTGAATATCCCTGAATCGTATTCAGGTAATTCAGGTATTCTTCCCCCGGTCCCTTAAACAGGGTATAGGTATCACTGTTTACTCCTGTTGTATATGCAGAAATAATTTCATAGCGGTAATTCTTTTCCGGGGTAAGGATCCAGAAATATTTACTTTTTTCATAGGTGGACTGATCCTCTGTAAATTTTTTCAGATTTCCAAACATGGAACCGTTTTTCATATTGTGACCATATATTAATGTGTTGCAGTCACTGAAGTCACTACTGTTCTCATAGTCCACAAAAATTGTTCCTGCAAAGTTGTAATTGTTTTCGTATGTGGTATGAAGATAGGTTTCATTATCATCCCCCTGTACCACAGGATAATTGATATTATCCAAAGCTTCTATATAGATCCAGCCTACCACATCCGGATTTACACTTTTCAGCGTATCAAAATCCACCGATATCGGCGGTTTTGGTTCCGAAACCGCATCCACCAGTTCTTCGTCTTCCGGAGCTCGGTCTGTTACTGCCATCTGCTCAATATGGTTGTACTCATCTGTTCCTTTTTTGTACTCTGTATAAATATGAAACAGATTATATGCTGCAAAGCAAAATACCGCAATTGCAGCGATCAGAGCCAGGGTCAGCAGCAGATCTCCTTTCTTTTTCTTCTTTCGCCTCGGTTGGTTTGTTCTTTGTTTTCCCATAAATCACACTCCTGTATTTTTTATGTTCAGTAAAAAGTTTCTGAGAATTTCCGGCAACCAGCTTTCTCCAGACTATTATAGCACATCTGAGCCTTGTTCTGTAGAACAAAGACAACAGTTTTTATGTATCGTGTTCTAAAATAAAAAGAGTGCCCTTCTCAGACACTCTGATTCTGTA
This sequence comes from Blautia caecimuris, assembly GCF_024622975.1. Lineage (GTDB taxonomy): Bacteria > Bacillota > Clostridia > Lachnospirales > Lachnospiraceae > Blautia_A > Blautia_A caecimuris. Next base: position 83,789 of record NZ_JANJZT010000014.1, on the reverse strand, counting down.
ACAGGAACCGAACTTAAACCTTCTTCCCCTGATTATTGTTTTTTATTTCTTCTGATATTAGAAGTTATTGCCGATGTGGGGCATACTTTTATACACTGACCGCAGCGGATACACTCCATATGATTCGGGCTTTTTGAGGGATCCACCTGCATTTTGCATATCTTTGCGCAGGCTCCGCAGTGTGTACAGGCTTCCTGATCCACTCTGTATCGGAATACAGAAATCGGCTGAAACAATGAATACACTGCTCCCAAAGGGCAGATATATTTACAGAACGGCCGGTAAATAATGACAGAAAGAATAATGATCACTGCCAGAAGCAGATTTTTCCATGCATAAAGCCATCCTATTGCGCTCCGCATTCCCTGATTAAGAAGCACCAGAGGAACGCCGCCCTCCAGAGTTCCTGCCGGACAGATCAGCTTGCAGAAAAACGGCGCCCCCTGCCCCAGAAGATCCACCACAAACATGGGCATCAAAATCACAAAAACAATAAAGATCACATACTTCAGCTTACGAAGAAGCCTGTCTCCCCGGAAGGTGCTGATTTTTTTTGGAAAGGGAATTTTGTGAAGCAGATCCTGGATCAGCCCAAAGGGACAAAGCCAGCCGCATACAAATCTGCCGAGAAGCGCTCCCACAAACATCAGGAAACCAGCCACATAAAACGCCAGTTTAAAATTCCAGCTTCCCACCACCGCCTGCATCGCCCCTATGGGACAGGCCCCCAGAGCCCCGGGACAGGAATAACAGTTCAGTCCCGGAACACAGAGATTTTTAAGTTTTCCCTGATAGATTTTTCCTTTTGCAAAACCCACCAGATAGCTGTTTGTCAGGAAAGCCCAGAGGATCTGTACTCTGTGGCGTCCCCATTCGTTTGTACGTTTTTTCTTATCCAATGCCAATACACTCCATGCATATATTTACTGCCTTTTCAAAAACAACCGCCATTTCTCCCCGCCAGATGCCGAATATCATAAACGCGGCTCCCAGGATCAGAATGACAATGCCCAGAAAAAAAGCTGTTCTCTCTGAAATTCTCGCAGAAAAAGACTGTTTTTTATTTTTTCTCTCCATCTTCCTTCTCCTGATCTGCCTTAAGACCTTCCAGCTCCGTATTTACAATTTCTTCCCACTCTTCCAGACTGCGGCTTCCACTGTAGGTTTCTCCTACAATATTGCCGTTTTTGTCCACAAAAAATGTTTCCGGAAATGCCTGTACATAAGCCAGACGTCCGTTCATATATCCGGAGTCCGGAAGAAGGAACGGATATTCTGCCTTTGTCTTCTCTGCAAGGATCTGAGCCTTTTTAATCCCCTCTTCATCTTTTTCGGTTCCCTTTACCGCATCCATTACAATGCCGATCACCTGAACCCCTTTGTCCTTCATCTTTTCATCAAGCTCCGCCAGATAAGGAATTTCATTCACGCATGGACCGCACCAGGTAGCAAATACATTGACCATGGTAAAATCTGCCTCCTGGAAAACAGCTTCTGTATACTCTTCTCCGTTAATATCCTCTGTGGTAAAGCTTCCCACAGAGTCGCCTTCTCCCATTTCTTCTTCATTATAAGAAACCATTCTGGTTATTTCTGTTTCTATTTTTTTCAGGGATGCAGTCAGATCTTTATCTGCATCTTTATTCATACTGAGATAATAAATATAATCTCCATCCTCACTGACACCTATTTTTTCATGCTCTGTACAGCCGGTAAGCTCGTCCAGCTTTTTTTCCAGGTCTTTATGATAGGTTCCGAGAGCGCCTATTCGTGAAAGCCCTTCTTTCCACTGTGCATATCCGTCTCCCGATTTATCAACCTCCGCCTCTCTCTGCTCTTCCGTCATAGTGCTCCAGCTTACCTGCCCGTATTTCAGTTTACTGCCATCCTCCGTAAGCTCTGCATCCGGAAGCATAACCACCTCTTTGCTTTCCATTTTCTTCAGAAGTTCCTCCGGAAGCTGAAAGGACAGTCCCATGTCCGCATAAGAATAGCTTTCCTGTGGCTGAAGAACATAATCCGAAGGACTCACCGTTCCCTCAGCGTCAGCCTCCGTCTGCTGCTCCTGTGCTTTTTCGTCTGTTTTCTGTTTCTCTTCCTTTTTTTCGGAGGCTGCCCACACCTGAGCCGGGGCAGTCCATCCCCCGGATAAAGTTCCCACAGCAAGAGCCCCCGCCATCATCCACGCACAAAAATTTTTATCTATCTTTCTCATTCTGAAATGACTCCTCTCATTTTTTGTATTATCATACTATACGAAACAGAGTCATCTGTAAAGAAAGATTTTATCTTTTACACTTTGTTAATTTATAAAATTCTTATTACTTCCTCAAGCACTGGAATAGACGGAATCGCTCCCGCACGTGAAACAGCCATTGCGGCTGCCCGTGCCGCTATCCTTAAAGCGTCTTCCACAGTCTGTCCCTTAATTACTGATGCCAGATAATACCCCGTGAACGTATCCCCGGCAGCTGTAGTATCTACAGCATGAGTTTCAAAAACACTTTGAAAAATTCTCCTTACTCCATCATAATAAAAAGCTCCATCACTTCCCATTGTCAACACAATTTCTGTTTCTGGATATTTTTGATTTAAAACATGCAATATTTTTTCCGGTTCCTTTTCACCTGTACACTGATTTCCTTCAATTTCATTTAATATAAGAGTCTTAACCTTTCTAAGGTCGCATTCTTCTATCTTTTCATTATAAGGCGCTGGATTTAAAACAATTTTCATTCCTTTTTCAAAAGCCTGTTCTATAATATAATCTAATAAATTCACTTCGTTCTGTAATACAATATAATCTCCCTTCTCGAAATTACTGAGAACCGAATCAATAAACTCCCTGGTAAGCATCTGATTTGTTCCACCATAAAGAATAATACTATTCTGAGCATCTTTATCTACCTGAATAATTGTATGACCTCCCTTTACAGGCATATATTTCAGATAAGAAGTATCAATTTTGTTCTCTTTACATACTTCCACCAACATATCTCCGTCATTTCCGGTTATTCCTGCATGATATACTGTAATCCCAGCTCTAGCAAGTGCTACAGACTGATTCAGGCCCTTTCCCCCGCAAAAAGCCTCCATTTTTTCTGCCAGCTGAGTTTCTCCTCCAATAATCATATGGTCAACAGAATATACATAATCTACATTTAATGATCCAAAATTCAATACTTTCATTTTCGTTTGCCTCCTTTTCATAAAAAAGCAGCAGAATTTTCATTTCTAATTCTACTGCCTTTTACACTTCATTTTTTTAATTCACTGTTCCTTTTACTACACTGGTATTAAAAGGACTTTGTCTTGCTCCAATCTGAGGCAGTCGCCTTTCTATTGCGGCTCTGGCATATTCAATATCCTCCAATGCTTCTTCTGGCGTAAAACATCCAATGCATACCAAGTCCTGTTCCCTGATTGTATTATATGTAAAATTAAGTCCCACATATGGAGTTGTTCTTCCAGCTGCACATGGTTTTATAGTAAGAACTGGCTTTCTGGCATTGTGAATGATTTTAGCAACACTTTCAATTTCTACCTGCATCAAAAATCCCATGCAATTAAAAATCTGTATATATGTTTCCACATCATAATCATTTTCATCTGCATACTGGATTACTTCCGGCATATGAGCGGATAATCCGGGAATCATTCCATTTTCTCTTATCATATATAAATAATCCGGCAGCCGATCAATTGTTCCCTTATTCTTATTAATCAGCTGCTCTACGCAGGAATGAATTGGCAGACATATCTTCGCACCTCTTTTAGCACTTTCCTTAATTACTTTTTCCGCTTCTTTTCTCGCCGCTCTATTATCATCCACATTAATTACCACTGTATCCAGTATAGTCATTTTTTTTCCTGTTGCTGCTTCTGACATATGTACTGCATCTATAAGATCATGATCAATTCCAAAAAGTCCAAGTACAGCATTGATGTCTTCATTAAGAAAAGTCTTAAAAATGTTTGACACACTCTCAGGATTATTATGCGTAGCTAAAATCATGTTATCCTTTGCAGGAGTTCTATGACTCCACCCAGATACCCAATTACATCCTATAACCAGCCTTGGCAGTTCAAGATCTCCTATCCTGGTCGTTGGAAATTTACCACTCATATTGTCCCCTCTCTTTTCATTCCTTTGTAAACAACACAACACCTTTCATATAATTATCTTCTTTATCACACGCTCTTTGGAAAAGATTTTCCATTGCTTCAAGATCTTTATAATATGCTGTGTGTGTTACATACTCTTCCGGAGCTAAAACGCGCTTTCTAATCATTTCATATGCTTTTGGAAGAAGTTCTGGATAATGCGCATTACTAAAAGGAGAAAGATTGTAAACTTTCAATCCTCCAAGATGCCATTTTGTACCATTAAATGTAACATCTCCCCTGTGGAAAGTTGCAATTCCAAGTTTTCCTGCCTGTTTAGTCAGAGAATCCGCAAGCTCAAATCCTGATGTAGTTGCTCCAAAATCAATAACAACATCTGCACCTCCTGCCTTTATAATATCTTCAATCAATTTCTTTCCTTCTTCGCTTTCTGGATCAGCAACCTCTGTTGGGTTCATCGCCTCTGCCATTCTTCTGCGATCATCTCTCAGTTCAAATACAGTAATCCTTCCTGCCTGACTTCCCTTTGTAAGAACCTGCAGGGTCTGTAATCCCATATATCCAGCCCCTACCAGCACAACATGATCCCCCAGCTGAATATCCAGAGAATTTACAACATTAATTACGCAGCATGCCGGCTCATAAATCACGGAAGCCCAATCTTTCACTTCATCCGAAAGCTTTACTACACCATCTTTACGATTAATAAAATACTCACTCATCATATCGTTTCCGCCATATGCTGCAAACACCTTGTCTCCTGGTTTCAGATTATCAACCTCAGAGCCTACTTTTTCGACAATGCCAGCCCCTTCATGTCCAATAACATAAGGATAAGGTCCCGGTGCATTTACACCTCTGTATAGCCAGGAATCCCAACAGCAAACACCACATGCCATTGTTTTAACCAAAACTTCATTTGGCCCTGGCTCATTAGGAATTTCATGCTGCATAACATCAAGCTTCATATAGTCTTTTACATATACTCCATTTACTTTCATTTAAATACCTCCTTGAATAAATTCCCCATAATCATTCTTTTTACGTAATTTTGAAATATTCCGAAAATTTTCTTACTGTTTTTTTACAGATACTTTTGCCCTGATTGTATCTAAAAGTACTGCCAGAATAATGATTCCTCCTAATACTACTTTTTGCCAGTATGCACTTACTCCCAGAAGGTTCAAGCTGTTATTAATAAATCCCCATACAAGAGCGCCTGCAAGAGTATTAAACATACTGCCATTAAAAGTTCCACCAATATACACTGCTGCCAATGCCTGAAGAGAAAGATCACTGCCTGAGCTTGGCTGTCCGGAAGACAGACGCGCTGTCATTACAATTCCTGCACATGCGGCACAAAATCCTCCCAACGTAAACATCAGCATTTTTGTCATTTTTACTTTAAGACCTGAAAGCGCTGCTGCTTCCGGATTTTCGCCTACTGCTATAACCGATCTGCCAAAAGGAGTATATTTTAATAAAAATGCTCCTATGATAAAGAAAATCAACATAATTACTACAGGCACTGGAATTACATTGGCAATATATCCTCTTCCCAGATATAGAAAGCTATCCGGAAGTCCGGTAACTGGCATACTGTTTGTTGTAATTAAAATAAATCCCTGTACAACATATTGCATTCCAAGTGTTCCAATAAAAGACGGAATTTTCCAGTATGTAACAATAAATCCTGAAACGAGACCTACCAGACTTCCAATCGCAACAGCAATCAGAATTGCCAGCCACACCGGCATATTACATTTGGTAATCAAAAGAGCTGCATTACATCCCGCAAATGTTGCACTCATACCGCTGCTCAGGTCAATTTCTCCACCCAAAACTACAAAAGAAACACCTAACGCACAGATTCCAACCACACACACCTGACGAAATACGTTAATAAAATTACTTACTGTAAAGAACTTATCATTTATAAGTGTCATTACAACAATCAGTATCAGAATGATCAGCCACGCTCCCATTCCATTCGCAATAGTTCCAAGCTTTTCCTTTATATTTTTATTTGCTTTATCCATCCTCAGCCTCCTACAGAAAGTTGTCCTATTGTACTTTGCGAAAAACTTTCTTTTAAAACCTCTCCTGAAATCACACCTTCATGCATTACAATGATACGATCGCAGATACCAATTACCTCCTCCATGTCCGATGATACAACAATAACAACTTTCTTTTCTGCTACCAATTCATTGATAATCTCGTATATTTCTCTTTTAGCCCCTACATCAATTCCTCTTGTTGGTTCATCAAGAATAATAATATCTGCATCAGAAAGCAACCACTTTGCCAAAACAACTTTTTGCTGGTTTCCTCCACTTAAAAACATAACTCTTTTATTTACAGAAGATGTTGCTGTATGAAGTTTCTTTACATATTCCTCCGCATAAGCCTTTTCTTTTTTAAAGTCAAAGTACAATCCTGCTTTTAAAATCTTTTTTAAAGCTACCATAACTGTATTTACTTTTATCGAAGATCTCAAAAACAGTCCTTCTTCTTTTCTGTTTTCTGTTACAAATCCTATACCATTGCGAATGGCATCTCTCGGACTTCGAATATCCACAGCTTTTCCCCGAATGAAAATTTCGCCAGATATCTTTTTATCTGCTCCAAATATCATCCTCATAGTTTCTGTTCTTCCGGCTCCAACCAGTCCTGCAAATCCTAATACTTCACCAGAATGAGCCTGAAATGACACATTCTTGACTCTTTTTCCACCATCCGAAATATTTTTTACTTCTAATACCGTTTCTCCAATCACAGATTCCCGGGAAGGATACTGATTGGTCAGCTTTCTTCCAATCATCATTTCAATCATTTCATTTTTAGTTACATCTTTGACATCTCTTGATCCAATATAGCAGCCATCCCTCAAAATTGTCATTCTGTCACAGACTGCATAGATTTCATCTAATCTGTGCGTGATAAAAATAATAGATGTTCCTTTCTCTTTTAGCTTTCGAATGATGTCAAAAAGGAGCTCTGTTTCACTTTGAGATAATGATGATGTCGGTTCATCCATGATCACTACCTTCGCATTGGTACTTACAGCTTTTACAATTTCTATTAACTGCTGCTCAGCCAGGCTCATTTCTCTGAGCATTTTATGAACATCTATATTAATTCCCAGCTCATTGATCAGCTTCTGTGAGTCTTCATACATTTGTTTCCACTGTATCACACCATTATGCTCCGGATATCTTCCCAGATAAACATTTTCTGCTACGGTAATTCTCTGTATCAGATTCAGTTCCTGATATATGATTGCAATCCCCAGTTCCTCTGAATGAATAGGAGACTGTATCTCCACTTCTTTCCCATCAAAAATAATAGAGCCACTATCTTTCTTATATGCGCCAGACAGGATTTTCATCAAAGTGGATTTCCCCGCACCATTTTCTCCTACAAGTGCCAGTACCTCACCTTTTTTCAGCATAAGCTCCACATCTGTTAATGCCTTTACTCCTGGAAATGCCTTGTTTATTTTTCTCAGTTCTAATATAGTCTCTGTCGCAGTTCCCATTAAACCCACCTTTCCGCATCACTCAAATGCAGACGTTTACTTAGCTGACTCCTCCACTTCTTCTGCAGTCAACTGACCTTCATCACAATAAATCCCTGCAGAAATCGGAACTATTTTATCAAATTCTTCTCCATCCAGATATTTCTTAATATACTCTACTGTAGTAGAAGCCTCCACATCCGGAGCCTGAGTAACTGTACCTACATAGTTGTTGTCTTCATCTATAACTTCCAGTTCTTCATCCTCTCCATCATATCCAAAAACCATAACCTCTGTCCTGTTTGCTCCAACAGTTGCATCATATGCTCCCAAAGCTCCCTGGGCACTTACTCCATAAAACAGTTCAATATCCGGATATGTAGTCAAAGCATCCTCGCCACTTGCCATTGCCTCTTCTCTGGTGGAAACATCATACTCATTCAGCACCTCAACCGAAATGCCATGATCTGTCATTCCATCTACAAATCCCTGCGCTCTTGCTTTCATCTGCTCAGTAGAACCCACCATTGTTGCCATCTTTATAGAATCTCTGCCCTGATCCTTTAAATATTTTGACATATATGTACCACCAAGATGACCTGCATCATAGTGCTCTGTACCGCATGCATATTGAATCAGTTCATTAATATTATCTGGATTCTCAGTATTTCCGATTACAAAAACCGGTATATCTTTGTCCACACACTGTTGTAAAACATCTTCCATTGCATCAATGTACCAGGTACTGATTACCATTACATCTACATCATCATTTACTAAATCCTGGATTCCATTTAACTGTGTCGTTGCATCAAGATTTCCGTCTACAAAAGAAACCTCCCAGTTATTTTTTTCAGCTTCTTCCATAAAAGTGTCATACATTCTCACATAATATGGAAAATTCAGTGAAACAAAACTAAGTCCGATTTTTAAATTTTCTTCCTCTTTTGCATATACCCTATTTGCAGGCGCAATCATTGATACCAGTGTTAAAGCTGCCAAACCCAAAATCCCTAATACTCTTTTCTTCATAAATACCTTCTCCTTTTATTTATAAATATTATTTTGTTTTATACACAACAGATTCCCTCTTTTTATTTATAGACCTCCTTCTTTTTTTGGATTCTGTTATGTAATATTAAGTGTCAAAATAACGATGCCGACAATAAAAAATGCCAGTCCACATCCAAGAACACCTAAAGTTTTCTTTTTTGCTCCGGAAAATTCGCCATATACAATCCCCCAAAGATATGACCATATTCCAAAGGAATATCCAATACCGGTAGCAATTACAATACTGACAACTGGTGCAGCTATTGCATTTAAAAGATTTCCTCCAAAATGACAGAATGCAGAAATTACTGCCATGCCAATAATCACTCCTATTTTTACATCTGGATGTATAACTTTTTTCCACATCTTCTCCTTTGTTACCACAATAGCAGAAAATCCAGCTGTACCGACAAAAGCCCCCAGACAAAGTATTCCCATACATGTAAAAGAAGAAAAACCTTCCGGTCTCAAATCTGTTTTAAGACCTACCGATGATGCAATTGAAAAAAAGGGCTGTAAAATTCCTGATGCAAAAATCAGTAAGATAATATCCTGTTTTTTTGTTGCTAATGGTGTTTTTTTATTTTCCCCTTTTTTTATATCTTTATCACGCATAGTGCCGGAAATCTGGCAGACAACAGTTCCTCCGATTAATAAAACGGCAGACATCATTATCATTGTCAATGAGGCTCCCTCGGGAACACCGCCAAGAATTGCCGAAACAATCACACCACTTAAAATAGAACATGTAGATGTTATGGAGCTAGATAAGATTAATCCTACTCTGCTTACAGCAGATAGCTGGATCTGCATTCCAACCGCATAAACAGCTCCACATAAAAACACAAGAGCAACTCTTCCAGGGTCTGATGCTATTTCATTAAAAACACCATCCGGAATCATTTTATCTTCAAATATAAAAATAGCGCCCCATACAATTACAACAGAAAATAAATACATCCAGTTCAAAAATACATAAATCGGATAATTCCCTGTATGTTTTACTGCCTGAAACCATGACCCCCATAAAAATGTAACAAACAAAAGCACAAATACTGCACTCGTCTGTGATAATCCCATATTTACTTCTCCTATCTTCTTAGCTTCAGAAATTGACGCCTGCCACAAGAACAATATTGGCAAACGGAGAGGTCTCTCCTGTCCGTATAATCACCCGAGCATATTCTGACATTTTTTTCAATTCTTCATGCATGATATAATCACACGCTATATTTTCCGTCAACTTCCCTATTTCAGTATTTAATTTCTTGTTTTTCTCTTTTATCTCGTCTGCCAAATAGCAATGTTCTACAACCATTTCATCTAAAACCGCTTCTGCTGTTTCTAAAAAAGAAGGAACTCCGGATTTTAATGCCAAATCAATTAGTAGTGTATCTTTTGGAATAGGCAGACCTGCATCACCGATTATAAGATACTGTGTATGTCCTATCGCAGAAATTTCTTTGATTATCGCTGTATTTAATAATCCTGTTTTTCTCATTTCTCTTTACTCCTTATCTGGTTGTTTGTCTCAGTAAAAGTCTTGTTTTCAATTTTACAAATGGATATGCCTCTGATTTATCTTCCAATGCCTGAAGCATGAAATCTGCTGCAATTCTCCCCATTTCTATGATTGGATGCTGGATCGTGCTTAATGCCGGGGTAATATATTGAGAAAAGAACATATTGTCATAACCAATCACCTGCACATCCTCTGGAATCCTGTACGATAATTCTTTCAATGCATTTATAGCGCCAAGAGCCATCAAATCATTAGCACAAATAACAGCCGAATAATCAAGTCCTGCGCTTTCCATTTCTAAAATTGCCTTATAACCACTGCTTACAGTATAGTCCCCTGCCCTTACCAGTTCCTTTTCAAAAGGAATACCAAACTGAGTCATTGCTGTTCTGTATCCTTTCAATCTGTCCCCCGCTACTCGGCTCTTTCCCTTTCCACTGATAAACGCTATTTTTTTTACACCACTGTTAAAAAAATGTTCACAGGCCATATATACTGCCAGTTCATTATCTGTAGTAACAATCCCTTTGTTTGGCACTCCTTCCAAATAATTGTCCAAAAAAACACACGGAATATGAAATTTATCCATCAGTCCAAAATCTTTAGAAGGCTTATCTCCTACAGGTGCTATTATAATTCCATCAACTTTTTTTGAAACAAAATCCCTAATCCATTTTCCTTCCATCTCTGTTGAAAAAAGACTGTCACCTAAAAGTAGTGAATACCCTTTTTCATTCATCCTTGTTCCTATGGCTCGAGCCATTTCTCCAAAAAATGGATTGGTAATGTCCGGAATGATCAGCGCAACTGTCTTTAGTCTCATTCTGGCTGCCATAACAGGTAAATTGGAGTCCATGTCATATTTAAGTTCTTCCAGAAGATTTTGGATTTGTGTACGTTTCGCATCACCAACTCCTTCTTTTCCATTTACCACTCTGGACACAGTCGCCTTTGATACTCCTGCCAGTCTTGCAATTTCCTCCATTGTTATTCGTCCGGACATTACTCCCTCCTGTTCCACTTACAATCCAAGTACATTATGAATATATTCTCTGCTTATTTGAGCAGAGCGATAATTACATACTGGCTGATAGTCTAATTCTACACAAAGAATATCGTCATATCCTGCATTTCTCAGTTCATTAACAACACCTTTAAAATTTACACATCCGCATCCAAGCGGTCGAAATCTCTTCATTGGCCATTCAGTATTTAATGTTTCATCTGGATCAATATCCTTTAAATGCATATAACCAATTCTCTTTCCATATTCCCTAACTAACTCTGGTGCGTCAATACCCGCCAGTGTCGTGTGTGCTGTGTCAATACACAGAAAAACATATTCGGGGTTTGTATTTTCCATATAAAGATCTATTTGCTCTTTTGTAAATACTGCTGTATTAGCATGTGGATGCATACATGCTTTTACTCCATATTCTTTACATAATCTTCCAATTTTATCAGACAGACGTGCATAGCTTAAAATCTGTTCTTTATTTGTGGGACGCTGATACGGTGTATCTGTCCACATTACCCCTTGCATATTCATATAATGAGCATCTACGGCCTTCATAAATTCCAGATATTTTTTGGCTTCTTCATAATCTTTATCCGGATTATCACTAAAATAAAAATACAAATTCTCAAATTTTAAGTTGTATTTCTGAACCACATTTTTAAAGCCTTCTATATCATCTGAATAATAATCTGCAATCCAGTTAAAATTCTCTACTGTTTCGTATCCTAAATCTGAAACCTCTTTCAAAAACTGTTCAAAATTTTCTTTGTGACGCTCATTAATCGGGTTCCAATTATCTCTTTCATTAGAAATCCATGTCCATCCTGTATATCCTATTCTCATAGTTTACCGCCTTTCTGCAATATTTTTAGTTGATTTTATTTATTTTCTGTATCTTTATTGAATATTTTATTTACGTAACTTTGTTTCGTAAATTATATATTTTACACAAATATAGTGTTTTTATTTTCGTTAAATTTAGTTAATTATTTTTATTTTGTTAATAAAATAACATTTTTTCTATAAATTATCGTTACGTGTTTCGTATAATAAATATATTCAAATTAAATTCTGGGATTATAAACTCAGAAACGAGTAAAAATGTTAAAAAAATACTGCGAAAAAAAATCTTCTCATAAAAATAAGGACCCAGGGTTCGTCAGATCCCAAGGTCCTTTTCTGTCTGATATTTATTTTGTTTAGTTACCGGAACATCCGTGTTTGTTTTCTCCACAATGATGTTCTCCACAGGAATGTTCATGCTCATGGTGAGAGCAGTGAACTGCCGGGTTGTAATTAAGATTTCCAGCAAGATAAGCCTCTACAGCCTCGTCTGCTGATCCGGAAACACCTCCGAAAAGTTTAATTCCCATTTCTGCCAGTGCATTCTGAGCGCCTCCGCCAATTCCGCCGCAGATCAGGGCGTCAACCTTTGCCTGAGTAAGAAAACCGGCCAGCGCGCCATGTCCCTGTCCATTAGTGTCAACTACCTGACTTCCTGTTACTTTACCGTCCTCAACATCATAAAGTTTAAACTGCTCTGTGTGTCCAAAATGCTGAAAAATCTGTCCATTTTCGTAAGTTACTGCGATTCTCATTGTAAATTCCCCTTTCATCCTTATAATTGATTCACAGCCGGTCTCTTCAGACCTTCCACAATCTGTATTGCAGCAAAAATCTGCCGTACCGTCACAAAACCGATAATTACCTCCGGAAATCTCAAGCGCCTTGCCGTTCACTATACTGTCTGCAATCTTATAGCGGGCAGATTCATACAGTTCTGTCACTGTAGTTCTTGAAATATCCATCTGTCTGGCACATTGTTCATGTGTACATTTCTGAAGATCGATCAGGCGAATTGCTTCATATTCATCAAGTGTCAGGCCGGTTCTCTCTCCAGTGCTGATTCCCTCCGGAATGAAACTGTCATACGCCGGTTCCGCACATATTCGCCTGCATCTTGTTGGCCTTGCCATGAAATCACCTCGTTTTCATTATCGACATATGTCGATAATTCATATTATAACGCTGTTTATGTGAAAATACAAGTAGGTTTTTATTTTTCACTTACTTTTTTAATGTGCCTTTATTAAAAAATCAAAAACTTCTTTTTATGTTTTTATGATACATCCCCCCTCATGCCCACTATCTGATTCTCTACTTTTATATTGAACTTTTGAACTTTCTGTGATATACTCTCTTTATCAAATTGAACTTTATATATCACAAGCTAAAATTGAACTTTTGTATTTTCCAGGAGGTACAGACCATGCCAAAAGAATCGTTTGCCGACAGACTCCGGGCTGCAATGGAAAAACAGAATATGAAACAGGTGGATCTGGTCCGGGCTGCTGCTTCTGCAGGAGTGAAGCTTGGCAAAAGCCATGTCAGCCAGTATGTCAGTGGAAAAACTGTTCCCCGCACAGATATCCTGAATTTTCTGGCACAGACTCTCCACACCGATTCAGAATGGCTGCTGGGTCACGATCAGGACAGCGCCTTTTCCGAATTCAGTACTGCCGGATTTCAGACAGATGCCAGAAAAAAATCCGCTTTTTCACAGACTGCCGAATCAGCTGTGGCTCCCCCGGCTTCATCAGCTGCTTATTCTGAACCATCCCGGTCTGAATCTGGTTCAGCCGGAACAAACACATACTCTACAGGAGGAATAACAATGCGCGAATTTAAAAAATCTTCAAAGCTTGACAATGTTTTATACGATGTAAGAGGTCCCGTTGTAGAAGAGGCCGGAAGAATGGAGGAGGCCGGCACTCACGTTCTGAAATTAAATATCGGAAACCCGGCTCCTTTCGGGTTCCGCACACCGGATGAGGTTATTTACGATATGCGTCAGCAGCTTACCGAATGCGAAGGCTACTCTGATGCCAAAGGACTTTTTTCCGCAAGAAAAGCCATTATGCAGTATGCGCAGTTAAAGCATATTCCCAATGTTTCTATTGGAGATATCTATACGGGCAACGGCGTCAGCGAGCTGATCAATCTTTCCATGTCCGCACTTCTGGACAATGGAGATGAAATCCTGATTCCTTCTCCTGACTATCCGCTGTGGACAGCCTGCGCCACTCTGGCAGGAGGAAAAGCGGTCCACTATATCTGCGATGAACAGTCCGAATGGTATCCGGATCTTGACGATATTGAAAAAAAGATCACTGACCGGACAAAAGCGATTGTTATCATCAATCCCAATAACCCTACAGGCGCCCTTTATCCTGAGGAGATCCTTCAGAAAATTGTTGATATTGCAAGACGTCATCAGCTTATTATTTTTTCTGATGAAATTTATGACCGCCTTGTTATGGACGGAGAAAAGCATATTTCGATTGCTTCCCTTGCGCCGGATCTTTTCTGTGTTACCTTCAGCGGTCTTTCCAAGTCTCATATGATCGCAGGCTATCGTATTGGCTGGATGATCTTAAGCGGCAACAAAAAACATGTAAAGGATTATATTGAGGGAATCAATATGCTATCCAATATGCGTCTGTGCTCCAATGTACCGGCTCAGTCTATTGTACAGACTGCACTTGGCGGACATCAGAGTGTAAATGATTATATTATTCCCGGCGGAAGGATTTATGAACAAAGAGAATTTATTTACAAAGCCCTTACAGACATCCCGGGAATCACTGCAGTAAAACCCAAGGCAGCATTTTATATTTTCCCGAAAATTGATACGAAAAAATTCAACATCACAGATGATGAAAAATTTGCCCTGGATCTTCTCCGTGAGAAAAAAATCCTTCTGATCCACGGCGGCGGCTTTAACTGGAAGGAACCGGATCATTTCCGTGTTGTATATCTGCCCCGTGTAGAGGTTCTGGAAAAAGCAGCCAGAAATATTGCCGACTTCCTGAGAACTTATCAGCAAAATTAAACTGAAGCCTCTTTTCCCTCAGTTTTATCAAATGTGCTGAACTGTCCCATATTTTTATACGCTTTATGGTCAGCACAGTCCTTGTTTGCAATACTGCCCAAAAAACTATGAATGGGACTGTATTTTAAATAGTACAGTTGCGCCTATTCCTGTAACACTCAAATAAAAATTCCGGCGGAAGCTTCGTGTATCTTACAAAAAAATCTTTTCTCTGTAAGATGTACGAATAACTTCCACCGGAATTTTATCATTTTCTGCTATAAATAAAGCAATACAGTTTTTGTGTTTTCCTTCCCGGACATGTGATATTCACCTGAAAGCCTTTTTCAGCCTACGCCAAAATCAGTAATCTCATACAGCACTTCCACATCAGGATCATCCAGAAGCCACTGATACTCTTCCATAAACCAGCGCACAAGCTCCTCGTCTCTCTTGATGGGAGTGGAATTATTATTAAAAACATTTACCGTTCCATGATTAAAATATTTTTTTAACCAGGCGATATCATTTCGGATCATTTCCTTTGTCTGTCCCTGGATTCCAACCATCAGGCAGATCGAATCAAAGTATTCCGCAGCCTCCATAGGTGTCTTGAAGTCCGCATGTTTGTTCAGAACCTTTTCCCGGAAATCATAATCAAAGGTCTCCACACCCATCTTGTAGGTAACAGGAATTCCAAAATAATCCCGCATTTCCTGAAGTCGTTTACGATAGATCCAATGACTTTCAAAAATCAGTCTTTTTATATTTTTCAGCCGGACTACTGTGCGGATATCCTCCAGCGTTTCCTTTGGAAGTTCAAAACAGCTTCCTGAGTTGATCACTTCAAGAACGCCAAACTCTCCAGTGATTTCCCTTAAAGCTTCCCGGTTTTCTCTGACCATTTCCGCCTCGTCCCTTCCGTTATCCTCAATGTAATCACAGAAGGTACATTTTCCCCACACGCAGGGAAATGCTCTGAGAAGTACGATCTCTCTTTTATTTTTATCTGTTATTCTGCTATATCGTTCCATTATTATTTATCCTTCCTGAAAGCTTTGCTACCATTCCTCCGCCCATTGCCGTTATCAACGCGCTTACGGCAAAAACAGAAATACATCTGTCAGCATAGTCTGTGAGAAACTGAACTGTAAAAATACTTCCTGTCAGTCCCAGAGGTGTTTTGGAAAGCATCTGTACAAGAATAGATGACCCTGATGAGGTTACCCCTCCAAATAAAACCGCATTGATCAAAGCGCTCACAATGGTTCCCGGAACTGAGATCACAGCTGCAGCCAGGAAAATCCTGCCTTTTTTTACTGACATTTTCTGAAATACAAGGCCACTTAAAAATCCTGTCACAATTCCTACAGGAGCAAAATACAAAGAGTAAATATCTACAGTCATTCCCATAAAAATACCGCTTAAAATATTGGGGATCATTCCAAACCACGGTCCCAGAACCGCGCCTGCAAAAATTGTTCCAATACTGTCCAAATATACGGGAAGCTTCAAGAACAATGCGATCTGTCCTCCTACAATATTAACGCCCACAGCCAGCGCCACAAGACAAATCTGATAAGTAGTTATTTTTTTGTTTTCAATTTTCATACTTTCATCCTCCTACAATTCATCCAGAAGATCCAGTTCTTCTTCTCTGTATCTGCTTCCATCATTTTTTTTCAAAATTCTTGAAAGGAAAAGCTTCATAAATTGCTTTCCGTCAGTTTCTGTAAGAATATGGCTGTTCGGTTCTTTTTTCCAGAAATTCATAGAATCTACCACTGTCTGTCCAATGCTGATTCCCTCTGTCTCCACTGCCGTAAAGCTGTCAAAACCTGTGCACATATCCCGGTCTGTAAAATACGCTACAGCCAGAGGATCATTGATCACACAGCCAATGATACCCTCGTATTCCCAGTGAAAATCCATATAAAAACCTGTGATCCTGCGGATAAACTCTCCTGTTTTCGGATCAAGCCGACAGATATATTCCAGAATATTCGGCGTCAGGACGATCTTTCGGGTTACGTCAAGTCCGATCATGTGGATTTTTTTGCCGGCCTTTGCAAAAGCGTCATAGCATGCTGCTGCTCCATGAGGGTCGCACCAGTAATTATATTCTGCAACCGGAGAACAGTTTCCGTGGCTTTTGAAACTTCCTCCCATAGAAACAAGTTCCTCCACCTGTCCCATAAGATCAGGGCGTTTCAGAAACAGCTTTGCCAGATTTGTCATAGGACCAAGAGCAATAATGGATATTTTTTCCTTTTCCAGAAGTTCTTCCAGAAACTGTACGGCATCCTTATCCTGCTTCGGATAAGAAACTGCAGGATAAAAGCTTTCTCCCATGCCGTCCCTCCCGTGAGTGTCCATGGCATCAATATATTTCCGCTTCAAAGGAACCGCATCACCTTTATAGATAGGGATGTCCGTCCGCTCCATCCAGTTCAGTACCTTTGCAGCATTCTCCGTTCCCATATCAACAGGAACATTTCCGGAAACAGTTGTGATCCCCGCAATATTAAGCTCCGGCGAAGCAAGAGCCAGCATAAGGGCAAGGGAATCGTCAATTCCCGGATCACAGTCAATTACAATTCTGCACATAAAAAAATCCTCCTTTCGACAGCTTTTTCCATAAAAGTAAAATCCTCCGCAGAAAAAGGCATCATCAAAAGAAAGATACCTGAAAGAACCTAGTTTTTTATACTGGGAGGGTTTCGAACCAGTTTATTCAATTAAAATAAGCATCAGCTCCGGAAATGATTTTCCAGATACTGATGCCAGTATAGCAGATGAAGAAAAGAAATGCAACGAAAAATTCTTATTTAAGTCTTCTATGGTTTTTTCCCCGTGTACTAAGCAAAACTTATTCAAGCAGTTCCTTCACCATCTCTGAAGTAAATACCACCTGCTTCACATGATCCACCTCGATCCGGTAAAGAGCGTTGGCTGCCAGATGCTCTGCCGCCTGCTCCAGATCGCGGATTCCTGAAGTATCCGCATATCTCTCGATCACTGCGTCAAGGGCTTCACCTTCTATAATACACTCATCCTGTTCCAGCCCCATTCTCTTTAAGACTTTGGGAAGTGCAAATTTGGAAAAAATCACTTTTTTCTCTTCCGGTGTGTAATCCGGAATCTCGATCACTGCAAAACGGGACATTAAAGGAGCGCTGATCTGAGATTTGTCATTGGCTGTTGCAATGGGATAAACGCCGGATGTGGGAACCATACATTCCATATAGTTATCTGTAAATCCAAGATTGTCCAGAAGGGTCAGAAGTACGTCCGCCGGATTTCCGTTTCCCTTTCCTGCTGCAGCCTTGTCAAGCTCGTTGATAATAAACACAAGATTCGACTCCCCGGCCATGGAAAACGCCTCCAGGATAATTCCCGGCTTTGCATTTGCATAAACCCTTGAACTTCCGGTAAGCTGCTCAGGGTCGTTGATGGAACTCATATCAAGAGTTGTCCACGGCAGCTTCAGGATTTTTGCCACCGCATAGGCAATCTGAGATTTACCTGTTCCCGCAGGTCCCACAAGAAGAAGTCCGTAGGCCGGAAGGGTATGGGTACGGTTGATCTGAATAATCGTCTCAATAATGCGCTGCTTTACCTTTTCCATTCCGTAAAGGGTTTCGTCCAGGATTCTTCTGGCTTCTTTCGGGTCAATGGACTCAAAATAATTATTTTTCCACTGAATATTCATCATAATGGAAAGGGCTCTCTGTGCATGGCGGCGTTCCTCCTGAGAAACCTCTGCGGAACGGGCCACTGCAAGATTTCTTCTTGCCCAGAGACGGATATTATCAGGCAGAGTACGGCCTGCGCAGGTCATAAAATCCGTAATACTCTGAATACTGGTAAGCTTCATCTCATCTCCATCCTCTGCCTCTTCCTCATCTGAGGCAGTCTCCGCAGGCGCGCTGCTGGCAAAAAGACGTTCAATCATAAACTGAAGGAAACCGTCCTCTGCTGAAAGCTTTGTTCCTCCTCCGAAGGCGATCTCACGGATTCGGTAAACACAGTATCCTTCCGGACGGTTTTCTCCGGAAAGGCGTACATTGATCCGATTCTCTCCAAGCCATTTGATAAGGCTTACAAAGCGGGCGTCAATTTTCCGTATATCTGCGCTGACAACGCCTCTCTCTTCTTTAAATTCAAAAGAAGTTCTATGAACCGGATTGGTAAATACTCCACAGGAATGATGAGGCCACTGCTTTTTCTGATTGTCCAGAACAAGAATGGGCTTTTCCGAAGTTGCCTCCGGCTCACTGGATAAAAAAGTGGTATAGGTACACTCCGGAGTAGTTTCTTTTTCCGGTGTATGATTAAAATCAAAGACTGGCATTCATTTTTCCTCCTTTTATACCGTCTGTTTTTTTGCAAGATCTGTCAGTATACCTGCTGCTGCGCCTGCAAGTGTAGGCAGAAGCCATCCGAATCCAGCTTCATAAGCCGGAAGCATTTTTATCACAGCAGTTACTCCCGGAATGATGATCCCATTCTGATCCAGCACAATAAGTACACTGCTGATTCCACATAAAGCAGCAGTCCAGGGATAAATACTTCTGAATCTGCCCATCCACCGATGGACCAGCGCCAGAATAATCAGAAGAATCGCCATAGGATAAATGGCATTCAATACAGGTACAGAATACTGCAGGATCATATCAAGTCCCACATTTGAGATCACCATGGAAACAAAGGCAAACACAAATACCCAGCCTCTGTATCCGATTTTCGGGAAAATACCTGCAAAATATTCTCCGCAGCAGCTGAAAAGCCCCACACAGGTATTAAAGCAGGCAATTACAAAAATCACTGCAAGAATAACCGTTCCCAGCTTTCCAAAAAGAGCTCCTGCCATATCTACCAGAACCTCTGTACCATTGGCCGCGCCGGCAAAGGTGATCCCCGAAATTTTTCCCACATAGGTCAGCATGCCATATACAGCCAGAAGCAGGATACCGGCGATCCATCCTGCTGAAATAGTTTCCCTCACTACCACCTTTTCCTTTTTTATCCCTTTTGCCTGAATATTTAAAGCCACGATCATGCCAAAATTCAACGCAGCAAGAGTGTCCATGGTCTGATATCCATCCAGAAATCCCTGTACTGCCGCGCCTTTCACATAAAGCTGCGCCGGCTCTGCCCCTGCCGCATCCAGTACACTGCTTCCTCCTGCTGCAGTAACTGCTCCTGCAGCGAACAGCACAATGATCAGCACCAGAAGAATCGGCGTCAGTCTTTTTCCAAGATATTCCGTCAGCTTCTCAGGATGCATGGCAACAGCTGTGGCAGCCCCGAAAAATACTAATGAATAAAGAAGCTGAGGCAGCGCCGCAGAAACGCCCTCCGGCATAAAAGGTACTACTGCCATGGAAAAGGACGTGCTTGCAGTTCTGGGAATTGCAAGGCATGGACCGATTGCCAGATACAAAATCATAATATATACAAAAGAAAACCTCGGATGTACTCTGGATGCCAGATGATCCAGACCTCCCGATTTTGTCACTGCAATCACTCCCAATATGGGAAGACCTACTGCACTGACTGCAAATCCCAGAAACGCCGTCCAGGTATGTGTCCCTGCCTGGGCTCCCAGAAATGGCGGAAAGATCAGATTTCCTGCCCCAAAAAACATAGAAAACAGGGTAACGCCAATCAGTATTTTATTTTTTAAGCTGAATTTTTCCATTTTCTCTCCTTTCTTTTGCAGGCCTTATATTCCAGCCTGCTGACTCTTGTATCATATTATATAGAATTTTGTATTTTTTTGAAACCTTTTCTTGGATTTTCCTGTGATACTCTGAAAAGTATTTTTTTGCAACAACTTATTCATCCCTGCAAGCCGCAGCAAAATCCCCCATTTTTCTACAGTGATCGCATGGGTACTGTAAACAAGGCTGAACTCTAATATCGTACAGAAAAATATACAATTTAATCTCTCCGGATATCTTGCATTTGCAGATATTACGGGTGTATTCTGATACAAAAGAACTGACAGCGCTTTTGGTCAGTTCCATGTGTCAGTATTTTACGGAAGGATCCCTCATATGAAAAAAAGAAGAAACACAGCTGCTGTCCGGCCGGTACAGCCAAGACTCTTTGACAACAAAAAACTGGCTGCTCTTTTAATCCCGCTGGCCCTTGACCAGCTTCTGAATTCCTTTATGGGAACCGTCGATACTCTTGTGGTAAGCAATCTGGGCTCTGCTGCCATCTCCGCAGTTTCCCTTGTTGACTCCATTAACGTTCTGGTTGTTCAGGCCTTTTTCGCCCTTGCTTCAGGAGGAACGGTTGTCTGCTCTCATTATCTTGGCTGCAAAAAGGAAAACCATGCCAGAGAAGCTGCACGGCAGCTTGTTTTTATCACTTTTATTATGTCACTGATCATTGCCGGAGTTTGTCTTGCGCTGAACAGACCCGTTCTTAAACTGATCTTCGGGGATGTGGAAGCGGCTGTTATGAAAAATGCCAGAATCTATTTCTTTTTTTCCGCTGTCTCCTATCCCTTTATTGCCCTTTATGATGACGGATCATCTATTCTCAGAGCTCAGGAAAACAGCCGTCTTCCCATGCTGATCTCTGTCTGGGCAAATGTCCTGAACCTTGCGCTGAATCTTGTTTTTGTATGGGTATTCCACTGGGGTGTGGCCGGCTCAGCCTCTGCTACCATGCTTGCCCGTATATTCAGTATGGCTGTAGTAACTTATAAGCTTCGCAATCCCGGCCTTGAAATTCCTCTGAAAAATTATTTTTCCATCCGGCCCGACTGGAAAGAAATTAAACGCATCCTGCATATAGGTATTCCCTCCGGTGTGGAAAACAGCATGTTCCAGTTTGGAAAGCTTGCCATTCAGTCCACGGTTTCTCTTATGGGAACTGCCGCAATCGCCGCCCAGGGCATGACCAATATCATAGAAAATCTCAACGGAATCCTGGCAATGGGCGTAGGCGTAGGGCTTATGACTGTGGTTGGGGAATCCTTAGGCGCCGGTCGCAGGGAAGAGGCGGTCTACTACATCAAAAAGCTTTGTATTATTTCAGAAATCATTGTGGCTGCTTCCTGTCTTGTAATGTATGCTCTGGTCCGCCCAATCACACATTTCGGAGGCATGGAGCCTGCCAGTGCAAAAATGTGCATCTTCATGGTAACCTGGATCACGATTGTAAAGCCACTTGTATGGGTAATGGCATTTATTCCTGCCTACGGGCTCCGCGCTGCCGGAGACGTAAAATTCAGTATGACCGTTTCTGTGCTTTCCATGTGGCTGTGCCGTGTTACTCTGGCAATGATACTGGCCCGCGTATTCCACATGGGACCTATGGCTGTTTGGATCGGTATGTTTACCGACTGGACCATTCGCTGTGTGATCTTTACTATCCGGTTTAAAAATCGAAAATGGCTGAACCATCAGGTAATATAAAATCAGGGCTGCCTTATGCAGCCCCTTTATAATTCATATTAATCCAGCTTAATCCCCGCAAGAGCCTGCGCAAATACGTTGTTTACAGGCTCCTGTGCCTCCTTCTGCTGCTGTCGCAGATATTTCTGCACGTCACGCTTATTCACACCCGCTCCCTCTTTTTTGCGTCTGGCCTGGAAAGAGGATAATTTTTCTTTATATCCGCAGACACAGACAAAGGTTTCTTCTTTGCCCTTCACGATCATTTCCATTCGTTTATGACATTTTGGACAGCGGGCGTTGGTAGTTCTGGAAACAGTTTCCCGGTATCCGCATTCTCTGTCCTGGCACACCAGCATTTTACTGTTTTTGCCGTTTACTGCCAGAAGCCGTTTGCCGCAGTCCGGACAGATTTTGTTTGTAATATTATCATGGCGGAAGGTTCCGCTCCCTGTTTTTATCTCATCCACGATCTCACAGGTATATTCCCTGATTTCCCTCAGGAAGGCGTCCTGCCGAAGACTTCCTTTTGCAATATCAGACAGCTTCTTTTCCCAGTCTGCAGTGAGCTCCGGTTTTTTCAGATCCTCCGGAACCAGCTCCAGAAGCTGTTTGGCCTTGGAAGTCAGATGGATTTCATTTCCCTTTTTCTCCATCATAAAGCTTTTAAAAAGCTTTTCGATAATATCTGCTCTGGTTGCAACTGTGCCAAGCCCTCCGGTTTCTCCCAGTGTTTTTGCTGCCTGCCGGTCCCCTGTGGACAGATACTTAACCGGGTTTTCCATGGCAGCAAGAAGAGTGGCTTCCGTAAATCTTGCAGGAGGTTTTGTTTTTCCTTCCTTCAGACGGAGAGTTTCTGTTTTAAGCTTTTCTCCCTGCTTTCTTACAGGAAGGCTCTGATCCCTGATATCCTGCTCCTCATCTTCATCCTCGTCCCGGTAATCTCCCTCGTAAACCTCTTTCCATCCGGGACTTACCACTGTTTTTCCGCCGGCTGCAAAGCAGAAGCCCTCCGCCTCTGCCTCCATGGAGGTCTGCTCATATTCAAACGCCGGATAAAGAACGCTTAAAAAACGCCGCACGACCATATCGTAAATTTTCCGCTCCTCATTTGTCATATAATCAAGCTGTACAAACTGCTCCGTTGGAATGATCGCATGATGATCGCTTACTTTTTTGTCATCCACAAAGCTTCCGTTTACCTGAACCGGTCTGGTAAGCAGCGCTCCTGCCAGTTTCCGGTAAGGACCGGTACCGCAGGCTTTCAGCCTTTCCTTAATAGTTGGAACCACATCCTTCCCGATATATCTGGAATCTGTTCTGGGATAAGTAAGAACCTTGTGATTTTCATAAAGCCGCTGCATAATATTCAGAGTTTCCTTTGCAGAAAATCCGTATTTCTGATTGGCTTCTCTCTGAAGCGTTGTCAGATCATAAAGTCCCGGCGCATATGTTTTCTTCGGCTTTTTTGACACAGAAGTAATGGTAAGCGCTTTGCCTTTTACTTTTTCTATAATCTCTTCTGCCCGTTCTCTGCTGAAAGTACGGAAGCTTTCACTCTTTCTGTCCTTCCAGGTCCAGGTGATATCCCCTGCATTGACTGTAATGCCAAAATATTCCTTTGGCTTAAAGCTCCTGATCTCCTCCTCCCGCATGGCAATAATGGCAAGAGTGGGAGTCTGCACCCGGCCGCAGGAAAGCTGAGCATTATACTTACAGGTAAGCGCTCTTGTACCATTCATTCCAACCAGCCAGTCTGCCTCTGCTCTTGCAACCGCCGCCCGGTAAAGGTTGTCATAAGCTCTTCCGTCTTTCAGATTGTGAAATCCGTCTTTGATGGCCTTATCCGTAACAGAGGATATCCACAGTCGGCGTATGGGCTTACGGCAGCCGGATTTATCCAGGATCCAGCGGGCAACCAGCTCGCCCTCTCTTCCTGCGTCTGTGGCAATGATAATGTCTCCTATGTCCTTTCGGAAAAGCTGAGTTTTTACTGCATTGTACTGTTTACCTGTCTGGCGGATCACCACAAGCTTCATATGATCCGGCATCATGGGAAGGGTATTCATCTCCCATTTCATATATTTTTTGTCATATTCCTCCGGATCGGCCAGGGTTACAAGATGTCCCAGCGCCCAGGTAACTACATAATCTTTTCCTTCAAGACAGCCGTTTCCCTTCTGGCTGCAATGAAGGACCCTGGCAATATCTCTTGCAACAGAAGGCTTTTCCGCAATTACTAATGATTTCATACAAGTTCCTTTCAGATATTATTTTCAGGCACATCCATGTACCTTTTCCTCTTATCACAAAGGAATTGTAACACAGGAGGAACAAAGAGGACAAGCCCTGTCTATTTCCCCATCTTATATCCGATTCCGCGCACTGTCTCGATCAAATCTCCTGCATCGCCCAGCTTTTGTCTCAAAGTCCGGATATGAACATCCACGGTACGGCTTTCCCCGTCAAATTCATATCCCCAGATCTGATTAAGAAGCTGTGTTCTGGAAAGAACCATTCCGCTGTTTTTCAGAAGAAGACACAGCATCTCATACTCTTTCAGCGTAAGATTTACAGGCTCTTTGTTGACTGTCACCACATGTCTGGACGGGCATACATAAAGGCTTCCGATCCTGTATTCCTCAGCGCCTTTGTCTTCCAGCCTCCGAAGCCGAGCCTTAATGCGGGAGATCAGTTCCATCATCCGGAAAGGTTTTGGAATATAGTCATCGGCTCCGCTGTCCAGCCCCATAACCGTATCATACTCGCTTCCCTTTGCAGTCAGCATGATTATAGGAAGCTTCCTGGTATCCGGCCTTGCTCTCAGCTTTTTCAGAATAGAAATCCCATCCTCTTCGGGAAGCATAATGTCCAGAAGAATCAGCGAAGGAACCTCCTTTTCCAGTTCCTTCCAGAATAAGGAGGGCTTCGCAAAGCCTTTTGCGTCAAGATCCTGACTTTTTAATGTATATACAACAAGTTCGCGAATACTTTCATCATCTTCTACCAGATAGATCATCTGCATACCTCCGGATTTTCCATTTGATATCAAGTATAAAAGCCTTTCGTTAAATTTCCGGTACAACCCATGTTAAATTATTGTAAATTCCTGTCGAAAATGCTATGATAACAGAAATAATTTCGGAGGAAGCCATGTATCATTTTATTATCAACCCCAATTCCCGCTCAGGAGCCGGAGCCCGCATCTGGTCTGAGCTTCAGTCTGTACTGGACAAAAACTATATTCCCTACAAAGCATATTTTACAGAATATCCGGGACATGCCGTAAAGCTTGCCGCTTCTGTATGTTCTTCTGATGCGGCACCTGCTTCCATCTGCCTTGTAGCTGTAGGAGGAGACGGAACGATCCAGGAAGTGCTTTCCGGGATCCCCAGCCTGCGCTCCGTACGTTTTGGCTATATTCCCACCGGATCCGGCAATGATTTCTGCCGGAGTATGCAGCTTCCCCAAAATCCCCTGGATGCGCTGGATGCGATTCTGTCAGAAGCTGCCTGTACGCCTATGGACGTGGCAGAATTTACTGCCAATGGACAAAGCTGCCGTTTTGCCATAAGCTGCGGGATCGGTTTTGACGCTGCTGTATGTCATGAAATCAACCGCTCTCCTCTGAAAAAATTCATGAACCGTATTCATCTTGGAAAATTTGCCTATTTACTCATAGGACTGAAACAGCTTCTTCTGCTTCCTCCTGTAGGTATTTCCATTGAAACAGAAAACGGTGAAAAACACTTTTATGAAAAAGTATTTCTCACCGCGGTTATGAACCATAAATATGAGGGCGGAGGCTTCCGGTTCTGCCCTGAAGCTGATTCCCATGACGGATTTCTGGATGTGATCATTGTAGAAGGTATGCGCCGCCCTGCTCTGATCTTCTGTCTTTTTCTTTCTATTTTTGGAAAACATACTGTTTTCCGTGGTGTTCACCAGCTTCGCTGCAAAGCGGTCACCGTGCGCAGCTCAGAGCCCCTTGCCGTACACAAAGACGGAGAATCTGCAGGTATCTGCAAAAAATTTACAGCCTCCCTGGCAAAAGATCCTGTCCAGGTCATCCTGCCCGGCAAATCAATCAGTTAAATCCATAGAATTTCTGGCACAGCTTATAGGCTGCAATAAATGTTTTGCGGCCGCCTTTGCCCGGCAGATTGGATGCGCAGCCCATGATTCCCCAGCGCAGTCTGTGATAGATCCAGCGGTCTTCCTCCCTGATATACTCCATCAATTCCTTTTTCTTATCCAGAGCCTCCTGAGTTTCCGCACGGATCAGCATCACGGACGAAATGGTGGTAATAATTTCCAGGTAGCTGAGCATGTATTTTCTCAGATGACGATTATTGCATCTGCATCTGTGGAACACATCCACCATAATGCGGTTTACCCGGAGCTGCTGATCGATTCTTTTTATCATAACAGCCTCATTGACAGACTGATCTTCACGTCCGATAAAATATCTGTAAAAATTCACATCAAGATAATACATTTTTTTCACATGGACAAGTGGCTCAAAAGCAAAGATATTATCCACGTAAAAGGTATGCTTCGGCAGCTCCAGTCCACAGTCATGAAGAAGTTTTGTCCTGTAGATCATAGAGTGCATCAGAAGATATTTCCCCTTATGCATATGTACCTTATTCCAGCCAAAAACCTCATTTACAGGAAGACAGTGCCTGTACTGCATAACTCTTTTTCGTTTCGCCCCCTGTTTCTCATAGACAAAATTGCTGATCAGAAGATCCACGGTTTCTGAACCTCTGATAAGCTCTTCCAGAGTTTTCAGAATCTGCGCGTACGCCTCTGCATTTACCCAGTCGTCACTGTCCACCACCTTAAAATAAAGACCTGTGGCATTGCGTATTCCTGCGTTTACCGCCTCGCCGTGACCGCCGTTTTCCTGGTGGATCGCTTTTACAATAGTAGGATATTTTTCTGCATATACGTCTGCGATCTCTGCGGTTCTGTCTGAAGATCCGTCATCCACCACAAGGATTTCCACATCCTCTCCTCCCACCAGCAGGGAATCAATGCATTTTTCCATATACGCCTCTGAATTATAACAGGGGATCGCAATACTTAACAGTTTCATCTCGTTTCCTCCTTCATGTACTTTACATAAGCGCCAAATGCGGCAGGAATTGCATACTGCCTGTCAGACTGCTTTTTATCTGCAAAAATAAGTTTTGAATTTCTGTTTGTTTCCAGAGAAGAAACACGGATCAGGTATCCGGTCATTCTCCATTCGATATGAGAAAAAATATGCTTTGCCGGTTCCAGTTCTTCAATATACAAAGGCTCCAGCTTCATTTTTTCAACCACTTTTACTGCCTCCTCCGCAGAAAGTGTCCCTTTCACATTGGGAAGCTCGTAAAGCCCTGCAAGAAGTCCCTTATCCGGCCTTTTCTGTATGGCTGTCCTCTCCCCGTCCTGGATCACAAGCACAGTTCTGTTTTCTATTCTGCGGGCTTTTTTGGGAGCTTTTACAGGAATTTCCTCTGTTGTATCATGCAGATGCGCCCTGCAAAGCTTCTGTACCGGACACTCCCCGCACTTTGGCTGGCCGTTCGGCACACAGACCACAGCTCCCAGTTCCATCAGAGCCTGGTTAAAATCTCCCGGGCAGTCTGAAGGCATGATTTCTTTCAAGGTCTGCTCCATTTTTTTGCGAACCGACTGCTTCATAATATCTTCTCTGCTCTCAGTAATCCTTGACACAACTCTCAGAACATTTCCATCTACAGCAGGAACAGCAATGCCATATGCAATAGAAGCAATGGCTCCTGCCGTATAGCTTCCTATACCCTTTAACGACATGAGCTTCTCATAGGATTCAGGAAGTTTTCCCCCATATTCCTCCACAACTGTACAGGCTGCGGCCTGCATATTTCTCACACGATTATAATAGCCCAGACCTTCCCACAGCTTCATAAGCTTCTTTTCCGGACAGGAAGCCAGAGCCGCCGGATCCGGAAGTTCTGTAATAAACCTTATAAAATACGGCTTAACCGCCTCCACTCTGGTCTGCTGGAGCATGATCTCCGATACCCAGGTATAATAGGCGTTATTCTGATCTCTCCACGGAAGAATCCTTTTATTTTCCCGGTACCATTTAATAATAAGAGGAGAAACTATCCCACTTAATACTGACGAATTTTCGCTTCCATTCTGACTGACCTTATCAGAACATATATTTTCCATATATGTGTCCGGATCATCCTGATATACAGGAATTCTATTCTCCATCAGACACCTCCAGATCTATGGAAACCGGATCGCAGATCTCCATAAAATTTTCTCCTACCAGGCAGTCATAAGCCAGAAGCTTTACCCCTGCTTCTGCCGCTTCTCTCAGAACCATTCCAAATTCCGGATGAGTTTTCCAGTTTGGCTGAAAATACCTGACGTCCTTCATCTGGATCACCAGAAGAAGATACGCTTCATATCCGTCTTTCATGCACCGGATCAGTTCCCGCACATGTTTTATCCCTCTTTCTGTAGGCGCATCCGGAAAACGTACAATATTATCCTCTTCCAGCGTTACTCCTTTAACTTCTATAAAGGCTTTTCGCACAGGAGACTCAATATAAAGGTCAAACCTGGAATTTCCGTATTTCCTTTCTCTGTACACAGAAATATCCTCCGGAAAAAATCCTCCCTTTAAAAGCCATTCCTCTGCCGCCTTATTGGGCGCCTGGGAATCCATATTGATCCACCGGCCCTCCTTGCACACGCTGATCAGATCATATCTGGTTTTTCGCGCCGGGTTCTGCCCTTCTTCAAGGATCACCTCATATCCGGGAACCAGAAGCTCCCTGCATCTTCCTGTGTTTTTTACATGCACTGTTTCTGTCTGCCCGTCCAGCTCCACATGAGCAACAAAACGATTGGGCCTGTCCAGAAATCTGGCTTTTACCGTATGGCTGTAATTCATCTCTGTAACCTCGTTGCTGTTATCAAGTGGCTCTATTGTATCACATGTTTTTCCCTTTTTCCATTAAAATTCAGATTCCCCGTCACATCTCTTTTCCCATTTTTCCTGTGCTTATAATCACCTGGTGCAATGTAAATTAATTTAATATCTGTAGTTTCTTTAAATTTCTCAAATTTTTTCATTTCTTAGTTTCTGTTTTATTCTCCATTCACTACTTCCACTTACAAGGAGGTAGTTTTATGGAAACAATCATATCATTAATAGAAAAACAAAAAACCGGTGATGTACAGGCCACTCAGGAAATCTGCAGAAGAATGACGCCTCTTCTGAAAAAATATGCTGCCAAACTTTACTGTATGGAATATGATGATGCCATGCAGGAATTATACATTGCATTACTGGAAACCCTTCCGTATCTGAACCCCACAAAAACAGAAGCAGAATGCCTGAATTATATAAAGACAACTGTACATAACCGCTATCGTTTCCTCTGCAGAGGCTGCTTATCTGTACCTCAGTCAGAATCTATTGAAGATTCCATTGATACGCTTTCTGCTCCCTCTTCCTTTGATGAATCCTACTATGATATCTGTAACTATATCAAAGCCTTGCCGGAAAAAGGAATGCGCAGACAAATTATGTCTCTTTGCTTTTTCCAGTATAAAACTGATTCCGAAATCGCAGAACAGCTTCATGTATCACGCCAGTATGTAAATCGTATCAAAAAACAGCTGATCACTGAATATTTCAGTGAAAGATAATGTAATAAGCCCCACAGTTTTCTGTGAGGCTTATCTGATACGGATTTTATTATTTATTTCATCTCTGTATATAGTTTCAACAAAGCATATGCAACTCCTGATATTCCATTCATAAATGCAGGATTCCGGGTTTCCGAAGCATTCAGATCATCTTTCTGCTCCAGCATAAAAAACAATTCCTGAACCTTTTGGTTATAAATTTCTCTGAACTCAGGATTTTTATGTTGTTCCAGATATTTCTTCATAATCAGAATACGCCCGGCCAGTCCATGACAAATACAGATCCTGCCATCCTCTTTTCCATAAAACAGACTGCGTGAAGCTCTTTTTATATCTTCTTCTGTTTCCTGGTGTTCTTTTATTTTTTCAATCTCCAGACGGGCAAGAAGAATTCCGGGAGCCCCATGGCACCAGGCATTCATTACCTTCTGTTCACCTTCCGGGCTTCTGAGATCCAGCCAGTTTTCTTTTTCTTCTGAATACAGGCTGTTCTCATACTCACAGAGTAAATTTATTTTTTTCAGATACTCTCTGTTTCCGGTTATCTGATACAGGGCAGTATAAAGCATTAAAAATCCACTGTTTCCATGAGCCATTCCCGCCAGTGGCTTTTCTGCACAGGAAAGCTTCCATCCGCAGCCCTTTTCCATGGTCTGTCTTCGATTCCATAAATTTTTTTCAATCTCAACAGCCTCTTTCAGATATTGATCTGCCGATTCCGCACTTTCTTTTTTTATCTGATACAGCTTCAGGGCTGCAATAGCTGCTCCTGCATTTCCACTTAAAAGATCATAATTTACATCCTGTGAAAAATATTTTTTTATGACAGCAAAATGTTTTTCTGCATAGCTCAGATATTTTTCCTCCCCTGTAATTTCATGTAAAAGCAGAAAAGTATATACAACAGAACATTCTCCATCAAAAACTCCTGTTCTTATGCTGCTATTTACCTGTCCCATTTCCAGTTCCTGTGTATAAATACACATCCTTTTTACAGCAAGATTAAATACATCCTTTGCCTTTTCATCCTGAAAATATTTTAAATACTCCCCCAGCAGCAATACAATTCCGCAAATACCATCATAAAGATACATTCCTGCAGGCACCATTTTCCACAAACCATTTTCAAAAAACTGCAGACCGGTCCATCCTGCTCCATCCTCCGCAGTGACTGCTGTATCCACAATCCAGTTAATGATATTTTTTAGCTGGTTTTCTATCTGTGTTTTCCGCACAGTTCCAGAATGCTTTTTATAAAAACTGCTTCTTTTTTTTCTCTGCATTGTCATAGAAAGCCAGATCAGATCGCATTGATACTGACAGTCTTTTTTCCCTAAATGTTTTATATGGATTTTCCATGACTCATAAGGAGAAACAGGAAAATAGTCTTTCACACTTTTCCCATCTCCGGTGTAAATACAGCGTTCCCTACCCTCTGTATGAAAGCATGGAATATCATTTTCCAGCAAATCCTGTATTTCATAATCATGTATTTTTTTCTGTGTTTCCGTCTCCCCTTCCCTGTGCATTACTTGTAAAAGCTGCGCTCTTCTCTTTCTTTCGCCCACATAATCCGGATGCCAGGAAAGAAACCTGTACATGCTATACTGCTGTGTATGGCGCAAAATCACGCGGGCTCCTGTGTCATAAAAAGCTTCCAGCATCTCTGTTATCGCTTTATCTGTTAATACTTTTTCATACGCAAACCGAAATCCCTGTTCCAGATTTCCTGCATATTCATATGCATTTACAATTTTATCATTTATCTTCAGTGTATTTTCTTTTATTTCAAATTCTACCGGCTGATAATCTATATACATTTCTGACGTTTCTGCTTTTTTTACTGCCGGAACCCGGAAAGGAGTCACAATTTTGCCTGTATTTACAGCGCTGAGTATAACTGCTTCCTTTCCTGCTCCCCAGGTCAGAACAGGTAAAATTCCTGTATGTAAAACTGATTTTGCCAGAAGTGTTTCTGTTTTTCTCCTTACACTACTTTCTTCTGTTTGTATAATATATCCCGGACAGGTTTCCAGATCTATAATAACCGGATGTTCTCCGTGAGCCATCACATTTTCTCCATGAAGATCTGTAACTCCCAGAGTATAGCCCAGCATTAAGTGGATTCCCATGCGAAAAAAATAACGTCTGACCTCCTCCTCAGTATGGCAGCACTGCCATTCTATATGTTTTTCCCATCCGTAAGTATCTCTTATTAAATATCTCTGCTCTATACAGGAAATTCCTGCTTTTTTACAAAGATATGCATAAATCTCCTGATATCTCTGACTGTTTTGGAGACAGTGAGGCTTGTAATACACCGTGACCCCATTGTCCATCTCCACTCTGGCAGTCTTTTTCCCTCTGTTGTGAGCATCTCCCATAAAGCTGACTTCACGTATATCCCCAAAGTCCCTTCCATGACAGAATGTTTTTATGATCTGACTGTAATCTGTTTCCAGATGCTCCAGGATTTCATCTGCCAGCTCATAATTACATTGAATTTCCATAAAAAGCAGTCTGGCGAGTTCAGGAAACTCTTTTAAAATCTTATAAACGTTTTCTCTGCAATCCAGCCACTTTTCATGATAAAACCGGTACTGTTCTTCTGGTGTTTTTCCCTGAAGAAATCCCGTTTCTTTTTTTCTGTGAATATCCTGAATCAGTACACGCTCAGCAATTCTCTCAATATTTTGAATTGTCTGCCGACGAATCAGGCCGGAAATACAGTCTGTTTTTTTTATATCTATAGCTTTCCTGTTTTTCAGGTCTTTGATCCCAAGATCAAAGACCTGTCGGCAAAAATTCTGAAACATGTTAACTGCAACATACCAGTGTAACAAAACCTCCACATGTAGACCACGCCATTTCTTCCAATTCAACTGTCAGCTCTAATTTCTGAAGTTCTTCCATCTCTGCTTTAATGTCTCCATTGTAATTCTGTTTTGTTTCCATTTGATTTTCTCCTTTATTGTGTAATTATAATTGATACCTCAAAAAAACCGCTTTTATATTCGAAACTGATTTCTCCCTGGTATTTTTCCATAATCCTCCTGACGCTCTCTACACCTAAGCCATGTCTGTCTGCATTTTTCTTATGCGTAACAAATTTATTATTTTTTTCTACTGGCTGTGTTTCACAGGTGTTTTTCAAAGTCATCAGGAACATTTCATTGATATTCTGGATAGACATCCAGATCTTTCTGTTCTCTTTTTGGCATTGTTCTGCCGCCTCAATAGCATTATCCAAAAGATTCCCCAAAGCAACAATAAAGTCAGCATCCTCCATGGGGATTTCTGAAACCTTTGCATCAAGGGAAAATTCAATATTCACAGTGTCCATTTTACGTTTTTTAATATTCAACATAAAATCAAGAGTAGTGATTCCTGTCCAGAAGCTTCTTGATCTGTCTACTATACTCTTCTGAGAACTTTCGATAAACGCAAGAGCTTCCTGATTCTTCCCTGTATGGATACATTCTTTTAAATAACACAAAATGTGTTTTTCATCGTGAACCAGATGCCTGTATCGCTCATAAGATTCATTTAATTCCTGATATTGATATTGCATAGTTTCATTGCGAACTTCAAAAATCTTCTGCTCTGTATTTTCAATTTTTCTAAATGAAATTAATACTACAAAACTTGAGGCAAAAAAACCCACGCAGGTCATAATTAATATTCCCACAAAATTTCTTTTTTCCGCTCTTCCTACTCCGCTATTAACCAACAAACGAAGCATTTGCCATTCTGCAATAGTAAATATAAATACTATTATTTTATATTTTTTGAAGATTTCTTTTAATATAAATTTCACAGGAATATATTTCAGCAACAGTAAAATTACCAACTCAATTATCAACCAGTAAAGAACTTCCTGATATGTATGTTGTCGGGGATACAGGAAAAATTCTTTAAAATATCTTTTTTCAAATATCCCCATATAAGTGATATAAATAATCTTTGTCATACTGATGCTGGCGAGATATGAAATCTCCCACAAGTATGCTTGTAATACTGAACACTGATAAAACACATATATAAAAATTATTGGAAAAATATTTCCTACAATTAACATCAGATCTGAATAATATGAACACCAATACTGGCATGTGAGTAATAATACACTCCAGCTTAAGAAACAATATTTCCCCCATTCTATTTTCATTTTACCCTGTACTTTTCTTCTACTAGTAATGATACACAAAATAAAGCAAAAACAAATGCCCAACAGCACTTCCCATATATATTTCATTTTTCCATGAAAGAAAAATACTGAAAATATATAACTAACCAGTATTAAAACACTAATCAATACCACTTCCGCTGCTATCTGATTTTTTCCCATGTATTCTCTTTTTGGAAAAGCCTGGGCAAAAATGTGGATTCCAAGTCCTGTTTCCAGAAATGTTGCCAGTATATATAATGCAATTTTCACGGTTCACTCCTCCAGAAGTCTGCCACAGCATTCTTTACTCCTGTATACTTCGTAATTCCCACCGGAATACGCACACCATCCCGCATAAAGATTTCATAATCTTTTACTTTCATGATGTGCCGGATATTTACCATCATCCCTTTATCTACAGACAAAAACTCTCTTGACTTCAGTTCTTCCTGAAAATGAATCATGGATTTCCGGATCTTACTTTCTCCGAATCTGTGGACAATAACAACATATTTCCCCTCTTTTCTCATGTAATAGATATCAGAATATGCAATCTTTTCTATCTCTCCCTTTTTCTCTATTACATAATACTGTTCTTCTCTTTTCATAAGTTCAGGAAGAAGAGATTCATATGCCTCAGGAAGTTTTTCTTCCATTTTTGTCTTTGGAATATAGCGGTATGTATTTACTTCATAAGCATCTACTGCATAATCCATATAATTGGTAATAAAAATCATTGTTGGATCTGCATAATACCTGCGAATTTCTCTTGCCACTTCCAGACCATTTTTCCCCGACATTTCTATATCCAGAATATAAAGATCAAACCTTTCTTCTTTCAGACCTGCAATAAACCATTCCCAGCTCTGAAATACTTCAATTCTGTGTTCAATTCCTTTTCTGGCAAAAAAACTGTGTGTTATTTTTCGTTCTTTTTCCAGGTATATTGCTTCATCATCTAAAATCATAATCCGTATCATACGCTTTCTACTCCTCAACAAATGTATAAAAACGAAAATTTTTTACATCATAAAAATAGCATTCCCCCTTATTGATCACCAACTCATATACCTCTGCATCTTCCGCTTTCTTTCGCTGATACCGGTACACATATCTGCCCTCACAGTGTGTCTTTACCTTATAGATAATATCATCTACCAGTTCTGCGATAGTCATTGGATGTTCCTTCGTTGGTTTCCATTTTCCAATCATGCTGCGTACCTGCGCTCTGTTAAGCCTGATTCTTTTTCCAAAGCTGTTTCCTCTTGGAAAAAAGTCATCTTTTGTCTTTCCTGTATATTCCAGTACTTTCTGTACGGACAAATCAGCCTCATCCAGGGCAAATCCCATATTGGCATACGCCTGCATATGCAACAGCGCCAGTTCAAGATATTTGTAATTTCCTGACTGTTCATACCACTGATTGAGATTGTGAATGCTTTCATATACAGTTTCTTTCACTGTAATCCCTCTGTTATGAAGTGTTTCTAATGCATACATCATAACATAAGTTTCCCCGAAATTTCCTGTTTCTTCCAAAATTTTTCCTCTTTTCTTTATACGTCATTTTTGCCTTGTCACATGTCATGTATGCGTTTCATTTTCTGTCGATTTATTGCTACACTATAACAAAGAAAGGACGAATACTATGAAACTTGATTTAGCTAAACGCCTTGTAAATGCAAGAACCGAAAAAAACTTAACGCAGGAAAAGCTTTCTGAATTATCCGGTGTATCTGTCAGTGAGATCAGCCGTATTGAAAACGGAAGATATTCCGCAACTGTAGAAACTCTTTGCAGACTTTCCAATGCTCTTGATGTAGGATTAGATTCTCTTTTATATGATCTTTTCCCTAAAAATACCCATATACAAAATCCTGACATCCAAAAAGTTGTCTCTATCATGGAAACTATGGATGAAAAGCATGCAAAAAACGTAGCAGACATTGTATACATTTATGATCGTGGACACAAGAGCTAACTGTGCTGTCAGGTATTGCAGCAAAATAAGAATATACTTTTTTCACTGACTTTTACTCTACTGTCCTTAAAACAGCAAAAAATGTCCTCCAAAAAGGTGTGATATAAAAATTTCTGTGTTCTGGGAATTTTTATTATGCCTTTTTTATTTTTTTTGTTTACACTTTTTATTTTTTTCACTCTTTATAAGGTGTATCGCCGGTGAACAACAAAAACAATTACAACACATTTAAGGAGGACAAACAAATGGGTAAAATTGAAAAAGCAACACAGTGGATGATCGACCTTGCAAATAATCCGAAACATGGATATGACCAGGACAATCGCTGGGGACCTGACTACGACTGTTCATCTGCAGTTATCAGCGCATGGCAGGCTGCAGGTGTTCCAGTAAAATCAAAAGGTGCATCCTATACAGGTAATATGAAATCAGTATTTATTTCCTGTGGTTTTAAAGATGTACGCTCCAGCATTAATCTGAGTAATGGCTCTGGTTTAAAACGGGGTGACGTACTTCTGAATACAGTCACACATACTGCAATGTACATTGGTAATGGACAGATTGTTCATGCAAGCATCAATGAAAATGGCACCACTACTGGCGGAAAAACTGGAGATCAGACCGGAAAGGAAATCTGTATCAGAAGTTACTACAATAAAAACTGGGATTGTGTTCTTCGTTATATGAATGACGATTCTTCTGTAACCCCTCCGCCAAGCGGAAATGTTTATATCCGTCAGGGCCAGACTGCTGCAAATAAATTTGTAGGCGCTGGGCTTACTATTACAGGTGTACGTGATGCTGCTACTAAAAAGGCCGGAATCAAGGTTTTACAGAAAGCTATGAACCTGGATTATGGCTCCGGGCTGGCTGTAGACGGTGTCTGGGGTCCTGCCACAGAAGCAGCCCTTGGAAACCATTATGTAAAATCAGGTGAAACACAGTATATGGTAACAGCCTGCCAGATTCTTCTTCTGATACGAGGATTTAATCCTAATGGAGTAGAATATCCGGGTACCTTCGGAAGCGGATGTCTGGCTGCTGTAAAAAAATTCCAGACAAACATGAAGCTTCCGGTTACAGGCATCTGCAATGCTGCAACATTTATTAAACTTGCAAAATAACATAATAGTATACTCGTTTTTCATGATCTTCATTTTCCTTATCAATATGTATTAACAAAAAAGCGGATATTGCTCCCCTACAATATCCGCTTTCATAATTTTAATTAATAAAAATCACTTATTCCTGTGTGGTCCAGTAATAGGTCTCCCCATTTTCATTTGTAACAGGATCTCCATTCTCACCTGCATCATCAATCTCTTCCCTGGAACCATAGCAAACCCCATTTTCATCATACCAGTTTCCATCCTCAGACTGTTCTACATAAACTTCTTTTCCATCTTCCCCATAAAGATAGCATCCATTAAACCCTGTCTGGCTCATGACATTTTCCTGTTCCCCTGTAGAATCAGAATTATCATCTGAATTCTGATTCTCCTGCTCCTGGGAGTCGCTCTGAGTTTCCTCACTACTGCCTTCTGTTTTCTGGCTGTCTGAAGCAGAGCCGTCCTCCTGTATATCCCATTGAGCTCTGTATTCCTCATCCCACAAAGCCTGAAGCCCTTCACTGTCTTTTAACCAGAACAGCTCATTTTTTTCTTTCTCATCAGAATTCTTCAGGTAAAAAGCTTCACCTCCATCTTTCTCTTTGCGTACATAAGAATCCTCCCAGTCTTCAGGAACCTTCAGCTCAATTTCTCCCATACGGAACACAAGCATACCATCATCTGTCTGCTCTACATATTCCCACTGAGGAACCGAAGGCTGTGCCATCAGAACATTTCCTGTAATAAGACAGCAGCCGGCTCCTATTGCCAGAGCCATAAAAACTTTTCGTTTCATTTTGTATTTCCTCCTTTTCTGATATTTCCAGAAATTCACACCTGAATCTCTACAGAAAGCTTTCCAATGCTATGTTACTCGAAATAAAATCAGTGTTTTCCATCTGTCCTTCAACTATACAAAAATGTCTTTTTTCTTTGCTGACATGTTGATTTTTCCGTCACCTCTGTGTATAATCCAAACTGTTAAAACAGAAATCTGATATCCAAAAACCATATATTTACATACAGGAAGGAATTTTATGGACAGTATTATTTTTGATGTAGACGGAACCCTGTGGGATTCCACGGAAATTGTTGCAGAATCCTGGGATGAGTACCTGCACAATAAAGAACATATGAATATAACAATCACAGCCGAAAGACTGATGGGACTTTTCGGCCAGCCGCTTCCGGCTATTGCAGCTCAGTTATTACCGGACAAAACAGAAGCAGAACAGCTTCGGATCATAGATGCCTGCTGCCAGGCGGAGCACGAGGCTCTTCTGAAAACCTGCGCCCCTCTTTATGAGGATCTGGAAAAGACTCTGAAAGCTCTTTCTGAAAAATATCCCCTTTACATTGTCAGCAACTGTCAGGCAGGATATATTGAAGTATTTCTGAAATCTTCAGGGCTCGGAAAATATTTCAGAGGACATCTGTGCTTCGGTGATACAGGTCTGGAAAAACACGATACGATCCTGAAGCTTATGGACACCTATCATCTGAAAGACACTGTGTATGTAGGCGATACTATGGGAGATTTTCTGTCCTGCCGCAAAGCCGGTATTCCCTTTGTGTTTGCCTCCTATGGTTTCGGAGATGTGCCGGAACCGGATTACAGGATCAGCAGGCCTGCAGATCTGACAAAGCTGTTTGGTTAAAAAACGGGGAAACTGCGATTTAATCCTAAATCACAGTTTCCCCGTTTTCTTCTGATTATTTTTTTATTTCACTCCAACGTTCAGTTCAGTTTTTCATGCATTTCTTTTTCAGATACCACATCAGTCCTGCCATAATAATTACAAGAACCACAATATATCCGATCTTTGCCGCAACGGTTGTGGTGTAGGAATCAATTAAGGTGACAATTCCGATCAGGATTAAAGCCACGCCTGAGCCCTTTGCCATTTTTGTCTCATCATATTTGGCTTTGCGAAGCTGGGCGTTTCCTCCCTTCATAAAAAAGTCTCCATGTCCTGTCAGAAGCAGAATCCCCACGATCAGAGAAGCTCCTGCAAGAATAAAATCAAAAGATCTGCTCATTTCTATGTTATTCCTCCATTATCTTTAATAAAAGCATACGATCGGTACATTATAGTCAATAATGCTGTACAGAACTGCTGCATTTTCCGGTGGGAGATTGATACAGCCATGCGAACCGTTGGTCAGATAAATATCTCCTCCGAACGCATCTCTCCAGGGAGCATCATGGAATCCAATACCGCCGTCAAAGGGCATCCAGTAATCTACAGGCTCTTCATATTCATAGGTTCCATCCGGTTTTTTGTCTCCCCGGAGAACCGAAGGACTTGTCTTGGAATATAAGGTAAAAATACCTGCATGAGTCTGTCTGTCTGAATAGCTCATATTTCCGGATACAAACTCTGAATCAAAAATCAGAGAGCCTGACTGATAATAATACATATGCTGATTGCTGAGATCTACCTCAATATACGTATTTCCAAGATCATTTAAACCATGAGAATTAGCTGTCTGCTCATATATGGGTTCCCGTGTTGTCTGGGTTCCCGACTGAATTTCCTGGGCAAGCTGAGCTGCCTCCGCCGCCTGATCGATCGCCCAGCCGTAAACGGAGCTGTATACATAAACCGTCCGTCCACTGGTTGTATGAAATTCCCGTTCTGTGCCCACCGTGTTATAGGTTGCTGCAAGCTGTGCCACATAATCTGCAATGTGCTGGTGGAACGTATTGTCATCCATCAGAAGCTGGCCTTTTTCGTCAAACTGAAGCCAGTCCTTGATCGTGTTTCCGTCAAGCGTTGCTGTCTGGTCTCCAAAGGTATATGTGATGCTGGCCTTTGTATAATTATTGCAGGCCTCCAATGCTGACTGAAGCTCCGGGTCATTCTGAGTTACTTCTGCTGACACATATGCATCCGGCGCTGTTCCAAAATCAATAGACGCCTGTGTGTCAGCTACAGCCTGATCCAGGATCCTGTAAGCCTGTTTCACGTTAAGCTGGGTGCCTTCTGTTTCCGGCACAATCTGGAACTGATTATCCTTAAAAGCTACATAGGCGTTTTCCGGTGCTGTCTGATTCTCGGTTTTTGCACAGTTCAGAGCTGTAACCTGCTGCTGAAGCAGGGTTTTATCATAGGCCACATTTTCTGCCACCGTATAGCTTTTCTGCTCATAAAAACCTTTGATCCACTCATAGGGCTTCTGATTTTTCAGAAGCTGAAGTGTCTCCCCGGTGGACAGATACTGGTAATTGATCTGCTCGCCTGTAATCATCTGAGGTTCCTGGTTTCTGGAAGATACCTGAATGGAATAATCCTGTACCTTATCTGCCAGAGCCGTTTCTACCTCGTATGCCGTCTTGCCTGAACAGTCGATTCCGTTGATCCAGGTTCCCTCAAAAAAGCGGTCTGAATAATAATAGGTCATTCCCGCATAAGCGCATCCTGCAACAACAACCGCCATGGCGGCTGCCAGTCCTGTGATCTTCAAACCTTTATGCTTTTTCCTTTTATTTTCCGGAAGAAGCGCCAGCTTCTCTTCTATGTCATCCATCGGCACATATTTTACCGGCTGAGGTCTGGCTGATTTTAATTTTCCGGAAGCTTTTATATTACGGGAAAAATCCTGGGAACCTTCTTCCGGCTCATCATATCCTTCTTCATCATATTCCGCATCTTCGCCATGTTCTTCCTGGGAGCCGTACTCCTCTTCAGGATCATAGTCCTCCTCTGATTCGTACTCCTCTTCAGAATCATATGCTTCATCCGATTCGTATTCTTCTGAATCATATCTTTCTTCTGATTCGTATTCTTCTGTTTCAGACTCTCCGTTGTCCGGTTCGTATTTCCTTTGGGAACTGTTTCTCTCTTCCTCAGGATCTTTCATGATCTTGTCCATTGCCGCATTGATCTTATCTTCAATATCAATGTTTTCTCCGGGTCCGGATCCCACATCATTTCTTTTTTTCTTACTGCTCATCTATCTCCATTCTCCTAGACTGTAACATCAAAAAACTGCTGTTTGTGTATCGGATTTTTAATCTTTCATATTATAACATATTTCATGGTATTTGTACCATATCTGCCCTATGTTTTTTCATAATATACCAGAATTTCCATAATTTTATTATAACAGCTGGCAATACTTATATTGTATCCTGCGTTGTCTTTTTTATCCTTAATATGCAAAAACCCTGAGCAGCACAGGATTTTCCTGTATTGCTCAGAGTTTTATTACAGATGGAGATCTTCAGCTTTATCTTATTGACAGTTTCCGCCTGCGTTCCATCACAGTTTTTATGTTTTATTTTTCGATCAGAAGGGATTCTCCTGTCATTTCTTCTGGTTTTTCCATTCCCATAAGCTCAATCAGAGTCGGAATAATGTCAGCAAGACATCCGCCCTCTTTCAGAGTATATTTCGGATCTGCATTTACAAGAATAAACGGAACCGGATTTGTTGTATGAGCAGTAAAT
The DNA here is from genome assembly GCF_024622975.1 of Blautia caecimuris. Lineage (GTDB taxonomy): Bacteria > Bacillota > Clostridia > Lachnospirales > Lachnospiraceae > Blautia_A > Blautia_A caecimuris. The sequence goes on along the minus strand of NZ_JANJZT010000014.1, from coordinate 41,850 downwards.
GGTTCTCCTGTTTCATAATCAACAAGCTGCTCTGCATTTCCATGGTCTGCACAGATAAACATCTGTCCGTTTACTTCCTTCAGAGCCTCTACTGCTCTTCCCACACATTCATCCACTGTCTCCACAGCCTTAACTGCAGCAGCTTCCACACCTGTGTGACCTACCATATCCGGATTTGCAAAATTGATGATCACAACATCATATTTGTCAGATTTGATAGCTTCAACCAGCTTGTCGCAAACCTGAGGCGCGCTCATCTCCGGCTGAAGGTCATAGGTTGCAACCTTCGGAGATTTTACAAGGATTCTGTCCTCTCCCTTATTTGGCTCTTCTACACCGCCATTAAAGAAGAAAGTAACATGCGCATATTTTTCAGTTTCTGCAATACGAACCTGGGTCATATCATGCGCTGCCAGATATTCGCCAAAGGTATTGTGAAGCTGTACCTTATTAAAGGCTACGATCTTATTCTGAATAGTATCGTCATAATTTGTGAAGCATACAAAAGTCAGATCCAGCTTCTTCTCCCGCTCAAAGCCTTTGAAATCATCATCACAGAAAGCTCTTGTGATCTCGCGGGCACGGTCCGGGCGGAAGTTAAAGAATACAACAGAATCGTGATCCTGAACAGACGCTACCGGTTTTCCGTCTTTTTCGATTACAGTAGGAAGTACAAATTCATCCGTTTTTTCATTGTCATAGGATGCCTGTACAGCCTCTGCCGCATCGGTTCCCTTTACGCCTTCGCCCTGAGTAAGAGCCTTGTAGGCAAGCTCTACACGATCCCAGCGGTTGTCTCTGTCCATTGCATAGTAACGTCCAGAAACAACGCCGATCTCACCTACGCCAATCTCATTCATTTTTGCCTGAAGCTCTTCAATGTATCCTTTACCGGAAGCCGGAGGTGTATCACGGCCATCCAGGAAGCAGTGAACATAAACCTTTTTCAGTCCTTCTCTCTTTGCCATTTCCAGAAGTCCGTAAAGGTGTGTATTGTGGCTGTGAACGCCACCGTCAGAAAGAAGTCCCATAAAATGAATTGCAGAATCGTTGTCCTTTGCATTTTTCATTGCTGCCAGAAGCGCCTCATTTTTAAAGAAATCGCCGTCATTGATTTCTTTTGTGATTCTTGTCAGCTCCTGATATACAATACGTCCTGCGCCCATATTCATATGGCCAACTTCAGAGTTACCCATCTGGCCATCCGGAAGACCTACTGCCAGTCCGCTTGCATTTCCTTTTACAAAAGGATATTCTGCCATCAGACTGTCCATAACAGGAGTCTTTGCCTCATATACTGCGTTGCCGTCATGTCTGTCATTCAGTCCATAACCGTCAAGGATCATTAAAACAGTTGGTTTTTTGCTCATAATGTTCTCCTTTTTGTATAATTTCTCTGCATAATCACAGAGTCTTACTTTACTTGTTCTTACCTATTATATACTACCAAAAATCAGGAATTTTTCAAGGATTTTCCCTGAAAAATTCCTGGTATTTTATCTGGTATATATCAGCTTCTCCTCTAAAGTAAAACAGAATATCTGAGATGGCAGCATGTAAGCAGCCGGTTGTTCTGCTATTCTCCATATACCCGGAGCATACTGGATATTTTATGTACAAAGCTTCTTCCTGAAAGCTCTTCCATTGCTGTGCGGAAATCACCTTCCCGTACTTTTCCTGTGATCACTACGATCTCTGCGCTTTCATTTGGCTTTGCCTGCTTCTGGATAATCTGAGCCACGCTTACATGATATTTTGCAAAAACAGCAGTCATTTCTGCCAGAACACCGCAGCGGTCCTCAACCTGAAGTCTGAGGAAATAACAGTTCCGGGTATCAGCCATTTTTTTCACTGGTATTGTTTTATAACAGGTACAGCCGATCCTTGCACAGCAGTTTGCCTTCATATTACGGGCAATATCAAAAATATCTCCCACTACGGCGCTGGCTGTGGGCAGTTCACCTGCGCCCCGTCCAAAGAACATGGCGTTTTCCACTGCGTCTCCATTTACAAACACTGCATTATAAGAATCATTCACTGAAGCAAGAGGATGTGTGCTTGGAATCAGCATTGGACATACGTAAGCCTCAATCCCTTCCTCTGTGTTTCTGGCAACACCCAGAAGCTTTATATCACAGCCCATTTCTTTTGCATAAGAGATATCTTTTGCTGAAATTTTTGTAATTCCTTCAATATATACGTCATCAAAAACAACTCTGGAATTAAATGCAACCGAAGCCAGAATAGCAACCTTTCGTCCTGCATCAAGACCTTCAATATCTGCTGTAGGATCTGCTTCCGCATATCCAAGCTCCGTGGCAAGAGCCAGAGCCTCCTTAAACTCCATTTTATCCTGGGTCATTTTTGTAAGTATAAAATTGGTAGTTCCGTTTACGATTCCCATAACCTCTTTCATATGATTTCCGGCAAGACACTGCTTCAGAGGACGGATAATGGGAATCCCGCCTGCCACAGCCGCCTCAAACAGAAAATCCACATGATGTGTTTCTGCCATGTCAAGAAGCTCTTTTCCATAAACAGCGATCAGATCTTTGTTCGCAGAAACCACATGCTTACCGGCTTCAAGAGCTGCAAGAATATAAGTTCTGGCTGGTTCCATACCGCCCATCAGCTCAATAATAATATCAATATCCGGATCATTGACGATTTCTTCCCAGTTGTTTGTAAGTACAGAGGGATCTTCCACCTTTACCGCGGCCTTTTCCAGATTCCGAACCATGATCTTTTTAATCCGGACAACGCTTCCAAGCTTGGCTTCCATCTCCTCTTCCTGGTTTTTCAGTACCTTATAAACTCCTGTTCCCACTGTTCCAAACCCAAGAAGGGCTGCATGAATCACCTTTTTCTCCATAAAAAAACTCCTCTCTTTCTCTGACATATGGATGTTTTTTTAATAGTAGACTGCCAGAGGACATTTGTCAAGTAACGTGTTAAAGTTTATGCTGAATTTCCCTTAAAATCCATCTATAATTACATTTACGCAAAAACACCGCAGAACATTCCGGTCCCGAAATTGTGTTTCCAGAACCGGATATTCTGCGGTGTTTTTATTGTTTAAATATACAGTTGATACTTATTTGTAGTTTACGATCTTTCCGAACTCTTCTTTCAGAGAAGCGCCGCCAACAAGACCTCCGTCGATATCGTTCTGTACGAACAGTTCCGGAGCAGTTGCAGCATTTACAGATCCACCGTACTGGATACGGATTGCTTCTGCTGTTGCTTCATCATAGATTTCAGCGATGCATGCGCGGATTCCTGCGCAAACTTCCTGAGCCTGCTCAGTTGTAGCTGTTTTTCCAGTTCCGATAGCCCAGATCGGCTCGTAAGCGATCACTGCAGTTTTTGCCTGATCTGCTGTTACGTTCTGGAAACCAACCTTAACCTGCTGACGGATGAAATCCATTGTCACGCCCTGCTCTCTCTGATCAAGAGTCTCGCCGCAGCACATGATCGGAGTAATTCCATGCTCAAAAGCTTTCAGCATTTTTTTGTTTACAGTCTCGTTTGTCTCTGCAAAATATTCTCTTCTCTCAGAATGTCCGAGAACAACATATTTTACACCTGCATCTGTGAGCATAGCCGGAGAAATCTCACCTGTGTAAGCACCTTTCTCCTCAAAGTACATGTTCTCAGCGCCGATCTGAATGTTCGTTCCTTTGCATGCCTCTACAACCGGGATAATGTCAATAGCCGGAACGCAGAATACTACGTCAACTTCTTCATTATTTACAAGCGGTTTCAGAGTTTCTACTAATTTAACAGCCTCGCTGGGAGTCATGTTCATTTTCCAGTTACCAGCAATAATTTTCTTTCTTGCCATGATATAATCTCCTATCTTGTTAAAATTATCTTATATCTGATCTGCCATCGCAAATCAGTGGTAATCATTGTTTCCCCTCTTCTACAGGGAAGTGTGATTCACTGCAATACGATTGCTATTTCTCGTGTATTCCCTCAACTAAGCTCGCTTTTGCTGGTCAAGGAAGTTCGATTCACTAAATTCGGTCTGCGCTTCCGCTTGCCCTCATTAAGTTCCTTCGAACTAAATTCACACTAAATTCGGAACTTCGCTCTCGCTCGTCCTCATTAAGTGTTCTATTTATCGTTAGCTGCTGCTACACCTGGCAGTTCCTTACCTTCCAGGAATTCCAGAGAAGCGCCGCCGCCTGTGGAAATATGGCTCATTTTGTCACCAAAGCCAAGCTGGTTTACTGCTGCTGCAGAGTCACCACCACCGATGATTGTTGTTGCGTCTGTTTCTGCAAGAGCTTTTGCTACTGCGATTGTACCTTTTGCAAGAACCGGGTTCTCGAATACGCCCATCGGACCGTTCCATACAACAGTCTTAGCTGTTTTAGCAGCCTCTGCATAAATCTCTGCTGTCTTCGGTCCGATATCAAGTCCAAGTACGTCTGCCGGAATTGCGTCACAGTCAACATACTCAGCCGGGATCTCAGCATCAATCGGGTTCGGGAAAGATTTTGCGATAGCAGTATCTACAGGAAGAAGAAGTTTCTTTCCAAGTGTTTCTGCTTTTGCGATCATTTCCTTGCAGTAGTCAAGTTTTGTATCATCTACAAGAGAAGCGCCTACTTCAAGACCTTTTGCTTTAAGGAAGGTATAAGCCATACCGCCGCCGATGATCAGAGTATCACATTTTTCAAGAAGGTTGGAGATTACGTTCAGCTTATCAGCAACCTTTGCGCCACCAAGGATAGCAACAAACGGTCTTACCGGAGTTTCTACTGCTTTTCCAAGGAAGTCGATTTCTTTCTGCATCAGGTATCCTACTACACAGGTGTCGATAAATTCTGTAACACCAACGTTGGAGCAATGTGCTCTGTGAGCTGTTCCGAATGCGTCGTTTACAAATACGTCTGCAAGGGAAGCAAGATCTTTGCTGAAAGCTTCGCCGTTCTTTGTTTCCTCTGCACGATAACGTGTGTTTTCAAGAAGAACGATCTCTCCGTCGTTCATAGCGTCTACAGCTGCCTTTACTGTGTCATCCACAACAACAGGGCTTGCAACAAATTTTACTTCCTGTCCAAGAAGCTCAGAAAGACGAACTGCTACAGGTGCAAGAGAAAGCTCCGGTTTCGGTTCTCCCTTCGGTTTTCCAAGGTGAGAGCAGAGAATGATCTTTCCGCCGTCAGCAACCAGTTTCTTGATTGTAGGAAGAGCAGCAACCAGACGGTTCTCGTCTGTGATTTTGCCCTCTTTAAGCGGAACGTTAAAGTCGCATCTTACCAGAACTTTCTGGCCTTTTACATTGATATCATCAACAGATTTTTTATTTAATCCCATGATCGTATAACCTCCGAATTTTAATAAAAAAGGAATCCGGCCCTAATCAGACCGGACCCCTTACTGAGTCTATTTCATTCTTTCGTATGAAACATTATGCTCCGAGAAGTTTGCCAAAGTGTTTGATTGTACGAACCATCTGGCTTGTGTAGGAGTTCTCGTTGTCATACCAGGAAACTACCTGTACCTGAGTTGTTCCGTTATCAAGCGGAAGAACCATAGTCTGAGTAGCATCGAACAGAGAACCATATTTCATTCCTACGATATCGCTGGATACGATCTCGTCTTCGTTGTATCCGAAGGACTCGTTGGAAGCTGCTTTCATAGCTGCGTTGATCTGCTCTTTTGTTACATTTCCTTCAACAACTGCTGTAAGGATTGTAGTAGAACCTGTTGGGGTCGGAACACGCTGAGCAGCACCGATAAGTTTGCCGTTCAGTTCCGGAATAACAAGGCCGATTGCTTTTGCAGCACCTGTGCTGTTTGGAACGATATTAACTGCTGCTGCACGGGATCTTCTCAGATCGCCTTTTCTCTGCGGTCCGTCAAGTGTCATCTGATCGCCTGTGTAAGCGTGGATTGTGCACATGATACCTGTCTTGATAGCTGCAAGATCGTTAAGAGCTTTTGCCATCGGAGCAAGGCAGTTTGTTGTACAGGATGCAGCGGAGATGATCTTGTCTTCGCTTGTAAGACCTTCGTGGTTTACATTGTAAACGATTGTCTTAAGGTCGTTTCCTGCCGGAGCGGAAATGATAACGTGTTTAGCGCCTGCATCGATATGAGCCTGAGCTTTGTCCTTGGATGTGTAGAATCCTGTACACTCAAGAACAACGTCTACACCGATCTCTCCCCAAGGAAGCTCTGCAGCGTTAGCTTTTGCGTAGATTTTGATTTCTTTTCCGTCAACTGTGATAGAGTCTTCTCCAGCCTCTACTTTGTCACACAGTTCATATCTGCCCTGTGTAGAGTCATATTTTAATAAGTGAGCCAGCATTTTCGGAGAAGTAAGGTCGTTGATAGCAACGATTTCAAATCCTTCTGCTCCAAACATCTGACGGAAAGCCAGACGACCGATACGGCCAAATCCATTAATTGCAACTTTTACTGCCATGATAAATTCCTCCTATGAATTAAATGGTTGATTATGGCGCTCCCTCTATTGTTAAAGAAACGTCAACCTGAACATATTGTATCGAATCTCATACAAAAATTCAAGACTATTTTGGAAAAAACATTACAAAAAAAGTAAATCTCTGTGCTATAATCGGCTTATAACATACATAACGGAGGGTTTCTATGAAAAACAGCATTTTATGGGACTGTCATATGCACTCTTCTTTTTCTGCAGATTCTGACACAGACATGGAAAATATGATCAAAGGCGCTATATCACGGGGGCTTGAAGGAGTCTGTTTTACCGAACATCTGGACCCGGACTACCCGCCTACTCCGGATCAGCAGATTTTTCATCTGGATCTTGACGCATATGCACGCAGACTGTCTTTTCTGCGAGAAAAATATAAAGACAGCATCATGATAAATTTCGGTATTGAATACGGGCTTCAGCCTCATCTGAAAGAAAATTTAAAAAATCATCTGAAGCTGTATCCCTTTGATTTTGTAATCGGCTCCTCCCATGTAATTCACGGCTCCGATCCCTATTACGGTGAATATTTTAAAGGCCGTGAGGAATCCCAGGGCTACATGGAATATTTTGAGTCAATCCTGGAAAATCTGGATGTATTCTCAGAAATGGATGTATACGGACATATCGACTATATTGTGCGCTACGGGCCAAACAAGAATCTTTACTACAGTTATGAACGATATCAGGATATTCTGGACGAAATACTTCGCACACTGGTCCGTAAAAATATCGGAATCGAACTGAATACAGGCGGTTATCATTATGGACTTGGAGAGCCCAATCCCTGCACTGCTGTGATCCGCCGTTACCGCGAGCTTGGCGGCGAGATCATTACTGTGGGAGCAGACGCCCACTCTCCGGAAAAAATATCTTTTGCCTTTGATAAAGCGGCAAAGGTTCTCAGTGACTGCGGCTTCCGGTATTATACTGTATTCAAAAACAGAAAACCGGAATTTATCAGACTCTCCTGAAAAAATCAACCTGTCAGATTTTCCGGCAGTATATTTTAAATCCGGAAATTCTGACAGATGATTGTAAAATAAGGAAGTCTTTCTGCTATAATACGAATTTTTGCTGCCATTATACCTCCACTGTGCATACTTGACATTTTTCTGCTCCCCCTGTAAGATTACTATAAAACCTGTCAGACAATATCTCAAAACGGGTGGGAAATTACATTTTATAACCATTAATTGTACCGGAAGTACCGGAAAATCAGCGAAATTCTATTCTTTTATTTACGGAACACAATGCTGATTCTGAATGATAAGCAAAGGAGAATGAATATGGCAAAGAAAAGACTCCAGAAAAAGAAAACTGCTGCAAGGGCTGAGGCAGAGCGCATAAAATCCACTTCCAACGCTCCGCAGACCAGCACCTTAAAAATCGAAACCGAAAAGACAGAACCTGTTAAGGTCGAAACCTCCAAAACCGAGCCTGTAAAAGTCGGGACAAAAAAGACTGAACCTGTTAAGGTTGAAACCTCTAAAACCGAGCCTGCAAAAGTCGGGACAAAAAAGACCGAGCCCATTAAGGTTGAAACCTCTAAAATCGAGCCTGTGAAAGTCGAGACAAAAAGGACCGAGCCCATTAAGGTTGAAACCTCCAAAACCGAGCCTGTGAAAATATCTGCGGTGGAAAAGGATGAAGCTATATATCAGACCCGTCTGAATCATCACATGGATGAGCTGAAATGGCTGTACTGCGAGCTTTATCAGGATGATCCTCTTGTTATGGAACATCTTTCTCAGCTTCTTGATGGCCTGAAAACATTTTATGATACAAGAAATACTGAATTAAAGGCTTCTGATCTTTCCCGTGAAAAAGATTCTCTTTGGTATAAACGCAATGATCTTACAGGCATGATGATGTATGTAAGCTCCTTTGCAAAAACACTGAAAGGTCTGGAAAGCAAGCTTGATTATGTACAGGAATGTAATGTCAACTATCTTCATCTGATGCCGCTTCTTGCATCTCCTGAAGGCCGCAGTGACGGCGGATATGCTGTTTCTGATTTCCGTACTGTCCGGAAAGAGCTTGGAACCATGGAAGAATTTTCTCACCTGACTTCCCAATGCCATAAGCGTGGAATCAGTGTATGTCTTGACTTTGTTATGAATCATACCTCCGAAGAACATGAATGGGCAAAGCGTGCCCGCGCCGGAGAAAAAGAGTACCAGGATCGTTATTTCTTCTTTGATTCCTATGATATTCCTGCCTTATATGAAAAAACCTGTCCTCAGGTGTTCCCTGCTACAGCTCCTGGAAACTTTACCTGGCTGGACGATATCCAGAAACATGTCATGACTACCTTTTATCCATATCAATGGGATCTGAATTACAGAAATCCTGTAGTTCTTAACGAAATGATCTTTAACATGCTTTATCTTGCCAATCAGGGAGTTGATATTATACGGCTTGACGCAGTTCCCTATATCTGGAAACAGCTGGGAACAAACTGCCGAAATCTTCCTCAGGTACATACTATTGTCCGTATTATGCGTATGATCTGCGAGATCGTGTGCCCGGGTGTGCTTCTTCTTGGAGAGGTTGTTATGTCTCCTGAAAAAGTAGTACCTTATTTTGGAACTGTTGAAAAACCGGAATGTCATCTTCTTTATAATGTAACAACCATGGCAACTACCTGGCATACAGTTGCAACACGGGATGTCTCTCTTTTGCGCCGTCAGCTTGATCTTGTTGCTGATCTGCCGCGGGATTATGTATTTCAGAATTACCTCCGCTGTCATGACGACATCGGCTGGGGCCTGGATTACGATTTCCTGAGTAACTTCGGTATCCAGGAAATTCCTCACAAAAAATACCTGAATGCCTTCCTGACAGGAAGCTATCCGGATTCTTTTGCACGAGGAGAACTGTACAATGATGATCCCCGGCTGGGAGATGCCCGTCTGTGTGGAACAACTGCTTCCCTGTGTGGTATTGAACGCTTTGGCTTTGAAGGAAACGAAGAAGGGGTAAACAGAGGAATCCGTTATGATATCACGCTCCATGCCTTTATGCTTTCTCAGTCAGGCATCCCGGTTATTTACAGCGGTGACGAAATCGGCCAGCTGAACGATTATTCCTACCATGAGAATCCTGAAAAGGCCGCTGATTCCCGCTATCTCCACAGAGGCGACTTCCGATGGGATCTTGCCGAAAACCGCCGCAGACCAGAGACAGTACAGGGGAAACTGTTTCCTGCACTTGACCATCTGGAAAAACTCAGAAAAGTTCATTCTGTCTTTAACAGCGATGCTTCTCTTCATACGATTGATACCTGGGATTCTTCTATCCTGGCTCTTGTACGTGAAAATGAAGAAGAGAAATTCATTGGAATTTATAACTTCAGTGAATACGATAAAGTTGCATGGATCAACGAAGAAGACGGCATATACACAGACCTGATCTCCGGACGTGAAATGGAAGCCAAAGGCGTTCAGATTCCTGCCTTCGGCTGTTTCTGGCTTTGCAGAAAAAAATAATCAGGTTATATTAGCAGGGAACTGGCGGAAATCCTACTCCGCCAGTTCCCTGACTGCTTCTATCCCTCTCTGTATCTCTTCTTCTGTATTAAAATGGCTGAAGCTGAAGCGTACCGCTCCCTGCTCTGTGGTTCCCAGCGCCTGGTGCATCAGCGGCGCACAGTGAGCCCCTGTTCTTGTGGCAATGCCATAATCCATATACAGGGCGTCGCCCACTTCGCCGGAATCGTAATCTCTGATATTCAAAGTTACTATGGCGCAACGGTCCATGGTACGGAAATCCCCATAAACCTTCACTCCCGGAATATCCCGCACTCCCAGATAAAACTTTTTCATCAGCGCCTGCTCTTTTGCACGGATAAAGGAAAGCCCCTGCCGGTTCAGATAATCCACAGCAGCCCCAAGACCTGCCAGACCATGTCCGTTCAGGGTTCCTGCTTCCAGAGCAGTTGGCATTTGTGAAGGGTGTTTTTTCTCAAAGGTCTTTATTCCGCTTCCGCCGGATTTCAGCGGACGGACATTCACCCCTGCTCTCACATACATGCCGCCTGTTCCCTGAGGGCCCAGAAGTCCTTTGTGTCCGGTAAAGCAGAGAATATCAATATTCATCTTCTGAACATCAATATCAAATACTCCGGCAGTCTGTGAGGCATCCACCACAGAAAGAATCCCCCTCTCCCTGGCTGCTGCACCAATGCTTTGAACATCCAGCACATTTCCTGTTAAATTTGATCCATGTGTACAGATAAATGCCTTTGTATTTGGACGAATCGCACGGGTAAAATCCTCCGGATAAACCATTCCATACTCATCACAGGGAAGGATTGTCACTTCCACTCTTTTTTCTTCCATTTCGTAAAGAGGACGAAGCACAGAATTATGCTCCAGAACCGTAGTAACCACATGGTCTCCCGGCTTCAGGATTCCTTTCACTGCAGTATTCAGGCTCTCTGTAGAATTTGATGTAAAGGCAATCCGCGACGGGTCCTCTCCGTGAAAAAAATCTGCAATCCGTTCTCTGACTCCATAAATATTCCGGGAAGCATCAAGGGACGCCTCATGGGCGCCCCTTCCTGCATTTCCCAGAGAATTTAAAGCCTGCGCCACTGCATGAATCACTGTTTCCGGTTTATGCATGGTGGTGGCTGCATTATCAAAATAAATCATAACGCTTCTCCTCTGTTTTATATATTTCTGCTGCAAAGCGCAGCCCCGATGGCTCCTGCGTATCGGCATTCTGGTCCCGTAAGCACGGGAGAGCCAAGCTTCTGTTCCAGAATTTCCTGAAGATAGCCACATTCACATAAGCCTCCGGTAAGAAATACTTCTCCGGTTCCCACATTCATCTTGCTGCACTGAGCCGCTACCTTATCTGCAATTGAATTTACCACTGCAAAAGCAATATTTTCCTTTTTTTCACCCTGTCCGATCAGGCTGATTACCTCAGATTCTGCAAAAACCGTGCACATGGAGCTGATTTTTACCTTCTTTCCCTTTCGTGCCAGCTCACAGAGAGCATCTGGTCTCACAGCCATGGTATTTGCCATGACCTCCAGAAAACGCCCTGTTCCGGCAGAGCATTTATCATTCATGGCAAAATCCTTCACCATACCGTTTTCCAGAATAATGATCTTGGTATCCTGTCCTCCGATGTCAATGACTGTCATGTCTTTTTTCTTATGAAGCCATACTGCACCTCTGGCATGGCAGGTAATCTCAGTTACGGTTTTGTCCGCATAGGGCACAGATACCCTTCCATAGCCGGTAGCCACAACTTTTCCGGTTTCAGGACAAATCCCCTTTTCCAGAAGCATATTTTTAATGATCTCTGCAGTATCCACGCTGCTCCATCCGGTAGGCTGCACAGACTGATGAAGGATGTTCTCATCTTCATCCAGAACAGCAACCTTGGCACAGGTAGAACCAATGTCTATTCCAATATATTCCATGATCGCCTATTTCCTTATTTTTATAATTTCAGCCAAACCTTCTGCTCCACTGTAATGTTCAGACTTTCCACCTCGTCCTTATATTTTTCATAATCCTCTTCCGGCATTTTCCAGGCAAGGCCGCAGCCTGCTGTGATCTCTCTTGGAACCGGGATCAGCCGTCCGGGTATCTTATGCTCACCGCACCTTTTTTCCATGGACATGGCTGCTGTTGTAGTGGAAAAAGTCAGTACCACACAGGGCTTTCTTTCTCTTATCATGGCTTGATGATCAGGGATGCCTGGCTCATTTTTTCTGCGATCACATACATATTTGTCACACTTCCTGCCTGAAGCTTTTCTGACAGTCCGTAAAAATTCAGGCAGGTTCCGCAGGCAAGGATTTCCACTCCCTGAGCCTCCAGACTCTTCAGATCCTCCAGTGTGGGCGCATCCTGGCAGGCCAGCTTCACCCCGCTGTTATAAAACAGTATGGTAGAGGGAAGCTGATCCTGCTGAGAAAGTGCGTAAATATAGCTTTTCATCAGTGCTGTTCCAAGCTCCGGATCGCCCTCTCCCATACACTGGGAGGAAATTACCACTACCGTGTTCCTGCGTCTCATATCCGGAATGCAGGAAGGCTCCTGCTCCTGCATCTGCGCTGCTTCTCCTGCCGTTACCTGGATTTCAACACGGAATTTTTTTTCTTCCAGCTTTTCAGAAAGAACAGAATAACCGCTGCTCTTTCCCAGCTTTGTGAGATTCTGAACTGCAATCTCATTGTCTACAAAGGTTTCTACTGTGCCTCCCTGTGCTTTCAGCTCTTCTATAACCTTTTTTGTTTTTACTACAGGGATCGGACAGGCATCTCCCATTGCGTCTACTGTTTTTTTCATAACTATATCCACCTTTCTCTTCTTCTGGTTTTATTTAAACTGACTGATTGTTTCCAGAAATGCCTCCAGACGGGTATTGATCTGTCCGCTGTCTGCTTTGGAGTAATCTGTTTCAATCATCAGATAAGGAACATTTTTTGCCATTGCTGTTTTCTTTACATTGTACGCCTCAATGGAGTAGGTATGGCAGGCACAGAGGATCAGCTCCAGAACACCGTCTACCTGATACTCGTCGATCATATTGCTGATATAATCCATACGGGTTTCATTTGGACTCATAACAGAACAGTTAATATTCAGGTATTTTTTTGCAAGAGCTCTTGCAGCCGGAAGCGTTTCATCTACCTTCTCCACTTTTTCACGGGTACCGTTGCAGCAGTCAAACGCCACTACGTCCGCTCCCAGCTCTTCGATCACTTTAATTGTTTTTTCACGGATTCCACTGTTAGGACAGCCGGTAATCAGAATCCTCGGACGTTTTGATAATTTGCCTCTGTAGTTTTCTTCCCAGTCTTTTATAACCTCCTCTGTTCTTGCCTCAATAATCCTGCAGCGTTCCTCAATATCCGGATTAAAGCCAAGACCGTCCAGTCTTGTTCCCATTTCATAACCGGAAATCGGCGCCGGGTTTAATTTACCAAGCTCCAGAAAACGAAGCATCACCTCACGTTCCCGGTTTTTCAGGCGAATGGCTTTTTTTACATCCTCCTCTGTAATGGTGATCCCGTAAAAATCCTCCAGCTTTTTCCAGAAACGAACCACCTCTTTTTCCCACGCGTCAAGAGCTGCCTCGTCTCTTCTTGCCGGAAGCTGCATGACATAAGTTTCCTTGATATTGTCCATCAGCTCAAACATTTTTTTCTTTCCGTCACAGGTGGTTTCTCCCACAATAAAATCCGAGAAATAAAAATAAGGACAGGTATCTGTGAGAGCAAATCCATAGCTTGCCTTAATAAGAGGGCAGAGATTTTTAGGCAGATCTGCCTCTGCTGCCGATATGGGTTCCTCACTTGTTGCGCACAGAGGCGCTGCTGTTCCCCCTGCAGCCTCGATCAGCTCTGTAGGTACAAAGGAGCAAAAAATACCAACCACTTTTCTTCCTGACTCCTTTAACTGTTTCATACGAAGAAATCCTGCTTTTCTGGCCTCCGCATAGGTTTCAAAATTTTCCGGTAACTGAATCATTTCGTATCTCCTTCCTTTTTTCTGCCGGGTATTTTTTCTGTCTGCACTCTCTGGTGCCGGTACTGTTCTGTTTCCTTACATCTTATGACAGCAGCACTACGCATCCTCTTGTTCAGATTACTGTTCATACAGCCTGTTTCCTTACACCCTATGGCAGCAGCGCTGCGCATCCTCTTGTTCAGATTACTGTTCATACAGCCTGTTTTCTTACACACTATGGCAGCAGCGCTGCGCATCCTCTTGTTCAGATTACTGTTCATACAGCCTGTTTCCTTACACCCTATGGCAGCAGCGCTCCGCTCACTTCTGATATGCCTTCAGAAACTTTATAAATTCCCCTGCACATTCTTTTAAAATATAATTTTTCTGGTACACAATATAAAACTCCCTTCCGGAGAATTCCTCCGGCAGGCTGAACTGAAGAAGCCGTCTGGATTCCACATAGTCCTTTACAGCCTTTTCGGATACAATGGAAATTCCCAGTCCTCCTGCCACCAGATTTTTAATGGATTCCTGATCATTGATTCTGGCAGCAACATGAAGCTTTTCTTCCTTTATCCCCATTTTTTCCAGAAATCTTCCTGCGCTTTTCCCACTTCCGCTGCCCTCCTCACGAAGTATCACCGGCTCCTGGAACAGACATTCCACAGGCATCTCTTTTTGCTCCTTCATCCTGAGAAATTTCTCTTTTACAGGAGTGATCACAACCAGCCTGTCCTGGTAAAACTGCTCAAATGCCAGAAGCTCGTCCTCTGTTTTCATTCCCACCAGTCCAAGATCGTAAGTTCCTTTATGTACCTCATCAATCACCTTCTGACTGTCCATCTGGTCAATGGAAAAATATACATTTTCATGTTCTTTTCCAAAAACAGGCAGTACCTCAGGCAAAATATAGGCGGAAGGAATGGTGGAAACTCCCATGCGGATAATCTCCGCCTCCCTGCCGTTCCAGCTGTTTACCAGATCGTCCCGAAGCTTCAGGATATTCTGGGCGCATATAAAAAATTCCTGTCCTCTCTGAGTCACCTCAAAGTTTTTGGCAGTGCGGATGATCAGCCTGGTATGCAGCTCCTCTTCCAGATTCTTCAGATGAATACTGATGGTAGGCTGAGAAATCCCCAGGGCCTCTGCAGCTGTTGTAAGATTTTTATATTTTACAATGGCAATGTATGATTCTAACTGTTTAAATTCCATAAGCCTCAACCTTTCTTTTTGTATTTTATCATGTATTATTAACATATGCAATGATTATATTATCTTTTTTAATTATTAATAAAAAATGGATACTGTTCACAGGTTACTATCCTGCAAGGTGTTTTGGCATGTATATGCCAAAATCCCGAGACATACAGGGCAAAATACCATCATCAAAGGTGATTTGGAATGCATTTTGACCAGGTTACTGTTAAAGTCGTAAACAGTAACAGAAAATGAACAAACACAAAAAAGGATCCCCCACAATTCTGAAGAGGATCCTGTTCGTTTTATTAATTTTTCCCGTTTTGAAGCTTTGTCAGAAAAGCAGCAACAGGTCCGGGATTTTCTTTATCCAGTGACCTGGCGTAAATATTCCGTATCCATCCGGTAATCACGTCAATAAGAACCGGCGCAAAGGTCATGAGGATAAATACCAGAATAATCATACCAAAGTCCAGAGATCCAAGGGAAAGCAGATTCTGGAAAATAACTGCAGCAGCAAAGAAAATAAACTGCATTCCATAAATAATCACCTTCCTGTAACGGTTCAGAGGCGCATACACGGTTTTCAGCGCCGCCATATAGTTCCAGCCGGTTACCAGAACGCAGGCTGTATTCAGCATGGCATTGGAATGATATACATTCTGACATACCAGCATAATAGTAAACACACAGGAGCTTATGGTGATTGCTGCCGGGAACGCATTCAGAAATACATGCCGCAGGAAAGTATGATCGATCTTATCGTAATTATTTTCCTGAGCAAGAAGGAATGTAGGAATACCTACTGCACAGGCGCTGATAAGAGACATCTGTATTGGTTCAAAGGGATATGCGTTTCCAAAACAGATAGTTAAAATAGACAGCATAACGGAAAACAAGGTTTTGATCAGGAACATAGACGCTGCGGTACGGATATTGTTTACTACCCGTCGGCCCTGATTTACAATGTGAGGCATGGATGCAAAATTGGAATCCAACAGCACCACATTTGCAATATTCTTTGCCGCATCGCTTCCCTGAGCCATGGCAATACTGCAGTCAGCCTCTTTCAGCGCAAGAACGTCATTCACACCGTCACCGGTCATGGCAACTGTATGGCCCTGGCTTTTAAGTGCCTGAACCATCTGTTTTTTCTGCTGAGGTGTGACACGGCCAAATACACTGTACTCTGAAACTGCACGCTGTACGTCCTGTTCTGTGAGAAGAGTAGTTGCATCCACATACTGATCTGCATTTTTCAGCCCGGCGCGTCTGGCAATGGCCGCTACGGTTACAGGATCATCTCCTGAAATTACTTTCAGATCAACCTCCTGACTGTCAAAGAATTTCAGTGTATCAGGCGCTTCCTCACGGATCACATCTGTCAGAAGCAGAAATGCCACTGGTTCCAGACCTTTCGGAAGCTCTGTTCCCTCGGACTTTTCCGGACTGTGAGCCAGAACAAGTACCCTCAGACCTTCTTCTGCGTATTTCTGAGCCTGACTGATCATGTCCTGATTGTTTTCCGGAAAAAGGAACTGCACAGCTCCCATAAGATAGGTTCCCTTTTCTGCAAACACTGCTCCGCTGTATTTCCGGTCAGAAGAAAACGGTATCACATGCTCGCAGACCATAACAGGTCTTGCAGGAAAACGTTTCCTGAGAGCATTTGCCGTAGCGTTCTCATCGCGCAGCACATGCATAAGGCTGCACATGATCTCTTCGATTTCCTTCATATCAACGGCTTTTGGTTCTTCTGAAAACAGTTCCGCCTGTTTCCCATTTTCTGTCCCGGCAGTATTTTTTGTTTCTGCTATTTTTTCTGTATTTTCTGCTTTTGCTGCAGATCCCGGCTGTTCTGTTTTCTCTGGTTCGGATACTTCTTCCTGTTCCGGTTTTTCCGTCACAGACACATCCTGCTGTGCCACCGCTTCCGCAGCAGTGCCTTCTTCCATCTGATTTTCCCCGGACGCCTCACATTCCTTACTTCGGATGAACGGCTCTACTCGCTCCACGCACATACTGCCTTCTGTAATGGTTCCGGTTTTATCCAGACAGAGCGTATCTACTCTTGCCAGAGTTTCAATGCAGTACAGCTCCTGTACCAGAGTTTTTTTGTTTGCAAGTACAAGAGCTCCCAGCGTCAGGGCAACACTTGTCAGAAGTACAAGCCCCTCCGGGATCATTCCCAGCACGCCTGCGACCATACTTACAATGGAATCCCTGAAGCTGTCGCCTACCATATAATACTGTTTATAAAACAGCATCGCTCCAATAGGCACAATGATAATACTGATCACCTTAAGAATAATGTTCAGAGAGTTTCTCAGCTCTGAATTATGACGTTTAAATTCTTTTGCCTCACTGGTGATCTGAGAAGCATAATTATCTTTTCCCACATGAATGATCTGGCAGGAAGCCTCACCGGAGGTTACAAAGCTTCCCGAAAACAGCTCGTCTCCCGGATTCTTTGGAAGATTGTCCGCTTCTCCTGTTAAAAGAGATTCGTTTACCTCCAGGTTTCCTTCCAGTATCCTGGCGTCTGCAGGCACCTGATCTCCTGTTTTCAGACACACAATATCATCCAGAACAAGCTCTTCTGTAGGAACTGTCCATTTCTTTCCTTCTCTCAGAACAATGGACTTTTTGGCTGTGAGAATCGCCAGCTTGTCGATTGTTTTTTTTGCCCGGATTTCCTGAGCGATTCCGATCAGCGTATTGATAATGATGATACATACAAAAAACGCGTTTTTAAACGAGCCTACCATAAGAACCAGAACAAGCAGTACAAGGTTCAGAAAGTTAAAAAACGTCAGGGTATTCTCTTTTACGATCTGCTTGTAGGTTCTGGTATTGGGATTTTCGTCAGCATTTGTCTGTCCTGCTTCAATCCTCTCTTTTACCTGTTCCTCTGTAAGTCCAGTCAAACTTCCACCTCGCAATATCATTTTATAATATAAGCAGAGTAAGGCTGCAACAGCAGCCTCCGGTTCTGTCCCTTATGGAACATTCCGGATTCTGTCTGTCACAGCCTTTTTTCTTAATACTCTTCCTCTGCTTCCTCTTCACCTTCATGAATGTCGGATTTTGGCTTGGAAAGCCCTTCGATCACAATGTGATTCTTCTGAGCATAATCCCAGAGAGCCGCATGAATGGCTTCCTCTGCAAGAAGTGAACAGTGAACCTTTACCGGCGGAAGTCCGTCAAGTGCCTCCATAACCGCCTTGTTTGTCACCTTCATTGCCTCTTCAATGGTCTTTCCGATCACAAGCTCGGTTGCCATACTGCTGGTTGCCACTGCAGCGCCGCAGCCAAAGGTCTTGAACTTGCAGTCCTTAATAATATGAGTCTCGTCATCAATATCAAGAAAGATTCTCATAATATCTCCGCATTTTGCATTTCCGACTGTTCCAACGCCGCTGGCATCCTCAATCTCTCCCACATTTCTCGGATTCTGAAAATGATCCATAACTTTTTCGCTGTACATAATTTATTTCCTCCTGCTATGTGATAATATCGTATTTTATCTTCATTCCTGTCAGCTTCCAGAGTTCAGATACCCTGAATACAGGTCTTTTATTTCTGCTTCTTTACAAAATCCTCATAAAGAGGTGACATATTTCTCAGATTCTGAACAATTTCTTTCAACTTCTCAACTGTGTAATCCAGATCTTCCTTTGTTGTCTCTTCGCTGAGTGTCAGACGAAGGGAACCATGAGCGATCTCATGAGGAAGTCCGATAGCCAGAAGTACGTGAGACGGGTCAAGGGATCCTGATGTACAGGCTGAACCGCTGGAACCACAGATGCCATAGCTGTCAAGCATCAGAAGCAGGGATTCACCCTCAATAAACTGAAAGCTTACATTGACATTGTTCGGAAGTCTCTTTACCGGATCTCCGTTCAGCTTCACGTAAGGAATCTCTGATGTCAGTCTGCTGATCAGATAATCTCTCAGCTGGATTTCCTTAGCTGTACGCTCCTCCATGGTATTGACCGCCCGCTCTGCGGCAGCGCCGTATCCTACGATTCCCGGAACGTTTTCTGTACCTGCGCGGCGTTTGCGCTCCTGTGCTCCGCCGTGTACAAAGGAACGGATCTTTACACCCTTGCGGATGTACAGGAATCCGATTCCTTTCGGTCCGTTGATCTTATGGGCGCTGGAGCTGAGCATATCAATATTGCATTCATCCACGTCAATAGCAAGCTGTCCAAAAGCCTGAACCGCATCTGTATGGAAAAGAATTCCATGCTCTCTTGCAATCATTCCGATTTCTTTGACAGGCTGAACGGAACCGATCTCATTATTTGCAAACATAATGGAAATCAGGATTGTTTCCGGGGTAATGGCTTTTTCCAGTTCCTCCAGACAGACGATTCCGTTTTCATCTACATCAAGGTAGGTAATCTTTGCTCCTCTTTTTTCCAGATATTCACATGTATGAAGAATAGCATGATGCTCGATCTTTGTTGTAATTATGTGATTACCTTTTGCTTTGTATGCTTCAAAAGCAGCCTTTAACGCCCAGTTGTCAGATTCGGAACCGCCGGCAGTAAAGTAGATTTCCTCCGGTTTTGCCTTCAGGACTCCTGCAATCTGCTCTCTGGCTTTTGTTACCGCCTCCTTGCTGTGGACTGCGAAATCATATACACTGGATGGATTTCCATAATATTCTGTAAAGTACGGCAGCATTGCCTCAACAACCTCAGGAGCTGTCTTTGTGGTAGCTGCATTGTCAAGATAAATCAATTTATTCATAATCTCTGTCCTCCTGCAATAATAAACAATGTTACATTTTCTCTTCCTGTTTTTTTCTGCTTTCTTCTATTAACTGACCAAGCATCAGAGTATCTACTGCCTGGGTAATACTGTCATTGATCCGCTTCCAGACAAGCTTTGCCACACAGATATCCTTTGTCTCACAGTTTTCCTCAGGGGACGTACCCGGACACTGTGCCGCTTCCAGACCGCCTTCCAGAACCCTCAGAATATCCCCAACAGAAATCTCCTCTGCCGGTCTTCCCAGGCGGTAGCCTCCGCATGCGCCTCTGGTGCTTTCCACCAGCCCGGCACGTTTCAGCTTTGCCATTAACTGTTCCAGATAGCTGACTGAAATATTCTGTCTTCCGGCAATACTCTGAATGGAAACAGCTTCCTGTTCACTGTATACTCCCAGGTCAATCATAGCTCGAAGCCCATATATTGCCCTTGTTGACAGCTTCATCTGCTCACCTCTTTTAATTCCCAGTATTTTTGTCGGATTTACTGTAATTACAGTAACAGATACTCTTCGTTCTGTCAAGGTTATTTTTTGCATATATTTACAAAAAGTTATCAGGATATAATTATGTCAAAACAGAATTTCATTAAGGGAACTTTTATCCTGACCTGTACAGGACTTGCCAGCAGGGTCATTGGCTTCTTTTATAGAATATTCCTGTCACATTCTATTGGTGCCCAGGGACTGGGACTGTATCAGCTTATGGTTCCTCTGCAGAACCTTGTACTTGCCCTTACCACCTCCGGCATACAGACTGCTCTGAACCGTCTGATCGCATCTCAGACTGCCTTAAAGCATCACAGAGAAGCAAAAAATATCTTCTGTACAGGACTTCTTACCGCTTTCTCGCTTTCTGTGGGAGCCTCATGGATTCTGTATACAAATTCCGATTTTTTTGCCGGACAGATCCTGAAGCAGCCCCTGACAGAACCTCTGCTGCAGATTCTTTCCTTCAGTTTTCCTTTAAGCGCCATTCATTCATGTATCAACAGCTATTATTTTGCCAGAAAAAAAACAGGCATTCCTTCCGGACTGCAGCTTCTGGAGCAGCTTGTCCGGGTAAGCTCTTCCTTTCTGATCTGCCGGATCCTGATTTCCCAGAACAGGCCTGTTACCGCATCCATTGCCGCAGGCGGCGCCCTTGTTTCAGAGCTTTTTGCCGCATCTGCCGGGCTTCTGCTGATTGCGGCAGAGTTTTCCAGAGAACAGTATTCCTTTTTTCAGGCGCACAGTTTTGCAGCAAGGCTCAGGGAAATTTGTCATACCTCTTTTCCGCTTACCCTGAACCGGGTGCTTCTGACACTGCTTGGAAGCATTGAGGTAGTCCTGATTCCCCAGAGGCTTCAGCTTTATGGCCTGTCCCCTTCGGATTCTCTCGGCATTTACGGAGTGTTTACAGGAATGGCTCTCCCTCTGATTCTTTTTCCATCCACTGTCACAAATTCCGCCTCTGTTATGCTCATGCCATCTGTGGCAGAAATGCAGGCTCTTGGCTTCCGCAAAAGAATCCGCCATATTACAGGAAAGGCATGTACCGGCTGCCTGCTTCTTGGAACTCTTTGTGCGGCAGGCTTTTTTCTTTTTGGTCCTTTTCTTGGCAATGTTCTCTTTCACAGCTCCACTGCCGGGGTCTACATCCGCACCATGGCCTTTATCTGTCCTTTTCTGTATATGAATACTGCCCTGGTCAGTATTCTTCACGGTCTGGGAAAAAATGTACGAAGCCTGGTCCACAATGCCGCCGGGATCCTGATAAGAATTTCCTTTGTGCTTTTTGCTGTTCCTGCAATGGGAATCCGAGGCTATCTGTACGGAATCCTCATAAGCGAAATCCTTTTAAGCTGCCTTCATATTACCGCTCTGTACCGCTGCGAATAACCGTACCTGTTGATATTCACTCTGTTCACAAATAGTACTCTGTAAACATTTACTGTCCACTCCGTTCACAGCAACTTCTGAACGGTAACCTTCCGCACCCATCATGTTGCAGCTCTTCTGTCAGCTTCTCTATCGACAACAGATGAAGAATCGTATATAATACTGTCGAGGAGGAACAATTATTATGAGCTTTTCATTTATTAAAAAATTACCAACACCCGAGGACATCCGGAATGAATATCCGGTAGACTCTGCCATTCAGACATTAAAAGAAAAAAGGGATCAGGAAATACGCGACGTATTTACCGGAAAATCTGACAAATTTCTTGCCATTATCGGTCCCTGCTCTGCAGATAATGAGGATGCTGTGTGCGACTATCTGCTGCGCCTGCGTAAAGTCCAGGATAAGATTTCAGACAAGGTTCTGATCATCCCGAGAGTTTACACAAACAAGCCGCGTACCACTGGAGAAGGATATAAGGGAATGGTCCATCAGCCGGATCCGGAAAAGAAGCCCAATATGCTTGCCGGACTGGTGGCTATCCGGAAAATGCATATCCGCGCTATTCAGGAAAGTGGCTTTACCTGCGCGGACGAAATGCTTTATCCGGAAAATTATCGTTATCTTTCCGATCTTCTTTCCTACGTTGCAGTAGGAGCGCGCTCTGTTGAGGACCAGCAGCACCGCCTGACAGTAAGCGGTATGGATGTTCCTGCAGGTATGAAAAATCCTACCAGCGGTGATTTCAGTGTAATGCTTAATTCTGTTACTGCCGCTCAGGGCTCCCATCGTTTTATTTACAGAAGCTGGGAAGTAGAAACCACAGGAAATCCTCTTGCACACACCATTTTAAGAGGCGCGGTAAACAAACACGGAGAGGCAATCCCCAATTACCACTACGAAGATCTTCGGCTTCTCTGGGAAAAATATCAGGAAAAGAACCTGCAGAACCCTGCAGTGATCATTGATACCAATCACTCCAACTCCAATAAGCAGTATGAGCAGCAGGTTCGTATTGCCAAAGAGGTTCTTCACAGCCGCCTTGTAGATCCTGAGTTAAAAACTCTGGTAAAAGGCCTGATGATCGAAAGCTATATTGAATCCGGAAATCAGAAAATCGGAGGAAATCATATTTACGGAAAATCCATTACAGACCCCTGTCTTGGATGGGAAGATACAGAGAAGCTTCTGTATACGATTGCAGAAATGTGCTGATAAACTCCTGAAATGTTTTTATATCTTTTAAATGTCCGAACAACCTTACTTTACAGGCTTATTCGGGCATTTTTCTTTTGAACAAAGAATCAAACTGTCTGCTGAAAAACAGGCATTCTGTTTTCCGGCAAACTCATCTGACTGGAGGTACTGAAAATGACAGATATTTACTATATCGAAGACGATGAAAATATTGCATGCTCTGTAAAAGAATATCTTGAACAGCATAACTGCAAAATAATTACTTTTTCTACAGTAGCTCTTGCAAAATCAGCACTGCTGCAATCTCTCCCTGATATTGTTCTGCTGGATTGGAATATGCCTGACGGGCAGGGAAGTGAGCTTTGCAGATGGATCCGGAGTCACTGGGAGCATCTCCCGGTTATTTTTCTGACAGTTCGCGGCGATTCCCATGATATTGTAGCCGGTTTAGGTTATGGAGCAGATGATTACGTGATAAAACCATTTGAATTAAATGTACTGTATTCTCGTATTCTCGCTTTGCTTCGGCGAACCGGACAAACGAACAATTCACGTCTGTCCTGTGATGATCTTTTGTTAGACAAAGAAAAAATGACTGTTTTCTGCAATCATATAGAAATTATATTAAGCCAGCCAGAGTATCAGTTACTTTTACTTTTAATGGAAAATAAAGGAAAAACCTTAACCAGAGGACAATTACTGGAATTTATATGGGACAGTAATGGGATTTATGTAAACGACAACACACTGACAGTTACAATGAAACGTCTTCGGGAAAAGTTGAATAATCCTGGCTGTCTGAAAACTGTCCGCAGCTTTGGTTATCGTATGGAGGACACCATATGACAGAAAGAAAAAAACAATTTCTGGCTTTCGGTCTTCCAATTATATTCTGTCTTACAGGAATCCTACTTATATCAATATTTGGATTGAATCTGTACCAGAAGTCTGCATTTGAACATCTCTCAAAATTTTGTGAACTTATTATAGAAAATAATCCTGAGACAGAACAACAGATTCTTTCAGCTGTGAAAGAATACCTGACGTCCGCCCCGGAACACTCCGATAAAACGCTCTTTTTAGCCCGATATGGATATAGAAGTACTCAGTTTTATAATGGAACAGTCACAGATTTTTTTATCCTTTCCTCCATTATATTTGTAATGATTTCCGGCTGCTTCCTGGCTTCTTTATGGTGGATGAACCGGCGAAAAAAACTGCGGATATCCGAGCTGACTGATTATCTGGAACTGATAAATATCGGGAAAGAAAAAATAGTCATTCAAACCAAAGAGGATGAATTTTCCGGTTTACAGGATGAAATATATAAAACAGTAACACAGCTTATTTATACAAGAGAGGCAGCATTAAAATCCAAAAACAATTTTGCAGATAATCTTGCCAATATTGCTCATCAGCTAAAAACACCTGTTACAGCAGCTTCTCTTTCCCTGCAGCTTATTCAAAATGAAATGCCTGATCTACGGACAAAACAAATAAAAAAACAACTGGAACGATTAAGTGTATTAGAAGAGGCACTGCTTACTTTATCCAAAATAGATGCAGGCACTTTACCATTTGAATATTCAAAAGTTGATATTTATACCGCGCTTACTCTTGCAGCGGATAATTTAAGCAATCTTCTGCAAAAAGAAGGTGTATCTATATTAATTCCAGACAAAGGCTGTGTTGAGATCACCGGTGATATGGAATGGACTATAGAAGCGTTTCTGAACCTGCTGAAAAACTGTATGGAACATTCCACTCAAAACGGAACCATACATTGTGATTATTCCACTAATCCTATATATTCAGAAATTTTAATATGGGATGAAGGCGAGGGTTTTTATCCCGATGATATCCCTCATCTTTTTGAACGATTTTATCGCGGAAAAAATGCATCTTCCAATGGGATCGGTATTGGGCTTGCATTAGCAAAATCTATCTTTGAATTACAGAACGGAAATATAACCGCCCGCAATCTTCCAGATGGAGGAGCCTGCTTCGAAATCCGTATTTACAGTCACTAAGATGTCATTTTTCTTTGTTATACTAAAAAGTAACAGAGAGTTTTCATATAACGGAAAGGAGCATCTGGCATGGAAATTTTAAAATGTGATTGTATCGGAAAAGTATATGGTTCTGGCGCTAATCAGGTCCGGGCTCTGGATAAAGTTAATTTATCAGTTGAAAAAGGTGAATTTGTTGCAATTATAGGGGCCTCCGGTTCAGGGAAGTCTACGCTTCTGCATATTCTGGGAAGTGTAGAAAAGCCTACTAAGGGGAAAGTTCTCGTAGACGGTATTGATATTTCTTCTATGAGCCGGACACAGGCAGCAATTTTTCGCCGCAGGAAGGTTGGGCTGGTTTATCAGTTCTATAACCTGATTCCAACCCTTACCATCCAGAAAAATATTTTAATGCCTCTTTTACTGGATAAGAAAAAAGTAAATCAGGAATATTTTGAGCAAATAGTAAATTCGTTAGGGATTTCAGACAAACTAGATTTTCTTCCAAGTCAGCTATCAGGCGGGCAGCAGCAGAGAGCTGCAATCGCCAGAGCATTGATTTACCGTCCTGCTCTCCTTTTAGCAGACGAACCCACAGGAAATCTTGATCAAAAAAATTCCAAAGAAATTATTGATATGCTCAAATTATCAAATCGTAATCTCAATCAGACAATTTTGCTGATTACCCATGATGAGAAAATCGCATTGGAAGCAGATCGCATAATAACCTTAGAAGACGGAAAAATCATCAGTGACAGGAGAGGACGGTGTGTATAATGTGGAAAGATTTTTCAGCTGGCTTTATTAAAAAGAATAAAGCCTCCAGCATATCCATTGTTACAGCAGCTTTTATCTCTGCTCTGTTTTTATCACTGATATGCAGCCTGTTTTACAACTTCTGGATTTACGAAATTGAACAGATCACAATAGATGAGGGCAGCTGGCAGGGAAGAATTTCCGGGATAGATGAATCAGATTTATCTATAATAAAAAATTTTTCAAATGTAGAAAAAGCTGAAATCAATAATACGTTATCAACAGAAAAAACTATTGTCGCTGATGTCTGGTTCCAAAATATAAGAACTGTCTATAAAGATATGCCATTGATAACCGAAAAGTTAAATCTTGACAGTACTGCCGCCTCTTATCATGAACTGCTGTTGTCAAGATACATGGTACACAATCCTCAGGATAATAGTCCGCCGCTTTTAATGGCCTTTTTTATTGCCTTATTACTTGTGGTATCTGTTTCTTTAATCCTGATTATACATAACTCTTTTGCAGTTTCTATGTATGCAAGACTCCATCAATTTGGAATATTGTCCAGTATCGGAGCCACGCCAGGGCAGATTTTTACCTGCCTCCTGCAGGAAGCTGCAATGCTCTGTATCCTTCCAATTTTAACGGGCAGTTTGCTTGGAATCGCAGGCAGTGCTTTGACAATAAAAATTATAAATTTTTTTGCACAGGAAATAGCAGGGCGACATAATGCCGTTTTTCAATATCACCCTGTTGTGTTTATGGCAACTATTTTTGTGTCAGTTTTAACTGTATTTATTTCTGCCTGCTTACCTGCAAAAAAATTAATTAAACTGACTCCTCTTCAGGCATTGCAGGGCACAGATGAACTACACTTAAAAAAGAAAAAGCATTCCTGCTTATTATGCAGGATATTTGGAATAGAAGGAGAATTGGCTGCCAATGCACTGAAAGCACAGAGTAAAGCGCTTCGTACTTCTCACCTTTCTCTTACCCTTTCTTTCTTAAGTTTTACTATAATGCTTTGCTTTTTCACTCTAGCAGATATCAGTACAAATTATACTTATTTTGAAAGGTATCAGGATGCCTGGGATATAATGGTAACCCTGAAAAACACTGATATTTCTGAGTTTCGTCAGGGAGAAGAGCTTAGAAATCTGCCAAATGTCAGAAACAGTCTTGTATACCAAAAAGCAATAGCTGAATGTTCCATACCGGAGACAGAAATCAGTGATGAGTTAATACATTTAGGAGGCCCGGAGGCTGTCACAGATAATTCTATAAATACAGAAAAATGCAGCTACTCTGTAAAAGCGCCAATCATCATTATAGATGATAAAAGCTTTGAGGAATATTGCAGACAATTAAATATTGTACCAAGGCTGGACGGAAGTATTGTGCTTAATCGTATTTGGGACAGCTTAAACAGCAATTTTCGCTATAAAAAATATATTCCTTTTGTAAAAAATCGCCAAAGAACCATCACCCTGCAAAACATTGAAAATACTGAGCTATCAGCAGATATTCCCGTTCTTGCTTATACGCAGGATCCTGTAACATTAAGAGAAGAATATGAGGATTATACATTAGTTCAATTTATTCCTTTGTCACTGTGGAAACAGGTATCAGGAGTACTCGGTCATGCTGAACCAGAGACATATATACGAATACTTGGAGCAGAAGAAGCAGCTCTTTCTGAACTAAATGAATTACAAAATGAAATTTTACAGACACTGTCTCCGAAAGATAACATTTCAATCGAAAACCGTATTCAGGAAAAAATATCTGATGCGACAATGAAGAAAGGAATGATTCTGATATTTGGAGCATTATGCGTTTTACTGGCTGCCATTGGCCTTGCCAACATTTTTTCCAACACTCTGGGATTTTTAAGACAGAGAAAACGAGAATTTATCAGATATGCTTCAATAGGAATGTCTCCAAAAAGTATGAAAAAAATGTTTGCTATTGAGGTATTAGTGATTGCAGGACGCCCTCTTGCCATCACAGCTCCATTGACTATAATTACAGTCGGTTTTATGATCACTGCAAGTTACTTAGACCCGATGGAATTTTTGAAAAAAGCACCATTTATTCCTGTTTTAATATTCTTTTTATTCGTCTTTGCACTTGTTGGTCTGGCTTACTATATAGGCGGAAGCAAACTTCTTAAAAGTGATTTAATTGATATTTTACGAAATGATACTATGATTTAATCTGTTAAAATACTTTGTGGAAATCGAAGGCACACCCCGGCATTCAGCTTCTGGGGTGTGCTTTCATGTAAACGTCTCTCATTTTTACAGTATCCAGTCCCAGATACATCTGGGTAGAAGAAATATCCGAATGGCCAAGCATTTCCTGTACGCTTTTGATATCTGCTCCATTTTGCAGCATATGGACTGCAAATGAGTGCCGAAGCGTATGAGGCGTAATATCCTTGTGGATTCCGGCGCTCTCCGCATATCCCTTAAGTACCTTCCAGAATCCCTGCCTGCTCATGGGCTTTCCGGAGCAGTTTGTAAAAAGAGCGGATTCTCTTTGATTCTTCACAAAAAAATCTCTCGCCTCATCCATATATTTCTGCAGCATATCACGGCTGACATTTCCAATGGGAATCACACGCTCCTTTCCATTGTCATGGCAGATCACATATCCAAAGCTTAAATTCACATCCTCTGTTTTAAGAGCCAGAAGCTCGCTGACACGCATTCCGGTAGCATAGAGAAGCTCCATCATAGCTTTATCCCTGATTCCCTTGCCTGTATGGGGATTAGGCTGACTGAGAAGCCTGTCTACTTCCTGTACAGTCAGAATTTCCGGCATTTTCTTTTCTATTCTGGGTGCTCTTAAATTCTCAGACGGGTCCTCAGAAACCACGCCTTTTTTAAACAGATAATGAAACAGAGCTCTGATAGATGCAATATTTCTGGATATGGTAGAAGATGCAAAGTCTGCGCTATGCATTTCACTTACATAAGCCTTCAGATCTGATTCTGTCACTTCGTCCGCATGAGCGATTCCCTGTTTTTCAAAATATGCAGCCATTTTTTTCAGATCCCTCTGATAGGAAACCTCTGTGTTTCCAGAAGTATTTTTTTCATTGTGAAGATATTCAATAAAATCATTGATAAGCTTTTCCATTTTTATCTCCGCCGTCCATTCCGCTTTTGAATTACTGTTCAATACGCCCAGATCATAAGTAGTGTATCATACATTATACACTGGTTTTTCCTAAAATCAAAGCACTTTTCACTCATCATTATTTCAGTATCGTTATTTCAAAAAAGCTCCAGGCTTTTCATCAGAACCTCCATAACCGGAGGATTGCACCAGGTTTCCAGCAAAATTCCTCCCATACAGACCACCGCGCATAAAAGAACGCGAAACGCATAGGAGGATACCTCTCCGGCAATCAGCCCACGGCTCTTCCAGATTTCCAGAGACTGCCGGTATATCAGCCACATCAGCCAGAAAAAGCAAGGAAAGTATAAGAGGTACTGAGGAAACAAGGCTCCCAGACCTACAATTCCGCCCTGAAGTCCAAACTGAAGAATGGACATAGTAAGAAGAAGCCCTGTGCGAACGCCCATATATAAAATTCCCATCACCGCCAAAGGCGCCCCGAATACAGACACTCCACAAAGGGCTGAAATCAGAAATACACTTCCCCTCATTTTAAGTACCTGCAGAAAATATTCGCCTTTGTCAAGGCTGTTGTCGGCAAAAGCTGCCAGCAGATACAGAGAAGCCGCTGTTTTCTGATGCCATTCATACTTCCACATTACATTTGGAATCACCACTCCTGCCAAAAATCCAAAAAAGAAAAGCCAGTACACAGGAAGGCTTCCCCTTCTGTACAGTTCCAGTCTTTTTTTCATATCCTCACCCTGTACCAGTTTACGGGACTTGCGTCCAAAATATGCCTGTGTCATTCACAGTCTTCCTTCGTACGCAAAAAGCCGTGTGAAATTTCTTTCACACGGCTTATATACTTCATTTAATGAACAATGGTGCATGACCTGTCAGAATTATTTCGCGTAGTCCACTGCTCTGCTCTCACGAATCACATTGACTTTAATCTGACCCGGGTATTCCAGTTCAGCTTCAATCTGCTTCGCAATATCTCTTGCCAGAAGGACCATATCTGCATCTGTTACATGCTCTGGTACTACCATTACGCGAATCTCTCTGCCCGCCTGAATAGCAAAGGACTTGTCTACTCCCTTGAATTCATTGGTGATATCCTCCAGCTGTTTCAGTCTGTTGGTATAGGTTTCCAGTGTTTCTCTTCTTGCGCCCGGCCTTGCCGCGGAAATCGCGTCAGCAGCCTGTACAATACATGCAACAAGAGATTCCGGTTCCACATCACCATGATGGGATGCAACTGTATTAATCACGACAGCAGATTCTTTATACTTCTTACAAAGAT
Source organism: Blautia caecimuris (assembly GCF_024622975.1). GTDB lineage: Bacteria > Bacillota > Clostridia > Lachnospirales > Lachnospiraceae > Blautia_A > Blautia_A caecimuris. Next base: position 11,641 of record NZ_JANJZT010000014.1, on the reverse strand, counting down.
CCACTCCAATCTGAATATGAGATCCTTCTACTTCATGGTCAATGGATTTTCCAATGTCATGAAGAAGTCCGGCTCTCTTAGCCATACGGACATCCACGCCGATTTCACCTGCCAGGATTCCGGAAAGCTGTGCAACCTCAATGGAATGTTTCAATGCATTCTGTCCATAACTGGAACGGAATTTCATTCGTCCAAGAAGCTTCAGAAGCTCCGGATGGATTCCATGTACTCCTACGTCCATGGCTGCATTTTCGCCGTCTTCGCGAATCTGCACTTCCACTTCTTTCTGAGCCTTTTCCACCATCTCCTCGATTCTTGCCGGATGAATACGACCGTCAACAATCAGCTTTTCAAGAGCAACTCTTGCAACTTCTCTTCGGATCGGATCAAATGCAGAAAGAACAACAGCCTCAGGAGTATCATCAATAATCAGATCAACACCTGTCAGTGTTTCCAGAGTGCGGATATTTCGTCCTTCACGTCCGATGATCCTGCCCTTCATTTCATCGCTTGGAAGCTGTACCACAGAGATCGTTGTCTCTGATACATGATCCACAGCACATTTCTGAATGGCATTTACCACATATTCCTTGGCTTTCTTGCCTGCTTCTTCCTTTGCGCGGTTTTCAAGCTCTTTATAGAGTCTTGCCACATCCACCTTCACATCGTCTTCTACAGTTTTCAGCAACTCGTCTTTTGCCTGTTCGGAGGTCAGACCGGAAATTCTTTCCAGTTCCTGTACTCCCTTCTGTTCAAGCTCTTCTACTTTCTTTTCTCTTTTCTGCAGTTCAGCAGCTTTTGCTGTGCATTCAGTCTCACGCTTTTCTACGATATCCGCCTTTTTATCTACGGATTCTTCCTTGGATAAAACACGTCTCTCGTATTTTTGCAGCTCGTTTCTGCGTTCCTTGGTTTCTTTCTCCAGTTCATTTTTTGTTCGGAGAGATTCTTCCTTCACTTCCAATAAAGCTTCTCTTTTTTTTGTTTCAGCAGTTTTTAAAGCTTCATCTATGATGCTTCTTGCTCTGTCTTCTGCTGTGCCGACAACCTCGGCGTCCTTTTTTGCCTTATTTTCGACAGCAAGCTTGCAAGTAAGAGGAACCGCAATAAGCAGTGCGACCACTACAGCGACAATTACACTTATGATGATAGTTGTCACAGGAGCACCTCCTTATTTAGTTTTCATTGTACAAATACAACAATACAAGTTTATCTGTTTTTGAGAAATCTGTCAAGTTTTTCTACCTATTTGTTGCCATAATTTTTATGAAAACTAATTTCCATTTCCTCCAGAACAGAGGAAATTTCTCCCGGCCGGAAGCCCCGCCTTGCCAGATACCCGTACAGGCGGCGCATCTCCTTCTCATCCAGTTCTGTTACCGGACTGCATCGCTTTTCTATGGTGCGCCTCAGTATCATCCTCTCGTCAGGTTCCTCAAGGCTGCACGCCTGCTCCCACGCTTCAGAGACAGTCTCCCTGTCAATTCCTTTTGTATAAAGCTCCTGAAAGATCTTCTGCCGGCTTTTTTCATGAATACGATATGTAATATAATTCAATGCATATCTGCTGTCATTGATATATCCATAGCTTTTTACATAAGATACTGCGTCCAGAACCGCCTGCTCTGAAAAACCTGCCTGCAAAAGACGGTCGCTGAGTCCTTTCTCTGTCCGGTCCATACGTTCCAGAAGCTTCATGGCCTTTTTTCGCGCCTGTCTCTGTTCTTCCTGAATTTCCATCATCATACTGTCTTATCAGATCTCGTCAGCTTCTGCCGGGGAAGTGCTTTCTTTGTCTGCGCCTGCTGCTTCCGCCTCTCCCTCTTCTCCCGGAAGAAGATGGTAATGGATCCTTACCTTTTTTTCTATTTCTTCACATATTTCCGGATGTTCCTTAAGAAATACCTTTACATTCTCACGTCCCTGACCGATCTTTTCTCCCTGATAGGAATACCATGCACCACTTTTGTTTACCACTGAGCACTCTGCCGCCAGGTCGAGGATCTCTCCCTCTCTGGAGATTCCGGTTCCGAACATAATGTCAAACTCTGCCTGTTTAAACGGCGGAGCAACCTTATTCTTTACTACTTTTACTTTTGTATGATTTCCCACCATTTCTCCGCTCTGCTTCAGAGTTTCGCCTCTTCTGACATCAAGACGTACCGATGCATAAAACTTCAGAGCGCGTCCGCCTGTAGTTGTCTCCGGATTTCCGAACATAACTCCAACCTTCTCGCGAAGCTGATTGATAAAAATAACCACACAGTTGGATCTGCTGATCACAGCAGTCAGCTTACGGAGAGCCTGTGACATCAGACGGGCATGAAGGCCTACATGGCTGTCTCCCATCTCTCCCTCGATCTCTGCCTTGGGAACCAGGGCTGCAACAGAGTCCACGATTACAATATCCAGAGCGCCGGAGCGCACCATAGTCTCAGTGATCTCCAGAGCCTGTTCTCCGTTATCCGGCTGCGAAATATAAAGATTGTCGATATCCACACCGATATTTTTTGCATAAACAGGATCAAGCGCATGCTCCGCATCAATAAATCCCGCAATTCCGCCGCGTTTCTGAACCTCTGCAACCATATGCAGGGCAACGGTTGTTTTACCACTGGATTCCGGTCCATAGATCTCAACAATACGTCCCTTGGGCACGCCGCCTACTCCAAGGGCAATATCAAGCCCCAGAGAGCCGGTAGGAATCGTCTCTACATGCATATGAGCCCCCGATTCTCCCAGTTTCATAACAGAGCCCTTTCCATACTGTTTCTCAATATGTGAAAGCGCGGATTCCAGTGCCTTCTGCTTCTCTTCATTTATCATAATCTCAATTCTCCTTATCGCTGTTCTTTATTGATTTCGCAAACTTATGTTCGTTTTTATATGTACATGCTATTATAATTTGCCCTTATTGTCAAGTAAAAGTTTTCGACAAAAAATACAGGTTCCTTTGCTTAAAGAACCTGCACCTTTTATTCTCTGCAAATTGCAGCTGCATATGAGTTTTACTTTTCTGTATGTCCGAAGTATAAACTGAACACCTATTTTCTTCCGGCCTTTACGGTTGTAAACCAGAGCATAGCAAGCCCTGCAGCCATTATAAAAATACTGATAAACTGAGACGTGGACAGAGCTCCCACACTTCCTCTGATCAGATCTCCTCTGAAAAATTCCAGTATAAACCGCCCTGCGCTGTAAAAGATCATATAGCAGGCAGCTACCTGTCCGTCTGCCTTTTTGTTCCGGGCAATCCAGAGAAGGATTGCGAAATGCACGAAATCAAGCACACTGGAATAAATCTGAGTGGGAACCAGAGCCACACCATTAGGGGCGAAATCAGAATCATGAAAAGTAATGGACGGCCATCCGGAGGTTTCTTTTCCGTAGCAGCAGCCTGCCAGAAGGCAGCCGATTCTTCCAAATCCCTGAGCCAGAGCCACAGACGGGATCATAAGGTCAAAATATTTCAGGAAATTCAGTTTTGTTATCCTGCTGTACAGCCAGCCTGCGATAATTCCTCCTATAATTCCTCCATAAACAATAAATCCATCTGTCATTGTCCTTAAAATAAAACCCGGATCTGCTGCAACCTCTTTCCATTCTGTGATCCAGAACAAAAGCTTGGCGCCCAGAAGTCCTCCCACCAGACACCACAACACCAGAAAAAATATCTGGTCTGTATCTGCACGGTATTTTTTTGCCCGGTATTCTGCTGTCAGCCACGCCGCAAACACACCCACTGCGATCATAAAACCATAGCTGTACACAGTAAAAGGTCCAATGGTAAAAAGCTCATTTTTCATGGGAATCCCTCCAGTCTTTCCATACATTCAGCAACATCCCGTTTACCCTGTCATTACAGGTTCCGTCTTCTTCGGCATCGTATTCTCCGCATACGTCCATTCCCGCAGGCTCCTGCCGCCTGCACAAAGCCCTGATATAAGATTCCAGTTCCTCTGCCGTCATATCTCCCTGGCTCCATGCAGTCATGGCGTCTCCGGGACGGAGCACGTCCTTATCTACAGAAATATAAAGGGGAAGATTATCGGAAATCTCCTCAAAAAAAGTTTTCTTTTCCTGTTCCGTCATCTCCTGCAGATCTTCCCTAGAAAGGAAACGGACCTTGTTTCTGATCTCTCCTTCCGTCTGTTCATAAGCCTCTCTGTCCGGTCCCACAAGCACAAGCTCCTGCAGAAACGGAAGGGCCTTTAAAGCCTCTGCCGCCCATCCTCCGCAGGACAGAAGCCCTCCGAATGCAGGCGGCTGCATGTCCGTGTGATTGTCAAATACAAGCAGGCAAAATGGCGTGTGTACTTTTTTCAGCCAGAGCAGGCTCATATAATGATAGTTCCCAGAATCCACAAAATGAATGCCTTTTACCGGCAGATCTGCAATTTTCTTTTCCAGTATTTCCTGAGCTTCCCCGTCACAGTAGCAGTTGCACCCGGAAAGCCCCTGCACATCCACCCAGGAAATTTTTTCTTCCCTATAAAATTCCTGTTCCTTATAAACTCCGGTAAAATTCATTAAAACTATTTCATTCTTTTCTGTCATAGAATCTTTCCTGTCGTAAAACATGTCTTAAAACAATGAAAAAGAGCTGCCGTACCTGACAGGAACAGCACTTCTCTGAACCAGTTCAATACCGCAGCTCTTTTATAAATTATTTATATCGCACTTTTATTCAGGCTTTGTCAATAGAACCGAAAAGCTCCATTTTTTCTTTTACAGTTGCCTTGATTGCTTCAAATCCCGGAGCAAGAAGTTTACGCGGGTCAAATCCTTTGCCCTGCTGATCTTTGCCTTCTTCGATGTATTTACGTGTAGCTTCTGCAAAAGAGATCTGGCACTCTGTATTTACGTTGATCTTGGATACGCCAAGGTCAATAGCTTTTTTGATCATGTCAGCCGGGATTCCTGTGCCGCCGTGAAGAACCAGAGGCATATCTCCTGTAAGCTGCTGAATTGCATCCAGAGTCTCAAAGCTTAATCCAGCCCAGTTTTCCGGATATTTTCCGTGAATGTTTCCGATACCTGCTGCCAGGAAATCGATTCCCAGATCTGCAACCATCTTACATTCTTTCGGGTCTGCGCACTCGCCCATACCTACAACGCCGTCTTCCTCGCCGCCGATAGAGCCAACTTCTGCCTCAAGAGACATTCCGTGCTCAGCAACGATTTTAACAAGCTCTTTTGTTTTTTCAACGTTCTCTTCGATGGGATAATGAGAACCGTCAAACATAATGGAAGTAAATCCTGCCTCTACACATTTCAGACATCCTTCATAGCTGCCGTGATCCAGGTGAAGAGCAACCGGAACAGTAATGTTCAGTTCTTCGATCATTCCTTTTACCATACCAACAACAGTTTTATAGCCTGCCATATATTTTCCGGCACCTTCGGAAACACCAAGAATAACCGGAGAGTTATTTTCCTGAGCTGTTAAAAGGATCGCCTTTGTCCACTCAAGGTTGTTGATGTTGAACTGTCCTACTGCATAATGGCCTTCTTTAGCTTTTTTCAGCATTTCTGACGCGTTTACTAACATGATAATTCCTCCTAATCTTTTGCGGGAGCAGACATTCGTCTCTCCCGAAATATAATCTTAGTTTACCAGATTCATTTCATTTCGTCTACTGTTTTGTTCAAATATTCACGCCCCGGCGTTACTGCTCGCTCCGTTCCCGGCGCCTGAAAACAGTTATGACCCGGTTCCTCTGTGATATTCTCCAGTAAACTTTTCCAGAAGAGCATCTGTTTTTTCTTTTTCCACTGTGATCCCCGGTTTTGCCGCAAAAACCCTGAGAACTTCTGCCACCTCGCTCATAAGCTCATCGTCTGCTCCCAGTTCCCTGGCCTGAGCTTTATACTTTTCCTCTGTCCGCACACTGTGCAGCGCCAGAAGGCAGGTTTTCAGAGCCTGTCTTTCGCCGCCCGATTCCCATTCCTTTCTGAAATACTCCAAGGCCTTTTCCATCTGGAAAAGGTAGCTGAAAGCACAGCCCAGATTGTGGCATACTTTTGCAGTAAGCCCCTGTCCATATTCTTCCAGATCATTTTCCTCAAGAAGCTTCTGATAAACCTGAATGGCATGAACGTACATACCGTTTTCCATCAGAGCGTCGCCTTTTTGTTTTTCTCTGACCTGGCGGGATTCTCTGTCAAGCTTCTGTATCCTGGCATTCAGAACCTTCAGCTCCTCATAGGTCAGATAATTGATCTCCTTAAAAACAGGATAAAGAACATCCTCCAGACTGGAAAATTTTCCAAGATTCGCTCTCAGCCTGGCGGCAAGCCCCGGAAGATTCAGTTCATCCTGAAGCCAGAGACACAGTCTTTCATTCATCACAGTATCATCAATCAGATAAAGATTGTGAAAAAGATAGTAACACAGTTCTTCCAGAGTGTAGATATTTGTGCTGATATTCTCAATAAAATACGGAGAATCCGCAGTTTTTGTCTGACATAAAATGTATCCGCTCAATGACTCTCCTCCTTTACCACTGTACGATTTCTTCCCATTCTTTTCCGCTGGAAGGGAACATTTCTCCAAAACCAAGATCCTTTACTGTAATCCTGCACTCTTTTCTGGATATATACTGAAGTTTTAATAAAAGTCTGGTCGTTTTATTGGGGCGCTTGGGAAGCCCTGTCAAAAGCATTCCCATTCTCTTTTTTTCTGTTTCTCCCATGGTTCCCACCACAAAAACAAGTTCTTCTGTATTGTCCAGGATCAGCTGGCAGCAGGCTCTGCTTTCATACCAGTTATTTCCTGCCTCCAGAAGAGGATAATAGGCAGGCGCCCCCATAACCCTCATCTCCATCCCCACGTCTTTGAGCACAAGGGAGCTTCCCAGATACCGATAGCCTTTCAGCCTTTTATTAATCAGCTTTTCCGCGCCTGCGCCGCAGGCTCCTGCCGCAAAAAGATTGTTTCCAAAAAACACCTTTCGTTTCTGATAGCAAAGCAGCTTAACAGATTTCACAGCCCACTCCTGGTCAAATCCCTCGCCATTGATCTGAATACTGGAATAAAGATCCGTACCAAGAGTTTCCTTTACAAATTTATAAAAATCCTCATCTCTTTCCTGCGCAGGCTGTCTCAGCTTTGCTTCTACAGGATTTTCCAGCCTTACAAATACAGGTCTGGTTCCCGAGCTCATAACAAGCTTCCGAAAAACAACCTTATCCTTGCTGAAGCTGTACCACCCCACGCTTCTGTTCCAGGTTTCCACCTTCTGGGTAAGCACATAATAATAAAAGCTCTCTTCATAATCCAGAAGACTGAACTGGTCCTCAGAAAGTCCCAGAAATTCTGCTGCCTTCTGAAGATTCTCCACCTGGATCGAATCCATGGTCTCCATGGTAACGGTCAGAGATTTTATATTTTTTTCCACTTCCATGACTCCCGGAAATTTCAGCATTCCTCTGAGAAAAAGCCCCAGAATCTCCCAGGGTTCTCTATCCTCGCCGGCCACATGAACTTTTTCCCGGCTCATGGACACTGCATAAAGATCCTCCAGCAGAAATCCGCCTTTTTCTCTGGCAAAATATTCCGCTTCCAGGCCAATACAGTATTCTTCCTGATCTGTGTCCGTCCTCCTGCACAGACAGGTGGGAGTTTCATAGAGACTGCTTCCCACCTTTACAGGCAGGGAACGCGCCTCCTCCGCCTTCCGGTCATAGTAACAGATCTGTGAATATTTTTTTCCAAAATCAATACCAATGATCAAATCCCGTGTTTCATTCATTTTTCCTGTTCCTTTTCTATGGCAAACATTTCTTTCACATACTGTTCCTGACGCAGATAACGCTTCAGTCCTTTTTCAACCTCATGTTTTTTTCCAAGCCTTCTTGCAGACAGAAGCTGATTCAGAAGCTGATATTTGCTGCCCGGAATTCCTTCTATCTTTTTCATGGTAACGGTTCGCTCTACAGTTTCCCTTACCTCTCCGTTTCTTTCAATATGGAAGTAATAATGCAGGGTTTCCCCGTAAAACAGTGTAAATGTTTTTGTAAAAATACCCTCATACATTTCTTTTAACGGTTCGCTTTTATATTCCCGTTCCCCTCCAAGTCCGGCATCCAGAGCGTAGCGAAGAGTTACCTTCGCCTCCGGATGAGCATGACATTCCACAAAAGTCTTGTCATCTAACTGCCACAGGCCGAGAAGCTCCGCAGGCAGCCTCCTGAAAAATCCAAATACCAGCTGATCTCTGGCACATTCTTCCAGAATTTCCTCTGCTATTTTGCGGTGCCTAGTTTTCATGTGCTTTTCTTTTGAAATGTCCATCAAAAGCGCAAGTCTGCATATCCTGTTCACCGGCCAGTGGTTTTCCCATGCATATTCCAGACGCTGTCTGATAAACCGTGTCATAGGGTATTCCTTTACAAAAATCCCATAAGCCACCTGAGTAAGATAAGCCCCTGTGATCCGCTCTTTGCCTGACTGTTTCACATAAGATTCCAGAACTCTTTCTCCCTCTTTGCGGTAATCAGATGTAAACATCAGAAGAGAAAGGATTCTTTCTTCCAGATCATAGGTGTCCATCTCAAAGCCTTTTGCGCTTTTCCATATGGAAAGAAGCTCGTCAACCGGCCCGAAGCGGTAAAGCATCTGATAATGAAGGATTACCTCATCATATTTCCCCCGTCGGTACACCTCGGACGCCAGAGAAAGCAGCTCATCATCCTCTGCCATATCTGCTTTCAATATCATCCGGCTTGTAAGCTTGAGAAGACTGCCAAGCTCCAGACCTTCATAACCAAATTCCTCCACAAGCCCCATAGCCTGCCGGAACATTCTTCTGGAAATCAGTATTTCCAGAAGCTTTGCACAGTCTACTTCTGCATATTCCCAGTAATCCATTTCATGCAGATACCTGTCCAGATCTTCCCCCTGAATATGTTCTGAATAATAGTCAAGGAGCTGTTTTCTTATGCTTTTTCTGTACTCATCTGTACATGCAGGAGACTCTGACAGTTTCTGAAAATATTCCAGATTCTCTGCACACATTTTTTCCTTTTCACAATAATAAAGAAGAACTCCCGGATCCCATGCTCCCAGCTTCAGGAATTTCGCAGCAGCCTGACTGTCGTCTGTAAGCTTTTTCAGATTATAATGTACGGTTGACATATACCGTCTCTGATTTTCATCTTCAAACAGGATCACAGCATCATCTGTATAAATCCTCGGATATGCCACTCCCTGTATGCATGGATAAACCTCTTCCTTTTTCATCTGACTATGGCAGACGATCACTCTGCGGATTTTTTTGTCATCACAGTAAAGGCGGTAGGTAAAAAGCTTTCCGGCAGCCAGCTCCGCCTCTTCTCCGGTCTGTGGATCCAGCAGAAATTCCTGATAGACAACCGCATAGTTTTCGTCCATATGCCCTTCTGCAATTTTTGCCCGGGCAAATTTTTCCATAGTATCCCGGTAGCTTTCATAAACCTGGGGCTCCTTCTCTTTGCAGGTGATCACACTTGCATAGACAAAGGCCTTCCGGCTGTCGCCAAGGGTATTGTCATTGTAGTTAAAATACATCAGAAGAGGCTTGGGCAGCTCTCTCTGATAGGAGATATCCATAGTCTCCACATAATATTCATACAGCCTTGTAAGCCGCAGCCCCTGCTGGACTGCCAGAGAAAACCAGCGGAAATATTCCGGCTTGTGGGGATTTCCCTTCATCACATATTTGCACACTGCTTCCAGAACATCCTCGGAAGGAAATTTTTCATAGCCTGCCACAAGAGCCTGATACAGACTTCCGGAAAAATTCTTCTCATATCCGGACAGATAAGCCATACGCATAACCAGCTCTTCTGTAAGCAGGCCTCTTTTTCCCGCAAAGCAGAACACCTGGATCCAGAACGGACTGAGCCTGTGAAAAAGTGTGATATCCTCGCTGATCCACTTCCAGGCTTCCATATAAAGAAGAGGACTTGTGCAGCCTCTTTCAAACTGTTCTTCCATCATAAAGATTCCCTCTGAGGGAAGATTTTTATAGCCGCCGTCCATCTGAAGAAGAATCCATAGCAGCTGGAAACTGTCCGCTTTCTGCATATGAAGATTCTGGATCCGCCATACTGCCTGAGCCTTGTCTTTGTAAAGCCCTGTAAGAGTACAGAGATAAAGATAAACGCCGGCAAGCTCCAGTTCATCTCCTGAAAATTCCTTATTCTGATACTTTTTAAGGATTTCTGACGCTTCCTCATCCCGTCCTTCCAGATGACAGATATACGCCTCATACATCTGATATTCCGGATAATCACAGCCGGAAGCACGGAGCTGGTTCAGAATAAAACGGGTGCTTCCGATCCAGGTCTTAAAGTCCATTATGCCTTCCCGGTACTCCAGATAGTCTTTTACCATGGAAGCTCTGTGTTTTTTTTCTTCCGCCTTTACATCTGCCCTGATCCTTGGCCCTCTGGACGCCATGATCTCATAGACCAGCTTCTGATACGGGCTTCTCACAATGATCCTGCCTGTCTGATTTCCGTCTTTCAGCCTGTCCGCATGGATCACATATTCAATACGGCAGGTGCTTCCGATAAATTCTTCCTGGGTGATCACCCGGCGCTCCACTTCCAGAAAATCGCCATGAGGCTCTATATCCAGACGCAGATGCCCCCAGCCGCTTTTTTGTATATCAAAGGATTCCTGTACTGATTCCCTTATCTCATAAAATTCATTTCTGACTGTTTTCAGGGAAACAGATACCGGTTCCTTTTCCTTTAAGCCCACAAAAAATTCTTCCAGATTCTGATAGGTGACAGGCTGATGAGAAAGCCCTGCATAAAGAGCTTTTTGTCTGTTGTCTGCCTTTTCCATCATCTCCGGAAAACATTTATCATTAAAAAGGCGATATGCCTCCCGGAAATCTTTTTTTGCGATTTCCCGGAAGGCTTCCATATTTTTTATTTCTTTCTGTGTATTTCTGAAGCTGTCCTTTTCCGCATGGATTTCAAAAGGAATTTTGTATTCTCCTGCACTGGAGGTAATACACAGCCATCCGCTGCACTGATCTCCGGGCTTCATTCCTGTTCCGTCCACTCCATAAGGTATGCAGACTGTTGTACCGGAAAACCTGCTGCTTCCGGGAACAAATCTGCGGCTGGACGACGTCACATAGCCCTGGATCTTTTCGTTTTCCTCTGTTCCAAGATAGAGTTCTCCCCTGACAGTCTTGCCTGCCTCCAGGGAAATCTCCAGCCGTTCCTGAGAAAAAAGAAGAGGCGGCTGCCCGTATCTGAATTTTCCACTCAGTAATTGTTCAATCTTTCTCTTCAATATGGTTCACCTTTTTTTCCTTTTATCTGTGATGCGTTTTTATATCTCGCGTAAAATGAATACTCGCTTTACTTTTTCAACTCGATTTCTATTATACACTACTATGGGAACAGGCGCAAGAAAGTATCAAACTCTCCTGCGCCTGTCATTTTTTGCACTGTTGCTGTTCAATGGACAAGGTCAGGTATGCCAGCCGCTTCGCCAGCGCTTTTCGCAGGCAGTTCAGCTTTAATCCATCAGAATGCACTTCTGTAAACACAAAAAATTCAATCACGACCACCGGCTTAGCCGGTGGTTTGCTTTGACCCTATAAGGGTCTATTACCGGCACTGGAGTCTAAAGACT
>NZ_JANJZT010000013.1 GCF_024622975.1 Blautia caecimuris | reverse complement strand
ACTGGTGACAGAAAGTTAAGCAAGTGAGCGTCAACTGATGTGAGCAATCTGGTGACAGCTCATGAAATCACTAACACTTTAGTAACCTCAACACATAAAGTATATGTTTCTTCTAAAGAAATTGATTTGACCTATAAAGAATTTGAATTGCTCCAATTTTTTTTAACAAATGAAGGTCAGGTTTTTTCAAGGGAACAGCTTATAAATCGTATCTGGGGTTATGAATATGAAGGGAATAGTAGAACAGTTGACTCTCATATTAAAACTTTAAGACATAAGCTTGGAGAAATTGCAGGTGGATATATTGTGACATTGATTCGATCAGGATATAAATTTGAGGTAAAGGAATGAAAAAAATAATTTATAAAATGGAACTACATTCCATACAAAAAAAGATCCTGTTGGTATCAAAATTATCTGGTGTGAGTTTAGGAATTCTCTTTATCATAGCGATAAAATCGCCTGGAGATAATGTTGCCTTATATGGGTTGCTTTTGGTTATTGTAGCTATCATTTTAACTATGGATCATTGCCTAAAATGTTTTATAACAAAACCGCTTCTGGAAATTAATGAGGTTACAAGCAAAATTGCTAACCTTGATTTTTCGGAATTGTGCAATGTTTCCTCAAAAGACGAATATGGTGTGTTGGCTCATAATATTAATAAAATGGCGATTAATCTACAAAAAGTTTTACATGAAGTGGAAACTACTAATATCCAGCTAGAGAAAGATGTTCGTCAGAAGGAATGTTTGCTGGCTGAAAGGAAAGAGTTAGTGGATAATTTGTCACATGAGATGAAAACGCCAATAGGAATTATAAGAGCCTATGCAGAGGGAATGGAAAATAACGAGAATCCTGTTATAAAAGAAAAATATACCAAAATAATTATTGAGGAAACAGAGAGAATGAGCAAGCTGATTTCTACTCTAATTGATTTATCTTCCTTGGAATCAGGCGCTTACACTCTTCGCAAAGAAAGATTTGAATTTATAGAATTTGTTGAAACAATGGCAGGTAGACTATTATTGGATATTCCAAACAGTAATTATATTTTTCAATATGTATTACCTGAAAATAAAGTATATGTCGAAACTGATAAACGCCGTATGGAACAAGTTGTTGAAAATCTTTTACTGAATGCCAGAAAAAATGTAGAAACAACCGGAATCTTGAAATTGACAGTAGAAGAAGTAAAGGACGAAATTACCTTTCGTATTTTTAATCAAGGAAAATGTATTCCCGAAGATGTCATAGGAAAAATATGGAATAAATTTTATCGCACTTCTGAAACAGAATATGAAGGAACTGGATTAGGATTGGCCATTGTGGCCCAGGTTTTAAATATGCAAGGATATAAATATGGGGTAAGCAATAAAAAAGATGGAGTAGAATTTTACTTTGCCCTTCCGAAAGTATTGTAGATGCAAAATTTGTAAAAGCTGTCTGAGTGGCAGCTTTTTTTGATGATTTCACATCAATTTCACTGAGAACGCACAGGAATTTCAACCAAGGGTCGTAGTATATAGATATAAAATAGTAGAAGAGGAGGAAATTAATATGGAATTTTTAGGAATGGAATGGTACTGGTGGCTTTTTATTGTAGTCGCAATTATTGCGGTGATTCCCATTAAAGTGAAATTTATAAAATGGTGGACTAAAAGAGAACAGGAAAAAAACAAAAAAAAGAGGAACAAGTGGGGTGATGAGGAATGATAGATGTGAAAAATCTGACCTTTGCATATGGGAAAGATAAAGAGGTCCTTCATGGATTGAATTTTCATGTTGACGAAGGAGAAATCTTTGGATTTCTTGGTCCTAATGGATCAGGGAAATCAACCACTCAAAAAATTTTAACTGGAATTTTAAAGGGGTATAAAGGAACTGTACGTTTGTTTGGAAAGGAAATATGTGATTTCAGAAGTCCAACTTTTTTTCAACAGATAGGAGTTCTGTTTGAATTTCCTTATCTTTACAATAATTTAAGTGTTTTGGATAATCTAAGCTATTTTGCCTCTTTTTATCCAAAAGCACAATTAAGAGATCCCTTGGAGGTTTTGGATAGTTTACAATTTAAAAAGGATTTTTTGAAAAAACCAGTTTCATCATACTCAAAAGGAATGAGGCAGAGGGCAAGTATGGCAAGAGTATTGATGAGCAGCCCTAAATTACTGTTCTTAGATGAACCGACAAGTGGTTTAGATCCTGCAGGAGCTGTTTTATTTCGGAAGATTATTGAAGAAGAAAAAAAAAGAGGGACAACTGTATTCCTTACAACTCATAATATGGTTGATGCTGATTTGCTTTGCGATAGGGTAGCTTTCATTTCAAACGGGGATATTGTGGCATTAGATACACCAAAAAATCTCAAAGAAAGAAACAGTAGTCATCAGGTTCTTATTGAATACGTTTACAAAGGAGAAAGGAAGACAGAGATTATTGAAGCAGATGAACTAAGAAAAAGTATGATGTTTGCACAGGATGAGATTATTAGTATTCATTCAAAAGAGCCAACTTTGGAAGATATGTTTATTAAATATACGGGGAGGAGGCTGACGTAAATGCAAAAATCGTTTTGTTCGTTGCTAAAAAAAGACCTCCAGATGATGATTTCAGGAAAATTCTTTTTGTTGGCATTGGGTTCTTTGATACTTTATACATTGTTTATTAATTTTGGATACGTGAACTTTATGAAAGCTCCAGGGTATGGTGTGTATATGTATGTACCTAAAGGAGTATCTTATTCAGAAGGTTTTAGTGATAAGATCAAAGTTGTTCGGTCAGAACAGGAAGTATATGACTGTTTATCAAAAGATACGAATGGAATTGGGATTATGTATAAAGAAAAAAATCCTGAATTCGTATTGTATTATGGCAGTGATACGATTGATAATCATAGAATTACTTATGCTCATTCATTGCTAAAAGGTAAAGAGTTTGAAACTCCAATAATTGTAGGAAAAAATACAGCAGAAGAAAAGCAGAGAAAAGAAATGAGCTGTGAATTGTTGTTTATCGAAATTATTGCAGTTGGATTTTTAGGAATTGCTTCTATTTTATTTAAAGAGAAACAGATGGGGGTTATGCGGGTATATGGTATCACGCCTGCCCCTAAGGCATTTTTTATTCTATCAAAATTGCTTGTGTTTTTGATTTCAGATTTAATATTTGCCACACTCCTTGCTATTTTCAATGTAAGGAGTCCAGAAACATTCCATATATTGCCACGAGTACTCTTACAGACTGGGATTTTATCTTTAATTATGGCTCTGGTAGGAATGGGCTGTTCCTTATTGCTGAAAGATTTTAAACAGTTTTCACTTGCTTATTTGGTTGTCGCATTATTTATTTCTGCTCCTGTATTCCTTTCTGCAAATACTTCGGCACAAAACAGTTGGATTAAATGGCACCCTTTCTATCACCTTTATATGGGAATGAAAAATGCGTTTTTTGATTTTCAACAAGAAGGAATTACTTACTTTTTGTTATGTCTTTGCAGTATTTTTCTGCTTTTCATGTTGGTGAAAATGGCGTTTATGCGGGAACTTAGTAAGGAGGGGTAATATGGGAGGTATTCTTTATCAGTTAAAAGCCGTTAGAAAAGATAAAATGTGTATTATGTCCTTCTTCTTACCTGTTGTATTGGCAATCCTTTTAACTGCTATAGGCGGGGTTGATCTTTCTTCTTTGGAGGAAATAAACTTTGCTGTATGTAAACAGGATTTCACCTCAGAAGACATTGAATGGTTAAAGGCTTATGGGGTTGTTCATACTTATGAAACAGAAGATGATTTAATTGCTAAAATAAATGACCCAGCGACTAATATTTTAGGAGTTCAAAAAATAGGAAATTGTATCAAGGTACTAGTATCGGGAGATGAATTGGAATTATTTAAAGAGATTGCAGCTTCTTTACCAGCAATTTATGATCAACGTGGAGATACGAATGATTTAGATGTGAAAGTATTACCGCAACCTAATTTTATTGCAAACTATAAATATGTTTTTATAGCTGTTATCTTAATTATTGCCATGTTTATGGGATGCGTGTTTAATGCAATGAATATGGTTTCTGAAAAAGAAGAAGGTGTTGTATATATTAATGAGATTCTTCCAATGACAAAAAAACAATATATGCTACAGAAAATCTTTATTGGATTTACTTTTGGATGCTTATCCTCCATTTTGACGGTTTGTTTTAGTCTTCGTTTAGCCTTAAAATATATTCCAGTTATGTTGTTGCTTATTGTGTTGTCTGCATTTATTTCCGCACTAGTAGGTATGCTGATTGGAAAATGGGCTGATGGAATTTTAATTGGTATAACATACGTAAAAATTTCTATGATTATATTTATTGCAGTACCGTTAATTTCTTATTTACTTCATTTGGGAGAAACTACACTGGGTAAATTGTGTTATTTAGTTCCGTCTACAGCAACATTTGAAGGAATTATGGGAATGGTAAATGGAAATACAGCAGAAGTTGGAAAGTCTATTGCTATTATGGTCTTGCATAGTATTTTATGGTTCGTGCTGTTCTGGGCAATTGAAAGAAGGCAGAAGAAAGAAGATAACTAACTAAAAACATCAAGTCTTCAAACAGAAACAGATAGAGAGTCTTTATTGAAGATTTGATGTTTTTATATATGTCTCAGTCTTTATAGATGTATTTGAAATTTATAACCTGAACGTACAAGAGTAATAATATAAGATCCAGCACTGCCAAGTTTATGACGTAGAGTTTTAATATGCGTATCCACAGTGCGGGTATCAATATTATGTTCATACTCCCATATTTTTTCTAGGAGCTGCTTTCGGGTAAAAACAAAGTCCGGATGTTTTATGAAGAAAAGCAGCAGTTCATATTCTTTATGAGTTAAAGAAATAAGAATATCATTTACAAAAACTTCGTGGGAGGAGATATTTACTTTTATAATTCCTGCATATAGATAGGAGGATTCAGTTCCTTCACGCCTTCTAAGAATGGCATTGATTTTGGCACATAAAACTTTGGGACTGAATGGTTTGGTTACATAATCGTCTGCACCTAATTCGTAACCATGTATTTTGTCCTCTTCAGAATCCTTTGCTGTTAATATAATGATGGGTATATCACTAAATAGACGGGCTTGCGTGCAAAAATCGAAACCGTTTAAATGGGGCAACATAATATCCAGAACAATCAATTCAACGGAATGGCTTTTTAATATGGCTAATGCGTCTATTCCGTCATTTGCTCTATAGCAAAGATGTCCCTGGCTTTCAAGAAATTCTACAAGCATATCTTGGATACGCTGTTCATCTTCAACAATTAATAAACTTGACATTTGCATGACCTCAAAACTGTAAAACTTAATATTCAATCTTTAAAAAAATCATCATAATTTGCATGAAGTACATTTTTTAGTGTCCGAAGATCACTTGCTTTTATATTTCTACGACCTGCTTCGATATTAGCTAGAGTGCTTCGGGACATGGAACTACCAGATAGTTGCATCCGTTCTACCACTTGCATTTGTGTTAGGTTTTGGTTCATTCGTATTGTTTGTATATTGCGGCCTAAGGGTATATCTTGCAAAATCCACTGCATAATAAACCTCCCTGTGTGTGACTAGTTAGTAACTTTTACAAAGTATACCCAATACAACAAATAAAGGTTGTTACTTATTAGAAACAATCGGCAAAAATTTAGAGAGTAATTTGTATTTATAGAGATGTGATAAAAGGATATAAAAGTAGTTATTCAAAGAATTGAATCGAGGTTAAGTATCTATTTTGAAAAATTTGAAATTTATAGTTATAAATCGTAAACAATAGATAATTGCTACAATTCTGCTATAATAATATTGGAATGAGTTTACTGCAGCGTTAAATATTAAGGCAGGAGATCAGCTTTATTTGAAAAATGAAGATATAGGCTATATCAAACAGTTTTTACAAAGGAGAAATAATACATGGAGAGAGTTTTAATAATATCTTATGCTATCAGCATGATACTTACGGTGGGCTTTATTTATTGTGTTTATAGGGAAAAATATTGGGTTTTTGAATTTGTAAATAGAATCAAGAAGCCGATACAGCAACTTGTTTATGTTTTGCTTATGCTCATATCATCGTATGCATATATTTGCTTTTCGTTACTCATAGAGGCTAACTTTAATGCTGTGATATGTGCAGTGCTATTACTTCTTTTGATTTGGGCTATGGACTATCTGTTTTCTTTATGTTTTAAAAAAAGTGATTTGGGGATAAGTGAAAAAAAACGCTATATTTTTATGGCGTATGTGGGTGCCTGCATATCGGGATTTATTATTGCAAGTCGTGATGCTTCGAAATTGGCTTTAGAAATTCCAAATATAACAATTAGCGTTTTGATCGGAGCTTATGTACCTTTTACATTATTATTAGAGGATGGGAAAAAAGGGAAAGTAGAATTGCAAAGTCTGAAAGAAGAATGGGAGGAAAAGTATAAGAAGACATTTCGTGAACGTAAGGTCAAAGACCTCCTTTCTGTTCTACTATTTGCGATGGTATATGGCGTTTTACTGGGAATGGCGTTATCTCCTGCTCAAAATATCATCAATGATATTGCTTCAGGGATAGGAATGGGGATGGCTACAGTGGTTGTTGCCTTTGTAGGTTTGGTTGAAGTGAAAAACAGGTTAACGAAAAGGAAGAATAAAAGAGAAGACGCAGATCAAGAGAAATCCGATACAGAGTAGAAGGGGCAAGACAGCAAGGAGTATTTAGCCGGAATTATTTCAAATGTACCTCACAAGATTGGATGTTGATGCGATATAAATGATATGATATACTGAAGTCCATATTATTAGATTTGTGGAGAAATAGGCATAGCCAGGAGAAAAACTATAAAATTAATTTTTGCAGAAAGAAGGCATTTTTATGAAACTTGTAGGAAGCAGAAAATTAACATGGGGAATGTGCAGTATTGGTATTTTATTAGCAATAGTAAGCGTGTTTTTCTTACCTCAGATTATTCCTGTTCATTTTGCAAATGGGATAGCAGATGATTTTGGAAATAAGGTAGAGATTTTTTTATTTCCTATTTTGTTACTCATAATTACACTTTTGACTGGGAAAGAAAATATTAAATACTTCCTGACACATTCAAAAACATTTTTGACAGATATACAGTATAATTTGATGATAGATGGCGTTCTCGGAATTGTTTTGATTGCAGAAATTTATGTTATTTATGCTTCATTTGTTTAAGTGTTTCAACAAAAAATTCCAGTTATCTCACAAGAACGGACGTTGATGTGATATACTGAAGTTCATATTATAGGTTTATGGAGGAGCGAGGATAAGCAGAGCACAAGATGAGGCTTTAACATGTTAAGTTTGAAGAAAAGCCATAGACTTCAGTTTCTATAAAGAGCAAAGGAGAATGGTTATGATTGATATAAAAAACCAAGAGGAAATTCCGGTATTAGAGGATTTTGCAGCATATATTAGAAATCCGGTGTTTATGCAATTTTGCTCCGAGATTAAAAAGAAGTACAGGTGCAATGAGAAAATAGAATTTAGCCGTTGTAGTTTGGAACGTGGTTGGAATGTAAAATTTAAAAAGTCTGGGAAAAGCCTGTGTACGATATATCCAAGAGAAGGGTATTTCACAGTGCTGGTTGTGATTGGTTCAAAAGTAAAAGAAGCAGTTGAGAATATTTTATGCGACTGTGCCCCAGAATTAAGAGAACTTTACGAAAAAACAAGATGGGGAAATGGACAAAAATGGCTTATGATTGATTTAGAAGATCAAGGAGAAATGTTTGCGGATGTACTTCAGCTTATTGAAATTCGTAGGGGATAATCAATTTTGGAGTATGGAACAAGGAGTAAAGACGGAAGACTGCGAGGTAAACGATGAAGACGTATGAAAATAAAGAGGAACTAAAGGCAGAAATCAAGAGGGCTTACGACAAATATATTGCAGAGTTTGAGGATATCCCGGAATCCTTGAAGGACAAACGATGTATGGAGGTAGATCGAACACCTGCAGAAAATCTTGCATATCAGGTTGGGTGGACCACATTAGTATTGAAATGGGAAAATGATGAACAGGCTGGACTTCCAGTGAAAACACCATCGGATGGTTTTAAGTGGAATCAATTGGGGGAATTGTATCAGTGGTTTACCGATACCTATGCACATTTATCTCTAAAAGAACTAATGGGCATGCTGGATGATAATATACAGAGAATTTTTACAATGATTGATTCTATGACGGAAGAGGAGCTATTTTTACCACATAAAAGAAAGTGGGCAGATGAAGCTACCAAAACAGCAGTATGGGAAGTTTATAAGTTTATTCATGTAAATACAGTAGCCCCCTTTGGAACATTTCGGACAAAGATTAGGAAGTGGAAGAAGCTTTTACTTTGACACACAGATAGAGTTTTAGAAAATATCGTGCTTTTTTGTGCAAAAGAAAATAAATATATAATGCTATTTGGAGTGCATATTCAGTTTCAGGATATGCACTTTTTTAATAAAATAAAAGAGACAAACATTATTCAGACTCAAAGGCATGGTGATTTTAACTCAGGAGATGTTGTGCAAAAATGTAGAATGCGTTATAATAAATATAGAATTTGAGGTTATATGAACCAAGGATAATATCTAATTATCTTGTAATATAAATTTGATTGTCAAACAGAAGGGGGTAATATGAATACTTATAATTTATGTTTTAAGCAATTAAATATTCAACAAATAGATGCGATAGTACAGTGTAGAGATTCACTGATAGAATCCTCTTTTCTTAGAGAGACATTTGTGAAACCTGATACAGACTATTTAGAATATATTCTTCTTGGTGCTGGAATAATGATTGGAGTTTTTTACGATAATACTCTATTAGGTTTTGCTTCATATGTTACACCAAGCAAAGCAAAAACTGATCTAACAAAATTTATTACGAAAAACAAAAATAATATCATTCAATTTGAACATGGAATTATAGCTCCGAAATGGCAAGGAAATGGTTATTTATATATGCTTTTACAGCACCTAAACAAATATAGTTTAGAACAAAATTATAATGCCATTATTAGTACTGTCCATCCAAGTAATTTTCCAAGCTTGAAAACAGCCTTTAAAATTCATCAAAGTGCTATAAATTTAGAATTTTACTATGGTAATGAGCTTCGATTTTTAATGTATGGCAATATTTTACATGATAAAATCACAACTCAGAGTCCTGATTATCTTTCTTTACCCTATGCAGATTTAAAGGGAATCTCGGATTTTTTGAATAAGGGTTACGAAATTTATGATATAAATCCCAAAATGAGAACTTATTTATTACGGAGGTACAATGAAAATACCTGTAAATTATGATTCTAACATAGGGAATATTATTAATCCCACTTTAAGATCACAAAAGTTTTTTATTTCTGATTGGGACTTACATAATCCCCAATTTTATAATATTCCTAGTTGTTTTACAAATCCGACTAACTTATCGGAAGAAATTCCTGCAATTAAGCAATATTATTTTGTTAATGAAATGGAAATCTATAAAAGATATTTTGCTAAAAATCAGAAATTACCAGAAGAAATTGCTAAAAATATTTCAATATTTCCTAATGGAACTGTAGCAGCATATTTGATTTTAGAATTATTATTTGAAAAAGGAACACTAAACTCCTTATTATTATCTCCTACTTATTTTACTTATATTGATATGCTAAAGAAATTACATGGAAACATTTATTATTATCAGGTATTGGATGATAATGGAAATTTGAAATTTGATATTGCAGAATTGGAACAGCAATTAATATCACAAAGGATAGAACTACTAATTATAACCGATCCTCTTTTTGGATCAGGTATATCTTTGACGGAAGATTTTTATACAAAAATTTTTAATATTTGTCATCATCTAAATATTTTTATTTTTATTGATTACATATATGGGGGTATGCCCTGGAACAATAATATTAATCTTTTATCTGAACTGAATATTTTTAATCATAATGAGAATGTTTTTATTTTTCGCTCTCTTAGCAAAAATCTATTTTTGAATGGGGCAAAAACTTGTTTAGTTTATGGACCCCAAAGGTATATAAGCGAAATAGAAAAGCAAAGTGTATATAAACTTGGCTCATTAAGTTATAAACAATTAGAAGTATTTCTTAATTTGTATTCAGATAATAACAAAAATATAGTAGAAACTTACATCCAAAATATTTGTAATTACTGCTCTATAAATTATGAAATATTGAGTTCACTTTGTGTTAAAACGAAGGTAAAATTAGCAAGCTGTCAAGGAGGCATGTTTTGTATAATGGGTATTCCTAAATACTGTTTTAGGACTTTGAATGACGATAAAATTTCGGAAGAGTTATCTGACAAGTTGAACATTATAACTATTCCTCACTCTCGGTATCTATTTTTTTCAAACAAATACTATTGGTTTAGAATAAATCTTTCTTATCCAAAAGAAATTTTACTATCCAATGTAAATAAAATTATTCAATATATTAATAAATCAGGGGAAGTATCCCCCTGATTTATAATCCGATTTCTATATTTCTTACTATATCCAACAAAGATCCTAGTTCTGTATTTAATTGAGTACTATTTTCTTTTTCTTCTATAAGATTTGCTCTAACCGCTACATCTGTAATTTTATTCAAATCCTCAATTGATAAATTTTGATCTAACAAGACTGCTAATTTTTGATATAGTTTATTCTTTATACGCAGTTCTATATTCAAATTAAAAGAGTATTTTACCATTCTAACTATGGCAAGGGCAATTAATGGTGATATTGCAAATGTTAATAGCCAAGAGCCTTTTTGAGAATGGTATAATACATAACTATCTGGAGAACCAAATTTATTGCAGGTACTTCTAACGAATTTTTCAGTACAATTTACTGCTATATCATAATCCTCCGTATTACAACAAAATGTAACAAATGAAACCACATTGCTTTTGTTAGTATAGAAGTTATAATCAAAATCAAAAGTTTTAAGTAAATATGTAATTTGGTATGTATATGATGCAAAAATCATTTGTATTTCAGGGGTATATTTTTCTTTATTATATATTACCTCTAAATAATGTATTATTTTATATATACAATCAAAATTAATTACGTTGTGCTTCATATAATATATTATACAATCAAATATTTGCTGAAGTTCAATCTTTTGTTTGAATGGGCTTAATTTTTCTATATTATTAAGTATTGATGGTAATATATCTGGGAGTTTTTGGGTTTCACCTAAAATAATATGCGAATTAAAATAATTAGCATATCTATTTTGAGACCATAACTCTCTGGCATGCTCTTTTGATTCTTGAAAAGAAACTCTATGTCCTCTGTACAAAAAATTTACATGTTTTAAACTAGTGTTTGTAATGAAATAACCAAATACAAAAGGCATACCTAAGTCTATATCTTCTAAATAGCAATTGTCAAAGGTGAAATTTTCTGCATGTAATGTCGCAAAGTTTATCTTACACATTTTACATTTAAAGAAATGTAATCTATCAGCAGATGTCCTATCAAAATTACAACTGTCAAAAATGCAGGTAGCATAAGTGCAATCATTTATATTAGCCAAGATTTTTTCGTTATTAAATTCACAATCCTCATAGCTTGATGTCTGTATTGTATTTGTATTATACAAATTGTCAGCAAACGAACAATGATAAAAATAGCAATCTTTTGTTTGAGAACGTCCAAAATTAACTTCATAAAATTTGCAATCTATAAAAGTACAAGAAATGAAATCTGCACGGTCAAATTCATTTTTATAAAATGTAATATTTCTAAAAGTAGAACCTCGGAAATCGCAGCGAAAAAAAGAAGTAATTTCCTTATCTACATCGAAATATTGTTTGAAATCTATATTTTCAAAAATATGATAACTCAAATTTTGTGCAGAAAAATCAGAGCTACTTCCCTTTTTAAAATACTTATATTTTTCAACTAGATTCATAGAATATTCTCCTTTTGTAAAAGTAGTGTAATATAAACAAAGCATTACGGATAATTAGATATTATCCTTGGTTTAGAATGGGCAAAGAGGGAGAAAAAAGAGGCCGCTTCAAATTAGGCGGCCTGCAGTGTTACCTTGTAATATCAATATGCATTGAGTTACGTGGGTGTTTAGCAGTGAGAATGCTGTTTTGTTTGGAGGTAGACACATTTGTATATATTTCGGTTGTTTTTATAGAGCTGTGTCCCAGCATTCTCTGTATATACCGAATATCAACATCAGATTCTAATAACAGTGTCGCAAAGGAATGCCGGAACATGTGTGGAGTTACGTGCATATCTATAGCGGCAAGTTTCAGATATTTGACGATCATGCTTCGGACAGATTCTTCAGAGTATCTTTTGTGAAGACGGTTAATAAAGAACCACCCTGTTTTAGAAATATCTGTTTTAAAGGCTGCATAGTATTCGGATAGTATTTCTTTGACATCTTCATTCCCAATTTGTAAAATACGTTCTTTTGATCCCTTCCCGTTTATAATAATTTTGTAAGTAGTGAAATCTATTTGGGAAAGAGTAAGTGAGCATAGTTCAGAAACACGTACTCCAGTTGCAAATAGTAATTCTATTACGGCTATATCACGAAGGATTGAATTGTATTTGTGTGTTGTGTGTGCAAGCCTTTTTTGTTTATACATAGTTCGGAGAAAGATTTCTATAATAGTATTAGGGACTATTCTAGGCAGGACTTGTGGTTCCCGAAATTTCACATTGAGTTTCTCAAAAGGATTTTGAGATAAAAATTCTTCATAAACAAGATAATGGAAAAACGCCTTCAAAGTAGCAATTTTCCTTTTGGCTGTTTTGGGCTTGTATTTTTGGTGTAACAGTGACAGGAACGAATTTAAGGTTGTTTTTTCTGTGAAATCCTCCTGTGGTAGCATATATGTATGAAATTGTGATAAATCTATACGGTATGCTTTAATGGTTTTTGAATTTAATTTTTTTATTGTTTCACATGTTTTGAGATATTCGGATATAAAATTTGATAATTGATCCATGATAGGCACCCTCCTTTGTTTTTTTCAATTATGAGTGCCTATATGGAAAATGTCGATTTTATTTTGGGAAAAATTTATTTAAAGTTTCCAGTGTCCCCTTTGCAGAAAATCCCCATAGTATGCTGCTAAGAGCGTTAATAGCAGCCTGCCTTCTTCGGTAGTACGTCCGGTAGGAGATACTGGGAACATGCCTTTCCAACTCTTCCAGGATTTCCTCTGTGTTTTTCAGTTCATGGGGAGACAGAAAGGCGTAATATAATATCCAGTAATATTCTTCCCCATGCTTATGATTTTTCCGGAGCAGATCCACAGAAGAGAGAAGCAGCTTTATCATTTTATTGCTGCGGGCAATGCTTTTTGCCCATTCTTCAATCTGGCTGTTTCCCAGATCTGCTCCTGCAGCATAGATGGAATCCAGAAATTCGTCTACACTGGTGTTGTATTCCAGTTGGAACTGAATTTCTACCTGCCGGACAGCAACCATCAGGCTATAAGTAGAATCCCGGTAACAACGGAGAAGCTTATAGGTATCATGGTACAACGGATTATTTTCTACTTCAGCAGAAACAGGGTGGTGATTTTTCTTTGACATTATACAACCCCTCCTTTCAACAGAACTTCTGGGATTTCAGCGAAGGCAGGTAAGGTATGCTGCAGAGGCGGAGTATGCCCTGGGACGTTGGTGACGGCGTGATTTTCCGGTTTTAGTTTTAACTCAAACTGATAGGCTGCTTTCCCCCAGGGGCAGATAATACGTAGTGAATATAGATATATACTATCCTTGCAGGCTGATAAAGGAGATAATATATACTTTGTTTTGGGGCATCTACAACAAGAAATGCCTTGTATTTCCAGTATTTCAGCGACTTTGCGAACAATGGCTTTGATGTGTGATTCTGGAACGCAGGAGCCTTCCTGTGAAACGATGATTTGTTCGTCAGTAATAGATTCTGAAACGCATTCAGAATTGTTTTTAACAGGCAAGGTGTCTTCGGGTATATGTATTGGCAGTTGCATTTTCATGGCAATTTCCTCCTTATCAATCATGACATCACTGATATTAAACATAACGGACAGATAATTACGTAGATATACCATGCTGCCATGTTTCCCGGAATAGGAAATCAGTGTGATCATGTCGGTATCTTCAAGTTTTTTAAGCAGACGGGACACAGAAGATTTCGACTGTTTCCAACGTCTGGCAAGTTCCTGATAACTGAACAAGGGATTTCCAGTCTGATTGCGAAAATATACTACCGGACCGGCATCAGAGCCTTGCACAGATGGATCATTATAGACTGCATGAATCCAAAGATCCAAAAGAGCATCCATTTCCGAACATTTTCCCAGTCCGATTAGTTTATGAACATCTGCGATTGGAAAAAAGAAAAACCCGATGTCTTTTTTGCATGGGTAATTATAGGAAAGGGCAGTATTATCTTTTGGCCAGTCTTTGATCTTGTATTGGATAATCTTATTTTTTTCGTGTAGTGAGTAGGTTAGAAGGTTTTGCTCTACCAGGGTATCCAGTATGGATATGACCTGGTGCTGGAATTTTTGGCGGAAGTGAATCTGTAGTTCTTTAAGAGAACAGATCCATTCGCCAGGAACAACTTTGTAAGTAAGGTGTTCGATGTTCCGATAAGAGGAACTGTAATTTGCATAAGAACATAAAATGAGAAAATAAAAAAGACAGGAACCTCCGTTGGTACGGATGCTTCTGTCTTTCATAAGGGTTTGTATAAATTCCCGGTAAATCCGGCAGCGTGGAAAATCCACAATTTGTTTTAATTCTAATTGATAATTCACGATAAACCTCCATATAATATTGTAGTTGTAGTAAAATAATTGTAGACGAAAGATACTAAAATGTTTATAATATGCCCATAGGGGTGCTAAGTGGCATTGATTTGGCACAGTAAAATACCTGATATGGCATGAAAGCAACATGAAAATTAGGGTGGATATAGGATGGACAGTTTGGAAAACCTTAGAGTTTTAGCGGGTTCCAAGGATTTTTTCCGGGGTCTGCAACACCTCTATCCCCGGTTCAAATCCGGGTGGCACCTCTCTAAAGAGCCTTGATTTCAGGCTCTTTTTTTCATATATATATTCATTTTTACAAAGATTCTGCGGAGAGTGATCCGGCATTTTACAAAGGTTCTGGATGTCGCGCTCTCCGCAAAATATTGACTGTGTTATATGGGATTAGTCAGGTATCAGTCCTGATAGACAATTTCTCCTCTACAGATAGTGTAATGAATTTTTCCATATAATTCCATACCTTTAAATGGTGTATTGGAGGATTTAGACAGGAAAGAATCCACAGTCCATGTTTCATCTGGATTAAAAATTACCAGATCGGCAGGAGCTCCCTCCTCAACAGAACCACCGGGCAGATGATAAAGATCAGCAGGATTACAGGTCATTTTTTCCAGAAGCTCTTCCAGCGTCAGGCAGCCTTTTTTTACCAGATTGGTGATACCAAGGCCAAGAGATGTTTCTAATCCTGTAATGCCGCTTGGAGCATCTGTGAGGGCTTTGGATTTTTCTTCAGCACTGTGAGGGGCGTGGTCAGTGGCAATCAGATCAATGGTTCCGTCTTTCAGGCCTGCAATGATCGCCTGCCGGTCTTTTTCTGTACGCAGAGGCGGATTCATTTTTGCAAGAGTACCATAAGTAAGAACTGCCTCATCGGTAAGAGTAAAATGATGAGGGGTGGCTTCCGCATGGATATCCGCGCCAAGTTCTTTTGCAAGACGCACAAGAGCGACAGAATTGCCGGAGCTGATATGCTGGATCACAACAGGAGCCTTAGTATGAAGGGCAAGCATACAGTCCCGGGCAACCATGACTTCTTCGGCAATTGCAGGAGAACCTGTAATCCCAAGCCTGTCTGCTACAGGACCGGCATTGATTCCGTTATTTGCGATAAAGCTTTTATCCTCTTCGTGAAGGCTGATAGGCATATTTAATTCGGCTGCGTTTTCCATGGCCCGGCTGCAGAATTCCGCATCAAGAAGAGGGATGCCGTCATCTGTAAAACCGCAGGCACCGGCTTCCTTTAAGGCTTTAAAATCATTCATGATTTCTCCCTTAAGCCCTTGGGATACAGAAGCTGTCTGATAAATGTTAATTTTTTCTTTTTTTGCCCGTGTCAGAATATCTGTAAGGGTTTCAACAGAATCTACAGCAGGTTTTGTATTTGCCATGCAGATTACAGAGGTTACGCCGCCCCTGGCAGCGGCAAGAGCACCTGTGTGGAGATCTTCCTTATAGGTAAGTCCTGGATCACGAAAATGAATATGAGTGTCAACAAGGCCCGGCGCAACAGTCAGACCGGTAAGATCCAGAACTTCTTCACTATTTTCAGGAACAAGACCAGCAGAAATCTGAGAAATCTTTCCGTTTAGAATACGGATATCTGTAAGTTCCTGAGTATGCGTTTTGGGATTTATAAGAAAACCATTTTTTAAAAGCATATAATAATCCTCCTTTTAACGGGCATATCAGCAGTAAACAGCCCTTGTTATTTAGATTCAGTATAGAAGAAAGAAAGGAAATTTGTCAAGGGAAGAGAGAAAAGGAGTAGTATCTGTTTTCAGGCAAAAATAAATAGGTGATTCGACAAAAAGTTCTTTACAACAGGGAAACCATATGATAGAATAAACAACTGTGATATATTTTCATATCCTTGCTCTCTGACAGTACAGAGGGCCATAAAGACCACAAGGAGGTAAAAAGCATGAACAAGTACGAGTTAGCATTAGTTGTGAGCGCTAAAGTTGAAGACGAAGTACGTGATGCAGTAGTAGAGAAAGCAAAAGGCTACATTACACGTTACAACGGCGTGATCACAGAAGTAGAAGAATGGGGTAAGAAGAAATTAGCTTACGAAATTCAGAAAATGCATGAAGGCTTCTACTATTTCATTCAGTTTGAAGCAGATGCAGAGTGTCCGGCGGAAGTAGAAAGACATGTACGCATCATGGACAACGTATTAAGATACTTAGTCGTTCGTAAAGACGCATAATCTTTTTACACATGGATTTTAGAAAGCACCATTAGAACCCGTTCACTTACTGAAAGAAAGAGGTAGAAAAATGAACAAAGTAATTTTAATGGGTCGCTTAACAAGAGATCCTGAGGTCAGATATTCCGCAGGAGAAAATGCTCTGGCAATCGCCAGATATACACTGGCAGTAGACAGACGGTTCCGCAGAGATGGAGAGGCATCCGCTGATTTTATCAGCTGTGTGGTATTCGGACGCGGAGCAGAGTTTGCAGAAAAATATTTTCATCAGGGAATCCGTATTGTAGTCAGCGGACGCATTCAGACCGGAAGCTATACAAACAGAGAAGGTCAGAAGGTGTATACTACAGAGGTGGTAGTTGAGGAACAGGAATTTGCTGAGAGCAAAGCCGCAAGTGATAACTATGTAGCATCTCATCCTCAGCAGAGCGTTGCTCCGTCAGCGCCGTCCATGCCAAGCCCAAGCGCTGCAAGTGCAGACGGCTTCATGAATATCCCGGATGGAATTGACGAAGAATTGCCGTTCAATTAAAGCCTGAGCATTAAATGAACGACGAAGAGAAGAGAGAAAGCTGGTTGTATCCAGGTGAGAGATCAGGATTTCTCAGTCAATCAAATTGAAAGAAAAACAGGAGGAAACCATCATGGCTTACAATAGAGGCGAAAGACCGGACTCTCCTATGAAAAGAAGAGGCGGACGCAGAAGAAAAAAAGTTTGTGTATTCTGCGGTAAAGAAAACAATGAGATCGATTACAAGGATGTAGCAAAACTCAGAAAATATGTTTCTGAGAGAGGTAAAATCCTTCCGAGAAGAATTACAGGAAACTGTGCAAAACATCAGAGAGCTCTGACAGTTGCTATTAAGAGAGCACGTCATCTTTCCCTGATGCCATACGTTCAGGACTAATTGAACCTGATACCGCTGCCGATCAAATGGCAGCGGTTTTTTTATCTCATTATTTATATGGAAAAAATCCCTGAAATCTGTTATAATATGTTTTGTTGAGTGAAAGGAAACATGTAAATTTTTCAAAAAAGAATGGTAATGAAGATTATGGATGGTAAATTCAAATTAAAAGGTCATCTGAAACATCTGACAAGATGGCCCCTGTATCTGACCGCTCTTCTGATTATCCTGAACATAGTGGTTTATGCGATAGATATAAAAGCCGGAGTGGTTGTTACACTGGGAGCGCTGATCTATCTGGCCTGCGCTGTAGGTATTTTCTGTTACCACAGACCTCAGATGTTTAACGATCTTGTGGCCTTTGCAAGTCAGTATGAATTCCTTGAAAAGAGAGTTCTGGAAGAGCTTGCTCTGCCATATGCGATCATGGATATGCAGGGGAGAATGATCTGGTGCAACAAGGTATTTGCGCAGCTTACAGGAAAAGATCAGTTCTACAGAAAAAATATTAATACGATTTTTCCGGATATTACGCCGGACAAGCTTCCGGTTCCGGAAGAAAAAGAGATATCCGAGATCAGTACACAGGTTGGTGACTGTATATACAGGATTTCCATGCAGCGCGTCCTGTTAGGCGAGGCAATGGTTCATTCAGAAGTTCTGGAGGGACTTTCCGAGAATACAAGCCTGATTGCCATGTATCTGTATGATGAGACAGAACTGAAAGATTATATTAAAGCAAACGAGGACAACAAGCTTGTAGTTGCTCTGGCATATCTGGATAATTACGAAGAAGCACTTGAGAGTGTGGAAGATGTAAGGCGTTCTCTTCTGATTGCTTTAATTGACAGAAAGATCACAAAGTATTTTTCAAATTATGATGGCCTAGTGCGTAAGCTTGAAAAGGACAAATATTTCCTGATTATGCGTCAGAGTTCTCTGGAAGCTCTAAAAGAGCAGAAATTTCATATTCTGGAGGAAGTTAAGACTGTCAATATAGGAAATGAAATGACAGTCACCCTCAGTATTGGAATCGGTCTTAATGCAGCTACGTATCTTCAGAATTATGAGTACTGCCGGATTGCCATTGAAATGGCTCTGGGTCGGGGCGGCGATCAGGTAGTCATCAAAAACGGAGACAGCATCACCTATTATGGCGGAAAAGCTCAGCAGATGGAAAAGACAACCCGTGTCAAAGCCCGTGTAAAGGCGCAGGCGCTGAAGGAGTTTATGAGTACCAAGGAACGAGTGGTCGTTATGGGTCATAAGATCACTGATGTGGATGCGCTGGGAGCTGCCATTGGTATTTACCGTGCGGGAAAAACTCTGGGCAAACCGGTGCACATTGTAGTAAATGATCCGTCTACTTCTATCAGACCTCTGATGGCAGGTTACCTGAATAATCCGGATTATGAGCCTTCTATGTTCATTGACAAAAATCAGGCTATGGAGCTTGTGGATAATAATACGGTAGTGGTAGTGGTGGATACCAACAAGCCCAGCTATACAGAATGTCAGGAGCTTCTGTATATGACAAAAACAATTGTTGTGCTGGATCACCACCGCAGAGGCAATGAAATCATTCAGAATGCAGTGCTTTCCTATGTGGAACCCTATGCTTCCTCTACCTGTGAAATGGTGGCAGAGATCCTTCAGTATTTTTCTGATGATCTGAGACTGAGAAATATAGAGGCAGACTGTATTTATGCGGGAATTATGATCGACACCAATAATTTTATTACCAGAGCTGGCGTGCGGACTTTCGAAGCGGCAGCCTTTCTGAGAAGAAGCGGCGCAGATATGACAAGAGTGCGCAAGCTTCTCAGAGATAATATTGATTCATATAAGGCACGGGCAGAGGCAGTTCGTACCGCAAGTATTTATAAAGACTGCTTTGCCATTGCCAAGTGTCCTAGCGAGGGCCTGGAAAGTCCTACAGTAGTGGGCGCTCAGGCGGCAAACGAGCTTTTGAATATTGCCGGTGTAAAAGCATCTTTTGTGCTGACGCCGTATAATAATGAGGTGTATATCAGCGCCAGAGCCATTGATGAAGTGAATGTACAGGTGCTGATGGAAAAAATGGGCGGCGGAGGTCATCTGAATATTGCAGGCGCACAGGTGAAGAAACCAATGCCTGAGGTTGAAGAGATGCTGAAGAACATTATTGACGAAATGTATCAGGAGGAAAAGGAAACAAAATGAAAGTAATTTTATTAGAAGATGTAAAATCTCTTGGAAAAAAAGGTCAGATTGTAAATGTCAGTGACGGCTATGCCAGAAATATGATTCTGCCAAAGAAACTGGGCGTTGAGGCAACACCGAAAAATCTCAATGACCTGAAGCTTCAGAAGGCAAATGAAGAAAAAGTAGCACAGGAAAATCTGGAGGCTGCTCAGGCATTTGCAAAGGATCTGGAAACAAAAGAAGTAATTCTTACGCTGAAAGTAGGAGAAGGCGGAAGAACCTTTGGTTCTGTTTCAGCAAAAGAAATTTCCGAGGCTGCAAAGTCTCAGCTGAATCTGGACATTGATAAAAAGAAACTTCAGCTTGACGGTCCGATCCGCAATCTGGGTGTGACTCAGGTCGGTGTGAAACTGCATCCGAAGGTAACCGGAAGTCTTAAGGTCTGGATCAAAGAAGCATAAAACGGAGGAGCCCGCAGTATGGAAGAAGCACTGGTCAGGAGAATACTTCCCCACAGCATTGAAGCAGAACAGTCTGTGATCGGCTCCATGCTCATGGACAGGGATGCGATCCTTGTTGCGTCTGAAATTCTTACAAGCGATGATTTTTATCAGAATCAGTACGGTATTATTTTTGACGCTATGGTAGAGCTGTGCAATGAAGGACAGCCGGTTGATCTGATTACTCTTCAGAACAGACTGAAAGAAAAGGACCTTCCTCCGGATATCAGCAGTATGGAATATGTCAGAGAGCTTCTGGAAGCAGTTCCTACTTCTGCAAATATAAAATATTATGCAAATATTGTAAGTGAAAAAGCTCTTCTTCGTCGTCTCATTAAGACTACGGAGGAGGTGGCGAACAGCTGTTATCTGGAAAAGGAAAATACAGAAACCCTTCTGGAAGAGGCAGAAAAAAAACTTTTCAGTATTTTACAGAGAAGTATTGGCGGCGATTATGTACCGATTCAGCAGGTGGTTCTGAATGCCATTAATAATATTGAAAAAGCTTCCAAGCTGAAGGGAAGCGTTACCGGAATTCCTACAGGCTTTGTTGACCTGGATTACAAAACTTCGGGTATGCATCCTTCAGATCTTGTCCTGATCGCGGCCCGACCCTCTATGGGAAAGACCGCTTTTGTACTGAATATCGCGCAGTATATGGCATTTCGTAAAAATGTTACTGTGGCGATCTTCAGTCTGGAAATGTCAAAGGAGCAGCTTGTAAACCGACTGCTGGCAATGGAGTCCCATGTGGATTCCCAGAACATGAGAACCGGTAATCTGAAAGACGAGGACTGGACAAAGCTGGTAGAGGGCGCGGATATTATTGGCCGTTCCAATCTGATCATTGACGATACGCCGGGTATCAGCATTGCGGAAATGCGATCCAAATGCAGGAAGTACAAGCTGGAGCACAATCTCGGAATTATCATGATCGACTATCTGCAGCTGATGAGCGGAAGTGGAAAAAGCGATTCCAGACAGCAGGAAATTTCAGATATTTCCCGTTCTCTGAAAGCTCTTGCCCGTGAGCTTGGTGTTCCTGTTATTGCACTGTCACAGTTAAGCCGTGCGGTAGAGCAGAGACCTGATCACAGGCCAATGCTTTCTGACCTTCGAGAATCCGGAGCTATTGAGCAGGATGCGGACGTAGTAATGTTTTTGTACAGAGATGATTATTATCACAAGGATACAGAAAAAAAGGATATTGCCGAGGTCATTATTGCCAAACAGCGTAACGGCCCCATTGGAACCATTGAGCTGGTATGGCTGCCAAGGTATACACAGTTTGTAAATATGAAAAAATAAAGTCGTACAAAAAGAATCTTCCGTATTGGACACCTGTCGGGTGAAATATGGGAGATTTTTTTGCTTATCGGGAAAGTAGTAACTCTGCAGCGGCATTCCCGGTAAATAAAAAACCATTCGCTTTGCTCCGGATATAACTGCTTGAAGATAATACTTTGCAATACAGCTGATACAATTTTATGAAATTCCCATACATACAGGAGCAAATGCGTTACAGAATACAATTAAAAACTATAAATGATCAAATATCAAATTTTACATACTAAAATTCGGAATATGTGGACATAAAAGAAAGGTTAAACTCTATGTGGGCGTTTCGCAAAGACAAATCAGCGAGGAGATTATGCACTTTTTTACATCTGCTTATTTATAGTTTAAATCAAAACTTTTAATAAGCCGTAAAAAGACTGGATAATAACTACGGATTATTTTACAGCAAAAATTGTCGAACGGTTTTTGTTGAAATACTCATATACTCTGCTATAATTTGAGATGTAGGAGGTGCGGTATGGAGACAAGATATACGGTCAGACAGGCATCAGAAATGACGGGGGTGAAGCCATATGTTATGCGTTACTGGGAGGACGAGCTTGACCTTCATATCCAGAGAAATGAACTTGGCCACCGCTACTACACCAGATATGATATTCAACTTTTTCTGAATATCAGAGAACTGAAGAAAAGAGGTTTGCAGCTTCGGGCGATTAAGGATCTGATCCCTCAGATTGCCCGCACGGCTCCGGGCTCTTCTGACAGTAAGATACGCCTTTTGGAAGAAGCGGTATCTGTAAATGAGGTGCCGGTAAAGGAAGCTGTATATTCTGTGGAGGTCGGTGCGGCAGAAGAAACCGTAAATCCTAAAATCCTGGAATTCCAGACAATCCTGGAAAGACTGATCACACAGGAGATACAGTCCCAAAATGAAGATGAGGAGAGATATCGTTCTCTTGATCTTGCAATCAGAAGACAGCAGCTTGCCAGACGCGAAGCCGCTGCCGCTTCAGTGGATAAAAAATCAGGGAGAATCCTGAAAATACATAAGAATATATAAAACAAAAAAGAGCCGCAGCGTTTGCTGCAGCTCTTCTTTTCTTTTTCTGTATGTAGTCCGTTGGATTATTCTCCTGGCTGGATAGCCTCTGTAGGACAAACATCTGCACATGTTCCGCAGTCAACGCAAGCGTCTGCATCGATCTCGAAATGATCTGCGCCTTCAGAAATTGCCTCAGATGGGCACTCAGCAGCACAGGATCCGCAGCTTACACATTCGTCTGTAATTACGTATGCCATTATAGTATCCTCCTTTTTTCTCATTAGTACCCCGAAAGGTTCTATAATGCTATTCTAATATATCTTATAGAGGATTACAAGTATAAAATTATAAACATATTTTTATAATTAGCCCGTTGATTCTAGGTGATTTTTATATTATAATAAATGTGCTATAAACAGCATAACATTGCAGGAAATGATGGATTGGTTTTCTGCATATTATAAAAGGAGGTAGCAGAAATGGCACAGGTTTCCAAAGAAACAACAATTGGTGAGCTTCTCAGAATAGATCCCAACTGCGCTGCAATTCTTATGAGAATGGGAATGCACTGCATCGGCTGCCCGTCTTCACAGATGGAGTCTCTGGAAGAGGCTGCTATGGTTCATGGATTCGATGCAGATATCCTTGTTCAGCAGATCAATGATTTTCTTGCTCAATAAGAGAGATATACAGAGGAGCAGAATGAATAATAAAAGGACATTGCATAATGGCAGTAGCCCATAAGGAAACATTACAAAACTTATGACTTACGCCAGGTAAACGGAAAAATAGAAAATGCTATGCAAAAGGTTTACTAATTGCATAGCATTTTTTATTTTTGCAAGATATTAGGTTTCCATTTTCAGCGTTCCAACGGAACGCGCAGCCATCACCGCAGGTGATGATCTCAGGGGTTTGGGGACATGTCACCAACAAGCATTTAGCAGGAATTCCGGGAACGGAAATCCTGCTAAATACGCAATCTTACGGAAGATTGCATTGCTTGCCAGTAGTTTACCGGTAGTTTATCCTCAGGTATTGACATTTTAGCCCTGCTTGTGTTATACTGTTATACACAACAGCATAACAGTTAAAACACACGGAGGATGCAGGAATGAAACTGATTATTTCAAATGTATCTGGCGTCCCCATATACGAGCAGATTAAACAACAGATCAAGGCAGCTATTTTATCTGGCGAACTTCAAGCCGAAGAAACTCTGCCCTCTCTTAGAACGCTTGCCAAAGACTTAAAGATCAGCGTCTTAACAGTGACAAAGGCATACACAGAATTAGAGCAAGAGGGCTTTGTTAAAAATGTGCAGGGGCGCGGATGTTTCGTAATGGGGTCTGGTTCAGAACTGATTAAGGAGCAGCTTATTTGCAAAGTAGAAAACAATCTTACCGAAGCAATAAAAGCAGCAAAAATGGCAAATCTATCCACAGAGGAACTACATCGCCTTTTGGACATCTTAATGGAGGTAAAAACAGATGACTAATTATTTAGAGGTAACGAACCTTTCAAAATCTTTTGATTCCTTTCAGCTTCACAATATCAGCTTTACTTTGCCAAAGGGCTATATTATGGGCTTGATTGGTCCGAATGGTTCTGGCAAAACAACGACAATCAAACTGATTTTGAATATGCTCAAGCGTACCGACGGCACAGTCAAAGTGATGGGGCTGGATAATATCGCAGAAGAACAAAAAGTAAAATCAGAGCTGGGCGTTGTTTTCGATACAAACTATTTCAGTGATGATTGGAAAGTGTCGCAGGTTGAAAAATCCATCTCGGTATTTTATCCAAATTGGGACAGCCAGAAATTTGCGGATATGTTACGGAAATTTCACATTGCACCCACCAAAAAGGTAAAAGAACTTTCCAAAGGTATGCAGATGAAGTTAATGCTTGCCTGTGCGTTTTCATACGACGCAAAACTGCTAATCCTTGACGAACCGACCAGTGGACTTGACCCAGTTTCCAGAGATGAACTTTTGAAAATTCTTTCAGAGTATATTGAAGATGGCGAGCATAGTGTTTTGTTCTCCACCCATATCACCGGCGATTTGGAGCGTGCGGCCGATTATATTACCTACATCAGTTATGGCGAGCTGTTCTTTACTGGCAGCAAAGATGATTTTGTAGATATGTTCCGCATTGTAAAAGGTGGAATGGAGGAACTGTCCGATGATCTGAAAAATAAGGCGGCTGGTATTCGTACATTTCCTACGGGATTTGAGGCGCTGATGAAAACCGAAGATATTAGCGGTTTTTCCAACCTGACCGTTGAGCCTGCCACCATTGATGAAATTGTAGTGTTTACAAGCAAGAAAGGTGACGATTATGAATAATATTTTGAAATCCACAAAATTGGACTTTTCTCTGGTAAAGCCATATATCAAAGTGATTGGGTTTACCATGCTTCTCCCTATCGCTTTTGCGGCCATTAACCGTTCCATCCTGACAGGCGTTTCCTTTGCCATGTGCTTTATCGCCATGACCACAGGCTACACTTTCTCGGTAACGGAAAAAAACAGCATGGAGCGTTTGTATGGGATTTTACCCATCAAGAAAAGCGAAATGGTGACAGGCCGGTATCTCTTTGTTCTTGCATTGGGCGCACTGGCCCTGGTGGTTTCTCTTATCACACAGCCGCTTGTGCTGCGGGCAATGGGTGAAAGTGTTGGGACACTTGATATGATTAGCGCAGCCATTGGCGGCCTGTTCCTGTTCGCCCTTTATACCGTATTTCAAATTCCGGGCTATTACAAATATGGAGCCATCAAAGGCCGTGTGTTCATGTATATTCCAGTGGCTGGATTTTTGGCGACCTTGTTTTTCCTGCCCAAGATGCCCACAGACAATCCCATTGTGACTACGGTTGTAAGTTCCCCGGTACTGCTGATCGGCCTTGTGCTTGTACTCGTCGTTGTCATGTACGCTGTGTCGATCTGGTTCTCCATTCGGATTATGGAAAACAAGGAAATGTGAGGTGAGCAATATGGATTTCACAATTTTAGCGGTAGTTCTTCTGATTGGCATTGGTATCCCTTTCCGTAACAAGCTGATCCGAAAATATCGGGAAGAAAAGAAGCAGAAAGATAAGGATCGGGATGCAAAATGACGGGTATGGAGAAAACCGAGTTCATCCGTTGTCCCATCTGTGGAAATAAAACACGCGACAAAATCCGGGAAGATACCATCTTAAAAAATTTTCCTCTCTTTTGTCCCAAATGCAAAAGCGAGTGTCTGATTGATATTGAACAATTTCATATAACTGTTATCAAAGCGCCAGACGCACAGCCGCAGAGCCGATAACTCACAAGGTCTGGTTCCTTGTGGTTATTGGCTCTTTTTGAATGGAGGTGTCGCTATTATGCTATGAATGATTGAAGGAGGTCTAACTATATGAACGAGGTTTTGAAACTGGAGCATATCCAGAAGTATTACGGGAACGGCGAGAATGTTACAAAAGCGATTCAGGACATCAGCTTTTCCGTTCAGGAGGGGGAATTTGTGGGGATCATGGGTGCGTCCGGTTCCGGTAAGACCACCCTGCTCAACTGCATTTCCACCATTGATACGGTCAGCACGGGACATATCTATCTGGATGGAACCGATGTGACCGAAATCAATGAAAAGCAGATTGCCCGGTTCCGTCGGAAAAACCTGGGCTTTGTGTTTCAGGATTTTAACCTACTGGATACCCTGACCATCTCCGAAAATATTGCCTTGGCTCTTACCATCAACAAGATCCCCGCAGGCGAGATCGACGGCCGGGTGCGGGAATTGACCGGAAAGCTGAACATCACGGATATTCTGGACAAATACCCCTATCAGGTGTCCGGCGGCCAGAAGCAGCGGTGCGCCTGCGCCAGAGCCATCATCAACAATCCCAAGCTGATTCTGGCGGACGAACCCACCGGCGCACTGGACAGCCATTCGTCCCAGATGCTGCTTTCCACCATTCAGAGCATCAATGAAACCATGGGAGCAACCATTCTGATGGTGACGCACGACGCCTTTTCCGCAAGCTACGCAAACCGTATTTTCTTTTTACAGGACGGTGCAATCTTCATGGAAATTCTCAAAGGCAACGATTCACGCAGGACTTTCTTTAACAAAATTTTAGATGTCCTCACCATGATGGGAGGGGGCGTGAACGATGTACTCTAAACTTGCTTTTCGGAATATTCGTAGGAGTCTACGGGATTATATCATCTACTTTGTGACGCTTACCCTGACTGCGTCGTTGATGTACTCCTTCCTGGCGCTGGGATTCTCCCCAGATATTCTTGCCATGACGGAAAATATGTCGATGCTTACCTCTGGTATCCTGATGCTGTCCGTGCTGGTTGCGCTGCTGTCCTCGTTTATCGTTGGATATGCTATCCGGTTCATGTTGAGCCAGCGGAAAAAAGAGTTTGCCGCTTATGAACTGATGGGTATGGAGGTGAAAACCGTCCGAAACCTATTTCTGGTGGAAAACAGCATGATTGGCGGAGCCGCCTTTTTGCTGGGTTCGCTGCTTGGAACCGGACTGTCCGGGTTATTGAATCAGGTAGTTCAAAATATTTTTGAAGTTACGCATCATTATCAGGTCTTGTTCTCTCTCCGTGCTTTGGGGACGACCTTTTTCTTTTTCGTCCTGATGTATGGATTCAGTATGCTTCGTGCGGCAAAGGTCATCCGGCGCCAGAAAGTGATTGAACTGCTTTACGACAACCAGAAGAATGAGGAAGTTGGATACCAGCCCTTATATCGGAGCGTTCTGACCGGTCTGCTCTCCCTTGCCGCTATGGTGGCGGGCGTAATTCTGCTGGAAAAGGCGCTGCACATTCAGACCAATGAAGCGATGCTGTATTGGAGCGGGGCTTGTCTGCTGATTCTTGCAGGCGTTTATGAGCTGCACCGGAAGGTTCCTGTGTTGCTCTACCAACTGGCAAAAAGAAACCCGCGCCGGAAGTATCGGGGAGAAAATCTATTTTTCTTGGGACAGATCGGCAGGCGCATCCAATCTTCAGGGCGGACAATGGCTGTTGTGGCGATCCTGCTGACCGTTTCGCTTGCGACCATGTTTGTGGGATTGACAATGGGGGCGGGCTATAAGGCCAACATGGAGGCGTATTACCCCTATGATGCCGGTGTTGCCATTGACGCGCCCTTAACCAAGAACAGCATGGATTCCGTCCGTTCCTTTGTGGAGGAACGCTGCGAGGCAGAGGACAGCGTAACCTATTACCTGTATGCGGTTCCGAATGAAGCCATTGAAGCCTTGGCCTTGTCTGACTACAATCACCTCCGAGAGATTCTGGGGCTTTCGCCTGTTTCCATGAGCGACAATGAATTTTTGATTCACTGTGATACATGGAACTATATGGACGGCACTCGGCAGAGATTGGAACAGCAGCCGGAGATTACACTAAACGGCCGGACTTTGACCCCTGCGGAAACGCCGATCCTGACAGAGCCAATGGAGCAGTATCAAATGGCCGGAACAAAGGGATATGTTCTGGTTCTGCCGGATGAAGTGGCTTCCCGGCTGTCCGGGGAGAAAATCCGTCTGGTGATGAAACTTGAGGATAGCGGATACCCGGAACTGAAAAACGAACTCAAGCAATTCCTGAACAGCGGTAAATGGCAGCCTGACATCCAGCTTGGACAGGGTTTGCCGGAACGGGTGACGATGGGGGTAACAGTAAAGGCGTGGGGCGTTGCCAATTCACTGACCGGATTCACGACACTTTCTTTCTGCGGCTTGTATCTGAGCGTTATTTTTATCATTCTCTCCTGTTCAGTGCTGGCCTTTGAGCAGCTTTCCGCCATCGACCGGAACCAGAAAAATTACGCGGTGATTGACCGGCTGGGTGTATCAGGCCATAGGCAGGCTTCCCTTATCCGCAAGGAACTGTCCACCGTATTCCTAATCCCTCTATTTTTTCCTATCGTTCTTACAGTTCTGCTGATTGTGGGGACGCAGTTCTTTTTCGGGGACGCAATTTTGCAGGAAGGACTGGTGCTGTTCTATGGTCTGGTCACAATCCTGCTGTTCTGCGCTATATACCTGACCTATTTCGGTGCGACCATGTTCCTGTTCAGACGAGTCATTCTTCGGCCTGAAATGAGATAATTTTTGGTTGGTTATAAATTTGAAATGCCGTAATATTGACCATGAAATTGGCTGGTAGTTGGATGTAGCTGAGGTGTGGTTGCCGATATCTATCTGCTTCGCTTAATGCAGGTAATCGTCAAGATCAGAAGTATCTGCCTATAAGGCTTGAGTTGACAATAGAGTGCAAATTACGTATAATTTATTACAGTAAACATGAGAGAGGTGAACACGATGTTGTTCGGGAAGTTTTGTATTGGATTCAGCTCCACACAAGTTTATACTATGAAACATTGTGCGG
Organism: Blautia caecimuris; assembly: GCF_024622975.1. GTDB lineage: Bacteria > Bacillota > Clostridia > Lachnospirales > Lachnospiraceae > Blautia_A > Blautia_A caecimuris. Next base: position 68,658 of record NZ_JANJZT010000013.1, on the reverse strand, counting down.
AGCCTTTTCTGAAAGTTGATTTATAAAGTGGAAAGGCTAAGGCAGATATAAGACTGTCTTTGCTTTTTATACCCTTTTATCAAATCAACAATCGATAATTGACTGTTTAGGCCACAGACAATGTTTTGTTTGTGGCCTTTTGTTTTGCTTATTTATAAGTGACTATGCAAAGGGTGCACGATGTAGTGTACCCTTTTTCTTTTGGAGGAAATAGATATGACTGAAGAACATAGTTTGTTGACTGGGAGTGTGCCGAAAAAACTGGTCGTTTTCGCTTTCCCGTTGCTTTTAGCAAATATACTGCAATCATTTTACAATGTAGTAGATATGCTTGTAGTCGGCCGAATTGTAGGCGATACAGGCCTTGCGGCCATTGGTAACGCTTCTAAATTGTGCTATATTATCAATTCAATTTGTATTGGTATGACGATGGGCGGAGCCGTGTTGATTGCTCAGTATAAGGGGGCAGACGATAAAAAGGGGCAGGCGGAGTCCTTTCAGATGCTGGCCTTGCTTTCACTGGTATCTTCTCTGCTTGTGACTATTGTAAGTTTGGCAACCTACCAGCCTTTATTCAAGATGTTAAATGTTCCAGCAGACACATATCAAGATGCCTGCGACTATATGAAAATCATTTGCTGTGGGACTGTGTTCGTCTTTGGATATAATGCGGTCTGCTCTGTGCTAAAAGGATTGGGGGATTCTAAATCTCCCCTCTACTTTGTGGGAATTGCTACCATCATCAATGTCGTTTTAGACATTATTTTGGTGGGGCCTTTTGGAATGGGAACAGCAGGAGCGGCTTGTGCAACAATTACTGCACAAGGAATTTCCTTTGTGATTTCTCTATTCTATTTGAAGCGACATAAGATATTTTTTTCTATGGAAACTCAAAGAAAATTTACGTTTCAATGGGATAAGCTGACCGCCATTTTGAAAGTCGGTCTGCCTACAGCCATCCAGATGGTCGTGGTAAACACAGCCTATCTGCTTGTGACGGGAATGCTCAATCAGTTTGGTACTGCAGTATCTGCTGCATTTAATGTAGGACTGCAAATCAACACATTTGCCGGTATGCCCTGCTGGGCTATTGGACAGGCAGTAACGGCGATGGTCGGTCAGTGTATGGGGGCTGGACAAGTCAAACGCATCCGAAAGGTGGTAAAAATTAGTTTGTTGATGAATGTCGCCGTAACGCTCGTTGTCGTAATTGGCATACAGCTTTTTGCAAAACCATTGATTTTGCTTTTCGGTAGTACCAGCCCAGAAGTAGTAAATGATGGTGTTTATTATTTGCGTATCTGTTGCGGTATCAATAGTTTGATTTATGCCGCTATGTACACTTTGGATTCCTTTGCCATTGGTGTCGGTGCGGCAAATGTCGCTATGATTAACGCTTTACTGGACGCAGTTATCGTGCGTCTACCTATGAGTTGGATCTTGGCTTTTGCACTTAATATGGGGTTCCCCGGCATTTATTACGGTCAGGCGCTTTCGCCAGTCCTGCCCGCTATTGTAGGTTTACTCTATTTCATGAGTAAAAAATGGGAGCGAAAAACGCTCATTCAATCAAGCAACAAGGGGAGAAGTCATTGATGAATCGAATTGAAAAGAGCCAGACGCGTAGATGCAGAGTCGATGAACCTGTGAGTCAATAGGAGGTGATAACATGGGAAATTAGCTGTATTTGATATATCCGAACCGGGCGGCAAAATTGCAGAAAAACTGCTCATGCTGTTAAGCTCCCGTCAGCGTCAAGAATTGGTAAGCTATCTTCTCAATTCCCAAAAACAACAAAATAATCGGACCGACAGCCCATGCACCATTCCTGAAACTTATAGAGGGCAGACAGTTATTGATGAACCGTTTACAGAGATTCGCATGGGTGATTTATACTTCTGCCAGGAACAACGACTTGTATATATTGGCGAGCAGGAAATCAAATTAACGGCTAAGGAATTTGACATCCTCGCTTTGTTGATCACCCACCCGAAACGGGTATTTACTTATGAGCTGATTATGGAATTGGTCTGGAATGAGGATTATTGCTACTACTCCCGCAAGGCAGTCAATAACCATGTAAGTAATCTGCGGAAGAAGCTGAAAGTTACGCAGAATTCCCCGGACTACATCAAAAGCGTTGTTGGCATTGGTTATAAATTTGAAGTGCCGTAATATAGACCACAATGTAAGATTTTGCTTGCCCTGTGGCCTTTATTAGATATGGTAGGTGGTGAAGGAACATTAGGGAGACTTTACAGCTTGTGCTGCAAGGGAAAATTATCCCGAACATTTCTTTCAAAAATGCCTCTGTCGCTGGCTTTCTATGATGTATTCGGGATAATCAGACTTTCGGGATAACCATTTTTGTTCCGCTTTTCGTATGCCTTTACAATGGACGCACAAATTTACCGACAAGTAACCTTGACATTATGCTGTCAAGGTTCAAGAAAGGCAATCCATAACCATGTGAGTAAACTTTGGAAGAAACTAAGGTTTGAGCCTGATCTGCCAAATTACGTCGAGAGCGTTGCCGGAATCGGTTATAAATTTGAATATCTGTCTGCTCCATAAAATCCGTCGTAGGAACAAATGCGGCGGATTTTTTTGCAAATTTTTATTCAGACGGCAACTTTCCCCTAAAAAATGTACAGATATATGAGGGGATTATTTTATAACAACTTACCTGTACACGGCAATTATGAATTTTTTGTGAAATTTGCAAAATGCCCCCGTAATTTCGTCTCAAAAATGAATTGAACAATAGAAAGATATTTTTTGTGCAAAATTGACCGCCCTATTTCCCCTCAAAAATGAAATGTATAGTAGAGGGACATTTTTTTACGGTAGGAAGGAGGTGTTTTTATCCACAATCAGATTCCGGTGATGAATTATCCGCAGTACCGCCGGATGCGTAAACTGGTACACGAGTGCTGCAACTACGATAACGGAAACTGTATTCTTCTGGACGACGGGGAGAAATGTGTCTGCGTCCAGAGTATTTCCTATTCGCTTCTCTGCAAATGGTTCCGCTGCGCTGTCCTGCCGCTGGACAGGCCATTGGAAACGGCGTTGCTGTTCCAGGAGGAATTAAAACGCTGCGTGGTCTGCGGCCAATCATTCCTTCCCGGTTCCAACCGGGCGAAATACTGTAAGCTCTGTGCAAAGAAAATCCACCGCGGACAGAAAACAGCCAGCGACAGGAAAAGGCGGCTCCTATGCGGACAATTAGAAGCAAAAAAGCCTTGAGATTATTGGCGTTTCAGGCTGCGGTCAACGGGTATGAGGGATAAATCCCCTGCTCCCCTCTAAAACCTGTTTTTAACTGTCCGCAGGACAATTTTGACCTAAACGGGATTTTCCCATTCAGGTGTTGATTTCTACTTTGCCAATTTACCGCTTTTGCCATTTCCTCCTATATGGGATTCTCCAATACTGGATTTTCAGAGACTGGAAAACCTGACGCTCCGGACAGCCCTGTTCCTCTCTTTCCGGCGATGGATTTCCAGACAGTCTTGACGGCCCATATTTAGATGGAAATTAAAGAGAAGAAGTTAATAACAAGATAGTCAATATCAATCCAATCAATCAGGGATGGATTGATGGAAAGGAGTATATGATGCAAAATGATTTTTTGACGCCTTACAAAGAGGACAGCGGCGTACCGCCTTATCTGCCGTTCCCCCGTTTTCTGGTGCCGATGGACTTATCCAACGACGCAAAGGTACTGTATGCCATGCTCTTAGACCGGGCGGGCATTTCCAGAGAAAACGGATACATAGAACCGGACGGGCGGATTCGTCTCTACTTTACGCTGGAAGAAGCAAAAGGAAAGCTGCATAGGAGCAGGCAGGTGGCGACCAGGGCATTTCAGGAATTAGAACGCTGTGGCCTGATTCTCCGCAGAAAGCAGGGGCTTGGCCGTCCGGCGGCCATTACGCTGAATATTTTACCTGCAAGGAAGGAGCGTGATGGGATTGCGTAAGCCTGTGGATTTAAGCGAACTTCCCAAAAATCTGAAACCTGAAATTGCCGAGCGTGTGGCAGAGCATTTCAAGGACGGTGCTTTCGAGTTTGATTTCAGTACGGAAGAAATGATTGCCGTTGAGGGAAATACGGTCTATCATGTCATTCCCCATTACGCAGGGGGAGAGGCGGAAAGCGTACTGGACAAGCTGCGCCGTATCATGGCGGGAAATTTGGAGGAAACCGAATGAAAGCTGCTGAAAAAAGAGGACGGGCGCGTTATAATACAGGCAACCGTTTACCTGGCTGTTATCCCGGACTACAGGAGGAAAGGAGCTACTATGAACCAACAGCCAGATAAGATCACAGCGTTATATTGCCGTTTGAGCCAGGACGACGCTCTCGATGGGGAGAGCAATTCCGTCACCAACCAAAAGGCGTTATTATCCAAATATGCGGCGGAACACGGATTCCGCAATCCCATGTTTTTCGTGGACGACGGATTCTCAGGAACGAATTTTCAAAGGCCCGGATTTCGGGAAATGATGAAATATGTGGAAGATTATTCGGTTTCTACCCTGATTGTCAAAGACCTGTCCCGTCTGGGCCGGGAATATTCCTATATGGGGCGGCTGCAGGATTTCATCTTCCCCGCTTACGATGTCCGGTTTATCGCCATCAATGATGATGTGGACAGTGCAAAGGGCGAAAATGACTTCGCTGTGTTCAAAAACGTATTTAACGATTATTACACCAAGGACACAAGCAAAAAAATCCGGGCAGTCGTAAAAATGCGCGGAGAAGCCGGGGAACACATCGCCAGTAACCCGCCCTACGGATATGTGAAAGACCCACAGAATAAAAAGAAATGGATTGTAGACGAGGAATCCGCAAGAGTGGTGCGGCGTATCTTTGATCTGTGCATTGCGGGCAAAGGACCAATGCAGATTGCAAAAATCCTGACCGCTGACAGGGTATTGACGGTTACTGCGTATAACGCCAGACAGAAGGGATGGGCCATGCCGGATAATCTGTACCGGTGGTGTGCCAAATCCGTTGCCGGAATACTGGAGCGGCCGGAATATACCGGTTGTACCGTTAATTTTAAGACCTATACAAAATCCCTAAAATTCAAAAAGCGGATGGAGAATCCGAAAGAAAACCAACGGATATTTGAGGACACACAGCCAGCGATTATTGAGCGGGGACAGTGGGAACGGGTGCAGGCGTTAAGAGCCAACAAGCGCAGACCCACAAAGACGGGAAAAACAAGCATTTTCTCCGGTCTTGTCTATTGCGCCGACTGTGGTGCAAAGCTCTATTACTGTACCTGCAATACCTACAAGGATGAGTCTCAAGACCATTTCGTCTGCTCCAATTACAAGAGCAATACAGGTTCCTGCCAAATCCATTACATCCGAGAGGTTACGCTTTATAAACGGGTGCTGGAATGTATCCAGGGAACACTGACCTATGTGCGTTTGTTTCGGGATGATTTCACTCAGGAAATGTTGGCGCAGGACGAGGCCAGCCGGAAAGCGGAACTGACGCAAAAACGGAAAGCCCTCTCCGGGACGCAGAAGCGTATGGAGGATTTGGACAAGATCATCCAAAGGCTTTATGAAGATTCCGTACTTGGGAAATTAAGCGACCTCCGCTTTCAAAAACTCTCGGCACAGTATGAAACAGAGCAGGCGGAAATTCAGCAGCTTGCAGCTTCGCTGGAGAGAGAAATTGAAAATGAAGCCGGACAGATTGCCGATGTAGGGCGTTTCCTTCAGCTTGCCGACAGGTATTCCGATTTGCAGGAGCTTGACGCCTCTACGGTAAATGAACTGATTGAAAAGATCGTGGTCCACAGCCCGGAGAAGATCAGAGGGAAGAAACATGTCACGATTGAAGTCTATTTTACCTATGTGGGGAAAATCCGGATTCCACTTGCCAAACCGGAACTACTGACAGATACAGAAAAACCGGCGTGACCTCTGCCACGCCGGTTTTACCGGGATTTTAGTTTACTTCCTTATGGGCCTCCGGCTAAAGAGCAATGTCCTTTTATTATTTGTTAAAGCTGTACAAGCTGTTGAAGGGCATTTGCAGAAACCAGTTTTCCATGTTCTTTCAGATATGCTTCTCCCGAGACTGTGAAAGCCTTGCTGCTTCCATATTCAGAAAGGATATTGCATACTCTGTTAAAATCTTCAGGAGAAGTCTCAGACTGATGGAGAACGAGAAGATAAGTTTCATTTTCAGTATTCCGGTACAGAGTATTCTGGCCTGTAAAGAATCCGTTCAGTCCATGAGCCGCAGCAATTACATCATCCAGCCGGGAAAAAACAAACAGACGGATTACATTAACAGCGGGAGTTTCCTGTTCCGGCTTTTCTTCTGCAGATTTTTTATCTTCTGCAGAGTTCTTTTTGGACAGTGTCTTCAGCTTGGACTCACAGAGTTTCTGAAAAAGATCTATGATATTATCTGCACCGTCAAGGGAAACCGGATCTCCCTGCCCCTGATCTTTAAAAGGTGTAAATTTGGAGAAGCGGGTATCCAGTTCTTCAGGATCCTCTACTTTGGTGATAATGAGGATAATACTGTCTGTTGTGACAGGAATTGCCTCGATCATCAGAGGAATATTATCAGCTTCAAATCCGAATTCCAGCTGAGCCTGCTCCATCATATCACGAAAAAGTTTTTTTGCTCTTTCGGAACCGTAAGCAAGTTCGCTGAGACGGATCTGATGAAGCTCCAGGTCTTCACGGGTCAGAGTACAGCGAATCTGGTTTTCGTTAATTTTTTCTATTTTCATAATAATCACATCCTATTCTTTTTATCCTGTCTGTTTACCATGTGCATATGTTATTATACTCATACATGCAGATGATGTCATTTTTGAAGAGCAGGACATTGTCAATGATTTTATTGGTTTACAGCAAAAAAATGCATATCAACTTAGCATCTATTATATACCACAAATATGGAGAATGTAAAGAAATTCAATTTACCTAAATATAAAATATTTGAAAACAAAATCGAAAATTTTTTATATTTTGCTGAAACCTCTTGCATATGATTAAAAACAAGGTATAATAAAAAACAGAAAAATCATTCTGGATGTAATGGAAGCGCCGGAACATCACAGATAACAGCTTACATATTGACTGATTTCTTTTTTCAAATGTATTGTTGCCATTTTATAGTCATGCAGCATTCCCGCTGCGGCAATCATACAAATTCCACGTATTTTAAAGATAAGGCTTCTTTTATGGACAGAGATTTTTCAGAAACCCACAGGGTGCTTTCAAAAATCCGCGAAAGGAGGGAAGAAGAGAAAATATATCACACAGTACAAAGGAATTTTATGCAAAAGCATGATGATATGCACAGAAGAACGGGAATTCCCCGTCAAAGGCAGTAAATTCCCCTCTCATGCCTGACCAGGCGGAGTATTCCCGAAATATGAAAAAAATATAAAAAGAATGATTTTATAACGCAATCGCACAAAAGTATGATATAATGAAACAGCCTTTTTAACATAAGAGGAAGTTTGTGAAACATATAGTTCTGAACTGAAAGGAAAAAGCAAATGAAAAAGCAGGTAAAAAAACAAATGAAGAAGCAGTATATGCCGGCAGTTATCGTCTGCGTTCTGATTCTTCTGCTTGCTGCAGCAGGAGTTGGAATTCATGTGGTCAAAAAATATATTCCGACAAAAGAGCGCATGGATCTGAACGAATATTACGGCAAGACTGCGGAGGGAGAGTCCGTGATCGTCCTGGGAACAGAGATTATGGAGGAGCGCGCAGTAACATCTGATGATCAGACTTATCTTCCGCTGGAGTTTGTATCAGGCCATTTGAACCAGAGATATTACTGGGACAGTTCAAATCAGCAGATTCTTTATGCAACACCTTCTGAGCTTCAGATGTATCCGGCATCTCAGAACGGAGATGGAGATGTGTGGCTGAAGGATGGAAGTGTATTTTTAAGTCTGCCTTTTGTACAAAAATATACAGACATGGACGTATATATGGGAGAAAATCCTTCCAGAATCATTATACAGAATCAGTTTACCGGGGTAAATGTAGCAACTGCAAAAAAAGATACATATGTCCGTTATCGCGGAGGAATCAAGTCACCGGTTCTCACAGAGGTCAAGAAAGGCGATACTCTGACCTTCATGGAGGAATATGAAGAATGGGTGCAGGTTGCTACAATGGATGGATATATCGGATTTGTGAAAAAGAAAGATGTGTCTTCTCCGGAAGCAAAGGATTTTGAGAGAGACTTTCAGAAGGAAGAGTATCAGCACCTGGCTATGGAAGAACCGGTGAATCTGTCCTGGCATCAGGTGACGTCAGAAGAGTCTAATACATATTTTACCGATGCAGTGGCAAATGTAAGCGGAGTAAATGTTATTTCTCCTACCTGGTTCTATTTGCAGGATACACAGGGCAATATTGCAGATATATCTTCTGCTGACTATGTAAAACAGGCGCATGATAAAGGAATGAAGGTATGGGGACTGATTGACAACTTTACCGCAGACGTAAGTACAACAGATACTTTGTCTCAGCTTTCTTCACGCCAGAATATTATCAGTCAGCTTATGAGCGCTGCGGAAAAAACAGGACTTGATGGAATCAATGTGGATTTTGAAACGCTCAGTGAAGATGCGGGACCGCATTTTCTGCAATTTTTAAGAGAATTGTCTATTGAGTGTCATAAGAGAAATCTTGTACTGTCTGTGGATAATCCGGTACCTGAAGATTTTACCAGTCATTATGACAGAGAAGAACAGGGGGAGGTTGTAGATTATGTGATCATCATGGGATATGATGAACATTATGTAGGTTCAGAAGAACCGGGCTCTGTGGCTTCTCTTCCCTGGGTAGAAAAAGGGGTTGTGGATACTCTGGCAGAAGTACCGGCAGAACGGACCATTCTGGCAATCCCATTTTATACAAGACTCTGGAAGACAACCGGAGGAGCTTTGACAAGCGAAGCGATTGGAATGGATCAGGCACAGAATGTAATAAAAGAAAATAAGGCAGAGACTATATGGGACGGCAGTGTTGGGCAGAATACTGCTTCTTATGAAAAAGACGGTTCCAGTTATGAAATATGGGTTGAGGATGCACAGTCTATTGCGGAAAAGGTAAAACTCATTCCGAAATACAAACTTGCAGGCGTAGCACAGTGGAAACTTGGATTTGAAAACAGCAGTATCTGGAAGGTGATCAGTGAAAATCTGAAATAACGGACATACATAAAAAAGCGTGGGAAAATTGTTCCCGACGCTTTTTTTTATAAAGAGATGGATTATAAAAAGGTCATAATTGGAAGGAGGCCGGTACTTTCGTACCGGCGCGTATGAAAAAGAAAAATATTTGTATAGAAAGCACTGAGCTTTCTACATACCTTACTATAAAACATAAATGTGAAGAAATTGTGATATCAATTTGAAAAAATTATGAAAAACAGTGTTGCCTCTGACATAATATTTTTCAGATGATTTTGAAATATTTTCTGTCACAGTTACGGAACATTTTCATCCAGGCAAAATATAATTGTTTTTCTGCTTACAGTAAAGTTAAAATTTTTTCCATGTATCCTTAAAGAATAAAAGAAGCAGAGGGAAGATTTCCAGCCGCCCGGCAAGCATGTCGAAAATCATAACACTTTTGGACAGATAGGAGAAGGAACTGAAATTTCCCATTGGTCCTGCAACTTCAAGGCCGGGTCCAATATTATTCAGGGTAGCGGCAACTGCGGTAAAGTTGGTAACCAGATCAAAATTATCCAGTGAGACGATCAGGATAGAACCACAGAAGATCAGCAGATAAACACTGAGAAAAATATTGGTAGAGCGCAGCGTCTCATGTGAAACCGCCTTATTATCCATTTTCAGTTTTTTTACCGCATTTGGGTGAAGGTATAGCTGAAACTCCTTTCGGGCTGCCTTACAGAGAAGAACAACACGGGAAACCTTGATACCTCCTCCTGTACTTCCTGCACAGGCACCAACAAACATAAGCAGAACCAGAATCGTTTTTGACAGCGCAGGCCACTGGTTGAAATCTGTACTGGAATAACCGGTGGTTGTAATAATAGAACCAACCTGGAATGCTGACTGCTGGAATGCTTCTGCAAATCCGCTGAACATGTGGCGGGTATTCACTGCGATCAGAATTACGGAAGCAAGGATGATTCCAAAATAATACCGCACTTCTTCAAGCTTAAACGCCTGCTTAAATTTCTTTGTGAGGATCAGATAGTAGGCAGAAAAATTCACACCAAATAAAATAATAAAAACAGTTGTTACCACCTGACAATAAGTGCTGTAGCTTGCCATACTGTCATTTTTGATTCCAAAGCCTCCGGTTCCGGCAGAACCGAAAGTAATACAGAGAGAATCAAATACAGGTACGCCGCCAAGCAGCAAAAGGATGATCTGCAGGACAGTCATGCCCAGATAAATCGTGTAAAGTATTTTTGCAGTGGACTGTACTTTTGGGACAAGCTTGCTGACAGAAGGTCCGGGGCTTTCTGCTCTCATTAGGTTCATATGATATCCGCCTGCTAGAGGCAGGAGAGAAAGAAGAAAGACAAGCACTCCCATTCCGCCGATCCAGTGGGTAAAGCTTCTCCAGAAAAGGACTGATTTCGGAAGAATTTCCACGTCAGTCAGGATACTGGAACCGGTAGTGGTAAAACCGGATACTGTTTCAAAAATCGCATCAATGGGATGCGGAATCGCGCCGGAAAGTATAAAGGGAATCGCTCCGGTGATACTGAGAACAATCCAGCTGAGGGCAACTGCAATACAGCCGTCTTTTATATAAAATACTTTATTTTGAGGCTTCTTGTTTGTCAGGGGCAGACCAACGGCAAGACAGATGACAATGGAAACAAGAAAAGCTCCAAGGTCAGTTTCTCCATAAATAACAGCAGTCAGGCATGGAAGAACCATAAATATCGCCTGAAGATTAAATACCCATCCAACAATATAAAAAATAATACGGTAATTCATGATTGCACCCCTTATTTCTCAAGGATATCGCAGATATTGCGAAGTCCCTTGTGTGTAGTAGCAACAATTACATGATCTCCTACCTCTACGGTGTCATGGCCGCGGGGAATCCGTACAGATCCGTTACGGGTGAGGCAACAGATCAGAAGATTTTTTTTCAGCTTCAGTTCAGAAAGTGGAACCCCTGTCACTGGTGAATGATCGTGTACTGCAAATTCCAGAGCTTCTGCCTGACTGTCCAGAATATGGTAAAGAGTTTCTACATTGCTGCCAATGGTATTCTGCATAGCCCGCACATAGCGGAGAATACTGTCTGAGGTTATGTATTTTGGGTAGATCACACTTCCAAGATCCAGATCGTCAATGACGTCTGTATAGGGCAGACGGTTTACCTTTGCCACTACTTTTGCATTGGAGCTTTTTTTGGCAAACAGAGAGAGAAAAATATTCTCTTCATCAAAATTGGTAAGCGTAACAAAGGACTCTGCAGTTTCCAGACCTTCCTCCAGAAGAAGGGCGCGGTCCGTTCCGTCGCCGTTGATAATGGTGGCATCCGGAAGCAGATCGCTGAGAAATTCACAGCGATTCGGATCTTTTTCGATGATCTTTACATGGATTCGGGTATCAATCAGAGTTTTTGCAAGATAATAGGAAATAGTTCCGCCGCCTATGATCAGCGCATTTTTCACCTGGTTTGTCCGAAAACCTATTTTTTTGAAAAACAGGGCAGTATTCTGTGGAGTGGCAATAATAGAGACAAAATCACCGTCATGTATGATATAGTCGCCTCCCGGAATGGTAAGCGCATCTTTGTTTTCCACAGCACAGAAGAGAATATCGCACCGGAATTTTTCTGTGATCCGGGAAATGCTCATGCCGTCCAGATGAAATTCAGGAAGGACCTTAAATTTTAAAAGCTCTACCTTTCCTCTGGAAAAAGGATCAATTTTTATGGCAGCCGGAAAACGAAGCAGACGGGAAATTTCCTGAGCTGCAGCGTATTCCGGGTTAATGATCATGGAGATACCCAGCTTTTCTTTGATAAATCCGATTTCCTGACTGTAGATCGGATTGCGTACCCGGGCAATTGTCTGGCAGGAGCCGGTTTTCTGTGCAATCAGGCAGCAGAGAAGATTCAGCTCATCTGAAGCGGTAACGGCAATAAGAATATCGGCAGTGCTGATGCCTGCCTCCATTAATGTATTGATGCTGGCGCCGTTTCCTACAATACCCATTGCATCAATATCCTCAGTAACATCGTTGATCGTTTTTTCTACAGTATCGATAAGCGTCAGGTCAATTTCTTCCTCCTGAAGCTGCTCTGCAAGGGTACGTCCTACTTTTCCGCACCCGACGATTATGATATGCATGGTTTCCTCCATTATAAAAAATATTATATAAGCGTCCTTATTATAGCATTGTAGGAACAGTTTTTAAATAGGAAAAATCTTTTGACTTCATGAGTTTTCAGGAGATTTTTTGTGCTTTTTTTAGAAAATCAGAATGAAATTAAAAGAAAAGAAATAGCTCCTGTTTCCAGATCATTGTTCTGACAGTTACTTTTAGCATATATATATCAGAATCCCGAGATATAAACAGGACAAAATACCATTACAGAAAGTGACTTGGAATGCATGTTGTCCAGGTTTCTGTGAATAGAGTGGGTAGCAACAAAAAGATAGATCGATAAATACAGGGATTCCTGTGTGTTTTATGTGAGCAATTTATGGTATGATAAAGGGGCATAAGATAAAATACAGAAAACGGGGTGATGATTATGGATATGGAAACCGTAAATGAAACTGTTGAAAAGGTGGATCAGGGACTGGAGGAAATAGGACTTGGCGGAGTATCAGATAATATAAAGGAGATTTTGAATCTGAAAGAATATATGGCAGGTCAGATTCCTGCGATCGTAGGCTTTGGTCTGAAGGTGGTACTTGCGATTATTGTATTTTTTGTAGGAAGAAAACTGATACGCTGGGCGGTAAAGCTGATGAAGCGTTCCATGGAACGTGCGCGGCTGGACGAGGGCGTGGTGCAGTTTGCATGTTCCGCAGGTAAGGCAGTTCTGTATACCATGCTGATTTTTAATATTGCAGTCAGCCTGGGAGTAACGGAATCTTCGGTGGCAGCTCTCCTGGGTACAGCAGGTGTGGCCATAGGTCTTGCTCTTCAGGGAGGACTTGCCAATCTGGCAGGAGGAGTTCTTCTTCTGGTTTTTAAACCGTTTGTGGTTGGGGATTATATTATTCAAAACCAGCAGAATGGCTGTGAGGGAACCGTGGCAAGGATTGAAATGTGCTACACCACACTTCTTAGCATTGACAACAAAAAAATCGTGGTGCCTAACGGAACACTTTCCAACAGTACAATCATCAATGTCACAGCAAAAGAGACAAGAAAACTGGAAATAAAAGTAGGGATTTCCTATGAGTCGAATATTCAGAAGGCAAAAGAAATTTTGGAAAAAATTCTTCTGGAGGATCCGGACACCCAGGGGGACAGAAGCGAAATGGTGGTATTTGTGGATCAGCTTGCAGACAGCGCTGTGATCATGGGACTGCGCGTATGGGTTCCTACGGATTCCTACTGGCCTGTGAAGTGGAGACTGAATCAGAAGATTAAAGAGGAGTTCGACGCTCAGGGAATTGTAATTCCTTATAATCAGATGGACATCTATGTACACCATAAAGATCAAACGTAAACTAAAGTATAAATAAAGTTGACAATGTATCTTCCCTGTGTTAAAGTAAGACAGTCAAAATGTGTTACAGCAGGAGGAAAAGAGATGAATACAATGGCAGCAGCAAAAAGTAAAACCTATGATCTTGTTTATATTGCGGTATTTGCAGTACTGATGGCAGTCTGTTCCTGGATTTCAGTTCCTACAGCAGTTCCTTTTACCCTGCAGACCTTTGCAGTATTTATGGCAGTAGGTGTTCTGGGAGGACGAAGAGGTACCATGTCCGTTGCTCTTTATATTATTCTTGGAGCAGTGGGAGTTCCTGTATTTGCGGGAATGACAGGGGGAATCGGAATTCTCACAGGAACAACCGGAGGATACATTGTGGGATTTTTATTTTCTGCCCTTGTTATGTGGGCAATGGAAAAGATTCCCGGAAAAAAATCTGTAATACAGATTTTATCTATGGCTGTGGGCCTGATTGTATGCTATGCTTTTGGTACTGTATGGTTTATGGCTGTGTATATGAAAACAAGCGGTCCGGTAGGCTTGATGGCGGTTCTTGGATGGTGTGTGATACCCTTTATTATTCCGGACATTATTAAAATCGTGATGGCATATGGTTTGTCCAGAAAATTAAAAAAGTATATCATGTAAAGCAGAATCGGGGAACCTCCCCGGTTTTGTTATAATCAGGAGAGAATATGAAAGAAAAGCAAAACAGCATCTGCCTGCGCCCTCATCATGGTATGTGCCTGGCTTATTTTGAGGGCAGGGGTTACAGCCGGGAATTTGCAGAGCATATGGGAAAAATTCTGGATATTATGGAAAGAGATGCCAGGGTATCTTTAACAGTTGGGGGCGATGTAATCTGTTCTGCCTGTCCCAACCTGAAGGGGCAGGTTTGCGTGACTGCAGACCAGGTAGCGGAATATGACAGAAAGGTACTTCTGTTATGCGGATTACAGGAAAATGAAACCATTTCATTTGCAGAGTTTACAGAAAAAGTAGAAAAATTGATTTTACAGCCGGGAAAAAGAAAGGAAATCTGTGGAAACTGTCAGTGGGATGGAATCTGCAGTAGCAGAAAAAGCAGGTGGATAAAAGAATGAGGATGACAGAACAGGAACTGGAAGCTTATATCCGTCAGTATACAGAGCTGGAAAAAGAATGTATGAAAAGCAGGTTTCCGGAAAAATTCAGTAATGAAGAATTCTGGAATCAAAGAAGCAGAGAAAAGGACGGGTATATTCTGGAAAGCCGACAGTTTATGAAACCGGAGGACAAGATTGTTGTTACCAGACAGGATCGCTTTAATAAGGTGAGAGCTCACAAGCACGATTATATTGAGCTTTGTTATGTATGGTCAGGAATCTGTTATCAGACGATAGAAGGAAAAGCTGTTACTACAGAAAAGGGAGACGTATGTATTTTTGATACTCATGCTGTTCATTCTATAGAATCGGCAGGAGAAGATGATATTCTTGTAAATATACTTATGCGCAGAGAATTTTTTGACACTGCTTTTTTAAGCCGGATGACAGTCCAAGGAATTGTCTCAGAATTTCTTGTGGATGCAGTTACAGAAAGCCGTAAGAAAGAACATTATCTTTATTTTCCTTCCCATAAGAATCCAAAGGTACATGAACTGATGAAAAATATTATGGTGGAATATTTTTCACAGGATATCGGGACAGCTGAAGTTCTGGAAAGTTATATAAATATCCTGTTTACCGAGCTTTTAAGAACAATAAGAGATGAATCCACACAAAAGGATGACCTTTCCAGAGAGGTTCAGATTGTGGAGCTTCTTTCCTATATCGAAAAAAATTACGAAACCTGTACGCTTACACAAATGGGGAAAGTGTTTGGAATGCATGGGAATTATCTGACTGCTCTTCTGAAAGAAAAAACCGGAAGGAGCTTTGTGGAACATGTGCAGGAGCAGAGACTGAAAAAGGCCAGAATGCTTCTGGAAAATACAGATATTCCTATGGCAGAGCTTATTCCACTATGCGGATACAATAATATGAACTTTTTTTATAAAAAATTTAAAGAGGCCAGTGGATGTACGCCTGCATATTACAGAAAAATGAAAAGAGAAAGTCATACACCTTAAAAATAGTCAATTTTTTATTGAAAAGCGTTATTGAGAAATAACGCTTTTTTTTGTATTGTAAAGAAAATCAGGAAAGGGAAGCTTTAAAATATAATTCTTATGGAGGCGGAAACGATGCTGAAGATTACAGAAATTTTAATGGATTACGAAAAAGAACAGACAGGAATGGACCATATGCCCCAGCTTGGCTGGAAGCTGGAAAGTGATGGACGGAATATCCAGCAGGAAGCATATGAGTTAGACATTGCTCTGGATCAGGACTTTTGTGATTGTGTATACAGAAGCGGAAAGGTCATGGAGAACGCTTCTGCTCAGATCATGGTAAAGAATATCAGTCTGAAATCCATGACAAAGTATTTTGTACGTGTAAAAGTATGGGCAGGAAAAGAAGAAAGTTGCTGGGCAGAGACATTTTTTGTTACAGGTATCCTGAATACTCAGGAATGGAAGGCTTTATTTATTACTGCAGAGAATGATGAGGATGCTGCAAATTCAAAAGGAACTTATGTAAGAAAAGACTTTTGCGTAAACGGGAAGGTTAAAGAAGCATTTGTCTGTACCACAGCTCTCGGTTTGTACAATTTTTATATAAACGGAAAGAAAGTAGGACAGGATGAGCTTACGCCAGGCTGGACTTCTTACAGAAAACATCTCTGCTATCAGACCTATGAAGTAACAGATTGTCTGAAACAGGGCGAAAACGCCATGGGCGCTATTCTGGCTGCCGGTTGGTATAAAGGAAAAATGGGATTTGACGGTCTGGCAAATACAAGAAATCATTATGGGGACAGAACTGCATTTCTTGCCCGGATGGCAGTAAGATATGAGGATGGACGGGAAGAAATTTTTGTGACAGATACTTCATGGACAGGTGAGGATGCTCCTGTTATTTTTGCGGAAATCTATGATGGAGAAGTTTACGATGCCCGAAAAGAGATTCCGGGATGGGCTGAACCGGGAAGTAATGGGGGAAACTGGAGAGCAGTTTCAGCAGTTGATTATGACATGAATGTTCTTACTGCTCAGGGCAGTGGTAAAGTAAGAGAAATGGACGAGGTTCCTGCAAAAAGAATCTTTACGACCCCTGAAGGAGATACAGTAATTGATTTCGGGCAGAATATGACAGGTCATATCCGGGTTCATGCGCGGGGAAAAGCAGGAGATGTGATTGAACTTCACTGTTTTGAGGTTCTGGATGCAAAGGGAAATGTATATCTGGATAATTTAAGAGGGGCAAAAGAAGCAATGAAATATACCTTTGCCCGGGAGGAAGAGATCAGCTATGCGCCATCATTTACCTTTATGGGCTTCCAGTATGCAAAGATAGTTTCTTTCCCTGGGAAACCGGAAGTAGAAAATTTCACAGCCTATACTCTGCATACGAAGATGGAGAAAACAGGAAGCTTTGAATGTTCCAATCAGGATCTGAATCAGCTTGCCCACAACATTCTCTGGGGATTAAAGGGAAATTTTGTAGATGTGCCTACAGACTGTCCACAGAGAAATGAGCGTCTGGGATGGACTGGAGATGCCCAGATTTTCTGCAGAACTGCCTGCTTTTTAATGAATACTTACTCATTCTACAGAAAATGGCTGAGAGACGTGGAAGCAGATCAGACACCTGAGGGCGGAGTAGCTCATGTGGTTCCGGATATTATCACAGGAAATACAGGAGCAGACTGGCTGCTGCAGCAGGGAAGTCATTCAGCGGCAGCCTGGGCAGATGTGGCAGTGATCAATCCGTGGACCATGTATCTGACTTATGGAGATAAAGAAATTCTGAGGCTTCAGTACCAGAGTATGAAGGGATGGATTGATTTTATGAAAGATCATTCTGTTGATTATATCTGGAATTATAAGCTTCAGTTTGGCGACTGGGTTGCGTTGGATGCAGAAGAAGGAAGCTATTTTGGCGCAACGCCCAATGATCTTACCTGTACTGCTTATTTTGCATATTCTACACAGCTTTTTGTAAAAATTGCAGAGATTCTGGGTAGAACAGAGGATGTAAAGGCTTACAGTGAACTGCATAAAAAGATTGTAGAAAAATTTCAAAAAACATTCTTTGACCGAAATGGTGTGATGACTGCTCAGACACAGACTGCCCATATAGTAGCGCTTTACTTTGGCCTGGTTCCGGAGAAATACAGAGAAAAAACAGTAAACGGACTTTTAAAACTGCTGGATAAGGAAGATGGACATCTTGTAACAGGATTTGTGGGAACGCCATATTTCTGCCATGCTCTCAGCCAGAACGGTCATGTAAAAGAAGCTTATGATCTTCTTCTGAAGGACGATTTTCCATCATGGCTGTATCAGGTAAAAATGGGAGCGACTACCGTATGGGAACACTGGGATGGTATAAAACCTGACGGAACTATGTGGAGTCCGGATATGAATTCCTTTAATCATTATGCGTACGGTGCAATCGGAGAGTGGATGGTCCGTGTTGCAGCAGGTATTGAGATTGATGAGAAAAATCCGGGATATAAGCATACAGTGATCTATCCAAGATTTGGCGGAAATCTGGGATGGCTGAAAGCAGAATATAAATCAGTTTATGGTCCGGTAAAGGCGTTCTGGGAGGACCAGGGAGAAAAAGCGGTTCTGCATGTATCCGTACCTGCAAATACAACAGCCACAATCTGCCTTGACAGGGCAAAAAAAGTAACAGAAGCAGATGGACTTGAATTTATTCAGTGCGAAGGTTATATGAAGGCAGAGACAGGATCCGGAGATTACAGATTTGTGTTTGAAAAATAAATATATTGTATAATAACTGTGCTGGAAAGTACATGGGGAAGGCTTGATTCTCCATGTACTTTTTTTTACGCTGCAGATAAAATAAATTTATCATAAGCGAACAGAAAACCATTAAGAAGGAGGAAGAAAACATGAAACGAAAACTGATGAGCATTCTGCTTTGTACAGCGATGACGGCCACAACTGTTGCAGGGGCAACCACTGTATTAGCAGAAGAAGAGAAAAAGGATGCAGGAGAGAAAGAATGGGAATATAAGGAAGCTGAGCTTACATTTTTGATTGATCCGGATACTGCATCAGCAGGATATCAGGCTGTGTTTGATCTTTGTGAGGAAAAAACAGGAATCCATATTGAAACAGAAATCCGTGCATCAGGAGGAGATGGTGACAATCAGGTAAAAACAAGGCTTGCATCCGGCGAGATGACAGATCTTTGCGGTTATAATTCCGGTTCCAAACTTGGTGAGTTAAATCCGGAAGAAAATTTTATTGATATTTCAGGAGAAGAATTTGCACAACGTTTGGATGATACTTATAAAACTGCGGTAAGTGCAGGTTCCGATACGGCAGTTTACGGTATTCCACTGACAGCTACAATGTCAGGTGCGATTCTTTATAATAAAGAAGTGTATGAAGAAAATAACCTGGAGATCCCTCATACATGGGATGATTTTCTGAAAAACTGTGATGTACTGAAAGAAGCAGGAATCGATGCAGTTGTAGGATCACTTGGTGATTCCTGGACGATTCAGGTACCATATTTGGGAGATCATTATAATGTGCTGGCAGGAGAGTCGGATTTTGCAGAAAAGTTTGAAGCAGGAGAAACAAAATATGCAACCTCAGAGGCAGGTTTAAAGAGTTTCCAGAAGCTTGAGGATCTTCAGTCGTATTTTAACGAAGATTATACAGCAACTACCTATGCTGATGCATGTGACAAACTGGTAAATGGAGAAGCCGGACATTACTTTATTCTTACTCAGGCACTTTCCAGCATTTATGAACTGTATGGGGATGAGGTCAATAAAATCGGAC
The DNA here is from genome assembly GCF_024622975.1 of Blautia caecimuris. Taxonomy (GTDB): domain Bacteria; phylum Bacillota; class Clostridia; order Lachnospirales; family Lachnospiraceae; genus Blautia_A; species Blautia_A caecimuris. Next base: position 49,056 of record NZ_JANJZT010000013.1, on the reverse strand, counting down.
TGATGGGAATTCCGGGAGACGATCCGGAAAATCATGGACTGACTGTGTGGGAACCCACATCTATTTATGGAAATGCAAACAGTGATAAAAAAGAAGATATTCTGAGATTTATGGAATTTTATACATCAGACGAAGCTCTGGATGCGTTTACAGAAGCTCAGAAACCGGATGGACCATATTGTATTAAAGGATATGAGCTTCCTGAGGATTCCTATGATGCAGTAAAACAGGCACAGGAATATTTTGATGCAGGTAAGGTAAATGTTGCACTGGAATTTCAGACTGCTGTAAAAGGAACCAACTGTGAGTATATCTGCTCTGAGCTGGCAACAGGCCAGACAACAGCAGAGGAAGCTGCACAGGCATATGATGATGACTGTAAAAAACAGGCTACGCAGCTTGGATTGGACTGGGAATAAAAATGATAAAACAGCCGTCTGCAGCTAATACAGACGGCTGTTTTCCGTCAGGAGAGGAAAGTGAAGCATGAATAAAAAGAAGGTATACAGTACATGGTTTCTTGTTCCGGCATTGACCATTTTTCTGGTTTTTTTTATCATTCCTATGGTAACATCATTATTTTTCAGTTTAACAGTGTGGGATCTGAAATCATTTACATTTTGCGGACTTGATAATTTCAAGACATTTTTTGGAGAGCGTTCTTTAAGCATATCTGTAAGAAATACATTGATCTATGCTTTTATGACAAGCGGATTGAAGGTTGTGATTGCATTTTTTATTGCTCTGTTTCTTACCAGCAAGATCAGAACAAAGAATTTTCTCAGGGCACTGGTATTTTTTCCGAACCTTGTAAGTGCGGTTGCGATAGGTATTGTATTTAAGGCTTTAATGCATCCAAGTAAGGGTCTGATCAATGCTGCGTTAGAGGCAATTGGTATTGCGGGACCAAACTGGCTGGGGGATACAAATCTGGCACTGTTTTCAGTCATTGCAGTAGATGTATGGAAAGGCGTAAGTATTTCTACAGTTATTTTTATAGCAGGGATCACGTCTATTGATTCCAGTTATTATGAGGCAGCGTCCATTGACGGTGCAACCCGCTGGCAGACAATCAGGCATATTGTGATGCCTCTTGTACGTACATCAACGAATACAATTATTACATTGTCTTTGATCGGAGGACTTCGCTGCTTTGATCTGATCTGGGCAATGACAAAAGGCGGTCCGGGATTTGCAACAGACGTTTTATCCTCTGTTGTTTATAAACAGTATGCTTCTGGTTTTTACGGACTGTCAACAGCAGGCAATGTAATTATGTTCATATTGATTGCTATAATTGCATTTCCTCTTCAGAGATTTCTGAACAGAAGAGAGGTGTATAACTAAAATGAAAAAGAAAAAAAGACTGACACTTCTGGGTGATATTCTGGGCTGCATATTTGGGATTCTTATTTTTGCAGTGCCGTTTGTATTTATGTTTGTAAATTCTCTGAAAGACAGAAGAGAGGCTAATCTGCTTAATCTTTCGCTGCCTACAGAATGGATGTGGGAAAACTTTAAGGAGGTAATTTCTGCAAATAATTATCAGATCCTTACTGCTTTTAAAAACAGTATTATTCTGACAGCCGGTTCTCTTCTTATACTGATTCTTGCCGGTTCTATGGCTGGCTATGTGCTTCAGAGAAGATCGGACAGAACCACCAGAACAGTAGATACAATTGTTATGACAGGACTTATGATCCCTCCGGCAATACTTCCTACAATATGGGTGATGCAGGGGCTGCATATTTATAAAACCATGTTTGGAATGATCCTGGTAGAGACTGCTCTTCAGATTCCGTTTACCATTATGCTGTATAAAGGCTTTATGAATACAATTCCGGTAGAATTAGAGGAGGCCGGGTATATTGACGGATGTACCAGAGGAAGAATGTTTGTGAAGGTTATTTTTCCACTGTTAAAGCCGGTTACATCTACAATCATTATTTTAAATGCTGTTACTATTTTTAATGATTTTACAAATCCTTTGTATTTTCTTCCTGGAAATGACAATGTAACAGTTCAGCTTACTTTGTATAATTTTATGGGAAGGTATTCCAGTTCTTATAATCTGCTTTTTGCTGATGTGCTGATTATTACGGTTCCTATGCTGATTCTGTTTTTAATCTTTAATAAGAAAATTGTTGATGGTATGGTAGCAGGAGCTGTAAAAGGCTGATACGTTTTCAAGAGAGGGTATTGCAGAGCTGTTCGTTCAGTTCTGTGATACTTTTTTTTATGATACAGAAGATTTCTTTTTCCTTATTTCCAATTTCGAAATTACTGAAGGTAAATTCAGTGAATTATATGAAAAACATTGAAAAATGAGGGGGGGGGGTATTTATAATGTTTATATTGTCGGTAAATTAAAGGAGATGAGCGATGAAATTTCGAACAAAGCTGATTATTGGATTCTCTGTGATTGTATTTTTTATATCGGCTATTCTGGGAATTGTTTATTATCAGTTTAATTCAAAACATATTACAGAGATGACAAGACAAAATCTGGAGTTTTATGCAGAACAATTAACTGTGAATATGGATAATATGGTGGAATCCATGAAACAGGTAACAGATTATATAGTATCAGATCCAGACATGCTCTCTGCAATTCAGGCAATGCCCAGGTATCATGAAACAGGAGCTGATCAGGAAAGAAAAAAACAGGGAGAAGTAATTACATCAGGTTTATCTCTTTATTATCTGAACAGAGATTTTTACAGAGTACTGGTATTTAATGAAATGGGAGATGTATTCAGCAGTACAAATACCGGATCGGGAATTATTGACAGAAACCGGAATATATCAGAGATTTCCTGGCTTTCAGATGCAGCAGCGGCCAAAGGCAAAGTTGTTTTGGTTCCACCCCATGAAGACAGATGGGGACTTCGCGGTTCAGAAAAAGTGTTTTCTCTTGCAAGAAAAATTCAGGGAGGAAATTTTGGATATATAGAAGTCCAAAACGAAGCGGAAAAATTAGAATCTGTTCTTTATGTACCGGACGCTAATGTAAAAGTAATTGTGTATCTTCCAGATGGAAGGATTTTTTATGAGTCGGAAAAATTTCCGGAGCAGTTTACGGATCATATTTTTAACATGCAGGAAAAGTTTTTGCAAACCGGAACAGATAAAGGCGACTATCGGATTGCAGCAGTGCATACTTCAGAAAAGTCAGCGATCCGTGCAGCGGTAGTACAGGACAGTCAGGGAATGTTTGCTGATATGAAACAGGTAGTACTTTTATCAGCTTTTTTAGCTTTAGGATGCTTTGTGATTTCGGAGGCAGTGGCGGTGATCATAGCCAATAAGCTTTCACGTCCGATCATGCAGCTGAGAGATCAGATGGAAAATACAGGGATTGAAAATCTGGATATGGAACCTGTGATTTTTAATACAGATGATGAAATGGAAGCTCTGAGCATTGCCTATCAAAAACTGATCAGACGCTTAAATGAAGCTATGGTGAAAGAAAAAAGAATCTCTCTTCTTCAGCTGCAGGCTCAGTTTGACACGCTGCAGGCACAGGTGAATCCTCATTTTATATATAATGTTTTAAATGTAATTTCTAACAGAGGGATTGTGGATGAGGATGAAGAAATTTGCGAAATATGTGGAAGTCTGGCAGCAATGCTGCGCTATTCCGCTAATAATAAGGAGAGATACGCTACAGTAAAAGAGGAATTTGCTTATCTGGATAAATATATTTATCTCTTAAAATCCAGATATGAGCACAGGCTGGAAGTAACAGTAGATTATGATTTATCTATAGAAGGAGAAGTTCTTCCAAAAATTGTGATTCAGCAGCTGGTAGAAAACAGTATTCAGCATGGATATAAAAATGGAAAAGACATTATGAAAATATGTGTACAGGGCTGGAGAGATGAACAGGGATGGTATATTCGTGTACATGATAATGGGGACGGAATTACAGAACAGATTTCTCTGAAACTGGAAAATAAAATGGAAAACATACGGCGGAAGATTATGAGAAGCCAAAGTAATATCGAACTGGAAATTGGAGGCATGGGACTTGCAAATACTTATGCAAGAATGTTCCTTATGTATACAGACAGAGTTATTTTTGATATGAAAAACTGTCAGGATGGATTCAGTATTACAGTAGGCGTCAGAAACAGAAGGGAGGATGACAGTGTATCAGGTAATGATTGTGGATGATGAACCAACATCAGTAAATCTGTTAAAAACAGTAATTGAAAAAAAGTGCGATGGATTTCAGGTAACAGAAATCGCATATGACGGAACAGAAGCTATGGAAAAGTTAAAAGGTGTTCAGCCGGATATTTTAATCACAGATATCCAGATGCAGGTAATGAGCGGACTGGAACTTGTAAAGAGAATCCGTGAGAAATATCCGGAAATGCTTTGTGTACTTGTAAGTGGATATCAGGAATTTGAATATGCGAAACAGGCAATTCAGTACAGAGTTTCGGATTATATCCTTAAACCAATTGTTCCGTCAGATATAAAAAAACTGTTTGTGAAACTGGGAAAGAAACTGAAACAGACGTACTACTATCAGAGAAATATCCTGATTCACAGAATGGTAAATCAGCTTCCGGTGGATGAAATTGAAATTGAAAAATATTTTCAGTCAAATTGTTATTACGGAGCGATTGTCAGAAGAAACGGCATTTTATCAAGATTTTCAGACAGATGTAACAGCGAGGTATTTTCTGACATTAATGAATGGATGATTTCATATGGGCGTGACGATCAGGAAACATTATATCTTTGTCCGGAAGAAATTGTATGCGGAGACTATGTGGATATTATCAGTCATCAGATAAAAAAAGAACAGCCGGAAGCAGAATATATAACAACAGTTATTTTTCGGGAACCGTTTGCCCGGCAGACCATTGGGAATATGATAAAAAGACTTTATCGTGTTCTGGATGAGAGCATTATTCTTGGAAAGAATCAGATGCTTATTATGAATACAGGAGAAGAATTTGTTTCTTCTCAGGATAATGATTACAGCTATCTTCAAAAGCTGGAGAGTATGATAAAATCCAGGCAGTACGACAGTCTGAAAAAAACGGTGAGAGAATTGCTTTATACCTGGGGAGAAGAACAGAGAACACAGCTTTGGGTAGAGTGCAGAGTACGACAGATTTGTTATATGCTGCAACGATACGGAGCAGGAAACGGTGAATACAGAGATTATGAATATCTGATGGATGAAGCATTCAGCAATGCCGGTGATATGAGTCAGCTTGCAGAACAGATATCAGATATTTTTTTCAGAGATTTGAAAGAAAAAACAATGGGTGTACAAAAAACGTCAGCAGAGGACTACTTTAATAAAATAAGGAATTATATACAGAGAAATATGGAAAAACCGTTGAATCTTCAGGAGGTCAGCCATGAAATGGGAGTTTCTCAGACATATCTGAGCCGATTATTTCGGAAATATGAGGGACAGTCCTTTAATAATTATCTGACAGAACTGAGAATGGAAAAAGCAAAGGAACTTTTAGGAAGCCAGGATAAGGTATTTGTCAAGGATGTAGCAACACAGGTGGGATATAAAGATCAGTTTTATTTCAGTCGTATTTTTCATACATGGACAGGGATGAGCCCTTCTGAATATATAGAAAATGAAAAAAACTGACTTGAGACTGTTACATTTCCATGCTCCGTTTAGTTGTCGGCAAAAACTGAGTACATCCAGAGTAGTGATAAAAGGAGTTGGAAGCTGTAAAATAGTATTTGCAATATAGAGGCAGAAAAGCACTTGTAAACAGTTTATATGCATGATACAAAAACAGGCAAAAGCTTGTGTTAAAATATGCTTGATTATAGGACTTGTAAACAAATAGAAATTGGAATATGATAGAAAAAAGAATTCATTATTTTTACAAGTAAATTCGGAAAAATGAAACGGAGGATTCAGGAAATGAAAAAAAAGATTGATGTATTTGAGTATACAGGACAGATTTTAAATGGTGTAAAATCAGGCGTTCTGATTACATCAAAATCAGATGAGAGGGTAAATTCCATGACAATTTCCTGGGGAATGCTTGGAATTGAATGGGGAAAACCTGTTTTTATTACTGTGATCAGAGAGGGAAGATTTACAAGAGAGCTTCTGGAACAGAATGGAGAATTTACAGTAAATATACCCCTTGATGACAGCCAGAAAAAAGCTCTTGGTTTTTGCGGTTCAAAATCCGGACGTGACGTGAACAAGCTCAAAGAACTTGGCCTGACTCTGGAAGAGCCGGAAAGCATTTCCGTTCCAGGAATTAAAGAGCTTCCTCTTACATTGGAGTGCAGGATTGTCTACAAACAGAAGCAGGATATTAATGCAATGGAAAAAGAAACTGTAGAAAAATTTTATCCTCAGAATGTAGAGAGCTCTTTTACAGGCTCTAATCGGGATGTACATATTGCATATTATGGAGAAATTGTCAACGCATATATTATTGAGTAAATTTTAAGTGATTCCCCGGCCGTAACGACCGGGGGATTTTTATCAGCATTTTTTGCAGGAAGCCTCGCAGGGCATGTCAAAGGACGGGTTGAAGGCGTAGAAGTTTTTGGAGTCAAGCTGTTCCTGAACACTTCGAAGGGCTTCACCGAATCTCTGAAAATGAACCACTTCTCTTGCACGGAGAAATCGGATGGGATCTGCAATCTCAGGGATGTTGCGTACCACACGGAGAATATTGTCATAGGTGGCACGGGCTTTTTGCTCTGCTGCAAGATCTTCAAAAAGATCGGTAAGGGGATCGCCCTTACTCTGGAATTCACAGGCGTTAAATGGGATCCCACCCGCAGCCTGAGGCCATATGCCTACCGTATGGTCAATATAATAGGCGCCCAGACCACTTTTTTCTATTTCCTCCATGGAGAGATCGCGGGTAAGCTGGTGAACGATAGTAGATACCATCTCCAGATGGGCCAGCTCTTCCGTGCCTATATCGTTTAGTACAGCTGTTGCCATTCGGTTTGGCATGGAAAAGCGCTGGGAAAGATAGCGGAGGGAAGCACTGATCTCACCGTCCGGGCCACCATACTGGCTCATGATAAACTGAGCAAGCTTCGCATTAGGGGTTTTAATGTTGATGGGATACTGCAATCTTTTTTCATAATTCCACATAAGTTATCTGCATCCTCCTTCCGTTTCCCATGGGAATGGCTGTTCCATCCATTTCCAGGTGTTTCCGTCTGATTCCAGAGCATCATCTACAGTAAGAGGACCATAACACTGCGCATATTCTTTCATCAGCTTTTTTCGTTCTGCTGCATATTCACGGTAAAGTGCCATTCCTTTTTCGCAGCAGGGATGTGTGTCCAGATAAAGGAGAATATCATTGACTGCAAAGCTGACTTCATTGATTTTCTGAAGAAGCTGTGCTTTGGAGCCTGAAGAATTCTGATACATCATCTTCGTCCACCTCTCTTTCCGCAAAATGGTTTGCAAAGCTGCGGAAAAATCGTTCCCACATTCAGTGCATAACACAGATCATAGGTAGTGGTAAGCTGCTGGCAGGGCACATATGCCATTGCTGGCTCCATATGATCTGCATGGGTGTACATTTCCGGATTTATTGTAACTGTATTGGGCATACGGCAGGCACAGGACTGATTCTTATGCTGTTCTGTACACGGACAGGAAGAAGACCTGGCTGCCATCTGTGCTTTAGCCATACCGCAGGTTGCATGGTATGGACGTCCACAGGAACGGTTCACATGATAATTTTCCATGAACAAATCCTTTCTGATAAATTGAGATACCATATATTTTATGTCATAAAAACGGAAGTGTGCGAATAGGAGGATCAGCTGATTTGAAATCTTAAATTCCAGTGTAAAATGAAATTCCATATGGGGTGAGTAACAGGAAGATTTCGTTAAAATCCATTGCCTAAATCATTTAAAAAATGATACAATAAAAGCAGAAATTTTATCATTTTTCAAGGAGACGGATTATGATTTTAACAGAAGATAAAACGTATACGATATCCCTGGAGCAGGAGGACTGTGGCAGCACTACGGGCCTGGTAAATAAAAATACAGAGCTGGTATTTTCTAATAAGGAGCTGCTCCATGCAGTGGTTACCTGCGGAATGCCTATCCAGAGAATGACAGCTTCTTTTTTATCAAAAAAGAAGCTGGAGCTTACCTATAAAATGTTTCTTGTGGAGACTGCTCTTGACACAGAGGGGGACCGTCTGAAAAAAGCAAAACGGATTGCTTATCTGGATTCTTCTGAAAAGAGTGTGATGTCCTATTATATGGGAATGTTTCTGACAAAGCTTATCAGCGGAAGGCTTTACGGAGCAGACTATCTGACGCATCTGAACCTGATCAGCAGTATTGATCAGAAAGAATTTATTGACTTCTTTAACAGTGAATGGCGGCAGGATATGATCGGACTGAGCATACCTAAAAACCAGTGGAGTGTGTGGGAAGCAAAAGGAGGAAGCAACAGAAGAGAGCAGGCTTTGAAAAAGGGAAGTCAGCAGATTTCAGATATAGAATCTGTAAATGGAAATGTACCTGCTCCGGCGGCTGTGTGTATGACTTATTATGATCACAGCTATCTTTGCGGAGTGGTACGTCAGCCTGAAAGTGACCGGAAAGAAAAAAAAGAGTGTATCAGATTTCGAGAGGAAGATTTTTTCAGAGCATATTACCAGCCTCTTTGTGAGCTGTTTATGGAACAGGGAGAGGGGCTTCGTCTTTGTGGGAAAAATGTAGAAATTTCCCTGACAGTACCTTATTTTTCTGAAACAGAGTCCAAGGAGGAAGAACGTAGAGTCCGTGTAGGAATGCCCAGAAAGCTTTTGTATTGCCTGATGGAGAATGAGTACGAGAATTTTTTGCAGAAAAGAAGTGAACTGTTGGATTCAGAATATCCGGAAGATGCTTTTGTGGGGACAGATGGCATTTATATCAGGTAGGAAAAACTCCGGCAGAGAAGTAACAGAATCGTTTCTTATTTCATAAAATAAATAAAAAAGGTTTTGTCATGACATTTTCTTCTTATGAAAAGGTAACTGGAGTAATCCGGGATATCAGGAGTGGAGGTTCCTGCTGCTCGCTTCTGATTTCCGTTGATACAGATGGAGAAATTGTGAATTTTGTGGTGTCGGGTGATACCATTGTTGTGGATAACACCAGACTCAGGCGGGGGATGAAGGTAGCTGCTTTTTATGATACCAGCCTTCCTGCACCGGCTATTTTTCCACCCCAGTATCAGGCGGAACTGGTGACTGCATTAAGAGCCGGGCAGGATGTTGCGCTGAAGTTTTTTGATGATACGCTGACTGCAGAAGATGGATCTCTGAAACTGAATCTTTCCCCTGTCACAAATATACGCACTTTGAACGGGCAGCGTTTTATGTGCAGCCCGGAAGGGCAGGAGCTGCTGGTTTACTATAGCTCTGTGACAAAAAGCATTCCTCCGCAGACTGCGCCGCAAAGAATTATTGTGATGTGTCCGATGCAGTAGCTTATGAAAAAGCACAGGAATTTTTCTGTGCTTTTTCATTAATAAGGATTTGGACGGAGGATCTGATTGAATTAAAAAAGATCAAAGTGCATGATTTTTTACTGTACATCCTGACAGATATTGCAGAGATTGAAAAAGTAACCCTTGATTCAATGGTGAAGGTGACAGAACTCAGGATAAAGGAGGCAGTTATGTGGATTTTTTATGCAATAGGCTCTTCGTTTTTTGCAGGAATTACAGCAATTCTTGCAAAATGCGGAATACAGAAAACAGATTCCGATGTGGCTACAGCCATTCGAACAGTTGTTGTACTGATATTTTCCTGGCTGATGGTTCTGATTACAGGAGCCGGGAGCGGGATTGGAAAAATAGGTACACGGACAATGGTATTTCTGGTATTGTCAGGGCTTTCCACAGGAGCCTCCTGGCTTTGTTACTATCATGCTTTGCAGCAGGGCCCGGCAAGTGTGGTTGTTGCTGTGGATAAATTAAGCATTCTTGTTACCATTGCATTTTCGTGGACTGTATTTCATGAAAAACTGACTAAAAAAGCAGCATTGGGCGTGGCATGTATGACTGTGGGAACTTTGCTTCTGGCAGTTATGTGAGAGATATCAGAGATATGTAATATCATTTGCTTTGGGCAGGAATGGGAAGTTATATGATTGTCAGCAAAATTTAAGGAGAACTGCATGGATCAGGAATTGAATAAGCCTATGTTTGTGCCTGTCGACAATAAAACCCTGGCATCCAGCTTTACGGCGAGTTTAAAGGATTCTTCCCGGACAATGGGATGGAATATTTTGTCTTCTGGCATTTTGATATTAAATTGCATTGAGATGTCCCCCAGGGTTTGAAAACCTGAGGGATATTTTTATGTAAACAGATGTTATGCGAATAAGTGCAACAGGTGATTTTTATATCATAAACGGTATGAATGCAGACGCTGCTTGATGTAGAAGTAAGGATTTCCACTGGAAACGCTGCAAACAGCTATTAAGAGTTGCTAACCATGGATGTACATGGTAATAATTTGAAAAGAACAAATGTTCAAATCCCATATACAATTTTATTTTTTCATGGTACAATATCTCTTAAATTTAAGTGTTAATTCGTCCATGCTAGGTTCACTATTTTTTAATGTACTTCGACGAATTTCTGCCTGACAGACGAACGTTTATTTTATGATATAAAAACCAGGAGGTGCTTTTGTGCAGAACTTACAACAAATCTTCAAACTTCACTCTGAATACAAACCAACTGGCGATCAGCCACAGGCAATCGAAAAACTGGTGAAGGGCTTCAAAGAAGGCAACCAGTTCGAGACTTTGCTGGGTGTCACAGGTTCCGGTAAGACTTTCACAATGGCGAACGTCATTGCCAAGTTAAATAAACCAACTTTGGTGCTTGCCCACAATAAAACTCTGGCGGCACAGCTCTACGGTGAGTTTAAGGAATTTTTTCCGGAGAATGCAGTGGAATACTTTGTATCCTACTACGACTACTACCAGCCGGAGGCCTATGTTCCTTCCACGGATACATATATTGCAAAGGATGCGTCTACCAATGACGAGATTGATAAGATGCGTCTTTCTGCAACTGCGGCTCTATGTGAGAGACGGGATGTGATTGTGGTTTCTTCTGTATCCTGCATTTATGGTCTGGGCGCTCCCCAGGAGTTCTTTGATATGATGATCTCTCTGCGTCCGGGCATGGAAAAAGACAGGGATGAGGTCATACGGCAGCTGATCGACATTCAGTATACACGGAATGAAATGGACTTTCATAGAGGTACCTTCCGGGTGAAGGGAGATGTGCTTGAAATTTTTCCGGCCAATGCCACAGACCGGGCGGTTCGTGTGGAATTTTTTGGGGATGAGATCGAGCGGATCACGGAGATTGATGTGCTGACCGGCGAGATTAAAAATGAAGAGAGCCATGTAGGAATTTTCCCGGCCTCTCATTATGTTGTGCCTCAGGAGCAGATTAAAAAAGCTGCAGATGCCATTCTTGCAGAAATGAAGGAGCAGGTAGATTATTTTAAAGGTGAGGACAAGCTCATTGAGGCTCAGAGAATAGCGGAGCGAACTAATTTTGATGTAGAGATGATGAAAGAGACTGGTTTCTGCTCAGGAATCGAAAATTATTCCAGACATCTGACCGGACTGGCTCCGGGACAGCCGCCTTATACATTGATGGATTATTTTAAGGATGATTTTCTTCTTATTATTGATGAGTCTCATAAAACAGTCTCTCAGGTAGGAGGAATGTATGCAGGCGATCAGAGCAGGAAGCAGACTCTGGTAGATTATGGTTTCCGTCTGCCGTCAGCTAAGGATAACCGTCCATTAAGCTTTGATGAATTTGAAGGTAAACTGGATCAGGTGATGTTTGTGTCAGCAACTCCGGGGCAGTATGAGGCTGACCATGAGCTGCTTCGGGCAGAACAGATCATCCGCCCTACAGGGCTTCTTGATCCAAAAGTGGAAGTCCGTCCTGTAGAGGGACAGATTGACGATCTGATCAGCGAGGTCAACAAAGAGGTTGAAAAGGGTCACAAAATTCTGATTACAACTCTGACCAAGCGTATGGCAGAGGATCTTACTGCTTATATGAAGGATGTAGGAATCCGTGTCCGGTATCTTCACTCAGATATTGATACACTGGAGCGCGCGGAAATTATCCGTGATATGCGCCTGGATGTATTTGATGTTCTGGTGGGTATTAACCTTCTCAGGGAGGGATTGGACATTCCTGAGATTACGCTGGTGGCAATTCTGGATGCAGATAAAGAGGGATTTCTCCGTTCAGAAGTCTCTTTGATCCAGACCATTGGCCGTGCGGCACGAAACAGTGAAGGCCATGTAATCATGTATGCGGATGTTATGACAGATTCCATGAAAAAAGCCATTCAGGAAACAGAGCGCCGCCGAAGTATTCAGGAAGCTTATAATAAGGAGCATGGAATTACTCCAATGACTATTAAAAAGGCGGTTCGTGACCTGATCACAGTTTCCAAAGCAGTTGCGGAGACTGAAGTGAAGCTGAAAAAAGATCCGGAGTCCATGAGCCGTAAGGAATTGATGAAGCTGATCGCCCAGGTAGAAAAGCAGATGCGCGCGGCAGCAGCAGATCTGAACTTTGAGCAGGCGGCAGAGCTGAGGGATAAGATGCTGGAGCTGAAGAGGAATCTTCAGGAATTGGAATAGATAAATTCCCCTTCATTAATATAAATGCAGGCATTTCAGATAAGTATTTTCTGGAGTGCCTGCATTCTTTCTGTATAAAAAGATTTTCATAAAAATACTTCTTATCTCTTGACAAACTATTTTAACGGTGCTATCTTAACAATGTAGATGTTAGCACTCCTTGATATTGAGTGCTAATAAAGGGAAAGGAGCTGAGGGCGTGGAAGATATTTTGACTGATCGTAAGAAGAAGATTTTAAAAGCGATCATCAAGACCTATATGGAAACAGGGGAGCCGGTGGGATCCCGGACAATTTCCAAGTATACAGATCTTAATGTCAGCTCAGCAACAATCCGAAATGAAATGTCTGACCTGACAGATTTGGGCTATATTGTACAGCCTCATACCTCTGCTGGAAGAATTCCTTCAGATAAAGGGTATCGGCTGTATGTGGATGAGCTGATGCAGGAAAAGGAAGATGAGATTGAAGAGATCCGAAATCTGATGATTGAGAAAACAGACAAGATGGAAAAGGTCCTGAAAAAGGTAGCCAGAGTTCTTGCCTGCAATACCAATTATGCAACAATGATCTCAGTTCCCCAGTACAGCGGAAACAAGCTGAAATTTATTCAGCTTTCCAGAGTAAATGAACTTCAGCTGGTAGCTGTAGTTGTCTGTGAGGGAAATGTCATCCGGAACCAGATTATAGATCTTGATGAGGAAATGGATGATGAGACAATTTTAAAACTGAATCTTCTTCTTAATACAAATCTCAACGGGCTTCCGATTCAGGATATTAACCTGGGAATGATCGCAAGGCTGAAGGAGCAGGCGGGAATCCACAGCGGGCTGGTAGCCAGTGTACTGGACGCAGTTGCAGCCACTATACATGTGGATGAAGAGGATCTGGAAATCTATACGTCAGGCGCTACGAACTTTTTCAAGTATCCGGAATTATCAGATAAGGAAAAAGCAACGGGTTTGATTTCCGCATTTGAAGAAAAACAGCAGCTTGCAGATCTTGTAAAGGAAAGCATGGCAGATGCAGACAACACAGGCGTTCAGGTGTATATCGGAGATGAACTTCCGATTCCTACCATGAAAGACTGCAGTGTTGTAACAGCCACTTACGAGTTAGGCGAGGGGATGCATGGAACAATTGGCATCGTAGGACCGAAACGGATGGATTACGAAAATGTTGTTAATAATCTGAAGACCCTGAAGGTTGAATTAGATCAGGTATTTGGAAAAAATAAAAAGGAAAATGGTGACAGCCAGCAGGCTGGATAGAAAGGTGGTAGAGAACGCGTGGCAGAAGAAAAGAAGAACGCAGCTGAAGTACAGGAAGATACAGAAAAAGAAATTTCTGAAAACGAGACTGTAACAGAGGCTCAGGACGATTCACCGGAAGCCACAGCCGGAGAAAATACCGCAGAGGAAAGCGAAGCTTCCGCGGATGAAAAAACTGAGGGAAAAACAAAAACCTCTTTCTTTGGAAAAAAGAAAAAGGATAAAAAAGATCAGCAGATTGAAGAGCTGACTGACCGGCTGAAACGCAGCATGGCAGAGTTTGACAATTTCCGTAAACGTACAGAAAAAGAAAAATCCAGCATGTATGTGATCGGCGCAAAAGAGATCATTGAAAATATGCTTCCGGTAGTTGATAACTTTGAGAGAGGACTTGCACAGGCTCAGGAGGGAGATGCTTTTGCAGACGGCATGAAGATGATCTACAAACAGCTTATGACAACACTGGAGGGACTTGGTGTAGAAGCGATCGAGGCTGTCGGCAAAGAATTTGATCCGGATTTCCATAATGCGGTAATGCATGTGGAAGATGAGGAAGCCGGAGACAATATGGTTGTGGAAGAGCTTCAGAAAGGCTACACCTATAAAGGATTTGTAGTTCGTCACAGTATGGTAAAGGTTGCCAACTGACCCAGAGCACTTAATGAAAACAAGCCGTATGGCGCAGGTTGAATTTAGTGCGAAGGTCGCTCGAAGGAACTTAATGAATCCGACCGCAGGGAAGGATGAATTTAGTGAATCGAGCATTCTTAGATAATAAGTAGTCATGGATATAGAGACAAAGAATGAAAATAAATCAGGAGGAAAAATTATCATGGGAAAAATTATTGGTATTGACTTAGGTACAACAAACAGTTGTGTGGCAGTTATGGAAGGTGGCCAGCCCACCGTTATCGCAAATACAGAGGGTGCAAGAACTACACCGTCTGTAGTAGCTTTTACAAAAACAGGAGAGCGTCTGGTAGGTGAGCCTGCAAAACGTCAGGCAGTTACCAACGCAGAAAAAACAATCTCCTCCATTAAGAGAGAGATGGGTTCCGATTACCGTGTAACAATTGACGACAAGAAATACTCTCCGCAGGAAATTTCCGCTATGATTCTTCAGAAGCTGAAAAAAGACGCAGAGGGATATCTTGGAGAGACTGTAACAGAAGCAGTTATCACAGTTCCGGCTTACTTTAATGACGCTCAGCGTCAGGCAACCAAGGATGCAGGTAAGATTGCAGGTCTTGATGTAAAACGTATCATCAACGAGCCAACAGCAGCAGCTCTTGCATATGGTCTTGACAATGAAAAAGAACAGAAGATCATGGTATATGACCTTGGCGGCGGTACTTTCGATGTTTCCATTATTGAAATTGGTGACGGTGTTATCGAAGTTCTTTCTACAGCAGGAAACAACCGCCTTGGTGGTGACGACTTTGACCAGAAGATTACAGACTACATGCTTGCAGAGTTCAAGAGAACTGAGGGCGTAGATCTTTCCAGCGACAAGATGGCTCTCCAGAGACTGAAAGAAGCTGCTGAAAAAGCTAAGAAAGAGCTTTCTTCTGCAACAACTACAAACATCAACCTTCCGTTCATCACTGCAACAGCAGAGGGACCGAAGCATTTTGATATGAACCTTACAAGAGCAAAATTTGATGAGCTCACACATGATCTTGTTGAAAAAACAGCAGAGCCGGTACGTCGTGCACTGTCTGATGCAGGCATCACAGCTTCCGAGCTTGGCCAGGTACTTCTGGTAGGTGGATCTACACGTATCCCGGCTGTACAGGATAAAGTAAAACAGATCACAGGCAAAGAGCCAAGCAAATCTCTGAACCCGGATGAGTGCGTTGCACTTGGCGCTTCCGTACAGGGTGGTAAGCTTGCAGGAGATGCAGGCGCAGGCGATATCCTTCTTCTGGATGTTACTCCTCTGTCTCTTTCTATCGAGACAATGGGTGGAATCGCAACACGTCTGATCGAGAGAAATACAACAATTCCTACAAAGAAGAGCCAGATCTTCTCCACAGCAGCAGACAACCAGACTGCTGTAGATATCAATGTTGTACAGGGTGAGCGTCAGTTCGCAAGAGATAACAAATCTCTTGGCCAGTTCCGTCTGGACGGAATCCCGCCAGCACGTCGTGGTGTTCCGCAGATCGAGGTTACTTTTGATATTGATGCCAACGGTATTGTAAATGTTTCTGCAAAAGATCTTGGAACAGGAAAAGAGCAGCACATTACTATTACAGCAGGCTCCAACATGTCTGATTCCGAAATTGACAAGGCTGTAAAAGAAGCAGCAGAGTTTGAGGCTCAGGACAAGAAACGTAAAGAGGCAATTGATACAAGAAATAATGCAGATTCCATGGTATTCCAGGTTGAGAATGCCCTGAAAGAAGCAGGCGATAAAATTGATGCAAATGACAAAGCAGCAGTTGAGACAGACCTTAACGCACTGAAAGATCTTCTTGCACAGACTGCAAATGCTGAGATGACAGATGCACAGGTAGCTGATATCAAGGCTGCACAGGAAAAAATGATGGAAAGCGCTCAGAAGCTGTTTGCAAAAATGTATGAGCAGACACAGCAGGGCGGCGGCCAGGCAGGCCCGGATATGGGCAACATGGGCGGCGGAGCTTCCCAGGGTGGAAACGAAGCCGGATATGGCGATGATGTAGTAGACGCAGACTATAAAGAAGTCTGATAGAAAGCACAGGAAAGAGAAACGATGGCTGATAAAAGAGATTACTACGAAGTCCTGGGCGTTGCAAAAAACGCCAGTGACGCGGAACTGAAAAAAGCATATCGAAAATTAGCCAAAAAGTATCACCCGGATGTAAATCCGGGTGATAAAGAAGCAGAGGCAAAATTTAAAGAGGCTACAGAGGCATACGGCATTTTAAGTGATCCGGATAAGAGAAAACAGTATGATCAGTTCGGTCATGCAGCCTTTGAAAATGGCGGCGGCGGTGCCGGAGGATTCGGCGGCTTTGACTTTAACGGCGCTGATATGGGCGATATTTTCGGTGATATTTTCGGTGACCTGTTTGGCGGCGGAAGCAGAAGACGTGCAAACAATGGACCGATGAGAGGCGCAAACCTTCGTGCAAGAGTGAATATCACTTTTGAGGAAGCTGTATTTGGCTGTGAAAAAGAGCTGGAAATCGTTCTGAAGGATGAATGTACGGATTGTCACGGAACAGGAGCAAAACCCGGAACTCAGCCTGTAACCTGTCCGAAATGTAATGGAGAAGGACAGATTGTATATACTCAGCAGTCCATGTTCGGTATGGTGCGTAATGTCCAGACCTGTCCGGAATGCGGCGGTACAGGAAAAGTAATCAAAGAAAAATGTACTTCCTGCCGTGGAACCGGATATACATCTTCCAGAAAGAAGATTCAGGTATCCATTCCTGCTGGTATTGACAATGGACAGAGCATCCGTATCCGTGAAAAAGGAGAACCGGGCACAAACGGCGGCCCAAGAGGCGACCTTCTTGTGGAGGTAAATATTGCCCGCCATCCTATTTTCCAGAGACAGGATATGAATATTTTCTCTTCTGCGCCTATTACCTATGCGCAGGCTGCTCTTGGCGGAGAGGTTCATATCAATACAGTGGACGGAGACGTTGTTTATGATGTGAAGCCGGGAACTCAGACTGATACTCGCATCCGTCTGAAAGGCAAGGGTGTTCCTTCTCTGAGAAACAAGAATGTCCGTGGAGATCATTATGTGACTCTGGTTGTTCAGGTTCCTACAAACCTGAATGAAGAGGCAAAGGAAGCTCTCCGCAAGTTTGACGAGGCCTGTGGAAACAGACCGTCAGAGACAAACAGCGAAGGCACAGAGAAACATGAAAAGAAGAAAAAAAGCTTTATGGATAAGCTGAAAGAGACTTTTGAAGATTAATAAATCTTTTAAAGAAAAGAGGGAAACCTCTTTTCTTTTTTTGTTCTTTCGTGTATGATAAAGTGCGAGGTATTATAAGTATAACAAAGTATCAGCCGGAAGCCCGGCAGATCATAGAAACATATATTTTATGATAAAACAGGAGATTTGTTATGAAGTGGAAAAAGTTTAAAATAAAAACCAGAACCGAGGCAGAGGATATCATTATCAGCACCTTATATGATATTGGCCTGGAAGGTGCGCAGATTGAGGATAATGTACCTCTTACTGCGCTGGAAAAGGAGCAGATGTTTGTGGATATCCTTCCTCAGATGCAGGAGGATGACGGAACTGCATATCTGAGCTTTTTCGTGGAGGAAGCAGAGGACGGAAAACTTCTGAAAAACGGCCAGGAGACAGATGCAGAATCCATTCTGAAAGAAGTAAAAGAAGAGCTGGAAGCTTTAAGAGCTTTTCTGGATATCGGAGAGGGCAGCATTGAGGTTGACGAGACAGAGGATATTGACTGGATCAACAACTGGAAACAGTATTTTAAACAGTTTTATGTGGATGATATTCTGATCGTTCCCTCCTGGGAGGAAGTAAAGGCAGAGGATCAGGATAAAATGATCCTTCACATTGACCCGGGAACAGCCTTTGGAACCGGTATGCATGAGACTACTCAGCTTGTGATCCGCCAGCTGAAAAAATATGTGAAAGAGGGCTGCGAGCTCCTTGATGTGGGAACAGGAAGCGGTATTCTTGGAATTACTGCTCTGAAGCTTGGCGCAGGCCATGTAGTGGGAACAGATCTTGACCCCTGCGCAGTTCCTGCAGTCCAGGAAAACAAAGAAGCAAACCAGATTCCGGATAAAGCTTTTGATATGATGATCGGAAACATCATTGATGACAAAGAGGTTCAGGATCAGGTGGGCTATGAGAAATATGATATTGTAGCGGCAAACATCCTTGCAGACGTTCTTGTGCCTCTTACTCCTGTGATCGTTCATCAGATGAAAAAAGGCGCTTACTATATCACTTCCGGCATTCTGGATGTAAAAGAGAGCGTTGTGACAGAAGCTGTGAAAAATGCAGGCCTGACTCTTGTAGAGGTTACAAAGCAGGGCGAGTGGGTGTCTGTGACAGCCAGAAAGGACTGATCCATGCAGAGATTTTTTGTGGAGCCGTCCCAGATTGATGAGGGGGCTCATCAGATCCACATTACAGGAAGTGATGTGAAGCATATTGTAAATGTGCTGCGGATGAAAACCGGGGAAGAGCTCTGGATCAGTGACGGAGACAAAAAAGAATACCACTGTACCATTGAAGCCATTGATGCAGAAGAGGTCTGCCTTCATATTCTTTATTCTCAGGAGCCGGACTATGAGCTTCCAAATAAGATTTATCTGTTTCAGGGTCTTCCAAAGGCAGATAAGATGGAGCTGATCATCCAGAAGGCAGTGGAGCTGGGAGCCTGTCAGGTGATCCCGGTAGAAACCAAACGCTGTGTAGTCCGTCTTGACGGCAAAAAGGCTGCAAAAAAGGTGGAACGGTGGCAGCAGATCGCAGAGAGCGCGGCCAAGCAGTCCAAGCGTATGCTGATCCCTTCGGTTCATCCGGTGATGACCTTTAAGGATGCTCTTGCCTGGGCAAAGGAGCTGGATGTTCGGCTGATCCCCTATGAGCTTGCGCAGGGAATGGCTGAGACAAAAGCCCTTTTGTCTGAAATCCGTCCCGGACAGTCCATTGGTATTTTTATCGGTTCGGAGGGAGGATTTGAGGAAAAAGAAATCGAAGCGGCTATTGACGCGGGAGTTTCTCCCATTACTCTGGGAAAACGGATTTTGAGGACAGAGACAGCCGGACTTGCGATCCTGTCCGTGCTGATGTTTCAGCTGGAACAGTAAAACAGAATGCAGAGTCCGGCAGGAAGCTGCAGTAAAATAAAGGGAGTTTATCATGGAAGTTTATTTTGATAATTCCGCAACCACCAGATGCTACGATTCGGTAAAGGATATTGTGGTAAAAGCAATGACAGAGGATTTTGGAAATCCCTCCGCCATGCATCTGAAGGGTGTGGAAGCAGAAAAATATATTAAGAGTTCCGCAGAAAGCCTTGCCCGTCTTCTGAAGGTTCAGGAAAAGGAAATCCTGTTTACCTCAGGGGGAACTGAGTCGGATAATCTGGCTCTGATCGGAGCGGCTTTTGCAAATAAAAGAAGCGGAAATCATATTATCACCACCTCAGTAGAGCATCCGGCAGTAAGCCAGCCTGCGCTTTTCCTTCAGGAACAGGGCTTTGAGGTAACCTACCTTCCGGTGGACAGCCGTGGTGTGGTAAAAATGGATGCTCTGAAAGCCGTACTCAGAGAAGATACCATTCTGGTATCTGTGATGTATGTAAATAACGAAGTGGGCGCAGTGATGCCGGTGGAGGAAATTGCAGCCCTTGTTCACGAAAAGAGCCCGAAGGCTCTGTTTCATGTAGATGCCATACAGGCCTTTGGAAAGTACAGAATCTACCCGAAAAAAATGGGAATCGATCTTCTTTCTGTCAGCGGTCATAAGATTCATGGGCCAAAGGGCGTGGGCTTTCTTTATATTAATGAAAAAGCAAAAATCCAGCCGCAGATTCTTGGCGGAGGACAGCAGGGCGGAATGCGTTCCGGAACAGACAATGTACCGGGAATTGCAGGACTTGGCGCTGCCGCTGTGGAAATCTACAAAAATCTTGAAGAGAATGTGGAAAACATGTATCGTCTCAAGGAACACATTGCGCAGGGCCTTGAGAAGATCGGGGACATCCGCATCAACGGTATGGATTTAAGAGAGGGAGCGCCTCAGATT
Organism: Blautia caecimuris; assembly: GCF_024622975.1. Lineage (GTDB taxonomy): Bacteria > Bacillota > Clostridia > Lachnospirales > Lachnospiraceae > Blautia_A > Blautia_A caecimuris. The sequence continues at coordinate 28,351 of NZ_JANJZT010000013.1, read as the reverse complement.
CTAAGCATCAGTGTTATGGGCGTGCGAAGCGAAGTGCTTCTCCATTCTCTGGAAGAAAGAGGCATTTATGTTTCCGCAGGAAGCGCCTGCTCCAGCCACAAACGCAAGCCTAGCGCCACTCTGGCAGCAATGGGTATGTCAAAAGATCAGATCGAAAGCACTGTGCGCTTAAGCTTTTGTGAGGAAAACACCATAGAAGAGGCGGATTACTTCCTTCAGGTTATGGGAGAACTGGTTCCCATGCTGAGAAGATATTCAAGAAGGTAAAAGATACAAAAAGGAGAACATTTATGATATTTCATGCATTTCTGATTAAGTATGCGGAAATCGCCATTAAAGGTAAAAACAGGTATCTTTTTGAGGATGCTCTGGTAAAACAGATGCGTCTTGCTCTGGAACCTGTGGAAGGAGATTTCCGTGTGATCAAGGAGCAGGGCCGTGTTTATGTGCTCTGCCCGGAGGAATATGATTTTGACGAGGCAGTAGAAGCGCTGCAGAGAGTTTTTGGTATTGTGGGAATCAGTCCGGTTGTGATCTATGAGGATCAGGGCTTTGAGCAGATGGGAAAAGATGTTGTAAGCTGTATGAAGGCAAGGTATCCGGAGTTTTCCGGAACCTTTAAGGTTTATACAAGAAGAGCCAGAAAATCCTATCCTATTAATTCCATGGAGGTCAGCGCAAGTCTTGGCAGGCTGATTCTGGACGCTTTTCCGGAGGCTTCTGTGGATGTCCACAATCCTCAGCTTACACTTTCTGTGGAGATCAGAGAGAAGATTTACGTTTATTCAGAAACTATTCCGGGACCGGGCGGAATGCCGGTTGGAACAAACGGAAAGGCAATGCTGCTTCTTTCCGGCGGAATTGACAGTCCGGTTGCCGGCTACATGATCGCCAAGAGAGGCGTAAAAATTGATGCGGTTTATTTCCATGCGCCGCCTTACACCAGTGAGAGAGCAAAGCAGAAGGTTGTAGATCTGGCAAAGCTTGTTGCCCGCTACAGCGGACCTATCCGTCTTCATGTGGTAAACTTTACGGATATCCAGCTTTATATTTACGACCAGTGCCCTCATGAAGAGCTTACAATTATCATGCGCCGGTATATGATGCGTATTGCAGAGCATTTTGCAAAGAAATGCGGCTGCCTTGGTCTGATCACAGGAGAGAGTATTGGACAGGTGGCAAGCCAGACCTTACAGAGTCTTGCGGCAACCAATGAGGTGTGCACCCTTCCTGTGTACCGTCCGGTGATCGGATTTGACAAGCAGGAGATCGTGGAGATTTCCAGAAAGATCGATACCTTTGAGACTTCTATCCAGCCCTTTGAGGACTGCTGTACGATTTTTGTGGCAAAACATCCGGTAACCAAGCCGAATCTGAATGTGATCCACAGATCTGAAACAAAGCTGGAAGAAAAAATTGATCAGCTTATGGAAGAGGCTCTTTCTACTGTAGAAGTGATCGAGATTAACTGACAGAATTGTCAGAAATCAGAAACAGGCAAAAAATATCCGGCGGACATCTGGAATGTTTCCCGAATGTACCGCCGGAATAAATGCCGTATGGAATGTGTGACGAAGCTTAGCCGCCTGCACAGGGTCAGTGATATTACTCGATCACATATGCCTGAACAACTGCAAGGATAGCATCCAGAGCTGCGCCTTCTGCATGGATATTCAGGTTGATCGGCTTGGAAAGATCCAGGCTGAAGATTCCCATGATAGATTTTGCGTCAATAACATATCTTCCGGATACAAGATCAAAATCACAGTCAAATTTACTGATTTCATTTACAAATGCTTTCACTTTATCGATGGAGTTCAGTGAGATTTTTAATGTTTTCATTACGATATAACCTCCCTAAAAATTATTGTATTTACAGCTTTTATCTTATACGTCCACTGATAAAAAGTCAAGGGAAAAGCTGTTAAATTTCCATGAAATAACAGGAACCGAGTTACTGTTCACCACCTTCACGGTAACCTGGTCAAAATGCATTCCAGATCACCTCTGGCGATGGTATTTTGCCATGTACGTTCCGGGATTCCGGCATATATGCCAGAGCACCTTACGGAAAAATGACCTGTGAACAGTAACAGAATCAATTTATATCAGTAGAAAAGGAATGAATATAAATATGAGTAAAAAAGTTGCGCTTCATAATCTGGGCTGCAAGGTAAACGCTTATGAGGTAGAGGCAATGCAGCAGCTTCTGGAACAGGCCGGATATGAAATTGTCCCTTTTCAGGAAGGGGCGGATGTGTATCTGATCAATACCTGTACGGTTACTAACATTGCGGACCGGAAATCAAGACAGATGCTCCATAAGGCAAAAAAAATGAATCCGGAAGCCATTGTTGTTGCCACCGGCTGTTATGCACAGACAGACACAGAAAAACTAAAGGCAGATACATCTGTAGACCTGATCCTTGGCAATAATCAGAAAAACAGGATTGTTGAGGCCCTTGCTGAATATGAGAAAGAACACGCAAAAAAAGCCTGCGTGATCGAGATAAATAAAACAAAAGAATATGAGGAGCTTTCCATTGACCATACGGCAGAACATGTAAGAGCCTATATTAAGGTCCAGGACGGATGTAATCAGTTTTGTACTTACTGCATTATTCCCTATGCAAGAGGCAGGGTGCGCAGCAGGAAAATACAGGAGATCCTGGAGGAAGTAAAGGCTCTTGCGGCAAAGGGCTATAGGGAAGTGGTTCTTACAGGCATTCACCTGAGTTCTTACGGCATTGACTTTAAGGAGGCGGAAGAAAGACAGACCCTTCTTTCACTGATTCAGGCTGTACACAGCGTAGAAGGCATTGAAAGGATCCGCTTGGGATCGCTGGAGCCAAGGATCATTACCCGGGAATTTATGGAAGGTATTTCCGGTCTTTCCAAGGTGTGCCCTCACTTCCATCTTTCTTTGCAGAGCGGATGTCAGAAGACTCTGGAAAATATGAATCGAAGATATACGGCAGAGGAATATGCGCAGAAATGCAGCCTGATCCGGGAGTATTATCCTGCCCCTGCTTTAACTACAGACGTGATTGTGGGATTTCCAATGGAGAGTGAAGCAGATTTTGAGGAATCCTTTGAATTTGTAAAAAACATTCATTTTTATGAGACACATATTTTCAAATATTCCAGACGTCAGGGAACAAAAGCGGCTGCAATGGAAGGGCAGATCACAGAGGCTGTCAAAGCCGCCAGAAGTGAAAAAATGTTGGAGCTGAACAGGCAGCGCTCCCTTGAATATGAAGAGTCCATGATCGGAAAGAACCTGGAGATCCTTCTGGAAGAGGAAGTGGAGCTTCAGGGGAAAGCATATTATCTGGGACACAGCCGGGAATATGTGAAGGTAGCTGTGGAGAAAACAGAAAGTCTGAAGGTCAATAATCTTCTGACTGTAAAAATCACGGGATTTACAGAGGAGCACATCCTAGGCGGCGAGCTGGTATAGTTGCCCTGGAGTGAACGATGGCCCCGTACAAAACTCTCCTTGTATTTTGCGGTGAATTATATTAAAATAGAAAAGAAATAATAGTAAGGACGTGAGAGAAAATGACAGAAAACAATTTAGGAAATACACAGTATTTCAGGACAAAGCCGGATCAGGAGCTGGAAGTGAAAGAGGTTCTGGATCTGGTGTATAACGCAATGGACGAAAAGGGATATAATCCGGTAAATCAGATCGTTGGTTATATCATGTCCGGTGATCCTACCTATATTACCAGTCATAAAGGCGCAAGAAGCATGATCATGAAGGTTGAGCGGGATGAACTGGTAGAGGAGCTTCTGAACGAGTATATTAAGAACCGCTCCTGGGAAAGCTGATATGCGTATACTTGGACTGGATTACGGGTCAAAGACCGTAGGAGTGGCAGTCAGTGATCCCCTGGGACTGACTGCCCAGAAAGTAGAAACCATATGGAGAAAGCAGGAAAACAAGCTTCGCAGAACACTTGCGCGTATTGAAGAGCTGGTAGCTGAGTATGGTGTGGAAAAAATTGTTGTGGGACTTCCGAAGAATATGAATAATACACTTGGAGAGCGGGCAGAAAAATCTCTGGAATTTAAAGAAATGCTGGAGAAAAGAACGGGACTGCCTGTGGAAATGTGGGATGAACGTCTGACAACAATGGAGGCGAACCGCGTTCTCATGGAGGGCGGAGTGCGCCGTGAAGACAGAAAGGAACATCTGGATTCCCTTGCAGCAGTACTGATCCTGCAGGGATATCTGGACTGTTCTGCAAACAGATAAGGACAGCAATATGGAAAAAATAAAATTTCAGACCCCGGACGGGACAACAGAAGAGTTTTATGTAGAGGAACAGACAATGATCGGAGGCAGATCCTATCTTCTGGTATCAGATTCTCTGGATGATGAGGCGTCTGCATATATTCTGAAAGACTGTTCTTCCCAGGACAGCCCGGAAGCCTGCTATGAAATGGTAGAAGAGGAAGAAGAACTGCAGGCGGTTTATAAAGTTTTTGAGCAGATGCTGGATGATGTGGATCTGGAAATGTAAGGTTTTCGGACAGGACGGACAGGAAATTCAGGTACTGTGTTTTAAAACTCATGAAAATGAAACGAAAATAAGCGAAATTTAACGGATGATGAAGGAATGTCACTGGCATTCCTGAGTTGTCGTGCGGAAATTTGCACATGAAAATGGAGGTGCATTATTTGAACAGTGATAATAATACAAAAAAAGAAACAGATGAAAGGCAGAAAAGAAACGGCAGTTATGGAAGAAATGCCGGTTATAATACAAGAAAACAGGTAAACAGATCAAAAAATAATAAATACAGGCCTCAGGCAAAACAGAACAGCAGATATCAGGAAAAATCTGCGGAAAGATATCCCGAAAAGAATCAGGACAGGCAGCAGAAGCCTGTATTAAAAAATTCTTCCAGAAATTCCATGAATAAAAATACAGGAAGAAACTTTCAGAAACAGGGACGCAGAGGACGGAGAAGCAGCGAGCGCCTGAAGATCATTCCTCTTGGCGGACTGGAACAGATTGGAATGAATATTACAGCTTTCGAGTACGGAGACAGTATAGTAGTAGTAGACTGTGGTCTGTCTTTCCCGGAAGATGATATGCTGGGAATTGATCTTGTGATCCCGGATGTAACTTATCTGAAGGACAATATCTCAAAGGTAAAGGGATTTGTGATCACCCACGGACATGAGGACCATATTGGAGCTCTTCCCTATGTATTAAAGGACGTAAACGTCCCTATTTATTCTACGAAGCTGACACTGGGACTGATCACCAATAAGCTGAAAGAACATAATCTTGTCCGTTCCACAAAGCTGAAGGAAGTGAAGCATGGACAGGTGATCAACCTGGGTGATTTTTCTATTGAGTTTATTAAGACAAATCACAGCATTCAGGATGCTTCCGCACTGGCGATTTATTCACCGGCAGGAATCGTTGTCCATACAGGCGACTTTAAGGTGGATTATACGCCGGTATTCGGCGATGCCATTGATCTTCAGCGTTTTGCGGAAATCGGAAGAAAAGGCGTGCTTGCTCTGATGTGCGACAGTACAAATGCAGAACGTCCGGGCTTTACCATGTCCGAGCGTACTGTGGGCAAAGTTTTTGACAACCTGTTTAATGAATTTCATTCCAGCAGGATCATTATTGCAACCTTTGCCTCAAACGTAGACCGTGTTCAGCAGATTATCAATACTGCGTACCGCTTTGGCAGAAAGGTGGCGGTAGAAGGCCGCAGCATGGTCAATGTTATTTCAACAGCTTCAGAGCTGGGATATCTGAGAATTCCGGAAAATACTCTGATCGAGATCGATCAGGTAAAGGATTACCCGGATGACAAGGTGGTTCTGATCACAACAGGAAGTCAGGGAGAATCCATGGCTGCCCTGTCAAGAATGGCTGCTAATATTCACAAAAAAATAACCATTAAGCCAAACGATACTATTATTTTCAGTTCAAATCCGATTCCGGGAAATGAAAAAGCAGTTTCCAAAGTGATCAACGAGCTGTATATGAAGGGCGCAAAAGTTATTTTCCAGGATGCTCATGTATCGGGACATGCCTGCCAGGAAGAGATTAAACTGATCTATTCCCTGGTCCGTCCGAAATACGCGATTCCGATTCATGGAGAATACCGTCATCTGACTGCTCAGAAACATATTGCCGAGGAGCTTGGAATCCCAAAAGAAAACATTTTTATTCTTGCATCGGGAAATGTTCTGGAAGTGGATGAGAACAGCGCCCAGATCACAGGAAACGTTCAGACAGGAGCGATCCTGGTAGACGGACTTGGAGTTGGCGATGTGGGAAATATTGTGCTCAGAGACCGTCAGCATCTGGCTGAGGACGGAATTATGATCGTGGTTATGACCCTGGAACGTCACAGCAATGTGGTTCTTGCGGGACCGGATATTGTTTCCAGAGGCTTTGTGTATGTCCGTGAATCAGAAGACCTGATGGGACATGCCAGGGAGGTAGTGGAGCAGGCTCTGGATTCCTGCATGGACAGAAATATTACAGACTGGGGAAAGATCAAGCTTGTTGTCAAGGATGCGGTAGGCGACTATCTGTGGAAGCGCACAAAGAGAAGACCGATGATCCTTCCGATCATCATGGAAGCATAAACTGGACTGGATAACAGAATGGAATGGAAATGGATGATATTCCGCTGCTCTGAAACGGGCGGACAGTAAGGAGGATAACATGGGAGACACAAGAGACCGGGTAGGAAATGCGGGAGTGATCGTTGCAGGCGGCGCTTTTAAAATTGCGCTTTATGTCTGTATTGTTGTTCTGATCATCTGGCTGGGAAGACTGTCTTATCAATTCGGACATGATATTTTTGACCAGCAGCCCATGAGTCCTGGAGAAGGACAGGAGATCACTGTGGTAGTCAAAGAGGATGATTCTGTGTATGACATTGCAAAGACTCTGGAAAGCAAAGGGCTGGTGGAGGATGCAAAGGTGTTCTGGATTCAGGAAAAGCTGTCCAATTATAAAGGACAGATGAAACCGGGAACTTATCTTCTGAGTACTGCCTATGAACCTTCAAGGCTTCTTGCAATCATGGCAGGGGATGCTGAGCAGGAGGGCGCAGACTCGTGATCGTAGAAGAGAGAATGAGAACCTACATCAATTCTCTGGATATGGGAAATACAGATTTTCTGGAAAGTCTGGAAAAGGAGGCTCTGTCATCCGGAGTTCCCATTATCCGGAGAGAGATGCAGAGCTTTATAAAGGTGCTTCTGGCTGTAAAAAAGCCGGAGCGTATTCTGGAGGTGGGGACAGCCGTAGGCTTCTCCACACTTCTTATGTGTGAATATGGACCTGAGAAGCTTCAGGTAACAACAATTGAGAACTATGAAAAAAGGATTCCCATTGCCAGAGAAAATTTTGCGAAAGCAGGACGGAGCCATCAGATCACTCTTCTGGAGGGAGACGCAGGACAGATCCTCCGGGAGCTGGAACCTGGTTTTGACCTGATTTTTATGGATGCGGCAAAAGGGCAGTATATTCACTGGCTGGAGGATGCCGTGCGTCTTTTGAATCCGGAGGGAATCCTTCTTTCGGATAATGTTCTTCAGGAGGGCGAGTTGATTGAATCGCGCTATCTGGTAGAGCGGAGAAACAGAACCATTTATAAGAGAATGCGGGATTATCTTTATGCTCTGAAACATGATGAAAGGCTTCTGACAAGCATTCTTCCTCTGGGAGACGGAGCCGCCCTCAGTATCAGGCAGCCGTTTGGACAGGAAACGTCCCGCAGTAAGGAGACAATATGAGAAAAATAGAATTACTGGTACCTGCCAGCAGTCTGGAAGTCCTGAAAATTGCAGTAGTATTTGGGGCAGATGCTGTGTATATCGGCGGAGAAGCTTTTGGTCTTCGGGCAAAAGCAAAAAACTTTTCCGGAGAAGATATGGCAGAGGGGATTGCTTTTGCTCACGAGCACGGCGTAAAGGTTTATGTGACTGTAAATATTCTTGCTCATAATGACGACCTTCCAGGCGTTCGGGAGTACCTTCAGGAGCTGAAGGGGCTGAAACCGGATGCGCTGATCATTGCAGATCCGGGAATTTTTACTTATGCGAAGGAAATTTGTCCGGAAATTGAATGTCACATCAGTACCCAGGCAAACAACACCAATTATGAAACCTACCGGTTCTGGTACCGGCTGGGAGCAAAACGTGTGGTAACTGCCAGAGAACTGTCTCTGGAAGAAATCAGAGAAATCAGAGAGCATATTCCCGAGGATATGGAAATTGAAACCTTTATTCACGGGGCAATGTGTATTTCCTATTCAGGCCGTTGTCTTCTCAGCAATTATCTGGTGGGAAGAGATGCCAACAGAGGCGCCTGCACCCATCCGTGCCGGTGGAAATATTCTATTGTGGAAGAGAAAAGACCGGGAGAATATATGCCGGTTTTTGAAAATGAAAGAGGCACATATATTTTTAACTCCAAAGACCTGTGCATGATCGAGCATATGGATGATGTTCTTACAAGCGGAATTGACAGCCTGAAGATTGAAGGCCGTATGAAAACCGCTCTTTACGTGGCAACTGTTGCCAGAACCTACAGGAAAGCCATTGACGATTATATGGAATCTCCGGAAAAATACCAGGCGAATATGGAATGGTATAAGGAGCAGATCTCAAACTGTACGTACCGTCAGTTTACTACCGGATTTTTCTATGGAAAACCGGATGAGAATACACAGATCTATGATAACAACACCTATGTAAAGGAATATACTTATCTGGGATATGCTGAAGAGGTTGACGAAAAGGGTCTGGTCCACATTACTCAGAGAAATAAGTTCAGCGTAGGAGAAACCATTGAGATCATGAAGCCGGACGGAAGAAACCTGACGGTTACAGTTCAGGGGATTTATGACGAGACAGGAGCTTCCGTGGAAAGCGCGCCCCATCCTCAGCAGAAGCTTGCGGTAGATCTGGGGGCAGAAGTAGAAAAATATGATCTTCTCCGAAGGGCGGAGGCATAAAGCCCTGTCATGGAATAAAAGATATTCCGGAGCTTTATAAGCTTTGGAAATACACCCGAAGAGGAGACGCATAAAATATCAGCAATAAAAAATACAGGAACAGCCAAAGCCAGGCGGTTCCTGTATTTTTTTGTACTGTGGCAGTTCGCTTTTACCGGTGAGAAAACAGAAAAGTATCTTCTGCTGTATACATATTCAACAGTGATTTTTCGGTTGTTCATCAAAAAGACAGCGGAGTTTTTTCAGTGCGTTTTTTTCAATGCGGGAAACGTAGGAGCGACTGATGGAAAGCTTCCGGGCAATTGTTTTCTGAGTTTCCTCAGAAGCTCCGAACAGACCGTACCGGAGGCAGATGACCTGGTATTCCCTGGGCGTTAAAGCAGTTTTCAGGGAACTGACAAGATGGCGGATATCCTTCTGCGTGGCATATTGTTCCACAATATCTACAGGAGGGCTTTCAATGATATCCAGAAGGCTGATCTCATTTCCTTCCCTGTCTGTTCCGATTGGATCATACAGGGAGACTTCACGGGAGCGTTTTTTTCTGGAACGGAGCATCATCAGAAGCTCATTATCAATGCAGCGCGCCGCATAGGTGGAAAGGCGCGTGGATTTTTCCGCATCAAAGGTGCTGATCGCTTTGATCAGACCGATAGTTCCGATGGAGATCAGGTCTTCAGGATCTTCACCGGAACCCTGATATTTTTTTACTATGTGGGCGACCAGGCGGAGGTTATGCTCAATCAGGATATTTTTTGCTGCCAAATCACCCTCCCGGTAACGCTGAAGATATAATTTTTCCTCGCCTGATGTCAAAGGTTTTAAAAAAGTCTTCAAGTCTTCACCTCAAAGGGGATTTACTTACAGCTTATGCCCGGGACAGGCTTTCCGTGCTTTTCCAACAAAAAGAAACAGGGGATAAAACGTAAAATGTATAAATGATCGGAGAATCCGGGAATCTTACATAAATGTTTATATAAATGTTTACACAAATGATACGGGATTTATAGGAAGGATAGCATAAAATGCCAAGATAGATAGTAAATATGCACAAAAATAGGGAGATAAATTCTGCAAAATTCACGAAAACACAAAATAAAATAAACAAAATATAAAAATACTATTGAAATATTTACCTAATCGTTTAAAATATAAACATCGACAGGGGAAGTAAATTCCCATAATGCTGTTGGAGGAACAGCATGGAAATCATAATGTTATCAGGAGGGTAAAAAAATGAGAAAAAGATTACTGAGTGTATTACTGGGAGCAGCGATGACAGTTACGGCGATGGGCGGAGTTACAGTAATGGCGGCCGAAAATGAAGAACCGCTTCCGGGCGGCGGCTCCAATATTATTTATGTGATCACACCATCTGTATCCAATCCAGCATTTAAAACAGAGGCTGACGTGGCTACAAAAACAGCGGAAGAGCTTGGATATGAAGTGAAAGCAGCATCCCATGACGACGATCCTACAAAACAGACAGAGCTTTTTGACAGCGCTATCGCTGACAAAGCAGCAGCGATCATCTGCGATAATGCAGGTGCGGACGCTACCATTGAAGCTGTTAAAAAGGCAAAAGACGCGGGAATCCCCACCTTCCTTGTTGACCGTGAGATCAACGAAGACGGCGTAGCGATTTCCCAGATTGTAGCAAATAACTACCAGGGAGCAAAGGCCATTGCGGAAGTATGGGTAGAAGCAATGGGTGAGGAAGGAAAATATGCAGAGCTTCTTGGAAAAGAATCTGATACAAACGCAGGTGTCCGTTCTTCTGCTTTCCATGAAGTGATCGACCAGTATCCGGATCTGGAAATGGTTGCACAGCAGACTGCGAACTGGGAAAAGACAGAAGCCTTTGACAAGACAGAGGCGATCCTTCAGGCAAATCCTGAGCTGGACGGAATTATCTGCGGAAACGACACAATGCTGGAAGGAGCAGTTGCGGCATGTGAGGCAGCAGGCAAAAATATTCCGGTTATCGGTGTTGACGGCTCTGATGAGGCAGCAGCTCTTATTAAAGACGGAAAAGCTACCGGCACAGCGCTTCAGCAGTTCGCTCTGATGGCTGAAATGGCAGTAGAGCAGGCAGACGCTTATCTGAAAGACGGAACAACAGGTCTTGATGAAAAACAGCTTGTTGACTGTATTGCGATCACAGCAGACAACGTAGACAACCTGAAAACATTTGTTTATACGGAAGGCGGAGCCGAGGCAGCAGAAGCCGAGACAGAAGATGCCGGTGCAGAAGAAACAACAGAGGGAGCTGCTGAATAAGCCGCTGTTCTAAACGTAAATTCAGTATGACGGGGGCGTTGCAAAACCAGCGGGTATGTGATTTTGCAGCCCCCCATTTTCGGTAAAGAAACAGTCAAAGGAGAGCAGTTATGAGAAAACGTATGTTAGCGGCAGGGCTTGTGGCGGTAATGATGACAACTTGTATGACCGGATGTGTAAAGGTGGTAAAAATCGGTCAGGAAGCAGAGCTTACAGGGGAACAGGAATTTAATGCAGTAGATAATGTGGCGGCGATCTGGGAATCAGAAGCGCTGCCGGAACTTCAGGAGAAAGCAGTGGAGCTTTCAGAGTTTCTGACAGAAGCGAACGGAGATCTGAAATCTCTTGTTGATAAATATGGAAAATATTCTATGGGAACCAGCGGCGAGATCAATTATGTTGTAAAAGGAACAGGTACGGTTGAGGAAGTAAATCAGGAGAAAAAAGCTGGATATATGACAGTAAAGCTTGACGGCTACGATGGTCCGGAGGAAATCTCCATTCAGATCGGTTCTGTATATAAGGGGTCATCTGTCCGTGATTCTCTGGATGTGATTAAATTCGGTGATTATACAAATCAGCAGGACTGGGCGGCAGTTTCCCAGAGTATCAATGAAATGATTGACGAAGAAATAGTGAAAAAAGCGGATCCGGCATCTCTGAAAGGCAAAACCATTTCATTTACAGGATGCTTTACTGCAAATGACAATACAAAGGTACTGATTACACCCATAGAACTGGAAGCAAAATAGGAGGGTCAGATATGGCTTATAAATGTCCGGAGCATGTGTTTTTGCATGCGGATCATATCAGTAAAATTTATCCCGGTACAAAAGCGCTGGATGACGTATCCTTTGACCTTCTCAAAGGCAAGGTGAATGTTCTGATCGGTGAAAATGGCGCCGGAAAATCGACTCTGATGAAAATGATAGCAGGTATCGAGCACCCCAGTGAAGGAACGCTTTATATTGGTGATCAGGAGGTTGCGTTTAAAGATACTACAGATGCCAGAAAACATGGGATCGGTATTATTCATCAGGAATTAAGTCTGTTTCCCAATCTGAATGTGTATCAGAATATTTTTATGGCAAGGGAGCAGACAGTAGGAAAAATCAGACTTGATAACAAAACTCATATAGAAAAGACGAAAAATATTCTGAAAAGACTGGAACATGAAATTGACCCGGAGACTCTTGTGGGAGAACTGAGGGTAGGTCAGCAGCAGATGATTGAAATTGCAAGAAATCTTGTGGCTGATGATCTGAAGGTCCTGATCATGGACGAGCCCACATCCTCTCTCAGCCAGCAGGAGGTACAGGTTCTTTTTAAGATCATGAGGGAACTGACGGCTCAGGGGATTTCTATTGTTTACATATCTCACCGTCTGGAAGAGATCATGCAGATTGGCGACCATGTGACTATTCTCCGGGATGGAAAATATGTTTCAGATGCAGATGTAAAGGATATTGATGTTCCGTGGATCGTCCATGAGATGACAGGAGGAGCAAAGGCATATCTGAAACGTGAAACAAAAGTGGACTGGTCAAAAGTAGAAAATGTTCTTGAGGTGAAAAATCTGTGCCTGCCAAAGGCCGGAGGCGGCTATCTGGTGGATCATGTGAGTTTTGACCTGAAAAAAGGTGAAATCCTTGGAATTTACGGACTGATGGGAGCCGGAAGAAGCGAGATTTTTGAATGTCTGATGGGACTTCATCCGGAACATACAGGAGAGGTATACCTGGAAGGAGAAAAGCTGAACATCAAATCCATTTCAGGACAGATAGACAAAGGCTTTGCCCTTATACCTGAAGACCGTCAGGCTCAGGGACTGGTCCAGACAATGGACATTGAAAAAAACTGTTCTCTGTCTGCAATGAAGACGTACAAAAAAGCAGGGGTATTCCTTGATTCATCCAAAGAAGGGCAGAAAGTGGATGAACAGATCAAGGATATCCATATTAAAGTGGCTGACAAACATCTTCCGATTCTTTCTCTTTCAGGAGGAAATCAGCAGAAGGTTGTTATCGGAAAAGGCATCCTGACAGAACCAAAGATTCTTCTCATGGATGAACCAAGCCGTGGAATTGATATCGGAGCCAAAACAGAGGTGTTTGATATCATCAATCAGTATGCGAAGAGGGGACTTTCCATTATTGTTGTTTCCTCGGAGCTTCAGGAGATCGTTTCCATTGCGGACCGTGTTCTGGTTCTTTCAAACGGACTGAAAACAGGTGAGTTCAGCGGAGACGAGATCAAAGAAGATACCCTGGTACTGGCGTCCTATAAGGGACATCATGTACAGAATCATGAAAAGGAGAATTAGGATATGGCAGCAGATAAAAAAACATCAAATAATGCGTTAATGATGACCCTTTTAAAGGGAAGGACTTTCATCGTTCTGATCGTGTTGCTGATTTTTTTCAGCATTACAGCAAATAATTTCCTGACAGTAGGTTCTCTTCTGACAGTGGCAAAGCATGTGGCCCTTTACGGAATCCTTGCTATTGGTATGACCTATGTAATCATCACTGGCGGAATAGACCTGTCCGTAGGTTCTGTGGCCGGTCTGGCAGGAATGATCGCCGGCGGGCTGATCCAGGAAGGTCTTACTCTGAAATTTGCAGGCGTGACTGTGTATTTCAGCGTACCTCTTGTAGTTCTGATCACTATTCTTATGGGTGCGCTGGTGGGTGCTTTAAACGGTGTGGTAATTACAAAATTTAATGTAGCGCCGTTTATTGCCACACTTGGTTCTATGTATATCTGCAGAGGTCTGGCAAATATCCGTTCCAACGGGGCAACCTTTTCAGAGCTTGCCGGTCATGAAGGACTTGGCAATACAGGATTTGAATTTTTTGGAAGAAACTTTATGGGAACCATGATTCCTGTAGGTGTTATCATTCTTGCTATTGTAGCTGTGATCGCAGGACTGATCCTGAAGAAAACACCTTTCGGATGGCATGTGCAGGCAATCGGAGGAAATGAAAAGGCTTCCAAGCTTTCCGGAATCAAGGTTGACCGTGTGAAAATCTGGGTTTATGCTTTTTCCGGACTGTGCTCAGCTATTGTAGGTATTATCGCAACTTCCCAGCTTGTTTCCGCAACTCCGAAAACAGGTGAGTCCTGGGAGATGAATGCAATTGCGGCATCTGTTCTTGGTGGTACTTCCATGGCAGGCGGCGTGGGCAGTATTGGCGGAACCATTGTAGGCGCGTTTGTTATTGGTGTGATCAACGATGGTATGACCATGTGTGGTGTAACTGAATTCTGGCAGAAGATCATTCGTGGTCTGGTAATTATTGTAGCGGTTATCATTGACCAGTTCCAGAGAAATCTTCAGGCAAAAATGGCGCTTCAGGCACGCAACGAAAACAAATAAAACATATTTGGTCCCGGTGTGAGTGCATACCGGGATCTTTTGACTAAAAAAATGTATGGGAGGCGGTTTTTTATGAAAAAAAGAGGTATTATCAATGCACAGCTTGCAGGGCTGATCGCGGGACTTGGACATAAGGACACCTTTATGATCGGCGACGGAGGTATGCCGATCCCGAAAGGGGTGGAGATCGTAGATCTGGCTTTGTGCGGCGGCGTGCCAACTTTTCGTCAGGTAATGGATGCGGTTCTTGACGAGGCGGAAATCGAAAGTTATACTATAGCAAAGGAGATCGTTGAGAAGAATCCGGAACTTTTGTCTTATATCAGAGAAAAGCTTCCGGAAGCGGAGGAGGAAATGATCCTGCATACAGAGCTGAAGGAAAGATCAGCCCGGGTGAAGTTTGCCGTCCGGACAGGGGAATTTACTCCATATCCCAATATTATTCTGAGAGCGGGGGTTGCATTTCCTGCATAAAAAGGAGGGCATATTTATGAAGGTTCTGAATTTTGGGTCTTTAAATCTTGATTATGTGTATCAGGTAGAGTCTATTCTGATTCCCGGAGAGACTCAGGCATCAAAAGACAGGAAGACATTTTGCGGCGGTAAGGGACTGAACCAGTCCATTGCGCTGGCAAAAGCCGGTATTCCTGTGTTTCATGCGGGAATGATTGGAGAAGAAGGGGATATTCTTCTGGAAACCTGCAGAGAAAACGGAGTAAATACAGACTTTATCAGAAAAATTCAGGGGCCCGGCGGCCATACTGTGATCCAGGTGGACAAAAACGGTCAGAACTGTATTCTTCTTTTTGGCGGATCCAACAGAAGTATTACCAGAGAGTTTGTGGATGAGGTTCTTTCTGCCTTTGAAAAAGGAGATATACTTCTTCTGCAGAATGAGATCAACGAACTGGATTATATTATTGACCAGGCTTATGAAAAGGGGATGATGATCATCCTGAATCCGTCTCCGTATGATAAGGCGCTGGAGACATGTGATTTAAAAAAAATAAGTCTGTTTCTTGTAAATGAGATCGAGGGATTTCAGATTACAGGGGAAAAAGAACCGGAGAAGATTCTGGCAAAGATAAGGGAACTTTATCCGAAAGCTGCAATCGTGCTGACTCTGGGAGGAGACGGATCTGTTTATCAGGATGAAACAGGTATTTACCGTCAGGGAATCTATAAGGTAAAGGCTGTAGATACTACTGCGGCAGGAGATACGTTTACAGGATATTTTATTTCATCCATTATCAATGGAATGCCGGTTCAGGAGGGACTCCGGCTTGCGGCAAAGGCGTCCGCGATCGCTGTTTCCAGACCGGGTGCGACTGCGTCGATTCCTCTGAGAGAAGAGGTGCTTAACAGCAGTCTGTAAAAATTACAAGAGGAAGGTGTCTGTATGAAGGTGAGTATTCGTGATCTGAGCAAAATGACCGGCTTTTCTCCGGCAACTATTTCAAATGCTCTGAACCACAAAAAAGGAGTCAATAAGGATACGGCAGAGGAAATATTCAGAATAGCACGCGAGACAGGATATTTAAGCGCCAATGCCGTCACAAAGATCCGTCTGGTGATCTTTAAGAAAAATGGCCGGATCATCGAGGATACTCCGTTCTTTCAGAGCCTGATCGAGGGATTTGAGGAAGAGTGCAGAAGACTTGGATATGAAATGGTGGTTTCCAGAGCAGATCAGAGGAATCCGGAATATCTGAATCAGGTAAGAGAAATGTTAAGCGAGCAGGGCGCGGCGGTTGTGGTGCTTGCAACAGAAATGATGGACGGCGATCTGGAGCCCTACAGAAATGCGCCCTGTCCTCTGGTGATTCTGGACTACTGGACAGAATCTATGGAGTTTAATGCGGTTCTTATTAATAATGCGGATGCTGCAAGAATGATGACAGAGCATCTTCTGGACAATGGGCATAAAGAGGTGGGATATCTCAGGGGTTCTTTCCGCATAAAGGGCTTCCGTTCCAGGTTCGTGGGCTTTCAGACTGCTTTAAAAAAGCGGAAGGTTCCTTATAAAGAGGAATATACAGTAACTCTTGGAACCTCTCTGAACAGCGCCTATCAGGATATGCTGGAGTATCTGAAAACTTCTCCGAAGCTTCCTACAGCGTTTTTTGCAGATAATGACATGATTGCTCTGGGCGCTATGAAAGCTCTGAGAGAAATGGGGTACAGGATACCGGAGGACGTATCTGTGGCGGGATTTGATGATCTGCCGTTCAGTGAGATTTCCACGCCTGCCCTGACAACTCTTCGGGTTCCAAACAGAGAGATGGGGAAAATGGCTGTACGCCGCATTTCCGAGATGATAGAGGGGATAGGGACAGATGCAGTAATAAAAACTCAGGTATGTCCGAAAATCGTGTATCGTAATACAGTGAAAAAACTATAAAATAAGTAAAAAATGTATCCCGGATATCTGGATTGTTTGATTCAGATATCCGGGTACTTTTTTGCGGAAAATTCTGTGATTTCGTGTGTGGGAATTCTGAAAATACATATGTGCCTGTTTATATTTGTTTATATAAATGTTTATATAACAATTGCCGAAAAATATGATTTAAACAGAAAAATATAGGCGATATCAACAAAAAATACGGTGATAAATTGTGCAAAATCCTATTTTATAAACATAATCATAATATTTTATTGAAAAAAAATATAAAATATTTATAATAATGTTTATAGAAAGTTCAAAGAACGTAAATGAGGATATATTGAAGGAGGAATCACAATGGATCATATTAAATTAGGATACGCGCCTACAAGAAGAAGTATTTTCAGCGCGCCGGATGCGGTTAAATATCGGGGACTTACTGCTGACCGTCTGAGAGAACTGGGCGTTGATTTTGTAGATATCACAGATATTAATGAGGAAGGTCTTCTCTATAATGATGAAGATATGAAAAAAATTGCTGAAAAGTTTAAGGCTGAAAAAATTGACGGACTGTTTCTTCCCCACTGTAATTTTGGTACAGAATATGAATGTGCCCGTCTGGCAAAGGAGCTGAATGTTCCGGTTCTTCTGTGGGGGCCTCTTGACGAGCGTCCGGATGAAAACGGAGTGCGGCTTCGTGATACACAGTGCGGACTTTTTGCTACCGGAAAGGTTCTGAGACGCTTCCGTATTCCGTTTACCTACATGACAAACTGCCGCCTGAATGATCCGGTATTTGAACGCGGGATCCGGGATTTTATGGCTGTATGCAATGTGGTAAAGAAATTCAAAAATATGAGGATCCTTCAGATTTCCACAAGACCTTTTGATTTCTGGACAACCATGTGCAATGAGGGAGAACTTCTGGAAAAATTCAATATCCAGCTTTCTCCGATTCCCATGCCCGAGCTTACAGATGAAGTGAAAAAAGTAAAAAAAGAGGGAACAGAGGTTGCAAAAGTAATTGACTACTGCCGCAGCAATATGATTGTTGAGATCAAGGATGAAGAACTGGAAAATGTAGCTGCTCTGAAGGTTGCCATGAAAAATCTGATCACAAAATACGGATGTCAGGCAGGGGCAATCCAGTGCTGGAACCAGCTGCAGAGTGAGCTTGGAATCATGCCCTGTGCCGCAAATGCCCTGCTGAATGAAGAAGGAATTCCGGTTGTATGTGAGACGGATATCCATGGAGCGATCACTGCTCTTATGGTAGAGGCTGCAGGAATGGGAGAAACAAGAAGCTTCTTTGCAGACTGGACCATCCGTCATCCGGATATTAAAAACGGTGAGCTGCTTCAGCACTGCGGACCGTGGCCGATCTCAGTTGCCGGAGAAACTCCGAAGATTACATATCCGCTGGCTTTTGACCATCCGGGTGCAATCACTGCAGAGGCAAAGCACGGAGACATTACTCTGGCGCGGTTTGACGGTGATAATGGAGAATATTCTCTGCTTCTCGGAAATGCAAAAGGTGTGGACGGTCCAAAAGGAATGGGAACCTATCTGTGGGTTGAGGTGGATAACATCAAACGTCTGGAAGCGAAGATCGTAGAGGGTCCATACATTCACCACTGTGTGGGCATCCACAAAGACGTTGTTCCGGTGCTGTATGAAGCATGTAAATATATTGGAATCAAACCGGATCTCTACGACCCCATTGAAGAGGATGTAAAAGCATATCTTCGCGGCGAATGAAGAACCGGAAAGAGAGGATGGAAATTATGGAAAATCTGACTGCTTTGTCATATGAGCTTCGCAAAGACGTGATCAATATGATTCGTTCCGGAAAGGCCGGACATATCGGCGGAGATATGAGTGTGATCGACACACTTGTAACACTTTATTTTAAACAGATGAATATCGGCCCTGAAAATATGGATGATCCTGACCGCGACCGTTTTGTAATGAGCAAAGGACATTCTGTGGAGGCTCTTTACGCTGTGCTTGCAGAGAAAGGCTTTTTCCCAATAGAGGAGGTTATTGATACCTTCAGCAAATTTGGCTCTAAATTTATCGGGCATCCCAATAATAAGCTTCCGGGAATAGAAATGAATTCGGGATCTCTGGGACATGGGCTTCCGGTATGTGTGGGAATGGCTCTTGCCGGAAAAATGAATCATCAGAATTACCGTGTTTATACAGTAATGGGCGACGGAGAGCTGGCAGAGGGCTCTGTGTGGGAAGGCGCAATGTCTGCAGCTCATTATAAGCTGGATAATCTCTGTGCAGTAGTTGACAGGAACCGCCTGCAGATTTCAGGAAATACTGAAGATGTGATGCATCATGATGATCTTCATGAAAGGTTCAGAAGCTTTGGCTGGCATGTAATTGACGTGAAAAACGGAAACAGCATTGAAGAACTGGATGCGGCCTTTGAGGAAGCGAAAACAGTAAAAGGAAAACCGACGGTACTGATCGCCAATACAGTAAAGGGCTGCGGCTCCTCTGTAATGGAGAACAAGGCATCCTGGCATCATCATGTGCCAGGTGATGAAGAGTATGAGCAGATCATGAAGGATCTGGAGGAGAGAAAGGAGGCTGCGCTGAAATGAGTAAGATCGCCAATAAACAGATGATTTGTGAGGTTTTGATGGATGCGGCAAAAACAGACAGGGATATTGTTGCTCTGTGCAGTGATTCCAGAGGCAGCGGTTCCTTTACTCCTTTTGCAGATACTTATCCGGAACAGTTTGTGGAAACAGGAATTGCAGAGCAGAATCTGGTAAGCATTGCTGCAGGACTGGCAAAGTGCGGCAAAAAAGCATATGCAGTTTCTCCGGCCTGCTTTCTTTCCACAAGAAGCTATGAGCAGGCAAAGGTGGACGTTGCTTATTCCAACACAAATGTGAAGCTGATCGGTATCAGCGGAGGCGTCAGCTACGGAGCGCTGGGAATGAGCCATCATTCTGCTCAGGATATTGCGGCTATGGCTGCGATTCCGAATATGCGGGTATATATTCCCAGCGACCATCTTCAGACAAGGGAGCTGGTAAAGGCTCTTCTGAAGGACGAAAAACCGGCTTATGTGCGTGTGGGGAGAAATGCAGTAGAGCCTGTTTATGAAGAAGAACATGTTCCTTTTGAAATGGATAAGGCAACGGTTGTATGCGAAGGAACTGATATTGCAATCATTGCATGCGGAGAAATGGTAAAGCCGGCAAAGGATGCGGCAGAACTTTTAAATGCTCAGGGAATCAGCGCTTCTGTAATTGACATGTACTGCGTAAAACCCCTGGATGCTGAAGCGGTTGTAAAGGCTGCAGAAAACGCAAAAGCAGTGCTGACAGTAGAAGAACACGCTCCCTATGGTGGGCTGGGATCCATGGTAAGTCAGATAGTAGGAAGCCGGTGCCCGAAAAAGGTGGTGAATCTTTCCCTTCCGGATGCTCCGGTGATCACGGGAACTTCAAAGGAAGTATTTGATTATTATGGCCTGAATGCAGAAGGAATTGCAGAAAAGGCAGCGGAGCTGGTGAAATAGTATGAACAGATATGTATTGGGAATTGACCAGAGTACACAGGGAACAAAAGGACTGCTGTTTGATGAAAACGGTGCTCTTATCTGCCGAAGTGATCTCCCTCACAGGCAGTATATTGATCAGCGGGGCTGGGTGGAGCATGACCCGGAGGAAATTTATGCAAATACAGTTCAGGTAGTAAAAAAACTTGTGGAAAAATCAGGAATTGACAAAAATGATATAAAAGTTCTTGGTATCAGCAATCAGCGGGAAACTGCCCTTGTGTGGGACAGGAATACCGGAAAGCCTGTATATAATGCAGTTGTGTGGCAGTGTGCCAGAGGCGCAAAGATCTGTGAAAGAATTGCAGAACAGGGACATGGAGAAATGATCCGCTCCCATACCGGCCTGCAGCTTTCACCTTACTTTTCGGCCGCAAAGATCGCGTGGGTACTTGAAAATGTGGAAGGAGCTGCGGAAAAGGCTGAGAAAGGAGAACTCTGCTGCGGAACCATTGACAGCTGGCTTGTTTATAAGCTGACCGGAGGAAAAGAATTCCGTACAGATTATTCCAATGCTTCCAGAACTCAGCTGTTTCATATCGGAAGTCTTTCCTGGGATCAGGAGGTATGCAGCTTATTCGGTATTCCGGTATCCTGTCTTGCGGAAGTGACGGATTCAGACGGAGAATACGGATATACGGATTTTGAGGGATATTTTGAAAATCCCATTCCCATACGGGGAGTTCTGGGGGATTCTCACGGCGCTTTGTTCGGACAGGGATGTACAGATAAGGGAATGATCAAAACTACTTACGGCACAGGATCTTCTATTATGATGAACATTGGGCAGAAGCCTGTATACAGCGACCGGGTGGTAACTTCTCTGGCGTGGAAAATGAACGGCCAGGTAAATTATGTTCTGGAGGGAAACATCAATTATACAGGAGCTGTCATTACCTGGCTGAAGGATGAGCTGAAACTGATCTCTTCACCTTCAGAGACAGAGATACTGGCCAATAAAGCCAATCCAGGTGATCGTTCCTATCTGGTGCCTGCGTTCAGCGGCCTTGGGGCGCCCTACTGGGACAGTGAAGCATCCGGAATCCTGACAGGAATCACAAGGACGACCGGAAGAGCTGAGATCGTGAGAGCAGGTCTGGAATCCATTGCCTATCAGATTACAGATGTGGTAAATGCCATGAGCGAAGAATCCGGGATTAAGATTCAGGAGCTGCGGGTGGACGGCGGACCTACAAGAAACAAATATCTGATGCAGTTTCAGAGTGATATTGCAGATGTGACTGTTCAGGTGCCCTCAGCGGAAGAGCTTTCCGGAATCGGAGCCGCCTATGCGGCAGGGATTGCAGCAGGAATTTTTGACCGGGAAAAAGTATTCTCCCAGATGACCCGGACAAAATTTTCTCCGGAAATGGAGCCGGAAGTGCGAAATGAAAAATACCAGGGCTGGAAAAAGGCCGTGAAACAGGTTCTGACATAATTTATCCATTATTCACGGAACAATATCTGAACTGATAACTGTACCATGAAACTGAAATTGAACCATGCAGTCATAACATCGATCAATCAACCCGCCAAAAGGGGATGTGAGTGGCTGGTAAAATAAGACAAATAATTTTTAACAAAATTGAGTATTGATTGTCGGGGTTCAATAGCGAATATAGAGAAAAATATAAAGAAGAACATAAAATATCTTGACCATTATATAGACTCAAGTTATAATCCTCTATATAAAATTTTTCGTGTGAAGAGCAGACAATGGGGTCTGAAAAATCCCATTGTCTGCTCTTTTTTGTTTTGTGTATTTTGAATTTTGGGGCATAAATATGCAGAAAACAGCGAAAAATATAATAATCTGTACAATTCGAGAGGAGGAATATTATGAGGCTGAATCAAAAAGAACAGGAAAAACTAATGCTTCATATGGCAGGAAACCTTGCCAAAGAGAGAAAGGAAAGAGGTCTTAAACTAAATTATGTAGAGGCGCTGGCATATATTAGTTCTGAACTCTTAGAACTTGCAAGAGATGGAAAAACCGTAGTAGAGCTGATGCAGCTTGGCACGAAGATTCTTACAAAAGATGACGTAATGGACGGAGTCGTTGATATGATTGATGAAATCCAGGTAGAAGCGACATTTCCAGATGGAACCAAGCTTGTGACAGTACATAATCCAATTCAGTAAGGAGGAGATAAGGTATGAAAATTGGTGAAATTATGCCTGTGGATCGTGACATTATACTTAATAAAGGCAAAAAAACAGTGGCAGTAACAGTGGCAAACAAAGGCGACAGACCAGTTCAGGTAGGTTCTCATTTTCATTTTTTTGAGGTAAATAAATGCCTTTCCTTTGACAGGGAAAAATCTTATGGATATCATCTGGACATTCCGTCAGGAACCTCTGTAAGATTTGAGCCAGGTGAAGAAAAGGAGGTTCAGCTTACGGAGATGGGCGGCAGACAGAGAGTATTTGGCCTGAATGATCTTACCTGTGCGCGGGCAGCAGACGACACGAAGGCAGCATCCATGGAAAATGCAAAACGAAAAGGATTTCTATAGGGAGGGACAACGATGAGCACAAAAATTTCTGGAAGCAAATATGCGGCAATGTATGGTCCGACTACGGGAGATAAGGTACGTCTGGCAGATACAAACCTTGTGATAGAGGTTGAGAAAGATTATACAACTTATGGAGACGAAGTGAAATTTGGAGGAGGCAAGACCATTCGTGACGGCATGGGACAGTCTGTAAAAACCTGCAGTAAAGATGGGGATCTGGATCTGGTAATTACCAATGCATTAATCGTAGATTCTACAGGGATTGTCAAAGCGGATATAGGTATCAAGGACGGCAGGATCGCAGGAATAGGAAAAGCAGGAAATCCGGATACTATGGACGGCGTCACACCAGGGATGACGGTCGGAGCCTCTACAGAAGCGCTTGCAGGCGAAGGGATGATCTTAACTGCAGGTGGAATCGATACTCATATACATTTTATCAGCCCACAGCAGATAGACTGTGCGCTGTACAGCGGTGTCACTACAATGATCGGAGGCGGAACAGGCCCTGCAGATGGCACAAATGCGACTACCTGTACGCCTGGGCCATGGAATTTAAGAATGATGTTAAAGGCTGCTGAAGAATATCCAATGAACCTTGGTTTCCTTGGAAAGGGAAACTGTTCAGACGAGGCGCCCCTCATTGAGCAGGTAAAAGCCGGCGCCATGGGTCTGAAGATCCATGAGGACTGGGGGGCAACACCTGCAGTTATTGATCATTGCCTGAATGTAGCAGATGAATACGATGTACAGGTTGCCATTCATACAGATACATTGAATGAAGGTGGATGTGTAGAAGACACACTTGCAGCTATCGGCGGCAGAACCATCCATACATATCATACAGAAGGGGCCGGCGGAGGACATGCACCAGATATTATTCGTGCGGCGGCAGCTCCAAATGTACTGCCGTCTTCTACAAACCCGACGATGCCATATACAGTAAATACCCTGGACGAGCATCTGGATATGCTGATGGTCTGCCATCATCTGGATAAAAGAATCCCGGAAGACGTTGCATTTGCAGATTCCCGAATCCGCCCGGAGACAATTGCGGCAGAGGACGTTCTTCACGATATGGGGATATTCAGTATGATGAGTTCTGACTCCCAGGCTATGGGACGTGTAGGCGAGGTTATCACACGTACCTGGCAGACGGCAAGCAAGATGAAAGATGAGCGGGGGGCATTGCCGGAAGATTCAGGACACGGCAATGACAACTTCCGTGTAAAACGTTATATCTCCAAATATACCATCAATCCGGCTGTCACACATGGCATTTCACAATATGTAGGATCTGTGGAAGAAGGTAAACTTGCAGATCTTGTTCTCTGGAACCCTGCATTCTTTGGCGTAAAACCTGATATCATTATCAAGGGCGGTATGATCATTGCATCCAAAATGGGCGATGCAAATGCATCTATTCCGACCACGCAGCCAGTTTTTTATCAGCCAATGTTTGCTGCACACGGAAAAGCCAAAAACGAAACCTGCCTTACATTTGTATCTCAGGCAGCTGTGGATGAAAATGTAAAAGAGAAATATGGACTTGAGAAAACAGTAGTGCCTGTAAAAGGGTGCAGAAATATCAGTAAAAAAGATATGGTGCTTAATGACAGAACACCGGAGCTGGCAGTGGATCCAGAAACATATAAGGTTACGGTTGACGGGGAAGAAATCACTTCCAGACCGGCAGAAAAACTTCCGCTGACACAGCTTTACAGTTTGTTTTAAGATGGGCAGGAGAGGAGAGCGTTATTATGTTAGGAGTTTGTCTTTTATTTGTAGGCATTGTATTAATCAATAATGGTATGTGTTCTTTATACAATGTAGATGGAAAATCCACAGCCATCATGAATATTTTTACAGGCGGCCTGTCCCTGTTTATCAACTTTGTTAATTTGGTACAGGGTAATTATTATGCAGCGGGAACGGGATTACTGTTCTGCTTTACCTACCTTTTTGTGGCTCTGGGGAAATTTCTGAAAGCAAGTCCGATTCCTTTTGCATGGTTTTCTACTTTTGTAGCAGTCAATGCGGTGATCTTTGGGACTATCGAGGGGGTTACAGGAAGCAGTGCGCTGGGTATCGCACCGGATCTGCGATGGGCAGCAATCTGGTATCTTTGGGCGATTCTCTGGGGAACTGCCTTTGTGGAGGACATCTGTGGAAAGAAGCTTGGAAAATTTGTTCCATATCTTCAGGTGTTTGAAGGCATTGTAACAGCATGGATTCCTGGAGTTATGATGCTTCTGCAGATCTGGTAAAAATAAACCGATAAGAAAGATTTATCGGATATTGGAGGTTGAAGATAATGCTGTGTGAACAGGTTTCAGGAAAGCTCCATGACTTTGATACTACAGGAAAAACATTAGAATTTGTAGATATTGAATGGCATGAAGCTTTCAAAAAAATACATAAGAAAACAACAGATAAAGGAACAGAAGTGGGAATTCGTATGGACGATTCTGTTCTCGCCCGAGGTCTGTATCAGGATGATGTGATTTATGCAGATGAGACAAAACTCGTAGTGATAAATACTCCGCCATGTGAAGTTATACGGGTATCTTTTGAACCAGGACACGAGAAAATGGCCGCAAAAGTCTGCTATGAGATTGGAAACAGACATGCGCCGCTTTTCTGGGGAGAAAATGCCACATTTATTACTGTCTATAACGAACCAATGCTTGCTATGCTTCAGAAAATTCATGGTGTTAAGGCAAAAAAAGAAATATTGAAGCTGGATTTTGATCAGAGGATTTCTGCAAGTATTCACAATCATCATCATTAAGGAAAGCGGATGGAGAATTTATATGTCAGAAAAACAGTTTTACCTTTTGCAGGTAAATGATGCATTGTTTCCTATTGGAGGATATTCCCATTCACAGGGATTAGAGACTTATATTCAGCGTGGAATTGTCCGCGATATAGATACAGCCAGAGAATATATCCTCCACAAAATCAAGTGGAATCTTGCATATACAGAACTTCTGTCAGCCAGACTTGCATATGAAGCCGCAGAGGGAAAAGATCTTCAGAAACTGCTGCATCTGGAAGAAATTCTGGAAGCATCAAGAATCCCAATGGAACAGAGGGAAGCAGCCAGAAAAATGGGTTCACGTTTTGCCAAAACTATTGAAAAGCTTGGATTGAATATCAATAAAAACGGGATTTTCAGGAAATATCTGGATGCGAGAAAAGGAAAAGCAGTGAACCACAGCTGCATCTACGGAGTCTTCTGTGCAGAGATGGAGATTGCATTGAACGAGGCAATGACTCATTATCTCTATGCCCAGACATCTGCAATTGTTACTAACTGCGTAAAAACGATTCCCCTTAGTCAGACATCCGGACAGCAGCTTTTGAGCGGATGCTACGTGGAATTTGATGATATTTTAACAGATGTCATGAACAGAAGGGAAGATGATTTATGCCTTTCCGCACCTGGATTTGATCTCAGAGGAATCCAGCATGAAAAGCTGTATTCCAGACTGTATATGTCATAGTTTAGTCATGTCAGAAAGCTCTGGGAGCAACAGATTAAAAAATGCTGTCAACAAGTAAATCAGAAAAGAGGAGATTAGTATGTCATATGTAAAAGTCGGAGTTGCCGGACCGGTAGGTTCGGGAAAAACAGCGCTTATTGAGGCTTTGTCAAGAAAGATGGCAGAGGACTACAGCATTGGAGTTATTACAAACGATATTTATACAAAAGAAGATGCCCAGTTTCTTGCAAAGAACAGTGTTCTTCCGGTAGAAAGGATCATTGGTGTGGAAACCGGAGGATGCCCGCATACAGCCATCCGTGAAGACGCTTCTATGAACCTGGAAGCGGTAGACGAACTGACAGAACGCTTCCCGGATATTGAACTTCTTTTCATTGAAAGCGGCGGGGATAATCTGTCTGCAACGTTCAGTCCGGAACTTGTAGATGCGACGATCTTCGTTATCGATGTGGCAGAAGGAGATAAAATCCCGCGTAAAGGCGGTCCTGGAATCACACGTTCTGACCTCCTTGTGATCAATAAAATCGATCTTGCGCCCTATGTGGGCGCAAACCTTGAAATAATGAGGAGGGATTCTGAAAAAATGCGCGGTGACAGACCATTTCTGTTTACTAACATCCGTGAAGGCGAAAATGTGGATAAAGTAGTAGAGTGGATCAGAAAAAATGTACTTTTAGAAGGAATGTAAAAGAATATGCATATGGATAATAAATTCGGAAAAATATCCCGTATCAGTGCCTGTGCAGCTTTAAAAGATGGAAAGACTATTCTGGAGGAGCTGTCTTTTACAGCTCCATATAAAATCATGATGCCTTTTGAGAGAGAGAACGGCGGCATCCAGATCATGCCTCTCTGTGCCTCCGCCGGAATCATGGCAGGTGATTCTCAGAATTTTTTTTACCATGTAAAAGAAGGGGCAGACCTGGAAGTACTGTCACAGTCCTTTGAAAAAATTCATAAAATGGACGAAGGAGCAGCATCCCGGACTATTGAAGTACAGGTGGATAAAAATGCCACACTGTATTATTATCCCCAGCCGGTTATTCCATTCGCACAGTCATCCTTTGACAGCAGAATGACGATTCATCTGGAAGACGAAACCTCCTGCCTGTTCCTGCTGGAAATTATTTCCTGTGGCCGAAAAGCACATAATGAATGTTTTCGGTACAGCAGATTTTCCTCAAAAGTCCTTCTGTACAGAAATGATAAACTGATTTACCGCGACAACACCTGCTACGAGCCTGACAGAATGCCGATGGAAGGGATAGGCATGTATGAGGGGTACACACATGTGGCGAATATCTTTTTGACTAAACTTAGAGATACGGCAGCCAATTTGCAGCTTCAGGAAAAAATCTGGCAGATTCTTGATGAAGCTTCAGAAACAGAGGGCGGCATCACACGGCTTACAACAGGAGATATGGCCCTGAGGATATTTGGACAATGTGCTCAGAAACTGCAGCAGACAGCAGAGAAGATTAAAAAATTGTATGAGCATGAACAAAAACAGAATATGGGAGCAGCCGATTATGGCTCCGACAGTGGAATATAAATCCGGTCAATATCTGTATCACAAAAAACAATATGTGAATGTTTTTTGTGATACATTTTTTTGTTAGGGCAAAGCCCTGTTTGCCATTGTGGAGTTTTTCGCTGATCCGAAAAACGAAGCTTTGGAAAACAAATAAA
>NZ_JANJZT010000012.1 GCF_024622975.1 Blautia caecimuris | reverse complement strand
AGTCAGTAGTCTTATTGTACTCTGAGGTATTTTCAATTTTCAACATCCACATTTTTTATTATACAGGAAGCTCCATTATACTGTTTTTACTTAAAATATTTTTCACCTATTTACCTGATAGCCCTATTCTACCACATCTTATATACAAAAAATCCTAACGGCATATTTTGAATACCGCCAGGATTTGTTTTTAGAAATTCCCCTCCACTTTTTCAAATCTCCACTTCTGCTTCACATCCGGATACTTGTCCCTGTCCACCTCGCTCATAAACATTTCAAAAGGTCTTGCGCAGGTTTTAAAAGGTGCATACAATGCCTGATAGACTACAAATTTTTCTCCCGTTTCTGTATGATCCGCAAAAGCAAGTACTTTATAAAGATACTCTGAGGTATTTTCATTTACCCATTCTCTTTTAAAATGCCGGACAATATCTCCCGGGCGGATGTCTCTTTCAGCTGCTTTCTCTGTTATTGCAGGCGCCTCCGGTTCTGATCCAAGTTCTGTATACTCCTCTTTATCCAGAGATACCGGAACTCCGGTTCTCCCGGAAATATGAACTCCCCCGTACCAGGTTCCTTCTGTCTCAAAAACATCTCCCACTTCATACTCCTGGCTGTACTCATCGTTTTTCTTAATAATTCTGATCCTTCTCATTTTTTCCTCCTGTATCATCAAATGTTTTTATTAATAATCCATTATGGCTTACCAGATCAATCACTTTCATGGGTATTTTAATATATCAGCAATATTATCTTTTTTCAGTTAAAATTATCTCTGTTGTTTCAGAAATTCATCTCTGATCTTCACTGCCCGATCTGGATAGTTAGTAATAATTGCATCCACGCCTGCGTGGAACAGCTTCTCCATATGCTCTGTTTCATTCACAGTCCACACACGGATTTTCAATCCACTTTCCTTATATTCTCTGAGAAAATCTGCCATTGCCATATGGTAGATCGCCGGATGCAGACCTTTGATCCCGGTCTTTTTTGCATAATCTGCCACATTAAGAATCACGTCGCTGTACAGATAAGCAGTTTCCGCATCTGGCTCTAATTCTCTGATCTTCTGCATACTATAATGGTTAAAGGAAGAATAAATGATCCTGTCCTCCATTCCCTGATGCTTTACCTCTTCTATTACCATACGTTCCAGCTCCGGATACCAGAAAATCCCTGTCTTCAGTTCGATATTTACCTTAATACCGCTTGGTTTTACCAGCTCCAAAACCTCTCTCAAGGTAGGAATCCTTCCCTTTTTCCCCTCAGGAGTACTGACCTGAAATCTTTTCAGTTCTTCCAGTGTATAATCTTTTACCCAGCCTGTACCATTACAGACTCTGTCAACATTTTCGTCATGGATGATTACCATCTGGCCATCCCTGCTGAGCTGGACATCCAGTTCAATTCCATCTGCCCCCTGTTCTACTGCCAGTGCAAAAGCCTCCAGGGTATTTTCTGACTCATAGCCGCTTGCGCCTCTGTGGGCAAAAATTTCCGTAGTTTTCACTTTTCTGTCCTCCATAAAAATCTATCCGGGTGTATTTTACCACACCCGGATTTTGGAATAAAGCTATACTGCATCATTGTTTTTATTCATTTACAAGATTATATTCTTCAATTGCTCCATTAATAGATTCTGTCATGTTTTTCACTGCAGCGTCCACATCCTCATTTCCATTAAGAAGACTTTCAATTTCTGATTCCACGATTGCTCTGGCTTCCGGAAATACACTTAAAAGTGCTCCTGCATATTCCGGTGCAGAATCATGAAGCTGATCAATAGCAGTCTGGAACTGCGGATATTCCGCTACATTCTGTTTAAAGGTCTCTTCTTCCTGAGCTGCAACTGTTACCGGAAAATATCCAGTCTGTGCATTCCAGTAAGCCTGTGATTCAGGAGAGATCAGGAACTTGATAAATTCCCACGTTGCACGAAGCTTTTTCGGATCCTGGTTATCAAGAGCCCACAGAGAAGCGCCTCCAATAGATACACCACCCTCATCAGAAGAGGATACTTTCGGGAAATAAGCAGTACCAACCTCGAATTTACCGTTAACATCCTGCAGAATCTGTTTTAAAGATGCAGTAGATCCAAGAGTAATAGCAGATTTTCCTGCTGAAAAGTCTGCAAGACCTGCGTCTCCTCCTTTTCCTACAATCGGAGCAAAACCTTTGTCATTCAGATCTTTCCATACTGTAAGAATATTTTTTGCAGCTCCGTTTTCATCAAAGGCAACTGCTGTTGCAGCTTCTTTACGCCCATTTCCGTTATTGGCATACTCCAGTCCCTGT
Organism: Blautia caecimuris; assembly: GCF_024622975.1. Classification (GTDB taxonomy): domain Bacteria; phylum Bacillota; class Clostridia; order Lachnospirales; family Lachnospiraceae; genus Blautia_A; species Blautia_A caecimuris. The sequence continues at coordinate 98,004 of NZ_JANJZT010000012.1, read as the reverse complement.
TTACTGATCAGCTGCTCAAAAAACCATCCATAAATTCCCATGGACATAGCCTCTCCTGCTCCGCCATTGTCCAGAAGCTGCTGACCAATCTCACCGATTCCTTCCAGGCTGTCCGGAACCTCTGTAATTCCTGCTTTTTCAAACATGTCTTTATTATAATAGAGAATTGGAGTCGATGAATTAAACGGCATAGAATATAATTCATTATCAATAGTATAATATGCAGCAAGGTTTGGCTCGATCTGTGAAAGATCATAGCCGTCTCCGTCGATCATCTCCTGCATAGGCACGATCCATCCGGAATCGATCATGAATCTTGTACCAATCTCATAAACCTGAACCAGATCAGCTCCCATATTTCCAATCTGAGCGCTTTTCAGCTTATTGAGAGAATCATCATACTCTCCCTGATACTGCGCGTCTACAGTAATTCCATATTCATTTTCCTCATTAAACTGTTTTACAAGAGTATCCAGAGCTTCTCCATTAACTCCTCCCATGGAATGCCAGAAGGAAATTGTTGTTCCATCTACATCTGAGGCATCCGCCATCTCTGCTGTCGTATTTTCTGCTGCAAATACAGCTGATGAAGTTCCTGCGATCATGGATAATGCCAGCATTGACGCAATTACTTTTTTCTTCATGATTTTTCTCCTCTTCTTCGTGTAATTTTTATTTATCCTTTCACAGCTCCGGAGAACATTCCCCGGATCAGCTGTTTCTGGCCGATGATGAAAATAGAAATTGACGGGATAATGATCATTACCACGCCTGCGATCATCAGAGTGATCGACTGAGAATCCACGCTGTCCAGCATGCTGATACCAATCTGAACCGTACGTCTTTCATTGGATCCTGTTACCAGAAGCGGCCACATATACATATTCCATGCATTGATAAAGGTATAGACCGCCATAGCTCCAATAGCAGATTTTGTCAGTGGAATCAGGATTTTTACGATAAAGCGCAGATTGCCACATCCATCCAGCTTTGCCGATTCATAAAGAGAAACCGGAAACGTCATATAAAACTGCCGGAACAGAAAGATTCCCATTGCAGATGTCAGATACGGAAGGATCAGTACCGGATAAGTATCAAGAATTCCCATTTTTCCTACAGTCAGGTAATTGGAAATAATCGTAGCCTCCCCGGGAACCATCATGGTTGCCATAACCAGCATAAAAAGAATTCCTTTTCCTTTGAATTCCAGGAAAGAGAAAGAAAAAGCCGCAAGCGAGCAGGAAATAATCTGTCCGATAGTAATACATCCTGCCATAATAAAGGAGTTCATAATAAATTTCAGAAGCGGTACATTTTTAAATGCATTGATGAAATTACTCCATGTAGGATGCTTTGGAAGAATATTCAATTCTGTTGTAAAAAGTTCGCTGGACGGCATAAATGCAATGCTTACTGCATAAAGCAATGGAAGCAGCACAACAAAAGCAAACAGAACATTCGCTGTCAGCCGAAGGGCTGTACGCCCTCTTCTTTTTGCAAGAGCCCTGGTATTCATTGTGTTCTTTATCTCCAGAAGCTCACTTCTGGAAATCTGTCCCTCTATGGGCAAAGCCATATTTTCTGCCTGACTCATCAGTATTTTACCCCTTTCTTTTCCATACGAAACATAATCAGTGTAATGACCATAACAATCAGAAACAGGATGACTGACTGGGCTGCTGCACTTCCGAAACGATAGTTAAAAAACGCATCTCTGTAAATAGAATAGACGATTACATTGGTGCTTTCATTTGGTCCGCCCTCTGTCAGGATCTTAATCTGTCCAAAGGACTGAAATGCCTGAATAATATTGACTACCAGTGTATAGAACATAATAGGAGAAAGTCCGGGCAGCGTAAGGCTGAAAAACTGCTGTATGCCACTTGCGCCATCCACTGACGCTCTCTCGTAAATTGTTTCGTCAATATTTCCCAGTCCTGCGGAAAAATACAGAAAGTTAATTCCGCTGTTCAGCCACGCTGTAAGGATTGCTACACACCAAAGTGCAGTTTTGGGATCATTCAGCCAGTTAATATCAAGATTCAACAGTTTATTTACAATTCCCACTGCAGGATGGAGCATGATCTGAAAGATCATTGCCGCAGAACTGGAGGCGATCGCCATAGGAAGCGCATACGCTGTGCTGAAAAACCTGATTCCCGGAAAAGCCTTATTGCAGAGAACTGCTGCCACAAGCCCCAAAAGCATGCTTCCAATCACGACCACTGAAACAAATATCAGGGTAACCTTCAGGCTGTTATGGAAAGACGGGGAACTAAGAAGAGCTTTATAGTTTTCCAGGCCCACAAAAAGCTTTGCCTCACCCATTTTATTTGTTTTATACAGACTAAGGTAAATAGTCTTAAAAAATGGATAAAACAAAAATACTGCGAAAATCAACATACTTGGGACAAGATAAAAATATGGGTTGATTTTTGCCGCTGTTTTTTTTCCCATTATTGCACCTCCTCCCTGTATAAAAGATTTTTTTCTGTTTCCGGATCAAAAATATGTATTTTTTCCATGTCGAAATAAAGTTTTATTTTGTCACCTGTCTGTGTCTTATTTTCCGGTTTCAGACGTACTGCATGAGTTTTATTCTGCTCATCAAAGTAAAGTATGGTTTCTGCACCGGTCATTTCCCGATTTACGACTATTTCTTCCATATTTTCTGTCTGATCCATAATTCCCAGCTCTCTCGCACCGTCTTCATCATAAATATCCTCTGGACGGATTCCCAGGATTACCTGACGGCCATTTGCCGTTATTCCCATACGTTTTGTCAACGGATCACTTAAATAAAACTTTTTGCCCTGACCGGATTCTTCCATTACAAGAGCCACACGATTGTCTGCCTCCGCCTTGATCCTGCACTTAAAAAAATTCATAGACGGCGAACCAAGAAAGCCTGCAACAAACAGGTTGATCGGGTTGTTGTAGATTTTTGCCGGAGCACCTACCTGCTGTATATATCCGGCTTTCATAACCACAATCTTCGTCCCCAGAGTCATTGCTTCCGTCTGGTCATGGGTTACATAGATCATCGTCGTTCCAAGCTGTTCATGAAGCTTCAGAAGCTCCACCCGCATCTGCGCTCTCAGTTTTGCGTCCAGATTCGATAATGGTTCATCCATCAAAAAGGCCTTCGGTTTACGAATGATCGCACTGCCTATGGCAACTCTCTGCTTCTGTCCTCCAGAAAGAGCTGATGGCCGACGGTCCAAAAGAGACTCGATCTCCAGAATTTTTGCCACCTGATGAACCCTCTCCTGAATTTCCTTTTTTGGAACCTTTCTTATTTTCAGAGCATACGCCAGATTTCCATAGACAGTCATATTGGGATAAAGAGCATAATTCTGAAATACCATAGCCATTCCCCGCTCTTTTGGTTCCAGATAATTACAAAGCTGTCCATCAATCCAGAGTTCACCATCTGTAATCTCTTCAAGACCTGCGATCAATCTGAGTGTAGTTGATTTCCCGCATCCGGAAGGTCCCACAAATATGACAAATTCCTTATCATGAATATCCAGATTAAAGTCTTTTACTCCGTAATGCTCTGGATCAAATTGCCTGCTTACATTTCTCAATGCAATTTCCGACATTACATTTCCTCCTCTGCAGCTTTATGCCGCGCTGTTTTAAACCTTTTCCATTATGCCGGAAGAAAATATTTTGTTCTATCATGGGTTTTAAAAAGATTAGTAAAAAATAGATGCAGAATTTTGATACTTTGTAAGAAAAAAATAAAATTTATTTTGAATATCAGACTATTTTTAATAATTTCTATACAACGAAAAACACCGTCCCCGCGGCAATCACGTTGTCCGCAAAAACAGTGCTTTAAGTGCGTCTTCAGGGGTTCGAACCCTGGACACCCTGATTAAGAGTCAGGTGCTCTACCAACTGAGCTAAAGACGCTTATTGAAATGTGTTTATTTTGTGTATTTCCTTAACGCAAGAATTATTATACGAAACACTTCATCAAAAGTCAAGAACTTTTTTACATTTTTTTTATAAAATTCAGTTTTTCTTTTCTGTTCCTTTTTTATCTCCCAGAGAATCCAGCATATGAGCCAGTTCGCCTGTGTTTTTCCTGATCTTCGACAGCTGTTTATCCAGCCTCCGGTGTTCATAACTGAACTGAGTTATAATGCTCTGCATTTTGCTGCGTTTTCTCACAGCAGCCATAAAAACACTTCCTTTTCCATATTTCCGGATTTTATATCAGAGCTATGTTCAGGCGTCAGATCTGCCTGAACATTTTGCTCTGTTTTTTTTGCAAATAATAAGTATCTGCATTTCTTCTATATTATATGTGTATTGTTATAAACCGGAACATACGGCGTCCTCCGTAAACTCTGCCGGCTTACTGTTTCTGACGCATAATAAGCTTGCAGATAGGATTTCCCATGGAAGAAAATTTCTCCTCATATTCGGTCATCACATTTCCTTTCATCATATCCTCCTGATGATGCAGGTCGAAAGTATACACCAGAAGCTCCCAGTCTTTTTCTTTTACCTCTTCCAGAGAAAACTCAAACAGCTCTCTGTTGTCTGTTTTAAATTCTACCACACCTTCAGGAATCAGGATTTTCTCATAGCGGGCAAGAAACTCTCTGGATGTAAGCCTGCGCTTCGCGTGTCTTGCCTTTGGCCATGGATCTGAAAAATTCAGATATATCTTCTGCACTTCTCCTTTTTCAAAAATATCAGGAAGCTCACGGGCATCCACTCTCATAAAAAGAAGGTTGTCCAGCTTTTCTCCCGCTTCCTCCAGTTCTTCTCTTTTCTGCAGAGCCCGGAAAAGCACGCTGTCATACATTTCAATTCCTACATAATTAATGTCCGGGTGAAGTCTTGCCATGTCCATCAAAAACCGGCCTTTTCCCATTCCAACCTCGATATGAACAGGCTGTTCCTTCAAAAAACACTGATTCCACTTTCCTTTTTGTGTTTTTGGTTCCTGGACTACATATCTGTTCTCCAGAATTGCATCTTTGGCTCCCGGTATATTTCTAAGTCTCATAATATAGTTCCTCCTTTTATCCTGCCTTCTTAATCTTATTCTATAAATGAGCAAATACAGAATTTCGCATAATAGAATTCGCAATATGCGGACATAAAAATATGTTTCAACTCTGTATGTGTATCCTGCAAAAACAAAACAACGAAGACTCTTCGTGTCAGAAAATGTCTCCTCTAAAAATACTTTATTTTATATCAGCTTCTGCCACAATATATTTATGGTTAATATCCCTTACAGCCAGTAAGGAAGAATCCATTTTGCTGCCTGGATCTGTAACTAAACAAATACTGAGTCTTACACAATGACATCTGTAATATACGAAAATAAATCTTTTCACAAAAATTCAAAGATTCTCTCCTATCATACATGTTTTCTCTGTACTCAGCAACAAAAAGATTTCCTGCATTTTCACTGCCTTGTCTGCCTGTAATTTTACCTGTATCATTATAACAGCTTCTCTGTCTTCTCTTAATACAGGATTTTCTGAATTTCTGCTGTGTTTCTTTTCCAACAATATACCTGTTTTGTGACCTTTATACAACTTATCATAAAATAATTACCATATAATGCCGTAAATTTGTATGGTATTTTTTTAACAAAAGGTGTATCATAGGAGAAAGTTCCACAAAGTAAGAATCCTGGCAGCAAAAGGAGGTTGAATATGGAACAGATACTCAATAAGCTATCTGAAATAGAACTTACTGCAAAACGCATTATGGAGGATGCAGACAGCACCAAGTCCGCGCTTTCTGCAGAAATGGAGGAAAAGTGCAAAGAATTTGACGCTGCTCTGGAACAGGAGACTAATACAAAGATTCAGGAGCTCCGTAGCAGTCTGGAACAGAAAAAAAACGAAGAGCTTTCTGAACTGCGCAGTCAGATGGAATCTGCTCTCTGTGAACTGGACAGTTATTACAGCCAGAATCACGAAACCCTTTCAGAGCATTTATTCCGGAAACTTCTTGCAAACTGAAAAAGGAGGCATAAGACAGCATGGGAAATCTCCTCTCCTACAGCGGAATTTCAGCAAAGATCCGCGCCATGCAGAGCAAGCTGACAACGGAAGAACAGTTTCAGGAAATTCTTCAGCTATCCAGTGTTCCTCAGGTAATCACTTACCTGAAGCATACAAAGGAATACGAAGAGGCCTGGGCCTCTCTGGATGAAAACACTCTCCACAGAGGACAGATTGAAAAGCTGTTAAAAGCTTCTGTTTTTAACAATTTTTCCCGTATCTATCAGTTTTCCAATCCAGAGCAGCGCAAATTCCTGGATCTTTATTCCAAGCGCTATGAGATTCGTGTTCTGAAGGAAATCATGACAGACCTGTTTGATCACCGAAACACAGATCCTGTAGATGTGACACCATACCGTGATTTTTTCCGTAAACACTCCAATATGGATCTTGACAGGCTAATCGCCTGTACCTCTATGGAAGAATTTATCACGGCATTAAAGGGAAATGAATTTTATCTGCCCCTGTCTCAGATTCAGAATCACGAAAGCGCGCTGCTCTTTGACTACGGCATGGTTCTTGACCTTTATTATTTTACACAGATCTGGAATGTCCGCAAAAAACTTTTTTCCGGAAATGATCTGAAACAGATCACTCATGCATATGGAGAAAAATTCGATATGCTGAATCTGCAGTTTATTTTCCGGTCCAAACGGTATTTTCATATGGCGCCGGCAGATATCTACGCCCTGCTGATACCAATGAATTACAAATTGAAAAAAGAAGAAATCAACACCCTTGTGGAAGCCGCCTCCTATGAAGAGGCACGGCCTTTATTCCGCAAAACCTATTACGGCAAAAAATACGAACATCTGGCAGCACATAATCTTGAGGAATTTTACAATTGTATGCTCCGCAGTACTCTGGAAAAAGAAGCCCGGAGAGATCCTTATTCCGTGGCCCTTCTCTATTCCTATATGTATCACAAAGAGCATGAAGTAAACCGTCTGACCATTGCCATTGAATGTGTACGGTACGGTGTACAGCCTGAAGAAGCGCTTCAGTTTATTCGTAATAATTAACAACCCGGAGGTAACATCGTGATTGAAAAAATGAAATTTTTGAGCATCACAGGGCCAAAGGCAGATATTGACAGAATGACAGAAACCTATCTTTCCAAATATGAGATTCATCTGGAAAATGCTCTTTCTGAGCTGACAGAGGTTGCCAATCTGTCACCGTTTCTGGAAATCAATCCTTATCGTGAAGCTCTCACTTCCATTAACAGTTTTTACGAACAATTGGAAGACCCGGAAAGCATCACGCCCAAAAAGATGGATACAGAAACCGCTGTCTCTGTGGTCCGAAGGCTCCAGAAAGAATCCGGCCATCTTGCTGACGTCCGTCAGAAGCTGAAAGCAGAACATGCTGAAATGCTGGATTCCCTAAAGATCATCCGTCCTTTCCAGAATCTTAATTATGATATATCTGAAATTCTGAACTTCAGTTATATCCATTACCGTTTTGGTCGGATTGAAAAACAGTATTTCCAGAAATTCGAGAAATACATTTATGATACCCTGGATACTTTGTTTATCAAATGCAGTGATAATGAGCAGTATATTTACGGTGTTTATTTTGTGCCAAAGCATCAGGCTCATAAGGTACATGCCGTCTATTCATCCATGCATTTTGAGCAGATCTTTGTTCCCGACTGCTATACCGGTACTGCCAGGGAGGCATTTTCAAAACTGGAGCAGCGTCACAAAGAAATCCACGCAGGTCTGGATGCCAACCAGAAAGCTGCCGACAGTTTCCTTAAAGATAACTGTCAGGATATTGTTTCTGCAAAAGCTGCATTGGATGCCTGCTCTTCAAGCTTTGATATCCGTAAGCTTGCAGCCTGCACACGAACAAGAGACGAAGTAAATCCTTTCTATATCCTGTGTGGCTGGATGACCGAAAAAGACGCGCTGGCTTTCCAGGAGGATATCAGAGACGATGACAAAATCTTCTGCCTTATGGAAGACGAAGAGTCACCGGCAAAAAAGACACCGCCAACAAAGCTTCACAATCCGAAGCTGTTCCGGCCTTTTGAAATGTATGTAAAAATGTACGGCCTTCCTGCTTATAACGAGCTGGACCCCACATGGTTTGTGGCTATTACCTATTCCCTGATCTTCGGAGCCATGTTCGGAGATGTGGGACAGGGACTGATCCTTTTCCTTGGCGGTCTGTTCCTGTATAAGAAAAAGCACATGGACCTTGCAGGCATTATCAGCTGCGCCGGTGTATTTTCCACCTTTTTCGGATTTATGTACGGAAGTATCTTCGGATTTGAAGAAATTCTCCACGCCATATGGCTGAAGCCCATGAAGGCAATGATGGACGTTCCACTGGTAGGACGGCTGAATGCAGTATTTGTCATCGCTATCGGATTCGGAATGCTTCTGATCCTGATCTGTATGGTATTTAATATCATCAATGCTGTCCGCAATCATGATACAGAACGTACATGGTTTGACAGCAACGCTGTTGCCGGGCTTGTATTTTATGGGTCCATTGCTCTGTCCGCAGTGCTTCTTGTTTCCGGCAAAAAGCTTCCCGCAGCAGCTGTTCTGGCAGTTATGTTCGGCGTACCGCTGATTCTGATGTTCCTGAAGGAGCCTCTTACCAATCTGGTAGAGAAAAAGAAACAGATCCTTCCTGAACAAAAGGGGATGTTCTTTGTTCAGAGCTTCTTTGAACTTTTTGAGGTACTGTTAAGCTATTTGTCAAACACCCTTTCTTTCCTTCGTATCGGAGCCTTCGCCGTAAGCCATGCGGCAATGATGGAGGTTGTCCTGATGCTGGCAGGAGCTACAGAGGGCGGCAGCCCCAACTGGATCGTTATTGTTCTGGGCAACATTTTTGTGTGCTCCATGGAGGGTCTGATCGTTGGTATCCAGGTTCTTCGTCTGGAATACTACGAGATCTTCAGCCGCTTCTATGCAGGAAACGGACGCGAGTTCCTTCCTTTTAAGAAAAAGGGACAGAAAGCAAACGCTTAATAAAAACAGCCGGGATTTTTCCCGTAAAAATAATTTTATTTTCAGGAGGATATTACCATGACAATGATCATTCAAATCGTAACAGCAATCGCACTGATTCTCAGCATCATCTTACCTGTGAGCTACTTTTTCCTTGGTGAGAAAAACAAAAAACGCTATAAACGCACACTTGCAGCAAACTGCTTTATGTTCTTTGGCGTAATCCTTGTTGCCTCTGTGGTAATGTTTGCAGGCACATCAAGCGTACAGGCTGCATCAGGCAACAGCGGTCTGGCTACAGGTCTTGGCTATATTGCAGCTGCCCTTGTTACAGGTATTTCCGGTCTTGGTTCCGGTATTGCAGTTGCCAGCTCCGCAAGCGCTGCGCTTGGAGCCCTCAGCGAAGACGGTTCTCTTTTTGGTAAATCTATTATCTTCGTAGCTATGGCCGAAGGTATCGCCCTTTACGGACTGATCATTTCCTTTATGATCCTTGGTAAACTTTAAGAGGCATATTTTATGAAAATGTATTTAATCAGCGACAACATCGACACCTACACAGGCATGCGCCTGGCAGGTGTCGAGGGCGTGGTTGTCCATGAACGTGATGAGCTCCGGGAAGCCCTGGAGCGCACTATTGCAGACAAGGAAATCGGGATCATTCTCCTTACGGAAAAATTTGGACGGGAATTCCCGGAGATCATTGATGAAGTCCGGCTTCACCACAAAACTCCCCTGATCATTGAAATTCCTGACAGGCACGGAACAGGACGTAAACCGGATTTTATCACTTCATATGTCAACGAAGCAATCGGACTGAAATTATAGGCAGGTGAAAACATGACAATAGATGAAAAGTTGCAGCATTTTTATGAGGTCTCTGTCGAGGAAGCAAAGGAGGATGCCGCAAAGGCGATCCAGGAACACAGAGAATCTCTTTCTCAGATGCTGGAAGATCATAAAGCAGCCCGCAGACAAAGCGCTGAGGCTGAGGTAAAGGCCGAAGCCGAGCATGTCCGCAGGGAGATCAACAAGGCTCTGGCCGCAGAGCAGATCACTCTCAAGCGCGGCTGGTCCAGAAAACAGGAAGAGCTGAAAGAAACTCTTTTTGTAGAAGTAAAACAGAAAGCACAGGCTTTTATGGAAACTCCTGAATATATGGATTATCTGTGTAAACAGATTCAGGAAGTGAAATCCTTTGCCGGCGAGGATGAAATTCAGATTTCTTTATCTTCCGGTGACAGCAGTAAGCTCGAGGCTCTTTCACAGAAAACAGGAGCGGAGCTTACTGTTTCTTCAGATGATTTTATCGGCGGTATCCGCGCTGCTATTCCCCAGAAAAATATCATGATCGACAACTCTTTTCTGGAAGGACTGGAGTCCATGCGAAAGGAATTCAAATTTGACGGAGGGCTGAAGAATGAGTAAAACAGGTATTATCTACGGTGTCAACGGCCCGGTTATTTATCTGAAGGGCGATCCCGGATTTAAAATCTCCGAGATGGTCTATGTAGGAAAGGACAATCTGGTAGGAGAAGTCATTGGCCTGAAAAAGGGAATGACCACCGTTCAGGTTTTTGAGGAGACCACAGGGCTTCGCCCCGGTGAAACCGTTACAGGAACAGGCGACGCCATCTCTGTTCTTCTGGGGCCTGGAATCATCCACAATATTTTTGACGGAATCCAGCGTCCTCTGGAGGAAATTGCAAAATCCTCCGGAAAATATATTTCCAGAGGTGTCAGTGTAGATTCTTTGGATACACAGAAAAAATGGAACACTCATATTACAGTTAAGGAGGGGGATGTTGTGGGTCCCGGTACGATCATTGCCGAGACACAGGAAACAGCCTCCATTCTTCATAAATCCATGGTTCCCCCTTCTATCCAGGACGGAACTGTCATCAAAGCAGCTCCGGACGGCGACTATAACATTCTGGAGCCTATTGTAACCATTGAACTGCCGGACGGGACTACAAAGGATCTGACGCTTGCACAGAAATGGCCTATCCGTATTCCAAGACCTACACAGCTGCGTTTCCCGGCAAGTGTTCCTCTTGTTACAGGCCAGCGTATCCTTGACACCCTTTTCCCTATCGCCAAAGGCGGTACTGCCGCTGTTCCGGGCGGATTCGGTACAGGAAAGACCATGACGCAGCATCAGATCGCCAAATGGTCTGACGCTGATATTATTATCTATATCGGCTGTGGAGAGCGTGGAAACGAAATGACTCAGGTTCTGGAAGATTTCAGCAAGCTGATCGACCCTAAATCCGGCAACCTGATGATGGACAGAACAACTCTGATCGCCAATACCTCCAACATGCCTGTTGCTGCCCGTGAAGCCTCTATTTACACCGGCGTCACTCTGGCAGAATATTACAGAGATATGGGATATGACGTAGCCATTATGGCAGACTCTACTTCCCGTTGGGCCGAGGCTCTCCGTGAGCTGTCCGGACGTCTAGAGGAAATGCCTGCAGAGGAAGGCTTCCCTGCATATCTTGCCTCCAAGCTTTCTGCCTTTTATGAGAGAGCCGGTATGATGCAGAACTTAAACGGAACCGAAGGATCTGTTTCTATTATCGGAGCGGTTTCCCCTCAGGGCGGCGACTTCTCAGAGCCTGTTACCCAGAATACCAAACGTTTTGTGCGCTGCTTCTGGGGACTTGATAAATCTCTGGCCTATGCCCGCCACTTCCCGGCAATCCACTGGCTTACCAGCTACAGCGAGTATCTGGAGGATCTCTCCCCCTGGTACCGCACCCATGTGTCCCCGAAATTTGTCACAGACAGAAATCAGATCATGGCGATCCTTAACCAGGAAAGCTCTCTGATGGAAATCGTAAAGCTGATCGGAAGCGATGTTCTTCCTGACGATCAGAAGCTGACTCTGGAAATCGCAAGAGTGATCCGTCTGGGCTTTCTTCAGCAGAACGCTTTCCATGACGAGGATACCTGTGTTCCAATGGAAAAACAGTTCCAGATGATGGAGATTATCCTTTATCTGTACGAGAAATCCCGCGCTCTTGTAAACCGCGGCATGCCGGTTTCCGTATTAAAAGAGGACAATATTTTTGAACGGATCATCTCTATTAAATATGATGTTCCAAACAAAGAGCTTGAAAAATTCGATCAGTACAAAAAAGATATTGATGAATTCTATGAAAACGTATTAAGGAAAAACGGCTGACAGGAGGAAAAGTTTATGGCAATCGAATATCTGGGATTAAGCGAGATAAACGGCCCTCTGGTTGTTCTGGAAGGAGTTAAAAACGCATCCTATGAAGAAATCGTAGAATTTCATATGGACGACGGAACACAGAAAATCGGCCGTATTGTAGAAATTTACGAGGACAAGGCTGTTATTCAGGTCTTTGAGGGAACTGAAAGCATGTCCCTGACAAACACTCATACAAGACTGACCGGACATCCAATGGAGATCGGACTTTCTCCGGAAATCCTCGGACGTACCTTTAACGGAATCGGTCAGCCTATTGACGGACTGGGCGATATTGCCCCGGAAGTAAAACTGAATATCAATGGACTTCCTCTGAATCCAGTATCCAGAGAGTACCCGAGAAACTATATCAACACAGGTATTTCTGCTATCGACGGTCTGACAACACTGATCCGCGGACAGAAACTTCCTATTTTTTCCGGAAACGGACTTCCCCACGACAAACTTGCTGCGCAGATCGTACAGCAGGCTTCTCTGGGAAGCGACTCCGATGAAAACTTTGCCATTGTATTTGCAGCAATGGGCGTAAAATATGACGTAGCTGAATTTTTCCGCCGTACCTTTGAGGAAAGCGGTGCTTCCGACCATGTTGTCATGTTCCTGAATCTGGCAAACGATCCTGTAGTAGAGCGTCTTCTGACACCGAAGATCGCTCTTACGGCAGCCGAATACCTTGCCTTTGAAAAAGGAATGCACATTCTGGTCATCCTTACTGACATTACCTCTTTCTGTGAGGCAATGCGAGAGGTTTCTTCCTCCAAAGGCGAGATCCCGTCCCGTAAAGGATATCCGGGTTATCTGTACAGCGAGCTTGCAACGCTTTATGAGCGCGCAGGAATCGTTCAGGGCGGCACCGGATCTGTAACACAGATTCCGATTCTTACCATGCCCAATGATGATATTACTCATCCTATCCCTGACCTTACCGGATATATTACAGAGGGGCAGATCGTTCTGGACCGTCAGCTTCACGGGCAGGCAATTTACCCGCCTATCAATGTGCTTCCGTCTCTTTCCCGACTGATGAAGGACGGTATCGGAGAAGGCTTTACACGGGCAGACCATCAGGATGTGGCCAACCAGCTTTTCTCCTGTTATGCAAAAGTAGGCGATGCCAGAGCTCTGGCATCCGTTATCGGTGAGGATGAGCTCTCTCCTCTTGATAAGCGCTACCTTGTGTTCGGCAAGGCTTTTGAAGCGGAATTTGTAGGACAGACAGAAACAGAAAACCGCAGCATTACCGAAACCCTGGATAAAGGCTGGGAGCTTCTGGGACTTCTTCCAAAAGAAGAGCTGGATCGTATTGATACCAAGATTCTGAACAAATATTACAGAGAAACCGTCAGATAAGAAAGGGAGGTGGTTTCTTGGATCCAAATACCTTTCCCACCAAGGGAAATCTGATACTTGCAAAAAATTCCCTTGCTCTTTCCCGTCAGGGATTTGAGCTGATGGACAAAAAAAGAAACATTCTGATCAGAGAAATGATGGACCTTATCGATCAGGCAAAGGATATCCAGACACAGATTGACGAAACCTTCCGGACTGCATATGCGGCTCTTCAGAAGGCAAATATGGAAATCGGCATCGCTTTTGTTCAGCAGATTTCCTATACTGTTCCTGTGGAAAACTCCATCCGGATCAAAACCCGAAGCGTTATGGGAACAGAAATCCCACTGGTAGAATATGACGCTCAGAGTACCAACACCCCCACTTATGCCTACTACAGTACAAAAATGTCTCTGGATCAGGCAAAGGCGGAGTTCGAAAAAGTAAAAGAGCTGTCCATCCGGCTCTCCATGATCGAAAATGCAGCCATTCGCCTGGCCGCCAACATCAAAAAAACTCAAAAGCGGGCAAACGCTCTTAAAAATATTACAATCCCCAGATACGAGACATTAACCAGAGATATCCAGAATGCTCTGGAAGAAAAAGAGCGAGAGGAATTTACAAGACTGAAGGTTATCAAACGAATGAAACAGAATGCTGCGTCAGCAGATTCCTGTGGATAACATTCTTTTTTAAACTTTATCCACAATGCAGTAAAAATCCCCAAAAGAGAATTTTATTTCTCTTCCGGGGATTTTTATTTTTCCATAACTCAAAACACTATAAAATGTATACCATTATGTTCAGCATACTATATGATGTAATTTTGTTTATACACGCCAACTTTTCTTAATATTGTCAGATAATTATTCTTTCAAACAGCAAAATCACTCTTTTGTACAAAATATTTCCCTATATTTTCACATTGAAAATGTCAATAGAAATCTGTTGGTTTTTGTCGATTTTTGTATTTTTATCATTATTAACCAAAACATCTGTTTCTTGTCTTTTTATGTAAATCAGGTATTCCACATGTTATTCATGTGGATAATGTGGATAACTTTGTGCATAACTTGATTTTACAGGGTTTTCCACGTTTTCTTACAGTGGATAACTTTTGTACAAAAATCCATACAATCCACATTTTTCGACAGGCTTTGTGCAATTTGCCAAACCCTCGATTATTTCAGATAAGTTCCGACACCAGACGGTGTTTCAAAATCATAATCAGAGACTTTGATCCCTGATGCAGAGGTACTGGCATGAATGATTTTCTCATCTCCGATATACAGGCCTACATGATAAATATTGCTGCCATAAAAAACAAGATCCCCCACCTCAATATCACTGAGCTCTTTTTTCTGTGACGATTCATACTGGGCCGCAGCCACTCTGGGAAGCTCGTATCCAAACTCTTTAAACACAGACATCATAAACCCGGAACAGTCAGCTCCATTTGTCAGGCTTGTTCCCCCATATACATAGGGATTGCCCTCAAACTGCATTGCAAAATCCACAATCTCCTGACGGTGAGCCACGCGCTCCTCTTCCGCCTTTCTTGCTCTTTCCTCAGCCGCTTTTTTTGCAGCCGCTCTGTCCGCCTCTTCCTTCAGCTTCTGGTATTCCTGAGCCTTCTCTTCAGCCTGAGCTACAATATCATTTGCAATTTCACTGATGTCACCTGTCTGATCATCTTTGCTGCCGTCAGTAAAGGTTCCCTCCAGCGTTTCCTCACCGCTGGTAAAATCTGCCGCCTGCGCACCTGCTGCCATGGCGGTGCTCATACAAACACTTAACATCACTGCTGCAATCTTTTTTATCATGGAAATCTCCTTTTTATTCATCCTTGTTTTCATCAGAAATATCCCGATATCCGTACCAAAACCGGAAACAGGCATCTCTGTGCTGCATACAGTTGCGTATGTTATCACAGAAATGCCTGTTTTGTCAAATTTTATTACAGAATGATTACATTTTTGTTTATAACTCTCTCAGAAATGAATGGAACTTTTCTTTCACCTCTCTCTGTCTGCTCTCACTGATAGGAAGAAGCATTTTCCCAACCATTTCTACTCTATCCGGATAATATCTGTTTATTTCATAAGGATTTACAAGATATGACTGATGGATTCTGATAAACGGACGGCCGCCCTTTTCCAACTCTTTTTGTATTTCCCCCAATCTTCCATAGAAAATATCAGTGCAGTCTTTCCCATGAAGTATAATTTTTCGTCTGCGGCTCTCAAAATAAAAAATATCCCGTACAGGAACCCGGCAGGTACTGTGTCCGGTTGTATAAGTATAATAGCATAAGCGCTCTCTGAGCCTCTTTAAAGCCTGTTCAAGGTATCTGTTAAACTGTTCCTCCTCCAATGGTTTACCAAGATAACGAAAAGGCTCCGTTTCAAACATCTGTGTAAAATAAACTTCATGAAAAGTAACATAAATAACCATGGTCTCAGGAGATATTTTCTTTATCTCACGCACTGTACTGATCCCGTTTCTATTACCCATCTCAATGTCCATATAAACAAGATCATACTGTCCGCCGTTGAGGATTGCCTGCAGAATACTGTCTCCATCTGAAAAGACTTCTGTATCTAAACTGACAGCTTTCTGTTTTCCATAGGATAATATCCGGTTTTCCAGTTCAGCCGCAAACTGTGTATCGTCATCACATACAGCAATATTTACCATCACAATTAACTCCCCTTTCGCTTGCCTGCGGTTATTTTTACATATCAAAAAAGTATATGTCAAGCACTCTTTGTTCCAATGAGATTCCCTTTTTACTGTTTCTTACTAAAACTACGTTATTTCTATTCTTTTTTTATCTGCTTTACTTTTGTTATCTAAAATAATATTTTTCTAAATTTAAGTTTCTAAATCCAACTGTTTTTTCTTCTT
Source organism: Blautia caecimuris (assembly GCF_024622975.1). GTDB lineage: Bacteria > Bacillota > Clostridia > Lachnospirales > Lachnospiraceae > Blautia_A > Blautia_A caecimuris. The sequence continues at coordinate 81,517 of NZ_JANJZT010000012.1, read as the reverse complement.
TCTAACAAAAGGAGAAAAATCATGGAAAATACTATTTTTATTCATACATTACAACAGGCAAAAAACGGCGATACCTCTGCACAGGAACAAATAATTCTCAAATTTCAGCCCATGATTCGCAAGTATGCATACAAATGTCATGCTATGGAATACGAGGATGCACAGCAGGAACTGACCCTTGCTCTTTTAATAGCTATCCAATCCATAAAATATATCCAAAATGAAGGAGCTTGCATTTGTTTCATTCAAAATGCACTGAAAAATCACTTCAAATATCTGTGCCGTATGTCTATTCGGCACTCCGAATACGAGCAGTCCTCTGAAAGTGAAACCTTTGCTTCACTTCCTGCATACAGTGACTTCGGTTTTATAGAACTGAATCTCTCACTTCAGGAATATATGAGATCACTTTCTTCAACCAGACAGAAAATACTGAATTTTATTCTGTCGGAAAAATATTCAACCTCTGAAATCGCAGATAAGCTACATCTGTCTGTTCAGTATATAAATCGTGTAAAAAAAGAATTTTTGTCAGAAAGGAGAAAATTCACATGAAATCCGAACACACTATACAGCTCTTATTATCCGGTATGCTCACCTGGATTGGTTCAAAATTTCAGACTTTTGGTATGTTAATCCTAAGTCTCTTATTTCTTATGATCATTGATTATATCACAGGTATGCTCGCCAGCCGTAAAGAAGGCATTGAACACCCTGATGATATCTCTTATGGCTGGAATTCCCGCAAAGGATTTTTAGGAATCCTGAAAAAGACAGGGTGCTGGCTGGTTATCGGAAGCGCTTTCTCTGTAGATGGATTATTACACAATTCCGCTTCCAGCCTTGGGATTGTCTATCCCTCCCATTTCTATCTGGGTGTTTTTATTACAGTATGGTACTCTCTGAATGAACTTCTGTCTATCATTGAAAATGCGGGACGGATGGGTGTTCCTATCCCTCAAAAATTAAAAAAATATATTTCTGTTTTAAAAAAAGAACTAAATGACAAAGACAGCCTTCCCTAAAGGATCGCTGTCTGTCTTTCAGCCCAGCCTTAATAATTCATGCATTTTTTCCTTTACAACAGTTCTATATGCAGTGCTTACCATCAACTCTGCCCCATTTTCCATAATAATCTTTGAGGATTTATACTGAGAAATATAATGATAATTTATAAGATATGATTGGTGGATTCTGATAAAAGGAATCACAGAATTGTTCAAATTATTTTCAACAGTTGATAACTTTCCATAAAAATAATCCATCCCCTGCAGCGTATGAATATGTATTTTTCGATACACACTTTCAAAATAAATAATATCTTTCATCCGTATTTTGTTTTCCTGATAATGATTTTTATAAGAGAAATACATTACTCTTCTTTCCATCGTGTTTAACGCTTTTCTCAGACATGCCCGAAACTATTCTGGATAAAGAGGCTTTTTCAAAAATCCCACCGGGTTTACATCAAATAGCTGCAGCACATACTCCTCATGACTTGAAATATAAATCAGCTGTACATCCTCATCTATTTTCCGAATAATCTTTGCTGCGCTGATTCCATTCATACGCTTCATTTCTATGTCCATCAGGATAATATCAAAGCAAATTCCCTGCTTTACCGCTTCCAGTAATGTATCTCCATCAAAATAAATACATATGTCAAAGGAGTACGCCTTACTAAAATCCATAATAAGCTCTTCCAGCCGGGTTGTAAAAACCATATCATCATCGCAAATGGCAATATTTATCATCTTTTGTCCTCCAGATATTTATTTAAGATCATCTGGAACGCCACCAGGAATTCTTTTTCATCCGCTTTTAAAGATCTTTGCATCTCAACAATAAAAGTTTCTTTTTCATCATGATCTAAAGACACACAACCCGATAAAATCTCATTGGGTGTTGTATCCAGAATCTGACACAGTTTAATCAGGATATAAAGTGTGCATGTCTTATGTCCATTTTCAATATTGCTGTAATGTCCACTGGATATTCCCAGCTTTTCTGAAACATAATCCTGCTTAAAACCTTTTAAATCCCTGATAGCTTTTATTTTCTGTCCAATAAGATAATTATACTTTTTCAGTTCTGTTTTATTATACTCCATACAACGTCTCCTTTTTCTACCATTGTAAGGAGTAATATCTATAAACTTAAGTTTCTATAAGAATTATTTGCCGTCTATAAGACAACATTTTGATATTTTTACTATCTGATCTCCTTTTCTGTATCCACAGGAATAAAGTCTCTCAGGATTCTGTCTGCTGAAATTCCAAACTCCCTGCATATTCCAATCAGAACTTCAATCGGACAGCTTCTGTTGCCTTTTTCTATGTTATTATAATACGAGTAAGAAATCCCCAATCTATGCGCCAGTTCCTGCTGCGTTATATTCTTATTTTTCCTCTCCTGCCGCATCCGGTATCCAATACATACCGCATATTTTTTAATTATTTTTTCCATTTGCTTCATCCCCTTTTATAGTTACTTTCTGTTTTGGCAAAATAACAGATACCTGAAATCTCCCTTTCTGCACATCAATACAGAGATCTCCCTTACATTCCTCTACGGCACGCTTTACTGATAATATTCCCATTCCATGACCTTTTTCCTTCTTAGTGCTCAGGAAATAATTTCCTTTCCTGATAACAGCATTTTCCTGACAGGAATTCTGTATCATGAGAAAAAAGTTATCTTTTTTCAATACAAATTTAAAAAATATATGTCTTTCATTTTCCTGTAATTGCCGGGTACCCTCAATCGCATTGTCCAGCAGATTCCCGATAATAATACATAAATTATCCTCCGGCATTTCCAGGTTTGAAGGAATCACTACCTCTGATCGGAAATCAATATGTAAGGATTTTATATATGGAATTTTATAATTGACCAACCCGTCTACAAGCATATTCCCACTGTTCACTGCTCCCTGATAAACCAGACCTCTTGATGCCAGCAATTTATCTATATATCTGCAGGCCTCTTCATTCTTCTGTTGGCGAATCAATTCATCCATATAGATCAGATGATTCTTCATATCATGTTTCAGACTACGAAATTCTTTTAGCGTTTCCTCTCTCTCGGAACTTTGCACCCGATAAGCTTCTACCTGTCTCTGATAAATTGTATTTCTGGTTTCCAGCTCTGCTTTCTCCCCCAGTCCTTCGTAAATCTTAATAATAACTATAGACATAACCATCATAATTGATGCTATTAATATTGCATAATAATCGGCAGATGTGCTTTTAGGATACATATATATCTGATATACTCCCCAGTCAACAATCACTGTAGCTGTAGCTAAAAGTAAAAGAATCACACTGCTCTGGCTTTTTACTCCATGGCTTTTTTTATAAGAAACAATCCTGCTGATGCATAATGTAAGAAAAACCAGCAGACAATGAGATACCGTTCTTGCAAAATCGTAATATTCTTTTTCAAAAATAACTTCCTGGGCATACGACAACGAAAGAATAAACAACACTATATATTCGCATAAACATCCCATTAATTCCCACAGAACAATATGGAAAAATATCTTATCTCTCCTTCCCTGATATATAAACATCCCATAAATAGAAAAAAAGATTATTACTATAGCTATATTTCCCCATGGGTTAACATTTGGAAATATAATTAATATTATATATGTCATACATGCTATTACTGGATTAACTAAGATTAAGTGCCAATGCCTCTTTTCAAAAAATATATCCATATATATTTGCATAGATAAGCTTAATAATATGAAACATATAATATTTACTGGATTAAACAATATTTTACCCTCCCTCTTTCTTCTTATTAATTTTAACAGCATAATATGCTATTGGCATATATATGTTTAATATGTCATAAAATATGCATTTTATACGATACTGTTTTTACTGCTTTTCTTTTTTTCTTATAATCCCTTTATCACAAACCAAGGAGAATATCTTATGTTAAAAAAATTTAAACCTCTTTTATCTCACATTTTACTTTCAGCCTGTGCCTTCTCTGTTATTTGCAGAGCATCCATATGTCTTACTATTTTTCACGACAACGTTCCGCCAGACGATCTGGAGCAGTGGATTTCCAATAAACGTAAACGCCATGATTGATACTCTCCTACGCAAAATGGATGTTTCAGAAAATGACTTGCCCTATTATCACTACGGGCTTGTCACGGTTCTGGAAACTGCAAGTGTACAGCTTTTCTGTATCTTCTGGACTGCTTTCCGGAACCAGCTTACAGATTATCTGATCTTCTATATAATTTTTCTGCTAATGAGAAAATATGGAGGCGGCTTTCATTTCAGAGATTTTCTTCCCTGTTTTATCACCTCCATCCTTTCTCTGCTGGGAATTCTGGAACTGTTACAGTATATCCGCCTGGAAATACTTCCCTGCACATTAATCAGTTCTCTTTCACTGCTGTTTATCTTTTTAATAGCTCCGGTTCCCAGCATTGCAGAAGATTTCACTACAGAAGAATTACGCATCCGCAAATATAAACTACTCCATATCATATGGATAATGGAAGTATTCATAATTTTTCTGGCATTTATAAAACAAAAACATCTGCTTCACCTTTTTATGATAACTCTTCTGTTTACATCCAGTATCATGGTAGCAGGAAAAATACGCATTTTTTATTACAGAAAAATAATTACAAAAGAAAAAACAGATGATTAAGAAACTAATTTAGAAATTTTTGTTTCAACCTGTCATATTTTTTTCTTCTTATAAAGTGAATTTGCAAATTCTAAAAATCACGAAAGGATGAAAAAACAATGACAGAACACGAAAAACTTGTAATGCGTAACATTATCTATGCAGTAGAAACAGGAGGACAGGTTTACGGACAGAAAGACTATGCGGATTTCACAGAAGCCTATACAAACAGTTCCTCTGAACATGCAATCACTATTGGAGCCGGACAGTGGTACGGAAATGAAGCCCGTACTCTTCTTCTGAATATCAAATCTGCAGATGCTGCAACTTTTAAGAAATACGATAATGCCGGTGTAGCTTCAGACCTTACCAAAACAGACTGGTCCAATTACCGAATTTCCAAAACTTCTGCAAAGGCCAAAGCTATTGTTAAAATTATTGACTCTGCTGTAGGTCATCGTTGTCAGGACAAACTTGTAGACACTCAGATGGAAGCTTATGTAAAAGAAGCTGCTGCTCTTGGTGTTACATATATAGATGCCAAAATGATGTGCGCCAATTTCAGACATCAGGGCGGGGCTTCCGCTGTAAAAAGAATTTTAGCAAAAACTGCAAAGCCCTATACTTTGGATCACCTTTATGCTGCCTGCCAGACGGACACCGGAAATCAGGTTGGCGCTTATAAAAGCCGCCAGAAAATGGTATACAATGCTCTTAAAACACACATTACCAATTATAAGGTAACTGCTGCAGAAGCCATTCAGGCAGCTATTAAAATCGCAAAAGCTGAAATTGGGTATCTCGAAAAAGCAAGCAACAAAGATCTTGACGATAAAACAGCAAATGCCGGTAATGGAAATTATACCAAATATTGGAGAGATGTTGCTCCAGAATATCAGGGTTCTTACTGGTGTGCCGGCTTTATCAGTTGGGTGTTTATGAAAGCTTTCGGTAAATCTAAAGCAATTGAACTTTTAAAACACTGGCCGTATATTTCCGTTTATGACCTGTCAACCCGCTTTACACATTATTCCACTCCTAAAGTCGGTGATATTGTTATGTTCTACTCTAGCAGCCAGGGTTACTACCACACTGGTTTAGTTATTTCCGTCAATGGCAGCCAGTTCACTACCATTGAAGGAAACACAAGCGGTGGAAGCGGAATTGATCCCAATGGCGGAGGTGTTTTCCAGAAAAATCGTTCTGTCAACAGTGGTACCTTATTCGCCAGACCGGACTACAGTATTGTAACTTCTATCAATGGCTCCGGTGAGGATCCTGTTCCTCCATCTACATGGGTAACCACGGGAACCGCTGTATGTACTGGTGACGATGTCTATGTGCGTAAGACTCCGGGTGGTACTGTAATGGGTATGGTATCCAAAGGTACTAAGCTGGAACTTGACGGCACAAGTTCCGGTGTATGGGTTCATGTAAGAGTTTCCGGAATTGGTATCGGATATATGCATCAGGACTATGTTGGCAAAGATTCCGGCTCTACAGGATCTTCTCCTGTTACAACTGCTCAGAAGGCTTTAAACAGCAAATTTAGTGCCGGACTTGCCGTAGACGGTATCTGGGGACCAGCCTGCAAAAAAGCTTATATTAAAGCAATCCAGTCCGCCCTGAACTCCGTATATGGTGCCGGGCTTGCAACCGATGGCATCTGGGGAACAAATACTTCCAATGCCTGTGCTGCCCATGTCCTCTCTGAAGGCGCTAATAATCTTTATGTTGGAGTTCTTCAGATTGGTCTTTATGCCCACAATATTACGCTGAACAGTGGTATTGATAACGACTTCGGTCCATCCACAAAACAGGGTGTAATTAAGTTCCAGTCTTCTCAGGGATTAGCTGCAGATGGAATGGCAGGGCGAGATACTTTTGCCAGACTTGCCGATGTCTAACTTGTATTTCAGGAAAAGGGGGCTGTATAATACAGCTCCCTCTTCTCTTTTACCTCTGTCTCCTAGTAATCTGCCTCTGAATTTGCATCTTCATCTACATAATCCTCTCCGTAATCCTCTGTATCTCCACTATCCTGAGGCTCTTCATAATCAGAGGAATCATCATAGTCCTGAGAGTTTTCCTGCATTTGCTGTTCCTGTTCATACTTATACAAAAAACTTGGAGAAAAATATTCAATTCCATCACTATGTATATAGGTTGCAATATTCATGCCATCTTTCACATAATAATCCACATCCACATTCAGACTTGTTCGAAGACTGCTGGCTCCGACTACCTCATTTTCCTCAATATTCACTTCTGCATCACTGATATCAAAAGTCATTTCATAAAAATTGCCATCAGAGCCTGTCTCTATAGTCATTGATGTGTCATCATTAGTCATTACATTTCCACTGATGTATTGAATTTCATATTCTTCCTCTGCTTCGTTTCCTGATGAAGAATTACCCGAATTATTTCCTGTCTGTGAGGAACTGCTGCTTCCGGACTGTGAACCGGCGCTGCTCTGAGAGCCTGTGCTAGAAGGTTTCGGTGTAGCGGTTGCCTTTGGCGTTGGCGTTGCTGTTGCCTTCGGTGCAGCGGTTGCCGTTGCCTGCGGACTTGGCGCTGCTGTAGGGGCTGATGTGGATTCTTCTGTCAGACTACAGCCCGAAAAGCACATCATTGTCATTCCCAATGCTATAAATACTGCGATCATTTTTTTATTATTCATTTTTCTTTCCTCCCGCTATACGAAATTATTATTTATGTTTATTATATCCCTTTCTTTTTCCGTTCTGTAAAACCTGTTATAATCACGGCACTTTTTGTAATAATTTCGTTGCTGTTCATACTGCCTTTTGATCAGGGTGCTGTGAACAATTATAAATCCTGTTCCTTCTGTTCTCCCCTTTTCGGAAATTCGTCTTTTACAATCGGGCCTCCTGTGATAAAATATTTATAAAATACTGCAAAGGAACTATCTGCTATGACATTTACGCAAAAAGTCAAACAAATCATTCTGCTTATTTTTGGTCTGTCTGTAGCCCATCTGGGGGTTACCTTTTTTATTCAGGCAAACCTTGGCACAGACCCTTTTAATGTTCTGGTACAGGGAATTTTCCGAAGCATTCCATGGCCGGATGCACTTCACTGGACTCACGGACGCACTCATATGATGATCTGCTTTCTGATCATACTGGTACTGCTTGTGATTGACAGAAGCTACATACGGATCGGAACCATTATCTGTATGTTCCTTGGGGGACCGATCATTGATCTTTTCACTGTAATCCTTGGAGACTATATCAACAGCTCTCTTCCCCTTGCAATACGTGTTATTGTCCTTGTTGCAGGATGCATGATTCTTGCTTTGGGGATGACCATTGTCATTAAATCAGAGGCCGGAACAGGCCCCAATGACCTGGTGGCCATTGTGATCAGCGACAAAACCCACAGAGCTTTTGGTCTTGTCCGTATTTTAACAGACTGCTTTTTTGTTGCAGCCGGCTTTCTTTTAGGAGGAACCTTCGGTCCTGGAACTATTATCTGCGCCTTTATCGTAGGACCGGTTGCTCAGATTTTTATGCCCTATTCTGAGCGTTTTTGTAAAAAAGTACTTGGAAGCCGATGAACACAGACTGTCGAACCAAACATGCAAGTTCACTTTTAACTTCTGAAATATCTCACTCTCTGATGACCTTAAAAAAACGACCACACGTCATGTATGGTCGTTTTTCAGCGCTTTATTTTACATATTCAGTCTGTCTGAAAAAGAGCATGCCGCTCTTTCCTGTATCTTTCATATTGGTTTCTGATATTATAAAAAGCGTTCTGCAGAGATCACAGCATTTGCTCCGTCTGCCACTGCAGTCACTACCTGACGCAGCTGCTTGGTGCGGATATCTCCTGCTGCAAAAATCCCCGGAACACTTGCAGCACAGTCTTCTCCTGCAGAAATATATCCTCCTTCATCCACTTTCACCAGTCCCTGAACCAGCTCTGTATTCGGAACGATTCCAACAGCAACAAAGACTCCCTCCAGAGAAATCTGCTGCTCTTCCCCTGTCTTTTTATTTTGGATCTTCAGTGCAGTCACCTTGTTTTCTCCCTCAATGGCAAGAGGCACGGTATCCCATATGATTTCCACATTTTCGCAGGCAAACAGCTTTTCCTGAAGTATTTTATCCGCCCGGAGTTCATCTCTTCTGTGGATCACATAAACCTTTTTACAGGTTCGGGAAAGAAGAATCGCATCTTCCACCGCTACATTTCCTCCTCCGATCACAGCAACTGTCTGATTCCGGAAAAAAGCTCCGTCGCAGGTGGCGCAGTAGGATACTCCCATTCCCCCAAGCTCCTGTTCCCCCGGAATATCCAGAGTTCTGTGAGCGGCTCCCATTGCAAGAATCAGAGTTTTTGCCCTGTATTCATTTTTACGGGTGCGGATGATCTTAATTCCTTCCTCCAGCTCTATGGATATGACATTCTCTCTTACCGGAGTCAGTCCCAGTTTTTCCGCATGAGAAGCCATTGCTTCACCCAGATCCAGTCCGTTGATCCCGGGCATTCCCGGATAATTATCCACTTCATAAGTATCTACGATCTGACCGCCCTGAGCGAACTTTTTTTCCACCCACAAGGTATTAAGCTGAGCCCTTGCAGCATAAATAGCTGCGCTGATCCCAGCCGGACCCGCTCCCAGTATCGCTAAATCATATATTTCCGACATGATAGATTCCTCCGTTTCTCAGTTTTCTGCTGATTTTTTATCTGTCTTAACCTTTTTTCAGTGTAGCATACATTTGTATTTTTTCCAATAAAATAGTAAAAACACGCTTGCCAGGAGTATTTCTATGCCCGCATTTCTGCGCAGATACAAAAAAACCTTTTTAATCACTGCCTCATTGTTCCTTGTTCTTCTCTCCGGTATGGGGATCGGATATTTTTCCAGCCATGTCTGGTCTGAAAATGGAAAATTTGAAACCTTCTGCAGGGAAATCTTTAAAAAAGAGGTTTCCGAAAACATGCTGACTCTCCATTACTCTCTCGCCCATCCGGAAAAAGAAGGGATTACCCGCCCTGCGCCTGTTCTCGGCACTGTCAGCGCTGATATGTCCGATACATACAAAGCCTGTGAAAATCATCTGAACAAGTTAAAATCTTTTTCTGCATCCAGGCTTTCCCGTGAAAATCAGATTACTCTTGATATGCTTCTTTTGTATTTTCATACCCGGCTTTCGCTCAAAGGAAATGAGCTTCTGGAAGAAATGCTTTCCCCCAGTCTCGGAACACAGGCACAGCTTCCTGTTCTGCTTGCAGAATATGCATTTTATGAAGATCAGGATATTGCAGATTATCTGAATCTTCTTTCTTCTGTCAAGCCATATTTTCAAAGTATCCTGGAATTTGAGAAGCAGAAATCACAGGCCGGATTTTTTATGAGCGATGCCACTCTGGACAGGATTCTCATGCAGTGCAAAGCATTTATAAAAGATCCTGATTCCAATTACATGCTGGAGGTTTTTGCCCGGAAGCTGGAAGATTACGGAAAGTTTTCCCCGGAAGATCAGAAAAAACTTCTGGATGCTCATGAAAAAATCCTGAAATCCCAGGTCATTCCTGCCTATCAGCGTCTTATCCAGGGACTGGAATCACTTCGAGGAACAGGAGTGTCAAGCCGGGGGCTTGCCCATTTTTCAGGCGGAAAAGAATATTATGAATATCTGCTGAAAAGTCAGGTTGGCTCCTATGCCTCCGTTGCCGACATAGAAAAAAGACTTTTGTCACAGCTTTCCGCAGATTTTAAATCAATGCAGCTTTTGCTTCGCAAAAATTCTGCTCTTATTGAGAAACTTCAGCAAAATCCGGAAATTTTTTCCACTGATCCGGAGCAGATTCTTCAAAAGCTCAGCCAGTGTATCACGGCGGATTTCCCGGAACCACCGTCTGCTCCTTATGAGGTTCTCTATGTACATGAATCTATGGAGGATTACCTGAGTCCTGCCTTTTATCTGACGCCGCCATTAGATACCGGAACCCCCAACGTGATTTATATTAACCGTTCAGGCCGCCACTCCGGTCCGGAACTTGTTTCCACTCTTGCTCACGAAGGCTTTCCGGGACATCTTTATCAGACTACCTCTTTTGCCTCCTGTCAGCCGGAAGATATCCGTTATCTGATCTCCTGCGGCGGTTACGTAGAAGGATGGGCAACCTATGTGGAATCCTGCCTTCCCTCCTATGCGGATAATTTTATAAAGGACAGTGATGCAAAAAACCTTTCATCTCTGTACTGGCTGAACAGAAGCATTAATCTGTGCATCTATTCACTTCTGGATATCGGCATCCATGAGCATGGATGGAATCAGTCCCAGACAGCCCGGTTTTTACGTGTTTTTGGCATCCAGAAAACAGATGTTATCCAGGAAATCTATCAGTATATCGTGGAAACCCCTGCCAACTACCTGAAATATTACTGGGGATATCTGAATTTTCTTGATCTGAAAGAAATGCAGAAAGAAGAGCTTGGAGAGGCTTTTGATCTCAGGCTGTTTCATCAGAAAGTACTGGAAATCGGCCCTGTTCCCTTTCCGGTTCTGTATAAATATATGACACAGTAATTATGGGGGCCCAACGCCCCCATATATTTTTTATTCGTCTCTGTAATTTCTGAAGAAATCCTGCAGATGGCTCAAAGCTTTTGTCAGAGTCTCTGTCTCCTGCCTGTCCAGTCCTTTTAAAACCGACATTACCATTCGTTCATGGAACATCCGGTGATGATGATAGGCTTTTTCTCCCTTCTCCGAAAGGGAAACAAGAACAACCCGCCTGTCTTCTTCACTTCTGCCCCGATTGATATAGCCTTTTTTTACCAGATGATTTACAGCTATTGTCAGGGTTCCTACCGTAACGGAGAGATCCTTTGCTATTGCGGACATGCTCCTTGGATTCCGGATCCCCACAGCCTCTATTACATGCATATCATTTACAGAAATGTCCTTATATTCAGGAGTGATCAGAGCCCTCTCCTCAATGTCCATAATTTCATTAAACAAATTTACCAGAACATCATTTACCGTTTCAACAGAATTCATAGCTGGCTCCTTTCCCTGTATGTTTTCTTTATTATACCCCAAACCAGTCCCGGCACAAAGCACTTTTTTGAAGCTTCCGGCTTTCTCTGTAATTTTATTGTTCCTCCTTCTACTGCTGTCAGAAGGAGAGATAACCATACCATTTCTGTATGAAAGAGTAAATATCAACTATGCGGAGGTAAATTCCACCGCATAAGGGCGGTGGAATTTAAAATTTCATTTTAGGGGTAAACAGCAACATTTCGGCTGCACTTGTCAAAAGTGCGCTCTTTTTGCTATAATAAATAAGAAAATCCACGAAATTTATATAAAGGAATCTGCCATGAAAAAAAATAAAAATATACCTCTCAATCTCAGAGAAAAAAGTAATTCCCGGATTGCCTTTTTCTGCTCTGTGACAGTTCTGGTCATTCTGGTTGTCCTTTTCCGCCAGCTTGACTACAATCTGATACAGAAGCCTGCAGAAACTGCAAAAAAAGAAGCTGCAATAAAAAAAGCAGAAGCAGAAAAAAAGGCCAATACTCCGGAAGTATCTACCGCCACTGTTATCGCTGTAGGAGACAATCTTTACCATGGAAGTCTGATAGAGTCCGGCCAGTATGAATCCGGAACATGGAATTACGAGCATATCTACGAGAATGTTAAGGATGAGATCCAGGCCGCAGATATAGCCATGATCGACCAGGAAACTGTATTTACCACAGACCACAGTGCGGTCAGCTCCTATCCTTCCTTTGCCACACCTACAGAAGTAGGCGACGCTCTGATCAAGGCCGGCTTTGACGTCATTGAATCAGCCACCAATCACATTGATGACTATGGTCCTGACTACATAGAACAGACTCTGGATTTCTGGAAGACCAACTATCCGGAAGTTCCTGTACTGGGCATCCATTCCAGTCAGGAAGATGCAGATACTGTAAAAACACTGGAGGTAAACGGGATTAAAATTGCTTTTCTTGACTACACCTACGGAACTAACAACGGAGATTATGTAGACGGAAAAGATTATATGATCGATATTTTTGAAAAAAGCGAAGTTGCTTCTATGATCCAGAAAGCAAAGGAAGACAGCGACTGCCTTATTTTTGTCGCTCACTGGGGAAAAGAGGACGAAACCATGCCTACCGAATATCAGAAGCAGTGGGCTGCCTTTCTGATGGAACAGGGGGTCGATGTTGTAATCGGCGGTCATCCTCATGTACTTCAGCCATATGGACGCATGTCTGACGATAACGGAAACGAAATGCTGATTTTTTATTCTCTTGGCAACTTTGTTTCCACTCAGCAGGAGCTTCCGGAGCTGCTGGAAGGCATGGCCGGTTTTACCATCCAGAAATCTGTGCTGAAAGGAAAAACCACTGTAGAAATTCTGGATGCCACTGTAAAGCCTATGGTTATGCACTATAATAAAGATGAGGGCGTCTTTAGCCCATATATGCTGGAAGACTACACCGAAGATCTGGCATCTCAGCACGGAGTGCGGGACATCATTGGTGATGAATTCACCCTGGATAATCTCCGAAAAAAATTCGATGAGATCATGTCCATGAATGTGGAGCCGTCCACCAGAACCAATCTTCTGGAGGTTTCCTTTGACTATGAACTGAACATGACGGATTCCAAAGGAAATTATGTAGAAGATACATGGTCTGTCAGCTCCGATCAGTATTATGAACAGCTTGGAAGTTCTGATAATACCTCTTCTGATGATACCGGCGAAGGTTCCGGGGAGAATTCAGACGGAGGATCTGACAGCTATGATAACGGTTCCGGGGATTCCTCTGAGGAAACAGAAGATGATGGCTATGATGACGGTTCCGGAGATTACGACTCCGGCTATGAAGATGAGGAAGCTTAAACGTATATAAAAACTGCTGCAGATTTTGTTTACCTGAAACAATTTCCACAGCAGTTTTTTATATGATTTTATTTTATATGACTCTATTTTATGCGATGAAAAAGAAGCTTCTCTGCATTCTGACCTGTAATGCGAATCACTTCCTCCTCTGAAATCCCTTTCAGTTCTCCAATAGCCCGGGCTACATAGGGCAGGTTCAGGGAACTGTTTCTTTTTCCTCTGTTGGGTTCAGGGCTTAAATACGGACTGTCTGTTTCCAGAACAAGCTGTTCAAGAGGGGCATATTCTACAACCTCTTTTAATTTTTTTGCATTTTTAAAAGTCACTACTCCGCCGATTCCAAGATATAATCCCATATTCAGGTACTGCTCAGCCATTTCCTTTCCGTAGGAAAAACAATGGATGATTCCGCCGTACATACCCTCGTCCATATACTCCTTCACAATATCAAGAGTATCCTTTGCAGCATCTCTGCTGTGGATCATAAACGGAAGCTTTTCTTCTCTGGCAATATCCATCTGAGCGCGGAACATTTTTTTCTGGATCTCGTGCGCTGCCTCTTCCTTATGCCAGTAATAGTCCAGCCCGATCTCGCCAATGGCAAGAATCTTTTCTCTGCGGGAAAGCTCACGGATCTCATTTAACGTCTGCTCTGTCATTTTATCCGCATCATCCGGATGCACTCCCACTGCGCCGTAAACAAAGGGATACTTTTCTGTGAGAGTAATTGTGCGCCCAAGCTCCCCCACAGAGGCGCACACATTTACCACGGTGCCGATTCCATTCCCCTGAAGAGAGCTTAAAAGCCCGTCCCTGTCCGGCTCAAAAGCCTCATCGTCATAATGTGCATGTGTCTCAAAAATACTGTATGTTTTCATTCATCCTGTCCTTTTTCACAACACAGAAATTCGTCTCCCGGACGGATCACACCGCCGTGAATTACTTTTGTAAATACGCCCTCTCTTGGCATAATACAGTCTCCCATAGCCTGGAAAATCGCGCAGCCATGGTGGCATTTTTTGCCGATCTGTGTCATTTCCAAAATTACGTCATTACAGCGGAATCTTGTACCTACAGGCATAGCGGCAAAATCAAAGCCCTCTACTACAATATTTTCTCCAAAGGCTCCGTCTGTCACCTCAGCGCCTCTGGCACGGAAATCTTCAATCTTGTCAAACGAAAGAAGACTTACCTGTCTGTGCCACTTTCCGGCATGGGCATCCCCTTTGATTCCCCAGTCCTCAATAAATTCCGCTTCCTGTACACTGTGTTTCTGTGTGCCTTTCTCCTCACTGATACAAATTGCTATTACTTTTCCCATAATTCATTACCTTCTTTATTATTATGATTTTCCCCTGTAAAACCTCTCCGAGCCCCTCAGTCTTCCCGGCTTCTGTCCGGAAATCTTTTATTTTCGGGCGCAGTCAGACGCTTCTCCTGTAAGGATTTCGATTCCGTGCTCCAGAGAATCAATAATATATTCCAGACTTTCCCGTACTGCCTTTGGACTTCCGGGAAGATTGATGATAAGTGTTTTTTTGCGGATTCCTGCTGAAGCCCTGCTCAGCATTGCTCTCTTTGTAATAGTCATGCTGTAAGCACGCATAGCCTCCGGGATTCCCGGAACCCTTCGCTCAATAATATCCTCTGTCGCTTCCGGCATTACATCTCTCTCCGAAAAGCCTGTGCCGCCTGTAGTAAGGATCAGCTCCGCCAGCCCCTGATCCGCGATTTCTGCCATTTTATTTTTCAGTATTTCTCTGTCGTCAGGAAGAATATCCAGAGACACTACCTGATATCCTTCTCTTTCCAGAATTTCACGGATTGCCGGCCCGCTTAAATCTTCCCGCTCTCCCCGGTAACCGGAATCACTTGATGTTATGATTGCTACCCGCTTCATATTTCACCCTCCTATCTGAGACATACAGAGCTTTTCTGTGTCGTCTGCCTGTGCCTTTTCCAAAAACTGATGTCCGTCCGGTTTCTGTTCCAGTGCCTCCAGAATTGCTTCTGTCAGTTCCTCATCTGTGCCGCCGTTTCTTATAATCTCTCTTAAATCCTTTCCCGCCGAATACTGAAGGCAGGTTTTCAGATATCCCTGAGAGGTCAGGCGGATCCGGTTACAGTCTTTACAGAACTTATGGCTGACTGCACTGATAAAGCCCAGTTTTCCTTCAAATCCTTGTGCTTCATAATATCTGGACGGCCCGTTTCCAAGAGGTTCTCCCTGATAAAGAGTCAGAGACCCAAAGCGCTTTTCCAGAAGCTCTGTCAGTTCCTCTTCTGACATTCCCTTAAATTCCATACCGCAGCCAATAGGCATCATTTCAATAAAACGCACATGAACCGGATATTTCCGGGCAAGCTCTGCAATCTCACAGAGATCCTGCCCCTCTATTCCCAGAGGAACACAGTTGATCTTCACAGAAATACCCGGATAGCGCAGGGCCTCCTGAATCCCCTCCAGAGCTTCATTTAAAAGATCTCTTCTTGTGATCTTCTGAAAGCAGTCTCTGTTCAGAGTATCCAGACTGATATTCACTGCATCCAGCCCCGCCTCTGCAAGTTCCTTCATCTGCTCCTTTAAAAGAGTTCCATTGGTAGTCAGGGTTACCTTTTTAATTCCCGGAATCTCCTTGATCTGACATACCAGCTCCGGCATCCTTACATGTACCAGCGGTTCTCCTCCGGTCAGCTTGATCCTGGTAATTCCAAGCTGTGCCATAACCCGGCTGATTCTTATGATTTCTTCCTCCCGAAGGATCTGACTTCGCTCCACCAGCTTGACGCCGTTTTCCGGCATACAGTAAATACAGCGGAGATTACAGCGGTCTGTCACCGAGATCCGAAGATAATCTATCGTTCTTCCACAACGGTCTATCATTTGTCCTTAAAACGGAAATCTCCGCTTTTTCCTCCTGTTTTTTCTACAAGATGGATCTCCGACATTACCATATGCTTGTCAATAGCCTTACACATGTCGTAAATTGTCAGAAGCGCTGTCTGTACGCCTGTCAGAGCCTCCATCTCCACCCCGGTTTTGCCCTCTGTCTTTACCGTACAGTACGCATGGATCCGGCTGTTTTCCTGATCCAGTTCAAAATCAACTGCACACTTCTGGATTGGCAGCGGATGGCACATTGGAATCAGAGAAGAAGTCTGCTTCACCCCCATGATCCCTGCTACTCTGGCTACGCCGAGAACATCGCCTTTTTTTACATTTCCTCCCGTAACCGCCGCCATGATTTCTGCTCCCACGGAAATATAGCCTGTGGCTACAGCTGTCCGAAAAGTGGGCTCCTTACCGGAAACATCCACCATCACTGCATTTCCTTTATGATCAAAATGGCTGAATTCCTTCCCCATCAATACAACCTCCTTATACTCCCTCTAGTATAGAAAATTTAGAGAGGTACGTCAAGCAGAGCAGCATAGTATAAAACTGCAAATTTATATTTGGCTGTCAGCCATTTTCAGATACAGAAAAAAGGCAGAATCATAATGCCTTGCAATGTTTACCAGGAAACACAACACATGATCTGCCTTTTCTCATATTCATCGTCTGCGGATAACAAAAAATAAAAATTCTTTCCTCCGCAAACATAAATTTCTACTCTTAATAAAGTTCCGTTTTATCAGCAGATTTCTGCTCCTGCCGGCATGTTTTTCTCCGGTGTCATAAGGGCAAGATTGCCTTCTGCATCCTCTGCACAGAGGATCATTCCCTCACTCATAACTCCTGCAAGCTTCGCAGGCTTCAGGTTGGTAACTACCATAACCTTTTTGCCTACCATTTCCTCAGGGGTGTAATGGGCTTTGATTCCGGATACGATCTGGCGAACCTGACTTCCGATCTTTACCTGAGAGCAAAGAAGCTTTTTGGATTTTTTTACTGCCTCACAGGCAATGATCTCGCCAACCTGGAACTGCAGCTTCTCAAAATCCTCAAATGTGATCTCTGCTTTTGGCTCAAGATCAATTCCGGACTCCTCTTCCTTTTCTTCCTGTACAGGCGGGTGGAGCTCTTCTACCTTTGCCATTACCTCTTTAAGATCAAGACGGGCAAACAGAATTTCCGGTTTTTCTACAACCTTATTGCCGGACGGATACAGGCCAAAAGTATCCAGTGATTCAAAACTGCGTTTTTCAGCATTAAGCTGTGCAAGAATACGCTCTGTTGTCTCCGGCATAAATGCCTCCAGAAGAGCTGCTCCTATGGTGATTCCCTCTACAAGATTATAGAGCACAGTTGCAAGACGGTCCTGCTTGTCCTCTTCCTTTGCAAGAGCCCACGGCATTGTCTCGTCAATGTATTTGTTCAGGCGTTTAAAGAGACTGAATACCTCTGTCATGGCGTCTGCCACACGGAGCTTCTCCATCTTGGCTGCAACCTTGCCCGGCGCTGCCAGTACAAAAGCTTTCATATCCTCATCAACAGGCTCTGTTACATTTTTGTTTTCCACTACGCCGCCGAAATATTTGTTAGACATGGAAATGGTGCGGTTTACAAGATTTCCAAGAGTATTGGCAAGCTCGGAGTTCAGACGCTCCACCATCAGCTCCCAGGTGATCACGCCGTCGTTCTCAAACGGCATCTCATGAAGCACAAAGTAACGAACTGCATCTACTCCAAAGAAATCCACAAGCTCGTCTGCATAAAGCACATTTCCCTTGGATTTACTCATTTTTCCATCGCCCTGTAACAGCCATGGATGACCGAATACCTGCTTGGGAAGCGGAAGATCCAGTGACATCAGGAAGATAGGCCAGTAAATTGTATGGAAACGGATAATATCCTTACCGATCAGATGAAGATCTGCCGGCCACAGCTTACCGAACTGCTCTGTGCTGTCTCCGTCGCAGTCATATCCGATTCCTGTGATATAGTTTGTAAGAGCGTCAAGCCATACATAAACAACATGCTTCGGATCAAAATCTACCGGAATTCCCCATTTAAAGGAAGTTCTGGAAACACAGAGATCCTGAAGTCCCGGAAGAAGGAAATTGTTCATCATCTCGTTTTTACGGGACTCCGGCTGGATAAACTCAGGATGTGTCTTGATGTGCTCAATAAGGCGGTCTGCATATTTACTCATTTTGAAGAAATATGCCTCTTCCTTAGCCGGAACACAGGGACGTCCGCAGTCAGGACATTTGCCGTCTACAAGCTGACTCTCTGTAAAAAAGGACTCACAGGGAGTACAGTACATTCCCTCATAATGTCCCTTGTAAATATCGCCCTTTGCATACATTTTTTTGAAGATCTTCTGAACCTGTTTCTCGTGGTCTTCGTCTGTAGTACGAATGAATTTGTCATAGGAAGTGTTCATCAGATCCCAGATATTTTTGATCTCGCCGGATACATTATCAACAAATTCCTTAGGTGTAATTCCTGCTTCTTCTGCTTTCAGCTCGATTTTCTGGCCATGCTCATCTGTTCCTGTCTGGAAAAATACATCATATCCTTCCAGTCTTTTGTAGCGTGCAATGGCATCTGCCAGAACAGCCTCGTAGGTATTTCCGATATGAGGCTTACCGGAAGTATAAGCGATAGCTGTTGTAATATAATACTTCTGCTTTTCCATTATAAAAAATCCTCCTGGGGTATTTTGTAAATGATAAACTGCCGTCTCTGTCAGGCAGACATGCCAATGCCTGACAGGTACGAATCGCTCTTTAAATACTAGCATATTTATAAGGATTTAGCAAATTACATTTTCATGATTTCAGCAGAAAACAGCCCCAAAATACATGCTTTACCCAAGATAAAACTTTGTTTATCCGAACCTTTTACTGCTGTCCGGCAGCTGACCTGTCAATTTCCATGATTTCCTCTACAGACATTTCTGTCATGTCTGCAATTTCCTCATAAGAAAACTGGTTTTTGGCCAGTATTTTCAGGATGAGCTTTCTAATGCCATCCTGGCGTCCTTCCTGCCACCCTTCCTGACGCCCTTCTTCCTTAAGATCCTCAAGAGCCTTACACATATCAATTTTTTCCTCCTCTTCCCTGATCTCAAAATCACTTCCTGTCAGTATCTTTATCACCTGTCCGGCTTTCCTGTCCACAGACAAAAAATGTGGATCTGCAGTTACAATTTTGCGAAGCCGGTTTTTATCTTTTGAATATTTAATAAATAAAATCACTTCCCGGAGGCTGGTATGAAACTGATCCAGGCTTATATCCGAAATACTATATGGGGAGATCAGATTAATCCTGTAGTCTGGAATGTATGATAAAAGTTCCGGATCTTCAATCTTTATCATATCATGCAGCCCCATTGGAGCATCCCATTCCTCTGGTCCAAAGTGAATTACAAGCGTAATTACCGGAAGAAGTTTGTCATCTTTATAAAACCCTGAGAGAAATTCTCCCGAACTGACTTTACATCCTGATTTTCCCCCGGCTTTCAGATGCCGTCTGTGCCTCCTGCCTGCCCGGCTTTACTTTTTATACCTGGCTTCAATCCGCATATACGCAACGCTGATTCCTATTACCCAGAACATTGTTCCCAGCACCAGAAAAATTGCCCAGGGCGAATTCTGCCTGATAAACAGCAGCGGAATCCCCAGTATTTCAAATAAAACTGTACCTGCACTCCACAAAACTGACACTGCATGATTATACTTTTTCACATCCTTTACCTCAGACGCCTTCACAAATGTAAAAAAAGAAACTGCCTTCTCCGATCTCACTGTACAAACGGACTTTCCAGCAGGGAAACAGTTTTATTCTCCGCATCCAGTCTTACCTGGCAGCCAAGAGGCAGTGTAAACATGGGATGTGTATGACAGCAGTCAAACTCTGCCAGAACCGGAATCTCTGTTTCTCCCAGAACCTCCTGCAGAATTTCGTAAGGCTTTCTTCCTGTTCCGTTATCGTCAAATTTCTCATGTTTTCCCAGGATAATTCCACTTACCCTGTCAAATACTCCGGCAAGCCTCAGCAATGAGAAGGAACGCTCAATGGTACATGCATCCTTCAGGGAATCCTCTATAAACAAAATATCTCCCTTCCGGATCTCAGGCATATACTCTGTTCCAAAAAATCCCTCCATGGTATTCAAGTTTCCACCGATGAGCCTTCCCTGACATATTCCCGTCTTTACGCAGATCCAGTCATTTTTGTACTGTGCCTTTGAACGATCCTGTTCATCCCATTTAATAAATTCATCTGTCCAGAACTCCGGCATCGGATAATCATAGGGACAGGTGATCCTGCCTTTTACCATGGAATCAAAGTACTCAAAAGTCCGGTCCACAAAAGGCGGCAGCTCCCCAAAGGAAGACGCTACTGCAGGACCGTAAAATGTCACCAGTCCGGTTTTCGCATAAATGGCAAGAAGCAGCGCAGTGGTATCTGAATACCCGATAATTATTTTCGGATGTTTTTTCAAATATTCATAATCAATATACGGAAGAATCGAATTTGTGTTATTTCCTCCAATGGATGCCATCAAAATCTGCACTTTTTCGTTATACAGCAGATTATTAAATTCCTCTGCCCGCTGCTGAATAGTTCCTGATCTGTAAAAATCCTGTTTTCCCTGTAAACTTCCGTGTATCATCTCATAGCCTCTGGACTTTAAATACTCTATGCCCCGGTCATAACGTACCGGAACTGTTGCCGAAACAGGAGATGAAGATGAAAATACTCCTATTGTTATCTGTCCGTTTAATTTACCTGCCTTCATATGTGCTCCTCCCTTATAAGCCTTTCTTTTTCTGCAAATATATCACAATTTCCTGCCCCTGAACTACTTTTATTGTTATGCCCACAGCAAACTGACCAGAGCCTGCGCCTTTCCCTCCTGCCAGTCTCTTCACTGCACGCAGTTACATGCCCTTCCGGATTTGTATATAAAAAGCGACCAGTCATAATGACCGGTCGCCCTCTGAACCACCTGTTATTTTTCGTCCAACGCTTCCATTGTATATTCATGGAGAGTTTCTCTTCTTCTGAAGCCTTCTGTCCGGAGTATTCTGGAATACAGCATATCAATCATAACAAGAATGGGAAACTGAGGAGAAATATCTTTTCCTCTTTCCAGATTTTCCTTCACTGCAAACAGCATGATCTCATCACAGAAATCTTCAAACTTCTTTTCTTTACGGGATGTCATAAGTACTACGGCTGCACCGCATTTTTTTGCTGCTTTAAGCGAATCTATAACAGTCTCTGTTTTTCCGCTGATACTGATTCCTATAACGCCGCACTCCCCATCCAGCAGAACTGAGTTCATTTTCATAATATGCTCGTCTGTGATGGCTTCAATATTTACTCCGATGCGCATAAACCGAAGCTTCATCTCTGTTCCAACTGTACCGGAGCTGCCTTTTCCATATACATAAATTCTCTTTTTTTCTGTCAGGATCTTTACGATACGTTCTATCTGGGCTTCATCGATCAGAGAATAGCTTTTATTCAGAAGTTCCTGATAGCTGTTAAAAACAAGCTTGATATTATCGCTGGCCTGCTGCCTGTTCATTCCCGATTCGTACTGTTTGTAACAGAAAATAAACTCCCGATACCCTTTATAACCGCATTTTTTTGCAAATCTGGACAGGGAGGCTTCTGACACAAAAAGCTTTTTTGACACACTTTTTGATGACAGATCTTTTTTCTCATCATTATGGATAAAAAAATCCGCTATTGTTTTTTCCAAAGGTGTAAAGCTGCTGTAAATAGCTTCCATCTGCGGAATAATATTTTCCATGCTCCCCCTCCTCTTCCGGTTTATGTGCGGCTGACAGTTCCTTAGTGTCTTGACCGAAAATGATAATAGGCTCCCAGCATTCCTGCCTGATTCTGATTCTGTGCAAACTCCATCCGGGTATGCCGGGCAACTGACGGAATCAGATATTTATCAAGGCTTTCTCTCAGAATATCTTTCAGATATTCTTTCTGCGCCATAATTCCGCCTCCCAGAACTACTACCTCCGGATTCACTACATAGCAGATGTTTGCGATCCCCATTCCCAGAACCTCACACATTTCCTGAATGGCGCGTATACAGTCAGAGTCTCCCTGCTTTGCCTGTTCAAATACATATTTGCCATTGATGGATGCAGGATCTATGCGCTTATATTCCGCTGTCTTTTTTACAAGGATACTGCTTGCTCCCAGGTCCTGAAATTCGCCTCCCGGAAGATGCATATAGCCTACCTCACATCCGCTTCCGGAAAATCCGTGAAATACTTTTCCGTCAATGATAATAGCTCCGCCGATCCCTGTACCAATAGTAAGGCAAAGACTGATGCTGCTTCCTTTTGATGCTCCGGCAAAATGTTCTGCAAGGCCGGCGCAGTTTACATCGTTTTCTACTTCACAGGGAATCCCATACAGATCTTCCAGTGTTTTTTTAATTTCTGTGCCTGTATAGTTGGGGATCAGAGGAGCTGCATAAGTAATTTTTCCTTTCTCGCAGTCTACCATTCCGGCTGTGGAAATGCAGATTCCTTCCGGCTGATACTCTTCCCTGTAAACTTCAACGATCTTCTTTGCTTTTTCCATAATCCCGGGGCCGCCATATTCCATGGCCTGTGTGGGCATTTCTCCTGTAACAGCAAAGGTTCCGTCCTCTCGTACCACGCCGTGCTTTATAGAAGTGCCTCCAATATCAATACAGATATATTCCTTCATCCTGCCGCTCCTTTATCTGTTTACTGATTATTTAATTCTGATCTTAAAAATAGCCTTTTTGATCTGTTCAGGTCCGTTTACCTGTATAGCTGTTCTGTGTCCGTCTTTTGGATAACAGATCAGGAAATCACCGGCAGAAAGAACTACATGGCTGTTTTTTTCTCCTTCCAGAGGAAGAAAATCATCTTTTTCCACAAATTCCTTCTGTACCATATTGTCAATAAAGTTCACATCAATCTCCTCTGTTCCCTTCAGCATCAGATGAAGATCCAGATACTGGCGATGCGCTTCCCAGATTCTGTTTTCCGGTGTTGTTGTCTCATATTCTACAATATTAACAAACAGGTTGTCACCCTCTATTTCATGACTTCCTTTTTCAAAATCCACAAGTTCATTATTTTTTGCATACTCTAAACATTTTAATACGTTTTCCTCCAGAAATCCATATTCCTCAACGTCTTTTATATTTCCAAATATCATTTTATTTTCCTCCTGTTTTTTATTGAAATAATCAGCCTGGACTTGCTTAGAAGAAAGACCAGGCTGATTCTGTGCTGCTGATTAATGTTTGTAAATAGTTGTATTGGGAGCCGGCTTTGACTGATCTCCTTTTATTTTTCTCCAGATCATACTTGCAGGAATACCTACCACCAGAGATACTGCAATAGAAATAATTGAGTAGGACCAGATAGATACTCTGTCTGCAGGAATAAAATATTTAATGTAGATCATAACTGCAGAAGCCGCAATAAACGCTACAGTTGCGCCAAAAGTATTTGCTACCTTTGTAAATGCGCCAAGAATAAAGGTTCCGATCAGAATTCCGAGAACCAGTCCCATAAATCCGTTAAACCACTCGTAAGCAGATTTTACTCCGCCGTTTGCCAGTACCATGGCAACAATAATGGAGAAAATACCTACAACAAGAGATACATACTGACCGATCTTTGTCTGTGTCTCAAAGCTGAGCTTCTTCTTGGAAAGTCTCTCCTGGATATCCAGTGTCCAGCTGGATGCCACAGAGTTCAGACCTGTGGACAGAGTAGACTGTGCCGCTGCATAGATTGCTGCAAGAAGAAGACCCGTAATACCTACCGGAAGCTCAAACGCGATCCAGGATGCAAAGATCTGATCCTGCTGCGCTGCCGGAGGAAGCTGATTTCCCTGTACATTGTAGAACACATATAAGCCTGTTCCGATAAGATAGAATACTGTTGCAATAAAAATGGAAAGCGCTCCGTTTGCAAGCATCATCTTGTTCAGTTTTTTTCTGTCTGTTGTAGTTGTAAAACGCTGTACAATATCCTGGCTGGATACATAAGAACCCATTGTATTGAATCCGGCGCCTATGATAAGAAGAAATACACTGTCTTTCAGAATATTTGCATCAAATATAGGCTGATCTGCTGCCAGGAATTTGTGGCCTGCAGTAAACTCATGGAAAATCGCTCCGAGTCCGCCGTCAATATGAAACAGCAGGAAAAACAGGCCAAAGGTAACGCCGATCAGAAGTACGGATCCCTGGATAAAATCTGTCCAGAGTACGGATTTCAGTCCGCCTGTATAGGAATAGATAATCGCGATCACACCCATGATAATGATCAGGATATTTACATTGATTCCCATAAGATTTGACAGCACCATACACGGCAGATACATAATAATGGACATACGTCCGATCTGATATACAATAAACATTACTGCGCCCAGAACACGGAGTCCTTTGCTTTTAAAACGCAGTTCCAGATAATGATAGGCAGTATCAATATCCAGCTTGCTGTAAATTGGCAGGAAGAAACGGATGGTTACCGGAATTGCCAGAAGCATGCCAAGCTGTGCAAACCACATGATCCATGTTCCCGCATACGAGTTTCCTGCCAGAGACAGGAAAGAGATCGGGCTTAAAAGTGTTGCAAAAATGGAAACAGAAGTTACCCACCACGGCACTGTTCCGTCACCCTTAAAGTATTCTTTTCCCTTCATTTCTTTTTTTGCAAAATGAAGGCCTGCAAACAAAACCGCAGCCAGATATACGATCAGAATAACAAGATCAATCACTGTAAATCCCTGCATAAATTACCTCCCTCTCATCTGGCATTTAAGCCAGATATTTATCCTTTGCTGCTTTTATCATTGCTGCTGCCTCTGCTGCAACCGCCTTATCGGCTTCCTGAAGATTTTCAAGAGGCTTACGCACACCGCCCAGGTCTACATTTTCATTTATGCGGAGAATCTCTTTTGCCACTGCATACATGTTTGCATGGCTGGAGCACATTTTGTAAATAATCTCATTAATGTCATACTGAAGAGCTGCTGCAGTATCTCTTTCGCCGGCTACGATCAGTTCATTTAATTTCAGGAACAGTTCCGGCATCACTCCATAGGTTCCGCCGATTCCTCCGTCAGCGCCAATTGCACGTCCTGCCACAAACTGCTCATCCGGGCCGTTAAATACTACAAACTCGCCCTTTGCAGCCTTCCCTGCTGATTTAAACATCTGGATATCCTGTGTAGGCATGGAAGAATTTTTTACGCCCACTACTCTTGGATTTTTCATCATTTCTGCAAACAGGCTCATTGTAAGCGCTGTTCCTGCAAGCTGAGGAATGTTATAAATAATAAAGTCTGTGTTCGGCGCTGCCTCGCTGATCTCATTCCAGTACGCTGCAATAGAGTACTCCGGAAGTCTGAAATAAATAGGCGGAATGGACGCAATCGCATCAACTCCTACGCTTTCAGAATGCTTTGCAAGCTCCACACTGTCCTTCGTATTGTTGCAGGCAACATGGTTGATCACGGTTAATTTTCCTTTTGCCACAGCCATTACGTTTTCGATGATAAGCTTACGTTCTTCTACACTCTGATAAATACATTCGCCTGAAGAACCATTTACATAAACGCCCTTTACTCCCTTGTCAATATAATAACGGGTGAGAGCGCGAACACCTTCCGGACTTACATTGCCTTCTGCGTCATAGCATGCATAAAAAGCCGGAATAATTCCTTTATACTTATCCAATTTACTCATAATAACATTCCTCCTGGGGTATTCCCTTATGATTTATTTCTCTGCTTTTTTCATTTCTTCTGTAAAAGATTTTGTAATCAGCTGAGGTCTTGTGATAATAGAACCTACAACCACACTGTAACAGCCCAGTTCCACCACTCTTCTGGCTTTTTCCGGTGTGTTGATATTTCCTTCTGCGATCACATGATGTTTTACCTTACTTAAAATTGTACGGATGATCTCAAAGTCATTAGCCTCGATCCTGTCTCCCTTACTCTGCTCTGTATAGCCAACCATAGTCGTTCCAATAAAATCAAATCCAAGCTCGTCTGCATGAAGCGCCTCTTCTACTGTAGAACAGTCTGCCATAAGCATCTGCTCCGGATATTTTTCACGGATCTGATGGTAAAATTCATCCAGAGTCACATTTCCCGGTCTTAAAGAAATGGTAGCGTCAACAGCTATAATTTCCGGCTTTACTTCCATAAGCTCATCAATTTCCTTCATGGTAGGAGTAATATACACCTTGCTGTCCGGATAATCTCTTTTTACAATTCCAATAACAGGAAGATCTACGTTCTTTTTGATTTCCTCAATATCCTCCCTGGTATTGGCCCGGATTCCCATTGCTCCTCCTTCCGCTGCCGCTCTTGCCATTCTGCCCATAATAAAGGAAGAATGAAGAGGCTCATGAGGAAGCGCCTGACAGGATACTATCAGATGTCCCTTGATCTGCTCTAATTTTTTTTCCATCGTGCTCTCCTTTCCGCTTTCGCAATTTCTGCACATAGTATAACGCTTTCGAAAGTTTTTTCAATAGATTTTTATTTTAAGAAAGTTCTTTCATCCTATTCAGCATCTCGCACAATTTTACTATCTATTTTTTGTATAATTTTTTCAAATATGTATGCACTTTGAAAGTTCTTTCTCTTTATAATCTTCAGATTGAATTAATTTTGTCAAAGACTTATAATAGAATCATCAGCATAACTGCATCTTAAAAATCAAGGAGATAATATTATGATTATTAAAAACGGACTTGTATTTCAGGAAGACGGAAGCTTTGTAAAAAAAGATCTGTACATTGAAAATGGCAGACTGGCTGCTTCCGAGACAGAAGTATCTGACAAAACCGAATACGACGCTGAAGGGTTAACGGTTCTTCCCGGACTGGTGGACGTTCACAGCCACGGCGCTTTCGGACATGATTTCTGCGATGCCGACCCGGAAGGCCTGAAAGTAATTCTGAAATATGAAAAAGAACACGGAATCACCTCCTACTGTCCTACTTCCATGACACTTGCAAAGGACAGACTTATGGACATCTTTGCCACCGCAACAAAGGTGGAACCGGACGATAAGCTTGCCCGCATTATTGGCGTTAATATGGAAGGCCCGCTGATCGACATTGCCAAAAAAGGCGCTCAGGCCGCTGAGTATATCAGTGTTCCTGACGTATCCTTTTTCCGTCAGTGCAACGAGGCTTCCGGAAACCAGATCAGACTGGTAACACTTGCTCCTAATGTAGACCGCGCCTTTGAATTTATTCAGGCTGCAAAGGACGAAGTAGTAATTTCCATCGGACATACTACAGCAGATTACGACTGTGCCAGAAAAGCCATGGAGCTTGGTGTAAATCACGTAACACATCTCTATAACGCAATGCCTCCTTTTGCTCACAGAGATCCTGGCGTGATCGGAGCCGCATGTGACAGTGAGGACTGCATGGTAGAGCTGATCTGTGACGGTTTCCACATTCATCCATGTGTTGTGCGCACTACCTTTAAAATGTTTGGTGACGAGCGTGTTGTTCTGGTCAGCGACTCTATGATGGCAACCGGAATGGAAAATGGCACCTATGAACTGGGCGGCCAGGAAGTTACCATGAAAGACCGTCTGGCAACTCTGTCCAACGGTACCATTGCCGGATCTGCAACAAATCTTTTTGACTGCATGAAAAAAGCCATGGAATTCGGTATCCCTGAATCCACAGCTATTTTTGCAGCTACCAGAAATCCTGCCAAAAGTATTCATGTCTATGACAAAGTAGGTTCCCTTACTCCGGGCAAATATGCAGATGTTCTGCTTGTAGACGATTCCTATAATCTCATAAAAGTATTCTGATACCATAAAGCGCCCCCGGCATCACAGCGATACCGGGGGCTTATTTTATCTCTTATTTTTCAGAGGGTTCTTTCCACTGTCTCAGACAGTATCGAAAATTATCATTTTTCTTTTACCTTAAACGTAATTGTCACTTTAAAGAGATCTCCGTCCAGATAAAGCTTAAACTCCCCGCCCTGAAGCTCAGTCAGGCTTTTTGCAATGGAAAGTCCCAGTCCGCTGCCTTCTGTATTTCTGGACACATCTCCTCTGATAAATCTCTCTGTCAGCTCGTCTGCAGAAATATTCAGAGGCTGAGAAGAAATATTTTTCAGGAAAAATGTAACATTTGGCTTATTTACTCTGATTTCTGCATAAACCCTTGTGTTGTCCATAGCGTACTTTGCAACATTTCCAAAAACATTTTCCAGAACACGCCACATTCTTCTTCCGTCTGCGCAGATGATCGCTTCATCCTGATCAAAATGTACCATCATGGAAAGATTTTTTTCCTGGAACCGTTCCTCAAATTCTCCGATCACCTGATGAACAAGCTCTACAAAATTAAGATCTGCCATTTCCAGTGAAATATTTCCTGTGCTTGCCTTGGATGCCTCCACAACATCTTCAGTAAGGGTTTTCAGTCTCAGTGACTTTTCCTCCAGGATCTCCAGATATCCCTGGATCTTCGGATCCTGAGGATTTTCCCGTTTCAAAAGATCTACATAATTGATAATGGAAGTAAGAGGCGTCTTGATATCATGGGATACGTTTGTGATCAGTTCTGTCTTCATCCTTTCATTTTTCAGGCTTTCCTCCACTGCCGCGTCAAGTCCCTCTCCGATCCGGTTAATATATTCAGCGATCTGTCTCTGCTCTCCGGTAAGCTTATCAAGAGGAATCTTATACTGAAGCTCACCGTCTGTAATACGTTTCAGCCCATCCAGGATCAGCTCCCGTCCTCTGGCTTTTCTGAGAAAATAGATCAGTCCCAGAATATCCACTGCCACAACAACCGGAAGAAGAATCACTCCGCCGCAAAGTATCACTGTCCATATTATAAACTGGAAGAAACAGAATCCTCCGAACAGCAGAGCCATTTTAATCCTGCTGGCTGTGTTTTCCGCGAAAAAATCAACAAACCTTCTGCAGCCTTTCACAATCTTAAGGCAAAACTTCTTGAGCAGACTTAAAAGCTTTCTCAGCAAGCCAAAAACTTTTCTCAGAACACTGTTTTTCCAGAAAGTTTTTGCTTTTATACGACGTACCAGACTCATCCAGCCGCCCAAAAACATCACTGCGGTCCAGGCTCCCAGACCAGCCACTGCTGCCACAATATATTTCAGTTTATCCACATAGTCTACATTGATCCCAAGCCCCAGAAACAGAAATACAGGAACTGCCCACACAGCACATACAGCTGCTGCGCCGATCTCTGTATACCAGCGGTCAAAGAAATTCAGCTGTACCTCTTCTTTTTCATTGTTTCTTCCTGCGCCGGCAGTAAGAATAATAAGGCAGATCAGAAAGATCAGGCTCCCTGCGCCGCATACCGCCATGGAAGGCGTAAGATAAGCTGCATATTTTTCAAAATTCTCTGCGTCCTCTGCCAGCAGATCGTCCGCCGCAAAATCCTTATCGACCCAGGCGGCAAATACATAGTCGATATCCCGGTCATCCGCAGCTGCATTGTCCACTGTATGCTGCCACAGATTAAAGTAATGGTCTTTCTTCAGAATATCGATGTTTGTATCATGCTCTTCCGGAGAAGAAGTGACTACAACATACGGATCCTGACCGGATTTTAATTTCTGGATTCTTTTTTCATAATCTCCTGCATCTGTGTTGGACTGTATCTTTTCTTCCCGGCTTCCCGGATTCAGGGCCAGAATATAGCTTAAATTGGTTTTTCCCTCACCGTAATGCTCTTTCAGCATAGCTTCTGCCGACTTCTCCATCTGTACCTGAGCAAGAGCATGGTTCAGGGCATAAAAGGCATCCTCAAATCTTCCCTTCCATCCGGGCTCTTCGTTCAGGATATCCAGGATGCTGTCTGCACCCACCGGCGGGAAAGCCTCTGCAATCTGATAATCGGAATATTCATTGATCACGTTTGTATAAATGATCTTGCCGTCCTCATCAGCAATTCCGGTAACGCCGGAATTCAGGACTCCGATATTTTCAGCATAATAATCATTAATATCTCCATAATATCCGTAGCTGGAATAATCATGGTTTTTCAGACATGCCAGAATCCCCTGTGCTGAAAGCGCATCCACAAACTTGCTGCCGCTTTCTTCCGGCTGAGTATAGCCTTCTGCATATTCCCCATCATCATATTCTCCATAGGTATCTGCCACCAGAAATCCCAGTTCTCCGTCTCTGATCTTTTTTTCAAAATCTTCATAATACATATATTCCAGATTTCCATCCGGCTTCACACACACCAGAACATCCTCTGTATGAGCATCCCAGTTCTCGGTCTCCACCCATTTCTCAAGGTCGCCGAGCCTGTAAACAAGACCTGAGGAGCCTTCTGTATCCGTTTCCTCATCTGCAAGGATCTCCCACAGATCCACCTCTTCGTTTTCCTGTTTTGATTCCATGTAGCTTTTTTCTGATTCTGCGATCAGCACATCAAAGCTGGCATGACGCATACTCTGCTCAAAGCTTCTGGATTCCAGATATTCCTTTTTGTCAAAAGGCAGAACGCCTTCACTCATAATTCCTGCAGATGCCGCTCCGCCTGCTGCCGCAGCAGTCAGAGAAGCAACGCCCACTACCAGAGCGGCGGCTTTCACCGCGCTGCTTCTATACCATTTTTTCTTCATAATAATGCCCCTTTCCATCTTCCTGATATATGGATTTCTCTTCTTAATAACCTGCCGGGCGTTTAAAGCTTTTCTACTTTATAGCCCAGTCCCCAGACCACCTTCAGGTATCTGGGTTCCTTTGGATTGATCTCAATCTTTTCACGGATATGCCGGATGTGGACTGCCACAGTATTGTCTGCCGCTATTGCCTCTTCGTTCCAGATATTTTCATAAATCTGATTGGTAGAAAATACTCTTCCCTGATTTTTTACCAGAAGAAGAAGGATTCTGTACTCAATGGGAGTCAGCTTTACCGGTTCTCCGTCCACACAGACCTCTTTGCGGTCATCATCCACAGTCAGTCCGCCTGTTACGTAAACATTTTCCTTTTTCTGAGATACAGCGCCAAGCTGAGTATATCTGCGAAGCTGGGATCTGACTCTGGCCACCAGCTCCAATGGGTTAAAGGGCTTTGTCACATAGTCATCCGCCCCTACGTTCAGGCCCAGGATTTTATCTGCGTCCTCTGACTTTGCGGATAAAATAATAATGGGAAGCGGGTTTTCCTCTCTGATCTTAAGAGTCGCCCGGATTCCGTCCAGCTTTGGCATCATAACGTCAATGATCAGCAGATCTACCGGATTTTCCCGCAGTGTCCGAAGAGCCTCCTCTCCGTCATAAGCTTTAAGAATATGATGACCTTCCTGTGAAAGATAGATCTCTATTGCCTCCACGATCGCCTTGTCATCATCACAAACCAGTATTTCTGCCACGTCTCTGTACCTCCTGAAACAAAATTAAATTCACACCGGATCACAGTCTCTTTTCTGTGATTCGTTATACTAAGAATATCAAATGGTGTTTAAGATAAAAGGGGTAAATTATTAAGAATTTCTTATGTTTTTTTCATTCCTGAACCAGTATATCACAGTGTCATCCAGAAAAAAAGACCGCTGCGGTTTCCTGCATCCCTGCTGCGTTTTTCCTTGACAACACTGGGGTTTATGCTACAATAAATTCAGAATTGAATGTAAAACGGTGTCTGCTTATGCAGGAGAATAGGAAAGTTGAGTGAAAGTCTCACACGGTCACGCCGCTGTAACGGAAGAGCCGCATTTCATTATGTCACTGAATATCTGAAGATACCCGGGAAGACGAAATGCAGTGATGATGCCCAAGTCAGAAGGCCTGCCTTTTACATGAAATTTACACAGGTTACGAACGATGGCCTTGTGTAAGAACAGGTTGGCTCATAGCAGATCAATTCTATTTTCCTGCTATTACCTCTTGTTCTTCTGATGGCCTGTCGGTATAACCGCACAGGTTTTTTTATTTTAGTTCTGTTTGATCAGAAGGGAGAAGAAAATGAGTAAAAAACAAAAGAAAATTCTTGTACTTGCCGGAGCCTTTGCTCTTGCTTTCGGCATTGTTCCAAACGTCAGTGCCATGCATATCATGGAGGGTTATCTTCCGGGAAGCTTTTGCATCGCATGGGGTGTTTTATGCGTACCCTTTCTTATTGCAGGATTTATGTCCATAAAAAAGACTCTGAATGAACACAGAAACCTGATCACCATGCTGGCCATGTCCGGCGCCTTTATCTTTGTGATTTCTTCACTGAAGATACCGTCCGTCACAGGAAGCTGCTCACATATGACCGGAACCGGTCTCGGAGCCATTCTCTTCGGTCCGGCCGCTGTTTCCATTCTGGGACTGATCGTTCTTCTGTTCCAGGCGATTCTTCTGGCACACGGAGGACTTACCACACTTGGAGCAAACACCTTTTCCATGGCTATTGCCGGTCCGTTTGTTTCTTATGGAATCTATGTTCTGTGCAAAAAAATGAATGTAAATAAACGGGTTGCTGTTTTCCTTGCGGCTGCTTTGGGCGATCTGTTTACCTACTGCGTCACAGCCGGCCAGCTTGCCCTTGCTCATAACGCAGACACTACCTTCGGAGCTGCCCTGGGCAAATTCATGGCTATTTTCGCACCAACACAGGTACCTCTTGCCATTATCGAAGGTATCATCACTGTAGTAATTTTCATGGGTCTTGAAACCTATGCAAAACCGGAGCTTCGCGCAATGGGAATTCTGAAGGAGGCAAAATAATATGAAAAAGACTGTAATCGCTGCAATCGTTGTCATTTTTCTGATTGCTTTTGTCCCGCTGTTTGTACTGAAGGATGCCGAGTTCGGCGGTTCTGACGATGCCGGAAGTGTTGTTGTGGAAGAAGTCGATTCCTCTTATGAGCCATGGGCTACGCCTGTTTTTGAACAGCTTCTTGGCGGAGAGCTTCCGGGCGAGGTGGAAAGTCTCCTTTTCTGTATCCAGACAGGTATCGGAGTCGGAATTATCGCCTTTATAATGGGACGTTTTGTAGAACGCAAAAAATGGATGAAGGATCAATGATCAAAATCCGGCCTTCTCTGATGAAAGGAGATTTTTATGATTGTCATTGACAAGCTTTGTTATCAGTCAAAGCTTAGATATGAAAATGCCGGTGAAAAATTTGCCTTTGCTGTGATTACGCTGTGTATCTGCGTAATGAGTCGTTCCGCGGCAGTGGCAGGGATTGTTTTAGCAGCAACAGGGATTCTTACCGTTTTTTATGGTGGGGTCCCTGTTTTTCGCTATCTGAAGTTCCTTACTGCCCCACTGGCCTTTTTACTTTTAAGCACTGTGGCTATTATACTGAATATCCGGAAAACTCCTCTGGATCTGTTCGCCATTTCTGTGGGAACATGGTATCTTACCTCCAGTCTGGATTCCTGCCTGTATGCCCTGCAGCTGATCCTTACTGCACTTGCAGCGGTTTCCTGCCTGTACTTTCTTTCCTTTACCACTCCGGTACCGGATATCCTGGATGTGTTAAAGAAACTGCACTGTCCCAAAATACTGATCGAGCTTATGCTTCTGATCTATCGTTTTATTTTTGTTCTGCTGGAAACTGCCAGCGCGATTTCCATGTCTCAGGACTGCAGGCTTGGAAATAAAAACTACCGGACAGCTCTGAAGTCCTTCGGTATGATGGGGTCTGTTCTGATGATACGCGCCATCAGCCGCTCCAACCGCCTTTATGACGCAATGGAAGCCCGGTGTTATGACGGAACTATCCATGTTCTGTCAGAATCCCGCCCGCCTAAAAAAAAGGTGATTCTGGCTATTATCCTGTTTGACGGCGCATTATTTTTATTTGCTCTGTGGAGGAGATTTTATTTATGAATCCAGATATTATTTTAAAAGCCGATGAGCTTTACTTTTCCTATGATGACAACAACTCCCACTCCCTTAACGGACTTTCCCTGGAAATCAGACGGGGACAGAAAGTAGCCTTTATGGGGGCAAACGGCAGTGGAAAATCTACTTTTTTTCTTTGCTGTACCGGAATCCTGAAGCCTCAGTCAGGAAAGCTGTACTTTAACGGAGAGGAAGTGGGTTATAAAAAGAAAGATCTTCTGAAGCTCCGCAGCAAGGTAGGGATTGTATTCCAGGATCCTGACAATCAGCTCTTTTCTGCCAGCGTTTTTCAGGAAATCTCTTTTGGGATTCTTAATCTTGGGGTTCCGGAAGAACAGGCAAAAAAAGAGGTGGAGGATGTGATCGAATATCTGGAGATCACTCCTTTCCGCCATAAGCCCACCCACGCCTTAAGCGGAGGTCAGAAAAAACAGGTTTCCATTGCAGATATTCTGGTCATGCATCCGGATATTATCATTCTGGACGAGCCTGCCGCTGCTCTGGATCCCCGCCATACCACAATGGTAAATCATATCGTAGAGCAGCTGACAGAACAGGGCATCACTGTGCTGATGGCAACTCATGACGTCAACTATGCCTACGAATGGGCGGACGAGGTTATGCTTTTTCATGAAGGAAAGGTACTGATGCAGGGAACTCCCGCTCAGGTTTTTGGAAACCGGGGCGCTCTGAAAAAAACAAACCTGGAAACGCCTGCTGTTCTGGAGCTTTTTGAAAGTCTTTGTAAAAAAGGGATTTTAAAGGCTTCCCTGCCTCTTCCCCGCAATTTAAAAACGCTTGAAACCTACATTTCTGATATTAATTTAAACCCACATTACGGAGGAAACAACATCGTGACTGAAAACAGAAAAAAAGCAATTCTGGCTGTAAGCTTCGGAACCAGCCACCATGATACCTGCAAGGTAACCATTGACGCTATTGAAAAAGAAATGCAGGCAGCCTTTCCGGATTATCCCCTTTACCGGGCATGGACCAGCAAAATGATCATTCGAAAGCTGAAGGACAGGGATCAGATCCATGTAAATACGGTAAAAGAGGC
This sequence comes from Blautia caecimuris, assembly GCF_024622975.1. Lineage (GTDB taxonomy): Bacteria > Bacillota > Clostridia > Lachnospirales > Lachnospiraceae > Blautia_A > Blautia_A caecimuris. The sequence goes on along the minus strand of NZ_JANJZT010000012.1, from coordinate 46,084 downwards.
CATGGAGCAAATGCGCAGAGATGGAATCACTGATGTTCTTATTCAGCCAACTCATGTGATCAATGGTATTGAAAACGATCTTATGAAAGAGGACGCCCTTTCCTACAGGGAGGATTTTCACTCCATTTCCTTTGGCGATCCTTTGCTTACCAGCGAACAGGACAGCCTGGATGTGATCCAGGCCATTGCAGACGAATTTTCCAGCCTGAAAAAAGACCAGGTTCTTGTTTTGATGGGACATGGCACTACGCATTTTTCCAATTCCATTTACGCTGCTTTGGACTATACATTTAAAGACAAAGGATATTCGAATATCTTCCTTGGAACGGTTGAAGCCTACCCTTCCATGGAAACTCTGCTGAAAATGATCCGTTCCTACCAGCCTTCCAAAGTGATTCTGGCTCCTTTTATGATCGTAGCCGGAGACCATGCAAAAAATGATATGGCCGGGGATGATCCGGAATCCTGGTACAGCCAGTTTAAATCAGCCGGCTATGAGGTAGAACCTGTTTTAAAAGGACTGGGAGAATATTCCGGTATACGAAAAATCCTGGTAGAACATCTGTCACGTCTGGACGTCCAGTAAGATTAATACAGCCAAATTTCCATTGAAGAACAAATTTTAAACATTTATAATAATAAATACAAAAAGGAAATACAATGGGTAAAAAAGTGGAACCTAAATTTAGTAATCGTTGTTTCAAGTTACAACGAAGAACAGATATTGCCAATTACATCCAAAATGTTTCTGGGCACAAATATAAGATTTGATCCATAAGAAAAAAATCCATAGGGACAGTCGTATTTTGTTTGTAAATGATGGAAGCAGTAATACTATCTGGAAAATCATAAAAGAGCTGGTAAAATTCAAAAAGGTATGTCTGTTCCTGGGAGAAATGATACAATTGGTCGGATTCAAAAGCACCTGTACTTATTATACCAGAAACAGTCGGATGGCCGGCAAAGGCCATTATCTTCTAAACAAAATGCTGACACTTGCCTTTAAGGGAAGCACCAGTTTAAGTGTCAAGCCATTAACTATTATTACAAGTTTTGGTATATTTATTTCTAGCGTCAGCTTTATTGGCGCAATATAGGCAGTGTATCAACAGCTCATGGGAAAGACAGTAGTCGGCTGAGCAAGCATGACCTGTATTATATGTCTGCTTGGTGGAATACAGTTGATCTGCCTTGGAGTTATAGGAACCTATATGGGAAAAATATATCTGGAAGCCAAGCCAAAACCTAGATATATAATTAGCGAAAGAACAAAAGAGGAAAATGAAAAAGAATAATTTTATCGAAAAAACAGCAGTATTTTTTCTGTTATTGTTTTCTGTATTTGTAATAATGTCCAGTTTTATGGATGCGATTGTAAGACCGGATCATGTTACAATGACAGCGTATTTTTGTGGCATTCTGGTTGTTGGTGGATTCTTCACAATTATCTGGGTATTATGCATCCGTTTACCAGAAGCTTTTTTAAATAAAATATTCAGGGTACTGGCTGTTTTTATTTTTGTCTTGTATATTATAGAAATATTCTCCTTACAATTACAGCCAAATGTAGATTTATCTCATATTATTGAACAGTCTCTGGACATGTTAGAAAAAGGAACTCATGAATTTACCAATGAAGACTACTTTTCCTTTTATACCAATAATATCCCTATTGCAATCATCATATATTGGGTATTTTATATTGGTAAAATAATTATGGGAGAAGCCTTTCAATACAGCATTGTCGGCGGATTATTTAATGTTATTATGATTTGGATTGGTTTTTTGTGCTTTTTCCGTCTAGCGGACAAGCTTACCCATAACTATAAAACCGCCTTTTTCTATAAAATTATTATGCTCTGTAACCCGCTGTTTTTTGTATATGCTTCTTACTATTACACTGATACTGTTTCAATTCCATTAAGCATTGCAGCTGTATTATGCCTAGTAACGGCTTATCAGTCAGAAAAAGCAAAAAAATATCTGCTGTTATTCCTTGCAGGAATATTATTTGCCATTGCAGGCAAAGTTCGCGTTGTTGCGCTGATTATCCTGATAGCCATTGCTGTGGCGTTGATTTACAAAAGGCTCTGGAAACAGATTTTCCGGCTGGCGGTTCTGTTTAGTACTGCTTTTTTGGTTGTAGAGCTTATGTATGGAGCAGCCTATAATTATCATGTTAAATTTGACACATCCGAACGGGCCGTCCCTGTAACACACTTTTTGATGATGGGAAGCCATGACAGCGGAACATATGACGGGAACGATGTAAAGTATACAAAATCCTTTCAAAATTATAAAGAAAGACAGCAGAAAACTTGGGAAGCCTACTGTAAAAATCTGAAAGAAAACGGTCTGTCCGGCAATATTCTCCTGCTTTTAAAAAAAGAAGCCATATGGGGTATTGGAACAAGAGGATATTACCAGTATGTAAAAAATGTAAAAGAGGACACTTTTTTATATCAGGTTATTGCAGGTCCATATATGAGTGTAACCAAGGGCATTCTGCAGGCATATAATTTGACGATTATTGTATTAATATTTCTGGGGCTTCTTTACAGCAGACAAAAGATGACACTTATGCAGTTGATTCTGGTTATATACTGGGGCGGAACAATTTTATTCACCGCACTTTGGGAAGCCCATCCAAGACATATCATGACATATATTCCCTTTTTAACTTTACTTGGGCTACCTTTTACAGAATCTCTTTTCCATAAAAACCCAGATAGTTAATCATATAATTCAACTTTAATCAGGCTTTTGGGAAGTTTCCCAAAGGCCTGTTATACTTTAACAAAAATCCGCTCAGAAAGTTTTCTTATCCCAGAGATTCTAAATCAGTTATTTTATCTTTTCGACATATCTGAATCATAAAACATCTGGCCTTTGATATTGGATAAGAAAATTTCCTGTTTAACACATTTTTAAGGAACCAAACAAAAGACTTATTAAAGATAATCCGATAATTTTCTTGACAAATACAGTACTGTTTTATTATAATATCAATAACCATTATTGTTATTACAGGAGAAAGGAGTGTGCCTATGGCTGCATTAAAATACAGCAGACAGCGCGAATCCATCAAGGAATTTCTGATGACACGCACAGACCACCCCACAGCTGATACGGTATATGAAAACATGAAATCTATCTATCCAAATATCAGCCTTGGAACTGTGTACAGAAATCTTTCTCTGCTTTCTGATCTTGGTGAGATCAAAAAACTTGCCAGCTTTGGCGGCGCAGATCGTTTTGACGGCCGGGTAGAGCCCCACTGTCACTTTATGTGTACAGAATGCGGCTGTGTCATTGATCTGGAAACAGAAGACATGCAGGATATTATGAAAAGGGCCGGAGAGCATTTTAACGGCATAATTACTGACTGCAGCGCCAGATTCTTCGGAATGTGTGAAGATTGCATGAAGAAAGAAAAAAATTAAGAATTTCCCTTGACATTCAGCAAACAGTATGGTAGATTATAGACATAGCAAAACAGTAACAATTACTATTATTAAAAATAATTATTTAAGAAAAGGAGATTATCATTATGGCTAAATGGGTATGCAATGTATGTGGTTATGTTTACGAAGGCGAGAACGCACCGGAGGTATGTCCGATCTGTAAAGCATCTGCTGACAAATTTACAAAACAGGCAGAAGGCATGAGCTGGGCAGCTGAGCATGTTGTAGGTGTAGCTAAGGGCGTTAGCGAAGACATCCTTGCTGACCTTCGTGCAAACTTTGAGGGTGAGTGCTCTGAAGTTGGTATGTACCTTGCAATGGCAAGAGTAGCACACAGAGAGGGTTATCCGGAAATCGGTCTTTACTGGGAAAAAGCTGCTTATGAAGAAGCAGAGCATGCTGCAAAATTCGCTGAGCTTCTTGGTGAAGTTGTAACAGACAGCACAAAGAAAAACCTTGAGATGCGCGTTGCTGCAGAGAACGGCGCTACAGCAGGTAAATTTGACCTTGCTAAACGTGCAAAAGCTGCTAACCTTGACGCAATCCATGATACAGTTCATGAGATGGCTCGTGACGAGGCTAGACACGGAAAAGCATTCCAGGGTCTTCTTGAAAGATACTTCGGCTAAGAATAAGCCTCTGAAGCGGAGAGCAGAACATGCTCTCCACTTTCTTTTATGTAAAAAACAGCCTAAATCAAACATATGTTGACACACTTATGTTTTGAATGATATGGTATAAGAAGCTATACAGCAATTTTAAACAATCAATTATCAGTGATAAAGGAGGAAACCACATGTCAAAGTATGCAGGAACCAAAACAGAAAAAAATCTTATGGAAGCCTTTGCAGGAGAATCACAGGCAAGAAATAAATACACCTTCTTTGCTTCCGCTGCAAAAAAAGCAGGATATGAGCAGCTTGCAGCTCTTTATCTGGAAACTGCGGATCAGGAAAAAGAACACGCTAAAATGTGGTTTAAGGAGTTTCATGGAATTCATGATATTGAAACCAATCTTGAAGATGCCGCTCAGGGTGAAAACTTTGAATGGACAGATATGTATGCAAGAATGGCACGGGAAGCCAGAGAAGAAGGTTTTGAAGAGCTGGCTGAAAAATTTGAAGGTGTTGCCAGAGTAGAGGCTGCTCACGAAGCCCGATACAAAAAACTTCTGGAATCCTACAAAGCTGATAAAACATTTAAAGGAGATGCGCCTCTTGGCTGGAAATGCCGCAACTGCGGATATATTCATATGGCTGACGAAGCTCCTGAAGTATGTCCGGTATGTGCCCATCCAAGAGCTTATTTTGAGCGCAAAGTCGAGAATTATTGATCTTCTTTCGTCTGAAATCATGTGTGAAAATAATGTTATTTAACTCTACCATCACAGAATAGTAATATCCTGGCAGGTACAGAGCTTTTAGGCTCCGTAACCTGGCCAGGATATTTTATTGTTCTTTTATAGTTTTTCACCACAGGAGTCTATTACTCTTTTGTACCAGTAAAAAGAGTCTTTACGAATTCTGGCAAAGTTTCCTGTTCCGTCATCATTTTTATCAACGTAAATCAGACCATATCTTTTTTTCAATTCTCCGGTTGAAGCACTAACAAGATCGGTACATCCCCAGCATGTATAGCCAACCAGTTCTACACCATCATGGATAGCTTCCTTCATCTGTTCTATATGCTTACGCATATATTCAATGCGGTATTCATCATGGATTTTTCCATCTTCTGTCAGCTCATCCACGGCTCCCAGACCATTTTCTACAATCATGATCGGAATCTGATAGCGGTCATAAATCTGATTCAAAACATATCTGAGTCCCACTGCATCAATTTGCCATCCCCATGCAGAAGTTTCAAGATATGGATTCTTAATATTTTCCCCTCCATTGGCAGCGGTTAGCTCACCTTCTTTCACAACGCTGACACAATTACTGGAATAATAACTGATAGAAACAAAGTCTACCGTACCATTCTTCAATATACCCGCATCTTCCGGCTCAATCTCCAGCTCTATTTCATTTTCTTCAAAAAATCTTGCAGCAAATCCAGGATAATATCCTCTCACATGAACATCCCCGGCAATTGAATTATGAATCTGCCCAAATCTTTGGGCATAAAAAACATCTTCTGGATGGCAGGTATAAGCATAACCATTATGATATGCCAGCATACACCCCAGCTTATTTTCATTGTCAATCTTATGCGCCATAGATACTGCCAAAGCACTTGCAACCAACTGGTGATGCATTGCCTGATACCGACTCTGCAGGCATACATCTTCCGAATCCAGCATCCCTGCACAGAAAACTGCGCCAAACGGCTGTGTCAGCATATTAATCTCATTAAATGTAAGCCAGTACTTTACTTTTCCTTTATATCTTTCAAATAATACTCTGGCAAATCTAAGGTAAAAATCAATCAGTTTACGATTTTTCCAACCACCGTACTCTAGCGAAAGATGAAGTGGATTTTCATAATGAGAAATGGTTACCAGTGGTTCAATTCCATATTTTCTTAATTCGTCTATAACATCATCATAAAACTTAAGCCCCTCTTCATTCGGAGTTTCTTCGTCTCCTTTTGGAAAGATCCGTGACCACGAAATTGAAAAACGATATATTTTAAATCCCATCTCAGCAAACAGAGCAATATCTTCTTTCCAGCAATGATAAAAATCAGTTGCTTCATGATTTGGATAAAATTCTTCGGGTAACGGCTCCGGAGGTGTCAGACGGCGTTCCTTATTGACGCTTCCTCCCGTAAGAATGTCTGCAATAGACAACCCTTTTCCGCCCTCATTCCATCCTCCTTCATACTGATTAGCAGCTGTTGCTCCGCCCCATAAAAAATTTTCGGGCATACGATTATAATTTTTCATATCTGCTTTCTCCTGTCTTTAAAACGGCAGACAGATATCTCCTGTCTGCCTGATCTGTACTTATGTTTATACGACTGTCAGAAACTTCTCTCCTGCACTGATCTCACTACCCTCTTTTTCCATACATACGGCCTTGATATAATCGGAAATATTAGTAACAACAACTGATGTAGTCAAATCATATCCTTCTTTTTTGATTGCTTCAAGGTCAAACTCAACAAGAAGTGCTCCCTTCTTTACTCTTTCACCGTCTGTTACATAAGATTTAAAGTATTTGCCTTTAAGATTGACAGTATCCAGTCCAATATGGATCAAAATCTCTGCTCCACTGTCTGCTACGAACATAATTCCATGTTTTGTATCCATGATATTTACAACGGTTCCGTCAGCCGGAGCATAAACTCTTCCTTCTGATGGAAAGATTGCCGCTCCATCTCCAAGTACTTTATCTGCAAAAGTTTTGTCCGCAACATTGGCAAGTGTTTTTACAGTTCCTGTTACAGGTGCATAAAGTTCAACTTTTTCTACTAAAGGATTTCTCTGCTGTGTTTCTGTTGTTCCCTGTGCCTCTGAGCTTTCCTTTATCTCATTATCTGATTTTACATCTTCAAATCCCAAAATAAAGGTAAGAATAAAGGAAGCAACAAACGATACAATAATCATAATGATTCCATACAGAAGGTTACTCATCCCTTTATCCCCGATAAATGCCGGAATTGCCATAATACAATTCTGAGCAATATACAGGGATACCTGAAAAAGTCCACCTACAATACCGCCAATTCCAGCTGCAACAGATGCAGCAACAACAGGACGTTTCAATTTCAGTGTGACACCATAAAGTGCCGGTTCCGTAATCCCCATTAATGCAGATACTGCCGCTGCACTTGCAAGCTGTTTCATATTACTGTCTTTTGATTTTACTGCTACCGCAAAAGAAGAACCTGACTGTGCAAGATTAGAGCAAACCTGAGATACAAAAATCAGGGTATCTGAGCCTCCTGTCGCAATTGCATTCAGTCCGATTGGTGTAAGCGCATGATGCATACCCGTCATAACAATGAACGGGAAAAGAGCTGCAAGAATACCAACGATCACAAAACCAAGTTTTGCAGATAAAAAGTTGATTGCTACTGCAAGTCCATTACCAATGATTGTTCCGATAGGACCAACTACAATCAGGGCGATCGGCGCACTAATCAGAATAACCAGTGTTGGATTGAGAATTAATTTTACCATCTTCGGTGTAATACGATCTACAAAAAGTTCAATGTAGTGTGTGATCCATACCATCAGAATAACCGGAATTACAGAATAAGAATAGGTTACCTTTGTAACCGGCAGCCCAAACAAAGTAATTGCCGCATCTCCAGCTGCCATACTGACAAATACAGGACTCAGATAAACACCCGCTATAAACAATGCCAGCGACTGATTTACTCTGAAAATTTTTGCAGCATTTGCCGCAATCAGAAATGGCATAAAGTAAAAGGTTACATCACCTATAAAACTGATAACCTGATAAGTGCTGCTGGTATCAGATACCAAATGGAAAGTTGTTAAAAGTGTAAGTACAACCTTAATCATTCCTGCCGCTGTCAGAGCCGGAATCATAGGTGTCATACAACCGGTAATGGCATCAACAATCCTGGAAACAACCCCTTTTGGGTTTACAGGATCAGTTTCCCGTGTATCGTCCGTCGGAATGCCTTTGTTCTCCAGCGCTTTATAGACAGCATTTACTTCATTTCCTGCAATAACCTGAAACTGTTCCTCGTGCCAGTTTACACCTGAAACTTCGGAGAGCTTTAAAATCTCCTTTTCATTGACTTTCGTTTTGTCTTTTACATAAAAACGAAGTCTTGTCATGCAATGAAATAAACGGATGATGTTGTCCTTTCCTCCCATTGCTGCAATTAGCGTGTCTGCAGTTTCTAAATAGTCCTTTTTCATTTTAGAACCTCCTTTAATAATAAATATTAAAATTTATGATTAAAGGTCTTGCCTGAAAAGATACGTTTTTATCGAACGCATTCCAGTAACAATCCATTAACACCTTATCTGATGTCTGTAAAAATCTTACACTAAATCGACTGTAGCCGTTTATGATCCTCTGTAATCTTCTGAATATGAATTGTCAGATACAGCATTTCATCTTCCGTCATATCGTATTCATATTCTTCTTTCATCATCAGGTAAATCATTTTTACACACCCATAGGCTTCTTTATACTGCTCTCTGATAATCTGAAACAGTTCACCATTTTCTTCATAGTGAAGTTCCTTATGAAAAAATCTCTGGGCAAAATATTTTAAATGTGTCAGAAATCTCTGATAATACAGATTTTCTTCCTGAAATTTTATGTTTTCATAATATTTTTCTACTACATCCAAAATCTGGTGTACGATTATGGAAATCTGGTAACTGTCTGTTTTTCCACTGTCCTGTGAATTCACAAAATGCAATGCAAAAAATCCAGCTTCATCAATTGCCAGATCTGTTTCAAATGTTTCATTTACTTTCTGCAGCAAATCCAAACCAATTTCATACTCTTTATGATAAAGAAGTTTGATGTCCAGAAGAAGCATATTCTGAATACGGATTCCCTGTTTTAACCTAGAAATCGCTCCCATAATGTGATCACTTAATGAAAAATAAATACTGTCATTCAGATTCATTCCATTTTTTTCTTTTACCTCATTTACATACTCCTCCACAAAGTCAAGATATATTTCTGGAATAGAGGTGAGATATCCCTGAATTTCTTTACTGATCTGCGCTGTCTCTGCGACAAAAACCTTTTCAATCCGTTTTTCATCTATCTGCTGCCCCTTTTTCTTCTGAAAAGCAATTCCACATCCTTTTATGATGACTTCATGCCCCTGATTATCTTTTGATAAAATCAGATTATTATTTAAAATCTTATAAATTACCATGTTCCCTTTCGCTCCCTACTACTGCAAATAAATAAAAAAAGACCATTACAGTATATAAAACTTATTTCATATACTATAAGGTCTTGCCTGACGATAATAAATTATTTCAGTAACAATCCTTGGACTAATCCGTCTTTATTTAACTTCTGTATACAAGGATAGCAGAAAAAATTATGTCTGTCTATCTGGAATATCCTACAAAAAATGTTATAAATTTTTGTCTATTTTCCCCAATATAATTCTCTTACTTTACAGATAAAGTACTGCTATCCTGCAGAATCATCTTGATTTCCTTAAGGCAAAAATAATTTCCTGATAATATTTCCCCTTAGATATCAACTATTTCAGGGCTTGGGCCGCCTCTCCCAGGCGATTGTAAACAGTCACTGCATCTGTAATATTCGGCGTTCCCCCATCCATTGCTCCTGCTGTCACAAGGATATATTCCACGCCTTCGATTTCTGCAAAGCTTGCCAGACAGCTTCCTGCCGCATTGGTAAAACCGGTTTTTCCGCCCAGAATCTTTCCTCCTGTTACAGAGGTCTCTGAAAGGTTCTTAAACATGGTACTGTAATAGGTAATCCCGTCCGGATGGAGATTCGTACCGGGCGTAGAATGCCAGGGACTCTCTGCAATCTCCCGGAACGTATCATTTTTCAGCGCATACTGTAAAAGAACTGCCATATCTTTTGCCGTACTGTAATGATCCGGATTATGAAGTCCTGTGCTGTCACAGAAATGAGTTCCGTCCATTCCAAGCTTTTCTGCTTTTTTATTCATCAGATCCACAAATCCCTGTTCAGAACCGGCAATCGCATAAGAAAGAGCGATACAGCACTCTGCGCCTGAGGGAAGCATAACGCCGTACAGAAGATCTATAGCCCGGACTGTTTCTCCAGGCTGAAATCCTGCCTGCGTGGCATCCTGTTCATATAATCCGGCAAACATTTCCTGAGTCAGCGTGATTTCCTGGTCCAGATCTTTCAGTTCCTCAATGGCAACAATCGCAGTCATCATTTTTGTCAGAGAGGCCGGATACATCTGCTCTTCCCCGTTAAGATCGCCTACTGTCTTTCCGCTTCCGGCCTGAATCAGAATCGCATAGGGGCTACTGATTCCGCTCAGGTCCAGCTGACGGACAACGGGTTTCTGAAACTCCTGCATCCATGCGCCAACTCCTGATCGCCAGCCTACGATCAGTTCCAGACCAAAGAATACAAATACAATGACCAGAACCATTAACAGCTTTTTTAAATTCTGTTTTCTCCTGTTCTTTTTTCTGTATCTTCTTTTTTCCACGCTGATTCCTCTCTTTCCATCCCTGTTCTATCATAAAAAATAATTCTGGAATTTTTCTCTAAACTACCATTATTTCTTTTCTATCATATCATATTCCGACAGATTCCTGTAATATCGTTTCCTGTATTTTATTTCCGCATAGGTTGTAATCTCTTTCATATACTTGAAGTCAAAGGCTCCCCCGACCACTCCCACAATGGGAATACCCTGAAGAAATTTCATATAAAGCAGCTCTCCGGAAAGAATCCTGGCTGTTTCCTGAATTATTTCATCCAGCGGAATGGAATTATCAACGAGTTCATTTTGGATGTAGCACTCAACCGCTTTATCCGCTGCCTTTTGTTTTTCCCCATAAGATGCCGCTCCCTGTATCAGAAGAAGTATCCACTTTTTTTCTTTTTCCTCTTCATAAGAAAATCCATACTTTAAAGCGATCTGATAAATGCTTCTCAGTAAAAAGCCTGTGAATACAGGTATATCCGGGATTCCAACACCGATAAGACCCATTCCCAGTCCTGCTGTCCCGGATGCCAGTGTATTAAATCTTCCTGTGCTTCCGGCATTTTTCCTTATTGATTTCAGTGATTTCCGGTCATTTTTTATCTGATTGGCATAATCCTGTACCTTAAAATCCTTTTCCAGTTCTTCCTTCTTGTATGTCTTTTCAATAACAGAAATCCCTTTTAAAAAAATAAGCCTGAAAGCACTGCAAAAAGCCTTTTCCAGTGTCTCCTGCAGTTTATCCGGAACTTTGTCCTCCAGAAACTTATTCAGTTTTGAATCATTCTGTTTCTGTCTCTGTTCCAGATATCTTTTTTCCTGTTTTTCAAGCAATCTGAGTTCCTTCTCAAGAGGTGTTTTTCTTTTTATCACTATAATACCCCCAAAAACAAAAGAGCATCCCCCGAAAGGAATGCCCCTGTTTTCATATATTAAACTAATTTCGCCGGGTTGATCTTCACACCAGGTCCCATTGTAGGAGCGATTGTTACGCTTCTCAGGTACTGACCTTTCAGAGTGTTCGGACGAGCCTTAACGATAGCTTCAATAAGCGTCTGGAAGTTGTCGCTTAACTGTTCCTCAGTAAAGGATGCTTTACCTACCGGAACATGGATGATATTGGTTTTGTCAAGACGATACTCAATCTTACCTGCTTTGATATCATGAACCGCTTTTGTAACGTCCATAGTTACAGTTCCGGCTTTCGGGTTTGGCATAAGACCTTTTGGTCCAAGTACACGACCAAGACGTCCTACAACGCCCATCATGTCCGGTGTAGCAACAACGACGTCGAAATCAAGCCATCCTTCGTTCTGGATCTTCGGAATAAGGTCCTCAGCTCCTACGAATTCTGCGCCTGCCGCTTTTGCTTCCTCAGCTTTTGCATCTCTTGCAAATACAAGAACACGAACCTTTTTACCGGTTCCGTGCGGCAGAACAACAGCTCCACGAATCTGCTGATCTGCATGACGTCCATCGCAGCCTGTACGGATGTGAGCTTCGATAGTCTCGTCAAATTTAGCAACTGCTGCTTTTTTTACAAGGCTGATAGCCTCTGCGGTATCATATAATGTTGCGCGGTCTACTGCTTTCGCAGCTTCCACGTATTTCTTTCCTCGTTTCATTTCTATAACCTCCTGTGGTAATTGCGGGGATTTCCCTCCCACTTCATATAGTAGTTTCTCTATTTCGCAGTTCTGACGGAAAATCAGTCTACAACTTCGATTCCCATACTTCTTGCAGTACCTGCAATCATGCTCATAGCTGCTTCAAGAGTTGCTGCATTTAAGTCTTTCATCTTCATCTCAGCGATTTCCTGAACCTGTGCCTTAGTAACTTTTGCTACTTTTGTTTTGTTCGGCACACCGGAACCGGATTTGATGTTAGCTGCCTTCTTCAGAAGAACGGCTGCCGGCGGAGTTTTGGTTATGAAGCTGAAACTTCTGTCTGCATAAACAGTAATAACAACCGGGATGATCAGATCGCCCTGATCTGCTGTTCTTGCATTGAACTCTTTTGTAAACTGTACAATGTTTACACCGTGCTGTCCAAGAGCCGGACCAACCGGCGGTGCTGGGGTTGCCTTGCCTGCCGGAATCTGTAATTTAATATAACCTGTTACTTTTTTTGCCATTTTTCGGCACCTCCTATGTGGTATTGGCGGGGGTTTTTCCCTCCCACTTGAATGTGTTACGCTCTTTTAATTTCTGCGAAACTTATTTCTACCGGCGTTTCGCGACCGAACAATTCAACATTGATGGTTACTGTCTGCTTCTGAGTATTAATTGCAGTAACAACTCCGGCAGTATCTTTCCAGGCTCCGCCTGTAACTACTACCATATCGCCTTCTGCAAAGTCCACCCGGATGTTTTCTTCCTTAATTCCCAGCGGGCGCATTTCTTCCTCAGTCAGCGGCACAGGCTTGGAACCCGGACCTACAAAACCGGTTACGCCTCTGGTATTGCGGACAACATACCAGGTATCATCATTCATGACCATGTTAAGAAGCACATATCCCGGGAACATCTTTTTCTGGACCTGCTTCGCAGCACCATTACGCATTTCCACTACTTCTTCCAGCGGAACACGCACTTCCAGGATCTGATCCTCCAGGTGTCTGTTTTCAATTGTTTTTTCAATGTTGGCCTTTACTTTGTTCTCATACCCGGAATAGGTATGAACAACATACCATTTCGCTTCTGACATACAATCACCGTTACCCTTATCTGATTATAAGATTAATACCTTCCAGAATAGCTGAATCCATAATGCTGATCATCACAGCCAGAATAATCGTGACTACTGAGACAACTACTGTCTGCTTTGCGAGAGTAGCTTTGTCCGTCCAAACGATTTTGTTGAATTCGGACTTAAGTCCCTGAAACCATGATTTTTTCTGAGTTTTCTTAGCTTTGCCAGTAGATTTGTCTTTCTCTTGCATAGTCTAACCTCACAATTCTCTGTGATTACTTCGTTTCCTTGTGCAGAGTATGTCTATGGCAGAACTTACAATATTTCTTAGTCTCAAGACGCTCAGGATGGTTCTTTTTCTCCTTGGTCATATTGTAGTTACGCTGCTTGCACTCCGTACATGCCAATGTAATCTTAACGCGCACAACTTCCACCTCCAGTGTTTTCATTTGCATGGTCTTTCCTGTATCCCGTTCCTCAGAACTACGCTGATTTCGGGCATAAAAAAAAGACCCAACTTCCATGTCGCTTATCAAGTTTAGCACAGATTCCATGTTGAAGTCAAGCCTTTTCCTTGAATTCACGGAGTTTTTCCATATTTACCAAAAAAGCAGTCATAATATTAGGAAGGATTTATTTGTGATTCCCTTTCAAATCTGTATTTCCCCCTTGTCAATCAGCTTCTCCTAGTGTATGATAAGGAAGGTTCAGACCCTTTTTCGACAGTTTTTCTGTTGTAAAAAGGGTCACAGTTATATATTTTAAATAAATACAGGAGCGGATTTTATGTTTAAACGATTCATGGATGACATGAAGAAATATTGGAAATACGCAGTGTATTCTTCCAGAGCCCAGCTAAAGTCCGAAATTGCCAATTCTTATCTGAACTGGCTGTGGTGGATACTGGACCCTCTTTGCTTCATGCTGATTTATGTATTTATGTTCGGCTATGTGTTTAAATCTGACGAACAGTATTTTGCAATTTTTGTCTTTATCGGTATCACCATGTGGGACTTCTTTAACAGATGTCTGTTACAGAGTGTAAGGGTAATTAAAAGTAATAAACCTATCGTTTCCAAAGTATATATACCGAAATTTATACTTGTCATAATCAGAATGTGCATTAATGGATTCAAAATGTTTATTTCCTTTCTGATTGTTGCAGTCATGCTGATCGTATGGAGAGTTCCAATCACCTGGAACATACTGTACTGTATTCCAATCCTTTTGACCCTGTTTATGCTGGTATTCGGCTTCGGTTGCTTTCTTCTGCATTACGGAGTATTCGTGGAAGACCTTGGAAATGTACTGAATATTGCTCTGAGACTTATTTTTTACCTTACCGGTGTATTCTGGAACATTATGGATCGTCTTCCGGCTCCATATAATGCCTATATTGGAAAAGGTAACCCCATTGCCTTTCTCCTGACATCCATGCGAGAATGTCTGATCTATGGTCAGACTCCGCACCGCAAACTTCTTCTGGCATGGTTTCTAATCGGACTTGTGATCAGTATTATCGGTATCCGAAAAATCTACAAAAACGAAAACAGTTATGTAAAGGTGATATAATATGGAAGAACAGCACGCCATTGAAGTAACTGACCTTGTGATCAGTTATCAGAATCTGAAAAAAACATCTATCAAAAAAAGTCTGCTTCATTTTAAACGCCGTACCATAGATCGTTTTGTTGCAGTAAAAGGAATTTCCTTTTATGTCCGTCAGGGCGAGATTCTGGGAATTATCGGCAAAAACGGAAGCGGCAAGTCCACTACTCTGAACGCTCTGGCAGGCATTTTCTCCCCTGACAGTGGTACCATTGACCTGAAAGGCCACAGTATTTCTCTTCTTTCTATCGGAGTTGGTTTTCAGGGCGAAATGACAGGCCGGGAAAACATTATTCTTTCCGGTATGCTTCTGGGATTTTCAGAAGAACAGGTTCATGCCAAAGAGCAGGATATTATAGACTTTGCAGAGCTTGGAGATTTTATTGACAAACCCGTAAGAACCTACTCCAGCGGTATGTATTCCAAACTGGCCTTTTCCATTACAGCTATTCTGGAAACAGATATCATGCTTATTGACGAGGTTCTCAGTGTAGGCGATCAGAAGTTTAAAAAGAAAAGCTACAATAAAATGAAAAGCCTGATCTCCAACAAAGACAGAACTGTTGTGATCGTTTCTCATAGTATTGATACTTTAAAGCAGCTTTGTGACACAGTGATGTGGATGCATGAAGGACAGATTAAAAAAATCGGTGAACCAGGGCCTGTACTTGACGAATACGTTAAATTTATGGAAAAAAGCTGAAAAGCCAAAAATCCGGAGCCTGCTTTGCAGCCTCCGGATTTTCTTTTACTCTGTTCTTTTCTTGATTTCCAAAAGTACCTGTTTGCAAATATCTGCAGAACAGGGTCTCCTTATCTCATTAAATTTCTTACTGACCTGCTCACGTTTCTGTTTCCAGGAATCCTCTCCATGGCAAAATGCCCTGAGCTCTTCTGTGAATTCTTTCATGGTTTTCGGCTTCGGTCCCGGAGTTACCTCCTCATAATCAAAGTTCATTCCCCTTCCGTCCAGATAACGTTCTTTATCATAAGGAAGGAATATCATAGGCTTATCCGTCAGAAGATAATCAATATAAATACTGGAATAGTCTGTGATCAAAAGGTCAAACATCCCAAGCATTCCAGTCACATCCCCAACCTCCTTGCTGCCAAAGCACCGGATGCGGGAATTCACAAAATCTTCTGCCGCCGTAGCCTCCTTAATGTGAAGCCGAAGAAGGAGAAGAATCTGCTCCTTCTCCAAAAAATCCTGAAACGCTTTTTTGTCAAAATCTTCAAAGGGAAAAAGTCTGGTATTTCCATAATCACGAAAGGTAGGTGCATAAAGAATCACCTTCTGATAGTTGGGTAACGCTGGATAAATTTCCCCGAGAATTTTTTTTCTGTCCGGAGGAAAAAAAATAAGATCATTACGAGGCTGCCCCCATACACGGATTTGTTCCTCACAAACCTGAAAACTTTTTGCCATAACAGGGATAAGCTCCCTGGCAGTTGTCAGTATCCAGGTATAATTCTCAGAAAAGATTTTTTTAAAATAGATGCGGGACATTTTTTTGAGATTAGGATCCATAAGTGCAATCTTTTTCAGCGGAACTCCATGCCACAGATTTATAATCAGACGATTCCTTCCAAGCCTCGGTCCATATACCGGGAGTCCTGCTGAGGTAAACCATACACCGGCCTCCAGTACTCGTCGAATTCCCTCTTTTGATTCCGTTTCAATAAAATACTGTTCACCGTACTTCTTCGATAATTCCCGGCGCAATCCTTCCTCATTAATCACAAAAATAGGAGTAATCTGCGGAAGATGCTCTTTTACATACTCAAACAAATACCTGGAATTATAATTATAATAACAGTTGTCCACAGAAGAAAATATCCAGGTATACATATCAGGCTCTTTTATTTTTTTCATTCTGACAAGCTGTGTCATACACAAATTTCTAATCTTACCCATAACTACTCCTGTCCATCAGCGATATTTCCACAAGCCATGAATCGCATAGGAAATAAAAAGTACTGTACTTTTCAGTATGTTAAATCCCATATAACGGTAAACCCGGTATGTCATAATAGCAGATTTCCATTTGTTTCTGGATTTTCCGCCTTCACTGAGCCGATACTTTAAAAGTGGCTCGTTAATTCCGACCGCACACTGGTATTCTCTGAGTATCTTCAGCCAGGTAATATAATCTTCATGGCTGTCGTCATGCTCCATAGGAAAACGACTGATCACGTCTCGCCGTACCAGCACGGAAGAACAATTAATACTATTATGCTTTAACAATTCCCGGTAAGTAATCCTTTGCTTTACGGGAATATATTTTCCTGCTGATGTTCCATCTGGATGCATCAGCTCTCTTCCTGTGGAACAGATTACGGATCCTGTTTTTTCAAGAAGAATAAGTTGTTTTTTTAGCTTGTACTTTTCCCACCAGTCATCTGCGTCCAAAAAAGCCACATAGATCCCCTTGGCTTCCCGGACTCCCCTGTTTCTTGAACCGGAAACTCCAATATTCGTTTTATTTCTGAAATAGCGTACTTCCCCACGGCTTTTGTATTCAGCCATAACCTTTTCCGTACCATCCACAGAACAGTCATCAATCACAATCAACTCCAGAGATACCTTTTGTTCAAAAACAGAATCTACAGCTCTCTGAATATATTTCTCTCCGTTATATACAGGCATCACCACGGATACCAGCGGCTTTTCCATAAACCTTCTCCTACTTCTGATTTTTCAAAGCATTTTTCTGATTTTCATCAACACCTTCAGAAACCTCTTTCTGACAGAAAATCTTCACTGTCATAAGAAGAAGCTTCAGATCAAGCAGAAACGAATAATTTTCAATATAAAAAAGGTCAAGTTTCAGCTTGTCATAAGGGGTAGTGTTATATTTCCCGTAAACCTGCGCATATCCGGTAAGCCCGGCTTTTACTTTCAGGCGGTAATAAAATTCCGGCAGTTCTTTCTGGTAGTCATGCATAATGCTTTTTCGTTCCGGGCGTGGACCTACCAGAGACATATCTCCCATAAATACATTAAAAAGCTGCGGCAGCTCATCCAGATGAAGATTTCTCAGAACACGGCCTACCGGGGTAATACGGCTGTCGTTTTTTGATGCAAGGCGGGCGCCGTTTTTCTCAGAATCCACACACATACTGCGAAATTTACAGATACGGAATTCCTTTCCTCCCAGAGTCAGACGATCCTGACGGTAAAGCACAGGGCCGCCGTCATACAGCTTTACAAAAAGCGCAATGATCAGCATGATCGGAGAGGAAACTACAATACCGATTCCCGATACCACAATATCAAGAACCCGTTTCATTGCTCTCTGCTCTATGGAAAGTCCCATATTCTTCGATACAAGCAGCGGCGTGTCAAACAGATGGATCCGCTCGCTTCCCATAAGAATCACATCAGAAATCTTCGGACTCATATAACAGCGAATAGAATGGGCAAAACAGTACTTCAAATAACGGTTTCGGATATTTGACGGAAGATCCCAGATGATTACTCCCTCATAGTCTCTCATCATCTGATGAATAGCCTTTTCCCCCTTATCTACATGAACTTTTCCGCTGACATTATACTTGTCACTGCGTGAATTCATTTTCTGGATCAAATCTCCCGGATCTCTGTCCCCATAGATCACAAGAAGCTTACGGGCGCCATAAAGTCTGGAATAAATAAACCGGGATCCCCATACCCAGACGATGATGATAACAATCTGAACAAGAGTCATTTCCACCATAGGCCATGGATCCAGAAACCATCTATTGATCAGAGTGATCTGAAGGTAGGTTATGATATTTGTACAGATCGTAGCAAGAGTCATAGAGTAAAATACATCTATCTTTTTCAGGTATCCTACTCTCAGTCCCCCGTAGAACTTGGAGAACATAAAGCTGATCAGTCCATAAATAGCGATCAGAACCCAGTTTCCCTTTCTCCAGAAGGGTTCAAAAATCAGCCCTCTGTAAAAATCATACCAGATATAGGCAAATACTGCTGTCTGAGCGATTACGACAATACTTGCCAGGCAATACACAATAAATCTCTTAAAATCATCTCTTTTTTTCACAAAAGATCCCTCTTATCTCTGTTGATTCAGGAATATATCATATCCCTGCTTCTGTCTTTATTGTTTCCTTTTAACCCTGTTATTATAACGTAAATCTCCGGTCCCGTCCAGTAATTCACAGATTCTCCGATCCCCTGTATTTTCAATACGCTTTATTCATATGTACTTTTACTGCACCTTTTTGTCGAACCATGTTTTTTCTTGTCATATATCACATATTTATTTTTATTTGTTTCATTCTTTAATACAGTTTTAACAAATTTTGAGCATTTTTCTTGCATTTTTTAACATAAACCAGTAGAATTTTTCAGCTAAAAAATGTATAATAAAAAAGTACAAGCATATAAAAGGAAAGTGAGGGTTCACTATGAAACAAAACAACATGTTAGCGATGATTTTAGCTGGCGGACGTGGCAGCAGACTCCATGAGCTTACAAACAAAGTAGCCAAACCCGCAGTTTCATACGGCGGAAAATACCGCATTGTTGATTTCCCTTTAAGTAACTGCGCAAACAGTGGAATTGATATTGTAGGCGTTCTTACTCAGTATGAATCTGTTCTGCTTAACAGCTATGTCGCTGCTGGTGGACGCTGGGGACTCGATGCAAGAGAAAGCGGCGTATTTGTACTTCCTCCCCGCGAGAAGGCTGACGCGGATCTGGATGTATACCGTGGAACTGCAGATGCGATTTCACAGAATATTGATTTTATTGATAACTATGCTCCGGAGTATGTTCTGATCCTTTCCGGAGACCATATTTACAAAATGAACTATGCAAAAATGTTGGCTTACCACAAAGAAATGAATGCAGATGCTACCATCGCCGTTATCGAGGTTCCCATGAAAGAAGCAAGCCGCTTCGGTATCATGAACACTGACGGTGAAGGACATATTGTTGAATTTGAAGAAAAACCGGAGCATCCAAAGAGCAACCTTGCTTCCATGGGTATTTATATTTTTAACTGGAAGCTTCTGCGCAAAATGCTCCTTACAGATATGAAAAATGCTGATTCTCACCATGATTTCGGCAAGGATATCATTCCTCAGCTTCTTGCTGACAACAGAACTCTGGCAGCTTATAAATACCAGGGTTACTGGAAAGACGTTGGAACCATTGACTCCCTCTGGGAAGCAAATATGGATCTTCTGGACAGCAACAACGAACTGGACCTGAACGACCCTACCTGGAAAATATATACCGAAGATATCCCCGCTCTGCCTCAGTACATAGGTCCGGATGCCAAAATCAACCGTGCATTTATTACACAGGGCTGTATTGTAGAAGGTGAAGTAAAAAATTCCGTTCTTTTTACCGGCGCAAAAGTAGGCAAGGGCGCAAAGATCATTGACAGTGTTCTCATGCCCGGTGTAGAGGTTGAAGAAAATGCTGTTGTTCAGAGAGCTCTTGTGGCTGAAGACATCCACATTGGCAGCGGCGCCTGTGTGGGAAGCGCAGACAGCGAGCATATCGAGCTTATTTTCAAACGTGTAAAGGGGGTAGAATAAAATGGCTAACGCTTTTGGAATTATTGCATCATCAGGAACTCATATTAAGGTGGAAGGTCTTTTAGATTACCGTCCTATCGCAGCATTTTCTTTCCTTGGACGTTACCGCGTCATTGACTTTCCGATCTCCAATATGAGCAACAGCGATATTGATCATATTCAGGTATATATAAGACGTAAACCCCGTTCTCTGGTAGAACATCTGGGAACCGGCCGTCATTATAACATCAACTCCAAAAAAGGCAGACTGCAGATTCTTTTTGCACAGAACAGCTCTGAAAATGATGTTTATAACACAGATATCGCAGGCTATCTGGAAAACATCGAAATGATCGAACGTGTGCATCAGCCATATGTGATCATTGCTCCAAGCTACATGGTTTATGCAGCAAATTACGATACTCTTCTCCAGACTCATATTGATTCCGGAGCAGATATCACTCTTTTATATCACTCTGTTGATAATGCCAAGGAAGCTTTTCTCAACTGTGATATTCTGAACCTGAACAAGCAGAAAGGTGTGGAATCTATTGAAAAGAACCGCGGCAGCGCCAAAAACCGCAATATCTTTATGGATACCTATATTATGAAAAAAGATCTTTTTGTAGAACTGATTCATAAGGCTAAAAAAATGTCCTCCATGATCACTCTTCCGCAGATCGTAAACGCATCCTGCAGTGAGCTTGATATCCGCGGAGTGGCGCACAGAGGCTACTTTGCAAGTATCACAGATTTCAAGAGCTATTTTGATGCCAATATGTCCCTGATCGATCTGAAAAATTCACTGAATCTTTTCAATCCGGAATGGCCGATCTACACCAGGACAAACGATTCCTGCCCCACACAGTATTTTGACAATGCTGACGTGAAAAATTCCGTTGTATCCAATGGCTGTCTGATTGAGGGAACTGTAGAAAATTCCGTTATCGGCCGTGGATGTCAGATCAAAAAGGGCGCAGTTGTCAAAAACTGTGTGATCCTGGCAAACAGTATTATCGATGAAGATGTCCATGTGGAAAATCAGGTAATTGACAAATGGGCTCAGATTACCCGTGAAAGAGAAATCGTGGCAGAAGCCGGGCATCCGGGATATATCCGAAGAGACGATATCCTGTAAAATAAGGTATTCTCTGAATTAAGCAGGCGGCGCAAACTGTTCATCAGTCTGCGCCGCCTGCTTTATCTTTATATGATCACTGTGATCTTCATGATTTTTCCATCCGGACTTTCTGCGGTAATTTTTCCTTTATGAGCCCGAACAATCGCTTTTGCTACAGAA
The DNA here is from genome assembly GCF_024622975.1 of Blautia caecimuris. Classification (GTDB taxonomy): domain Bacteria; phylum Bacillota; class Clostridia; order Lachnospirales; family Lachnospiraceae; genus Blautia_A; species Blautia_A caecimuris. The sequence goes on along the minus strand of NZ_JANJZT010000012.1, from coordinate 24,364 downwards.
AGCCCGATTCCTGAACCTCCTGTAGAGGAATTTCTGGAACTGTCCAGTCTGTAAAACCTCTCAAACAGAACATCCAGTTTTCCCACGGGAAGTTCCTCTGCATCATTAAAAATTTCCAGCTGGCATTTCTTTCCTTTTTTCTTCAAAGCAATTCTTATTTTTCCACCTTCAGGCGTATATTTTACAGCGTTATCCACAAGAATCCCCACAAGCTGGCGAAAATCCCTCTCATTTCCTGTAAAAAGAATTCCCTCATCTACCAACTGTTCCATTTCTTTTCCTCCCGTCCGGACAGGAGCCTCATAAGGCTGCACCGTTTCCAATACCGCATCAGAAGCAGAAAATTCTGTTTTTTCACCTATATCCCTGTTTTCATCCAAACGGCTGAGAGCAACCAGCTGCTGTACCATACCGGAAAGCCGCTGGATCTGTTTTCTGGTACTTTTTGTCCACTGGTTTTCCCCGGTTTCCATTTCAATCACCTCTGTATTGGCATCAATAATCGTCAAAGGCGTTTTCAGCTCATGGCTGGCATCCGTAATAAACTGTTTCTGCTTACGGATGCTTTCCTCCACCGGAAGGAATACAATCTGAGAAAAAAATATAACCAGTACCAAAACCGCAGCCAGACCGAGAAAAGACATAACAATACTGCTTACTGCAGTAACACGAAATCCTGAAATCTCCCTTGCACAGTCCAGAAAAATACACTTTGTCTGTCCATCATCCTTTATAACTCTGTAACGGTAAATTCCACAGAAACCAGTCTCACTTTTCTTTCCGCTGACTGTTTTTCCATACTCCAGAGCCATGTCTTCGTCCACCGCTGCTATGTGATTCAGATCACAGGAGCTGATCTCGCCCCCATCATCCAAGATCACTGTAAAATATCTGGTTTCATAAGGTGCCTCCGGAGAAAAATTTCTTGAGGCTTCTGTTTCAAATATATCTTCCCTTTTTCCCACTGCAACATCAGGAGGATTCTCATTGCCTGCAACTTCCATTTCTTCTTTTCCGTTTCCCGGAAATTTCCCATCATTTATGCCCAGAACAGAAGTCATATCATCTGCTCTGGCTGCCATTTTCAAATAACCGGAAATGTTCACTGTTCCCATAATCGCTGACAGAACAATAAAGGTAGACAGCATGGCGATCAGAATAAATTTTTTACGGAGCTCCCTGATCATATTTCTTCCTCCAGATAATAGCCCTGCCCTCTGGCAGCCTTAATTTTAACGTTTGTATTCAGAGAGATGAGCCGCTTTCTGAGATACGAAATATATACCCATACAACTCCGATCTCCGCCTCGCTGTCATAACCCCATATTTTTTCCATAAAACGTTCCGTGGAAATAATCTGCCGGGGATTTGTAATCAAAAGCTCCATCATCTGAAACTCCTTATTTGGCAGACGGCAGGAACCGGAAGGACCGGAAAGCAGAGCGCTTGTACCGTCCAGGGAAAGATTGCCCAAACTCAGAACCGAACTGACTGCCTCTGTATTTCTCCTTGTGACAGAGCGTATGCGCGCCAGAAGCTCTTTTGCCGAAAAAGGCTTGCCGAGATAATCATCTGCACCACTGTCCAGGCCCAGCACCCGGTCATCCACATCCGATTTTGCTGTGAGAATCAAAACAGGAACCTTATTTCCCTCAGCACGTATCTTTTTCAGCACTGTGATTCCGTCCATCTTAGGCATCATGATATCCAGAACCGCACCATCATAATTATCTGCCTGCAGATAGGCAAGAGCATCCTCTCCATTATAGACTGCATCCACGGAATAGTTGTTGTGTTTCAGGATCGCCACCAGAGCATCTGACAGCTCCCGTTCATCCTCGGCAAGTAAAATCCTCATATTTTCCTCTTTTCCTTCCTGTTATATTCTCTGCAATTTTCTGGTGTAAAGTATTTTTAATTACAGAATTCAGGCAAGCGCTTCCGGTTTTTCCACCTGATAATCAGACCACTGTGTCACCTCCGATGAACCGGAAAGATCTGCACTGTCCGAGTAAGACTCTACAGTTACAGTATAACTTCCTGTACCCTCCACGTAAACCGTTCCGTCGCTGCCTTTTACAGTAACTGTATTTCCATCTTCATCCACAATAGTTCCGCTGTTGGAAAGACCGGTAAGGACGCTGTCTCCTGTGACAGTCCAGGTACAGTCCTCTCCTACGTACACATTACAGTAACCTTCTCCGCCATCACCGGCATTTGTTTCATCATCTGTCACTGCTCCTGTCAGTGTACTTCCATCTGTTATATAGAAATCAAGCTGACTGATAGAATCCCAGACCACATCTCCTTCCATTTCCTGCTGAACAGCTGTGAAGAGGCAATCTGCACCGTTATCCCCCGCTGTACCCCATCCTCTCTCATTGGCGTTTCCTGTACATTTCAGGAAAAATTCGCTGTCCTCTGCATTTGTTATATCTACATCAGAAAGAGTAATGGTGGACTCTGTATTTGTGGTATAAAACATACCGCCGTTTTTTGCAGTAAGGCTTCCGCCGTCCACTACCATCTTTCCGCCTCCTCTGTCGCTTCGGATAGCTGCCGCGGATTCTCCGTTTGTCTCCACATTCATATCCCAGGCATAAAGTGTTCCGCCTCCTGCCGCATGGATACCTCCTGCCGTATCTTTCTGAGTGGTAATATCTGTGTCTGCTGTATACACAGTTCCATCACCATAGGCGAAGATTCCTGCTGCGCCTGCGGCGTCCGTAGTAATGGAGCTTTGTCCTACATAAGCAGTTCCCTCTGTTGCCAGAATTGCCGCGCCTACTCCATAAAAGCTGGATGTATCGCCTCCCTTACTGTCCTCAGATTCACGATTTACCGTAAGGCCTTTGAGTATGGCGCTGGCTCCCTCAGATACATGAATGGCATTTTCATCTGTTCCTGTGGAAGAAACGGTTTCATTTTCCACGGTAACATCCTCTGTATAATCATTTACCGCCTCATAGCTTTCCACACCATTGCTCTGCTCTCCCGGAGCTCCCTGTCCGCCATTCGGCTCCTGCCCTTCCGGCTTTTCAGGCGGTTCACCATCCGGTTTCTCTCCGTCAGGGGCTTCTCCCTCCGGCTTTTCTCCGTCAGAGGCTTCTCCTTCTGATTGTTTTTCATTTCCATCTTCCTGATTATCAGAATCGGATTTATTCTCTTTTTCTGACTGGCTGCTGTCTGAATCCTCTGATTTTGTTTGTTTCTCTTCCGCGGTACTGGCAGTGGCAGCCATAATGTTTACTGCGCTGATGTTTGCTGTGGTTAAAGTCATGGTAAGACCAAGTACGATTGCTGCATATTTTCTCTTCATATAAAAAATCCTTTCTGTTTTTGAATGTTGTTTTTGTTTCGATGGGGACAGTTTATAAGAAGAAGTTTAAATAAGCCTTAGAAAAAATAAATTTGTCAAATGAGCATTTATCATTCAGTCAGTCCTTTGTCGTTTCCATGCTTCTGTATAACAGAATACGGAAAATGCAAAATCATGCAATATTTCCTGTCCTTCTGTAAGACTTCCAAATATCCCTGCATATGTTCCATCATAACAGATATATTCTGTAACCCGATACCCGTTTTATGGGCTGTCTGCTCTGTCTGAGCAACTGTATTTCTGATCAAAATACCAGTGTAATTTTCTTCATAAAGAATCTGTACCTGGATGGGATTATTTCTGCTGGCATACTTTTCAATATTGGAAATAATATTATTCATGATTCTTCCAAATAAATCTGTATTTATTCGCACAGCAGCAGGATTCCATTCAAGCATTTCCGTATCTACTGTAAATCCTTCATCTTCCAGCAAAACACATAATTCAGAAAGATAATCTCCAAATGCACTGAATATGTCTTCAGGTTCTTCCAATTCAACCTTATGCTGTGAATTAACAAAAAAATATTCAAACATCTGGTCTGACAAATTCCTTATCTGAATCACCTTATCCAGAGACTTTTGAATATATTCATCTGTAACAATTCTGTTTTTCTGCTGTTTTTTAAGAATTTCCAGATAGGTCATCAGTCCTGTTAAAGGTGTACGAAGGTCATGAGACATTCCCAGAACAAGTTTTTCCTGTGCCGCCCGCAGTTCCTGTTCTGACTGCTCTTTTTGTATCAGAGTCTGCCTCATTCTTTCCAGTCCCCCTGCCAGCTGAGCCAGCTCATCATTGCCTGTTACTGTAACATGTTCCTGCAGATTTCCCTTACTGATAACATCTACTTCTTCTTTCAGACACTGAATGTATTTTAAATCCTCCTGCATTTCATATGAAAATATACCTGTACACACAACAAAACCCACAATTACAGAAATTCCTGCCAGAATATCATAATATTTATCTGCAAATCCCTCATAAAGATAAACATCTGCATTCCCATCCGCGAATTTTATTTTGTGAAATATTTTCCAGGAAAAATCAGTGATTTCTCTGCTTCCCGGAGTGAGAATACCATCATATGAAACATCAAACAACAGCCACTTATCTCTGGAAACTGTAAATTCACGAATATTTCTCTGAACCGCCCATTGTTTCAACTGTTTATAATCTGTAGCTTTTAAACACTTTTTATCCACATAATTCTGAAGTTCCTCTGCTCTCTGGCTCTCCCTTTTATAAATATAGCCTGTATTAAAAAAGAACTGCTGCAGGCAGCCCTTTCCTCCAAAATACAAAAGTCCCATAACGAACAGACCTGCCAGCAGTCCTCTGACTAAACGCCGGACCATTTTTCCAGTCAGACTGTCTTTATAGATTCTACCCAAAACGATACCCCTTTCCCCACACAGTCTGTATCATTTCAGGCTTCTGAGGATCTTCTTCTATTTTGGTCCTCAATCTCCTGATATGAACCATAACCGTATTCCCGGAAGAATACAGAAAAGGCTCCTCCCATAAACTCTCATACAGATTTTTTACAGAAAAATCTTCTGTGGATTTTCCATCATCAGCAAAAGCAGTCTGTATTCCATTTCTCTGAGATGAATTTCCTCTCCCTCACGGTAAACCTCATTATACTGTGTATTTACCTTAAGCTTGCCATATTCCAGCCACTGTTCTGTTTTTTTCTCTGTCTTCAGCGGCTGACTGTAAACACAATATCTGCGAAGAAGAGCTTTCACTCTTGCCAGAAGCTCCGCGTAAGAAAACGGTTTTACCAGATAGTCGTCCCCTCCGGCCATCAAACCGATCAGTTTGTCTGATTCCTGCCCTTTAGCAGTCAGAAACAATACCGGAACATGAGAAGTTTTTCGAATTTCTTCACATGTCTTTATACCGGAGATTCCAGGCATCATAATATCCAGTATAATCAGATCTGTTTCTGCTGAAAGCTTTTTCAGACACTGGAATCCATCCTCTGCCTCCTGCACTGTATAACCTTCTCCCTCCAACAGAATTCTTACGCCCTCCCGGATCGCTTCATCATCTTCCACAATTAAAATATGATTTTTCATTGTATCCTCTTATCCTGCGTTTTACGCTGCATACACCCATATTTGCTGCCATTGAGAAGAAAGTGTTGCATAATCCCATTTTTTTGAACTGTTCGTATAACTGAAAGGGTCATTTACACAAAATCCATCCGATGTATAATCATAGATTACAATAAAATGTCCCTGTGCAGAAAAATCCCCAGGTCCCATAGCACAGATAATCATATTTCCATCCTCAAGCCGTTCTTTCAGTTCCCACTGTTCCAGAGAAGCAAACTGAGAAGCAATTACCCCATACGCAGACGCACACTCATTCATAAAAGACCAGGCTGTTCCAGTTCCCATTATGTAATATCCGCCTGTCATTGCCTCTTGTGCCAGAATATCCGGCAATGCATCAGAATTTCGCGTCAAACTGTATATGACCATTGCCATGCAAGTAGGACCGCATCCGGATATCCCAATGTTGCTCTGTCCATATGACCGATATCCCCATCTTTCGTCCCATTGAATAAACAACGGGTATTTCTTCAGTTTTTCTCTGAATGTAAGCCCTGCTTCCTGTGCAGTCTGTTCCCCCGGATATTTTTTCACAAAATCCAACATTTCCGGATTTCGTTTCAGATCTTCCAGAAGAACAGAGAGATAAACATCTGAATGTTCAAATATTTCTTTCCACTCATTACTGTTTATTATCTGGTTCCTTTTTGTTTCTGTCAATACCAGGCTGTCATCTCTTTCTGAAATTATAAATATTCCTGTCAAAATAACAATCAGAAAAACAGAATACCAGATGATCTCTTTCCTTTTATTCTTTTTCTGCTGCTTTCTTTTCCTTTTTCTCATAATATTTTACCATTATTATAATCACGATAAAGCCAACTACTGCAGGAAGCGCCGCGGTAAAGCCAACCGCTCCGTTAATTCCGGTCAGTAATGGGTTTTTCGTACTTACTGTATAGGTCCACATAGCTGAAAAATTCTGTTCCATATCAATATGCAGGATCTGGCTCTCTCCTGACAGGACATTATACATTCCATGTATAACAACTGCAGACCATATGGAACCGGACTGAAGTGTAACAAGCGAAAGAGCATATCCAATAATTCCAACAGACACGATCAGCAAAACAACCTTTTTCCAATCTGAACTGTCAATATACTCCAAATGATACAAAGCAAATAAAATACTTGAAATAAACACTGCTGCTTTCTTTCCAAAAGCACTTTGCAAGGTACTCAAGATCATTCCCCTGAAAACCATTTCCTCTGTAACTGCAGGCAAAATTCCAAGAGATAAAACAGAAAGGGTCAGAACATTTATCAAATCTTTCAGTTTAAGATTTTGTGAAGCAAAAGTTCCTTTTACAAAAAGAAGATAAAAGCAGCATATTGCCAACGGCATAATAACTGCTGTAATACACCATTTTCTTTCCGGGAAAGGTTTCCCCAATCGAAGATCCTGCATTTTTATCTTCATAATATATCTGGTATATAAATAAAAAGCAGCCAACAGACTGGAAATATTCAATGCCACATACAAAATACGTGCCCAGGGATTTGTATCACATATGTCGTAAGCTACTGTAAGGCTGAATTCCGATGTCAGAACCAGCATGATCCATGCAGCCACAACATGGACGATTGATTTTATTCTCATAAAGTACCCCTTTAACTTATAAGATGGTTATAAGATAACATATATTTCTTACAGTATGTCTTAACAGGTTCTTAACTTTTCTTAACTATTTCACATGGATCCGGTCACAACCTGGCAGACCAATTTTATTTCCCGGAAAGATTGTTACAAAATACCCTGCTTTAACAGCAAATAAAAAGCAGCTTTATAGCAGACCTCTGTATCATCTGTTATAAAACCGCTTTTCGTTTCGGCTTATCCTGTGTATTTCTATAGCATCCGGCTTTTCATATCGCCGGAGCTTCCCCGGTTCTCCCCCGGCAGAGATCTCAGAACTTCCTGAATCTCTCATATCGCTTTTCCAGAAGTACTTCTTCAGAATAATTTCTGTATTCTTCCAGAAAATCTGTTATTTCCTTGTCCAGAATATCTGTCACCTGATAAAGTGTCTGTTCACTGTATCCCTCTGGTTCACAGATCATTTTCTCAATAATTCCCTGAGAATAAAGATCAGCCGCAGTGAGCTTCATTACCTCTGCCGCCTCTTTTGCCTTTGTGCTGTCCTTCCATAAAATACTGGAAAATCCTTCCGGTGAAAGAATGGAATAGACTGCATTCTCAAGCATCCATACCTGATCTCCTGCTGCCAGAGCAAGCGCCCCTCCGCTTCCTCCCTCACCTGTAATTATGGTAAGTACCGGAACCGTCAGGCCGGCCAGTTCCATGAGGCTGTCTGCAATGGCTGCTCCCTGTCCTCTCTCTTCTGCCTCAATACCACAGAAAGCTCCCGGAGTGTCTACAAAGCAGATCACCGGTCGGCGAAATTTTTCCGCCTGCTTCATCAGCCGCAGCGCCTTCCGATACCCCTCCGGCATAGGCATACCGAAGTTTCTGTGTATGTTTTCCTTTGTATCGCAGCCCTTTTCCTGAACGATCACTGTTACCGGCATCCCGTGAAAAGCAGCAATCCCGCCGATCACTGCAGGATCGTCTCCGTATTTCCGATCTCCGTGCAGCTCCATGAAATCCGTGAACAATGACTTAATGTAGCTGCTGCCCGAAGGTCTCTCCAGTTTCCTGGAAATCTGAACACGCTCCCATGCCGTATGTTCCGTCCTGCTGTTCTGGCAAAACTCTTTTTCACAAAATGAGTCTGATGTCTCCTGTGAAAAAATATGCTTCTCTCTGTCGGCTGTACCTACGTTATCAGACAGCTTCACTTCTGCCGCTGATCTGTTATTGATCTCCTGTACTTTATCTGAGCCCGGCAGATCAGTTCCCTCTGTCTTTCTTTTTCTACCATGAAGCTTCAAAAGCTTTGTCAGGGTTCTTTTCAGATTTTCCCGTTCCACGATTTCGTCCAAAAATCCATGCTCCAGGAGAAATTCTGCTCTCTGGAAGCCTTTGGGAAGCTTCTGGCGAATTGTCTGCTCGATCACTCTGGGACCTGCAAATCCGATCAGGGCTCCCGTCTCCGCCAGTATCACATCTCCCAGCATGGCAAAGCTGGCTGTGACGCCTCCCGTAGTAGGCTCGGTCAGAACAGAAATATAAAGAAGTCCCGCGTCACTGTGCTTTTTCAGCGCTGCCGAAGTTTTTGACATCTGCATAAGAGAAGTAATTCCCTCCTGCATTCTGGCGCCACCGGAACAGGCAAAAAGAATCACCGGAAGCTGTTCCCGGGTGGCACGCTCCACGGCTCTTGTAATTTTTTCGCCTACAGCCCAGCCCATACTTGCCATAAAAAAACGGCCGTCGCACACACCGATCACTGCTTCCCGACCGTTGATACGTCCCTTTCCTGTAACAACAGCTTCCTGAAGCCCTGTTTTCTCCCTTACAGAATTAAGCTTTTCTTCATAGCCCCGGTATTCCATTGGATTTCCGCCAACAAGATCTTTGTCCCATTCCTCGAAGCTTCCCTCGTCTGTAATCATACGGATTCTTGTATATGCATGGATCCTGAAATATCCGCCGCATTTCGGACAGATATAGTTTCCGTTTTTTACATCCTCGGTGACGATTGCCGCTCCGCACTTATTGCATTTGCGCAGAAGTCCCTGAGGAACCTCAGGCTTCAAAGTACCGGTGTGCTTTACGCTCTGTTCCCTGTACAGACTTTTTGTTTTTTTGAACATATTTTCCAGCTTCATGCTCCATTACCTCTGCCTTCCATTCGTTCAATAAATTCCACATCTGTATTTCCGGTAAGAAAATCCGGATGATTCAGAATTTCATACTGATAATCTACATTTGTGTCGATTCCTTCTATGATAATCTCCCCAAGAGCGCTCTGCATTTTACGAATCGCCTCATCCCTGTTTTTTGCCCACACGATCAGCTTTGCGATCATAGAGTCATAATAGGGCTGGACTGTATAACCGCTGTACACTGCAGAGTCGATCCGGATTCCCTTGCCTCCGGGAAAGTACATATCTGTAATGGTTCCGGGAGAAGGACGGAAGCCTTTTTCCGGATTTTCCGCATTGATCCTGCATTCAATGGCATGACCTGTAATATGGATATCCTTTTGTCTGTAGGAAAGGGGCTGTCCGGATGCAATACGGATTTGTTCTTTTACAAGATCCACCCCTGTGACCCACTCTGTAACAGGATGTTCTACCTGGATCCGGGTATTCATTTCCATAAAATAAAAGCTTCCGTCCCTGTCCAGAAGGAATTCAATGGTTCCGGCATTCACATAGCCGCAGGCCTTTGCAGCCTTTACTGCAGCCTCTCCCATTTTTTTGCGCAGCTTATCTGAAATAATCTCACAGGGAGACTCCTCGATCATTTTCTGATGATTTCTCTGAACAGAACAGTCCCTCTCTCCCAGATGTATCACATTTCCCTTCTGATCTGCAAGAATCTGAAACTCAATATGTCTGGGCTTCCTGACAAAATGCTCCACATACATGGTATTGTCGCCAAACGCCATCTGAGCTTCCTTCTGAGCCGTATGGAAGCTTTCTGCAAAATCATCCGGAGAATCTGCAGTTCTCATTCCTTTTCCGCCGCCTCCAAGAGCAGCCTTGATAATCACAGGATAGCCGATTTTTTCTGCTTCTTCAAATCCTGCCTCTGCTGTATAAATTGCTTTCTCGCTTCCCGGGATCACCGGAACACCGGCTGCAGCCATGGTATTTTTGGCAGCCTGTTTATTGCCAAGACTTGCGATCACATGAGAGGGAGGCCCGATAAAAGTAATGTGACACTGCTCGCACAGCTCTGCAAATCTGCTGTTTTCTGACAGAAATCCAAATCCCGGATGAACGGCATCCGCACCTGATACAATGGTCGCACTTATGATATTTTCCATACTGAGGTAGCTCTGAGAAGAAGGCGCCGGGCCAATACAGATAGCTTCATCTGCAAGCTGTGTGTGCAGAGCTTCCCTGTCAGCTTCTGAATAAACTGCCACTGTCTCAATTCCCATTTCCCTGCATGCACGGATGATCCGCACTGCAATCTCTCCTCTGTTTGCTATCAGCACTTTTTTTATCATATTTACCACCTACCCGATCATAAAGGTCAGTTCCGCATCTGCAACAACTTTTCCGTCCACGCTGGCAACTGCATGTCCGACCCCTACAGGCCCCTTGCACTTAATGATCTTCGTTTCAAGCTTCAGCTTATCTCCCGGAACAACCTTTCCCCGGAAGCGGCAGCTTTTTATTCCGCCGAAATATGCAGTTTTTCCCCTGTTTTCCTCTTTGCTTAAAATAGCCACCGCGCCGGTCTGGGCAAGAGCCTCCACGATCAGAACACCCGGCATCACCGGTTCCTGAGGAAAATGACCTCTGAAAAAATCCTCATGAAAGGTCACACATTTATATCCTGCCGCAAACTCTCCCGGCTCATAGTCCTCTATGTAATCTATAAGAAGAAACGGATGTCTGTGAGGAAGAATCTCTTCAATTTCTTTAATTCCCAAATGCTTCATGCTGCACCTCTTTTTATTTTATTCTGAAAAGGGGCTGTCCGTACTCTACCATCTGGCCGTTTTCCACCAGAATTTCCGTCACGGTTCCCTCATATTCACTTTCAATTTCATTCATCAGCTTCATGGCTTCCACAATTCCCAGAGTTTTTCCTTTTTTCACTCCGTCTCCCACTGCCACAAAGGGCTCTGCGTCTTCTGAAGGAGCCGCATAAAAAGTTCCCACAAGGGGAGATTTTATCAGTTTTCCTTCCCGGGCTTCCCCATTTCCGTCCATTACTGCTTCCGGCGCCTGCCGGGTTTCTGTGTTTTGTGTTAAAACAGACGGTACGCTTTGTACATTCTGATTCTGCGGGGTTCCCTCCATTGGAAGGACAAGCTCTGTTTTTGGCGTTTCCCTGACAAAACGAAGGGTGGTACCGTTTTCTTCATACTGAAATTCTGTCAGTTCAGAGTCCGACACAGCCTTTATCAACGTAAGAAGATTATCAAATTCCATACTTACCTCTTTCTTGCTCACTGTTTCTGAGCATCCAGGTATCCTTTTATGGATTACCTCTTTTCTGCTCATGGTTTCTGAGCATCCAGGTATCCTCTTGAGGATTACCTCTTTTCTGCTTAATCGAATTTTTTTATTAACAGTGTGGCGTTATGTCCCCCAAATCCCAGGGAATTGCTCATAGCGTAACGGATTTCCTTTTTCACCGGGGCGCCAAGTACATAATTCAGATCGCAGCCTTCTCCCGGTGTTTCGGTTCCAATTGTCTGGTGGATAAAGCCTTCCTGAAGCTCCTTTACACAGGTGACAAGCTCTGCGCCTCCTGCTGCGCCAAGCAGATGTCCGATCATGGATTTTGTGGAGTTTACCAGAACCTTTTCCGCCGCTGCGCCAAAGGCAAGGTGAATGGCTCTTGTTTCAAAAAGATCGTTATGATGAGTGCTTGTTCCATGAGCATTGATATATTCCACTTCCTCCGGACATACGCCTGCTTCTTCCATGGCAAGGCTCATTGCCTTTGCGGCTCCGCTTCCGTCCTCAGCAGGAGAGGTAATGTGATATGCATCCGCTGTAGCCCCGTAACCGACTACCTCTGCATAAATTCCCGCTCCTCTTGCCCTGGCATGCTCCAGCTCCTCCAGTACCACAATGCCTGCGCCTTCGCCAAGAACAAATCCGTCTCTGTCTTTGTCAAATGGAACAGATGCCTTTAAAGGGTTGTCCGTTTCTGTAAGAGCAGTCAGTGCGTCAAATCCTGCAACTCCCGTAGGACAGATACAGCTTTCCGCGCCTCCTGCCACCATAATGTCCGCGTCTCCGTACTGGATCGCCCGAAAAGCATCTCCAATGCTGTGGGTTCCTGACGCACAGGCAGTCACCACGTCTGTACATTTTCCTCTCAGGCCAAGCTCAATGGAAACATTTCCTGCAGCCATATTGGAGATCATCATAGGCACCATCAGAGGAAGCGCACGGCCGGGTCCTTTCTGAGTGATTCTGTCATAGCAAAGCTCCACCTGACGGAGATCTCCAACTCCGGAACCAATGATAACTCCCGCCCGGAAAGCATCTTCTTCCTTCATATCCAGCCCGGAATCCTCAAAAGCTTCTTTGGCTGCCGCAACTGCATACTGAGAAAAAAGAGCCATACGTCTTACCTGTTTGGGTTCCATATACTTTTTAGGTTCAAAGCCTTTTACCTCAGCTGCAAGCTTTACCTTATAGCCCTGGGCGTCAAATCTGGTGATCGATCCGATTCCCACCTTTCCGGCACAGATCCCCTGCCAGAACTCCTGTACATTGTTTCCTGTGGGCGTCACTGCTCCCAGCCCTGTAATTACGACTCTCCGCCTGCTCATATTACCATTCCTCCGTCAACCTGAACGACCTGTCCGGTAATGTAAGAAGCATCTTCTGATACAAGAAATGCCACTGTCTTCGCTACATTCTCCGGCTTTCCAAAATGCCCCAGGGGAATCTGTGCCGCAGAAGCCTCTTTCACAGAATCAGGCAGGATCTGAGTCATTTCTGTTTCTATAAATCCCGGAGCCACTGCGTTTACTGTAATTCCTCTGGATGCCAGTTCTCTTGCCGCTGTCTTTGTAAGTCCGATCACACCTGCTTTGGACGCCGCATAATTTGCCTGTCCTGCATTTCCGGCAATTCCTACCACAGAAGCCATATTTACAATTCGTCCGCTTTTCTGTCTCAGCATCTGTCTGGAAACAAAGCGCAGCATGTTAAAGGTTCCTCCCAGATTCACATCGACTACGCTGTCAAAGTCCTCCCTGGACATCCCCATCAGGAGCCCGTCTTTTGTGATTCCTGCATTATTTACAAGGATATTTATTTTTCCGTATTTTTTTACAATATCTCTGACAGCCTGTTCACAGGCTTTATAATCCGCAACATTCCACTGTAAAGCTTCTGCACAGCCGCCGTTTTCTTCAATTTCTTTTTTTACTTTTTCTGCCCGGTCAGCTGAACCGTTATAATTAATAATCACAAAAATTCCTTTTGCTGCCAGCTCCAGAGCAACTGCTCTTCCAATTCCTCTGGATGCGCCTGTTACTACAGCTACCTGCTTTTCTGTATACTCCGCCATGTTTCCCCTTTCCTGCAATCATCCACTGTCTGTTTTATTATTCTGAATAAATATGTCCTCAAACTCACCTGTTCTGCATGCTTTTTCCTGTATAGCTGTACAAATCGCCCAGCGCTTATACATACCGCATTACTGCTTCCATGCCTTTCGGAAATTACATGTCCCCCTCCACTGGTTCTGTTCCCCTCGGAAATTACATGTCCTTCCCGCTGTTTCTGTTCCCTTCGGATGTTACATGTCCTCTCCTCTGCTTCTGTTCCCTTCGGATGTTACATGTCTCCTCCGCTGGTTCTGTTCCCTTCGGAAATTCTGCCGATCACTGCTTCAGCAGTTCCCCGCATACAGTTTCCGCTTCTTCCCAGGTACTGATCCGGTACATATTTACATTTTTATCTATTTTTTTCATAAAACCGCTGAGGGTTTTCCCCGGGCCAATCTCCACAAAGGTGTCAATTCCCTGCGCGATCATTGCTCTCATGCTCTGCTCCCAGCGAACCGAAGAGCTTACCTGTCTCACCAAAAGTTCTTTTATGGCTTCCCCGCTCTTCACCACTTCCGCTGTCACATTTGTCACATAGGGAATGTCCGGATCCTTAACAGAAACCTTTTTCAGAACCTCTTCCAGCTTTTCTCCTGCCGGTTTCATCATTGGAGAATGAAAAGGACCGCTGACCTTTAAAGGAAGTACCCTTCTGGCCCCGGCTTCTTTAAGAACTGCAGCCGACTGTTCCACTGCTTCCTTTTCCCCTGTGATCACAATCTGTCCGGGACAGTTATAATTTGCAATAAAAACACCTTGAAAATCATGAACAGTTCTTTCCACCGCTTCTCCGTCCATTCCAAGAACAGCGGCCATAGCTCCGGTTCCTTCCGGAGCCGCATGTTCCATAAATATCCCTCTGGCGCGGACAGTGCGGACCGCATCCATATCGCTCATGCTGCCTGCTGCTGCAATCGCACAGTATTCACCAAGGCTTAAACCTGCTGTCATTTCCGGATAAAGTCCTCTTTTTTCCAGTTCACGAGTAATAGCAAGACAGGCTGTAACCATAGCCGCCTGAGTATATTCTGTTTTGTCCAAGAGGTCATTTTTCTGAAAACAGATTTCCCGGACATCAAAATCCAGTATACTGGAGGCTTGATCAAAAACAGCCTTTGCCTCCTCGCTTTTTTCATAAAAATCTCCTGCCATTCCCACTTCCTGGGCTCCCTGTCCGGGATAAAGAAATGCAATCCTGCTCATACTGTTCCGCTCCATTTCCTAAATATCATGTTCCTGTTCCGCCTGCTCTCTGCAAAAAATCCTTTTACTGTTTCCTTTGTTCACAGAATAGTATCATGCGGACAGTTACGAAATCTCTTTAACATTTATTCCTGCCATGGCTTCCTGATCATTAAATCCTCAGCCCTGGAAACCATTCTGCTGATAATCTCCCTGCAGGAAAGACTTTCCTTTACAAGTCCGGCGCTCTGGCCTGCCATCAGACTTCCGTTTCTGGTATCGCCGTCCTGCACTGCTTTTCTTAAGCCTCCAAGTGTAAGTGCTTCAAGAGCCTCAAAATCAGCCCCGCTTTTTTCCATTTCCAGATATTTTCTGGACATGTCATTGCGCAAAACCCGGATAGGATGACCCGTTGTGCGTCCTGTAACACGGGTATCAATATCCTTTGCCCTTAAGATACTGTCTTTATAATTCTGATGGATCACAGACTCACGGGAAGCCGCAAAAGCAGTGCCGACCTGCACGCCTTCCGCTCCCAACATAAACGCTGCTGCCATTCCTCTTCCATCTGCAATGCCTCCGGCAGCGATCACCGGAATCTCCACTGCATCCGCCACCTGCGGTACCAGTGTCATTGTAGTAATCTCTCCGATATGTCCTCCGGCCTCTGTTCCCTCTGCCACAACTGCATCTGCGCCGCAGCGCTCCATACGTCTGGCCAGAGCAGTGGAGGCGACTACCGGAATCACCTTCACCCCTGCCGCTTTCCAGTCTGCCATATATTTTTCCGGGCTTCCGGCTCCTGTTGTAACAATGGGAACCTTTTCTTCCACAATGACTTTTGCCACCTGACCTGCTTCCGGGCTCATGAGCATAATGTTGACTCCAAAAGGTCTGTCAGTCATTTCTCTCACCTTTTTGATCTGCTCTCTTACCCACTCTGCAGGGGCTGCGGCAGCCGCGATCAGTCCAAGACCTCCTGCGTCTGACACTGCAGCCGCCAGACTGGCCTCAGCCACCCATGCCATACCGCCCTGGATCACAGGATATTCAATTCCCAATAATTCTGTAATTTTTGTTTTCATAATAAATCCTCATCTGAATCATCACCGGTTTTGAAAGCTGCGGCTTACAGCCTTCAAGCATTTTTGTATACTCTTATGATTTCTTTGTTTTGCAAAATATCAGCCCGAAGGTTACTTATTCTCTTCCAGGTATGCTGCCGCAGCGCCTACGGTTGTTATTTTTTCCAGATCTTCGCTTGGAATCTCTACTCCAAATTCCTCTTCCAGGGCCATTGCCAGCTCAAAAAGATCAAGGGAATCTGCATGAAGATCCTCTGTAAAAGAAGTGTTCTCTGTAATGCTTTCTGCTTCTGCTCCAAGTGTTTCTGCTGTGATCTCAATAATTTTCTGTAACATAATAATCTCCTTTTCTGCTATATCGCTGATTTTTGAATTTATTTTTAAATACCCCATTCCAGTACAGATGCCCCCCAGGAAAGCCCTGCCCCAAAGCCTGCCAGAACAAGCTTCTGGCCTTTTTTCAGCTTTCCGTTCCGGTTCATTTCATGGAGAAGTATGGGGATACTTGCCGAGGAAGTATTGCCATATTCCTGAAGATTCATGGGAAACCTTTCAATTCCCATTCCCAGTCTCCTGGCTGCTGCTTCTACGATCCTGCGGTTTGCCTGGTGAAGAATAAACCAGTCAATTTCTTCTGTTTTTAAATTGTTTTTTCCCAGTACCCGGCGGATCGCTTCCGGAACACTTCTGACAGCAAACTGAAATACTTCCCTTCCGTCCATAAACAGATACTTCTCTGATTTCAGGGCTGCGCTCCCGGCTGTTTCCGTCTGCGGCTCCCTATTCAGACTGCTTTTCACTGCCGGACAGGTCAGAGCCTCTCCGCCCCGTCCGTCTGACCGGGCAAAGGAAGCATAATTCCTGCCTTCCCGGGCGCACAGCATCACAGCCCCCGCCCCGTCTCCGAAAAGAATACAGGTTCCCCGGTCTTTCCAGTCAACGATCCGAGAAAGTCTTTCGCTTCCCACAACAAGAATGTTTTTATAGATTCCTGACGATATGTAGGCCTGCGCAGTCTGATATGCAAACAGAAATCCACTGCATGCCGCATTCAGATCAAAGCCTGCCGCCTGATAAAGTTCCAGTTCCTTCTGTATCCCGCACGCAGTGCATGGAAAAATCTGATCCGGTGTGGAAGTCGCTGCTATGATCAGATCTACTTCATCGGAACTGATGCCTGATTCCTCTATTGCCTGCCGGGCTGCTTCCGCCCCCATAGACACGGTGGTTTCTTTTTCCGCAATGTGTCTTCTGAGTACCCCGGTACGTTCCCGTATCCACTGATCACTGGTGTCCACAAATTCTGCGATTTTATGATTATCCAGAACTCTTTCCGGCACACAGGCGCCAGTTCCGCAAATCACACCTTTCATGATCTGCCCTCCTTTTTTCGGAACCTGATCACGATTCCGTTTGGGTTGTTATTTGTTTTGAATATTTAATATTTTGATTATCAAAGTATAATCCTGTAAATAAAGAATGTCAAGAAAAAAATAAAAAGACACTGCAGAATATTTATATCTTATCCGCAGTGTCTTGCATTTCGATTATTCAGTTTTTCTTTCAGGAAATCACAAATCCTTTATTTTTATCAGATAAAAATTCCTGCGATCATGTAGACCACAAAAGCTGCGATCCATGCGATCACGCACTGTCCGATCACAACACCTGCCGCCCATTTTCCGCCCAGCTCACGCTTGATAGCGGCAACTGCTGCCACACATGGGGTATAAAGCAGGCAAAATACCAAAAGGCTTGCTGCTGCCAGAGGTGTGATGGCTGCAAGCAGGGCTTCCGTACTTCCAAAAAGAACTGAAAGTGTGGAAACAACGCTTTCTTTTGCCATAAATCCGGTAATCAAAGCAGTAGATATCCGCCAGTCTCCAAATCCCATAGGTCGGAAAATCGGAGCAACAACACTTGCTGCCATGGCAAGAATACTGTCTTTTGAATCTGTTACAACATTCAGATGGATATCAAAGGTCTGTAAAAACCAGATTACAAGAGTAGCGATAAAAATAACGGTAAACGCTCTCTGCAAAAAGTCTTTCGCCTTATCCCACAGCAAATGTCCTACGTTTTTTGCTCCCGGCATACGGTAGTTCGGAAGCTCCATAACAAAGGGAACCGCCTCTCCGCTGAACATGGTACGGCGCAGCAGAAGCGCCATCAGGATCCCCATAACAATGCCGCCAAAATACAGAAGAATCATAACCAGCGCGCTGTTTTCCGGGAAAAAGGCTGCTGCAAAAAATGCATAAATGGGAAGCTTTGCAGAGCAGCTCATAAAAGGTGTAAGAAGAATTGTCATTCTTCTGTCCCGCTCTGAGGGAAGAGTTCTGCTGGCCATAACTCCGGGTACAGTGCAGCCGAATCCGATCAGCATAGGCACAATGCTCCGTCCGGAAAGCCCGATCTTTCTCAGCAGCTTATCCATTACAAAGGCAACCCTTGCCATATATCCACTGTCCTCCAGAAGAGACAGGAAAAAGAACAGGGTCACAATAACAGGGAGAAAACTCAGCACACTTCCCACACCATTAAAAATGCCGTCCATCACAAGAGAATGAAGCACACTGTTTACATGAGCCGCTGCCATAAGCTGATCAATAGCTCCGCCAAGAGCCTCAATTCCCATATCAAGAATACCGGAAAGGAACGCTCCGATCACTCCGAAGGTCAGGTAAAACACAAGGGCCATAATTCCCACAAAACAGGGGATCGCCGTATATTTTCCAGTAAGTATCCGGTCTATCTTTGTACTTCTGATATGCTCCTTGCTCTCTTTGGGCTTAATGACTGTCTCATCGCAGATTTTTTCAATAAAATCAAATCGCATGTGCGCAATGGCAGCCGCACGGTCCAGTCCCCGCTCACTTTCCATCTGCTTTACAATATGCTCCAGCATCTCTTTTTCATTCTGGTCAAGCTTCAGTTTTTCAAGGATCAGCTGATCCCCCTCTGCAAGCTTGGCTGCTGCAAAGCGTACCGGAATCCCGGCTTCCTGTGCATGGTCTTCGATCAGATGCATAATGGCGTGAAGGCATCTGTGAACAGCTCCTCCGTCATCATCCGCATCACAAAAGTCTATTTTTTCCGGCTTTTCCTGATATTTTGCCACATGAAGAGCATGGGCTACCAGCTCGTCAATTCCCTCATTTTTTGCTGCGGAAATAGGAACTACAGGGATTCCAAGCATTTCCTCCATCCGGTTGATAATGATCGAACCGCCGTTTTCCCTGACCTCATCCATCATATTCAGGGCAAGAACCATGGGAATATCCAGCTCCATCAGCTGCATGGTAAGATAAAGGTTCCGCTCAATATTTGTGGCATCCACAATATTAATAATACCTCTTGGATGCTCATTCAGTACAAAATTCCTTGTTACGATTTCTTCGCTGGAATACGGAGACATGGAATAAATTCCCGGAAGATCTGTTACCAGGGTATTGCTTTTTCCACGGATCGATCCATCCTTTCTGTCCACAGTAACACCTGGGAAATTTCCCACATGCTGGCTGGAGCCGGTAAGCTGATTAAACAAAGTTGTCTTTCCGCAGTTCTGGTTTCCTGCCAGTGCAAAGGTAAGCATTTCACTGTCCGGAAGGGGATTTTCCGTTTCCTTAAAATGAAATTTTCCGCCTTCTCCCAATCCCGGATGAGGGATGGAATGGCTGTTGTTTTTCTTTGATGTCTCTCCCTTTTCTCCTGCGTCCCTTACATTTTCTATTTCAATTTTATCCGCATCAGCAAGACGAAGTGTAAGCTCATAGCTGTGGATACGAAGTTCCATGGGATCTCCCATAGGAGCATACTTCACCATAGTCACATCTCCCTTTGGGATCAGCCCCATATCCAGGAAATGCTGTCTGAGAGCGCCTTCTCCGCCTACAGAACGTATTGTTGCCGTCTTTCCGATCGGCAGATCTTTTAACGTCATCTGACTGTTCCTCTTTTCATTTCATAGTCTTTATTGTTTGTCATAGAAAACTTTATGACAAATATCACTGTTTGTCAATAGAAAACCCTCTGTTTCGACGGATTATTTCAAATTGTCATTACTGTTTACGACCTTCACAGCAACCTGGTCAAAATGCATTCCAAACTACCCTCGATGATAGCTGTATGTCTCGGACTTTTGGCATATATATGCCAAAACACCTCGCAGGATAGTGACGTATGGACAGTAACAGATTGTCTGCAACCGTAAAATTCTGACTTGTATAACACAAAATTTTGACAGAATGACCAGTGCATTTTTCCAACCCATGCCTTATAATAAATCCCATACTAAAATAAGGCCGCCACAAGCCTAATGGCTTTCGGCAATAAGTATTCGCATGAACTGAGGAGGACGATTATGAAACGTAAATGGTGGCACGATAAGGTTGCCTATCAGATTTACCCAAAAAGCTTTTTTGATTCCAATGGCGACGGAATCGGAGATATTCCGGGTATTATATCAAAGCTTGACTATCTGAAAGAACTTGGAGTGGACATTGTATGGATTTCACCCTGCTATCCTTCCCCAATGGCAGATCAGGGTTATGATATTTCAGATTATTACAATATTCATCCCGCTTTCGGTACCCTGGATGACATGGACAGACTTCTTACTGAAGCCCGGAAAAAAGACATGTACATTCTTCTGGATCTTGTTGTCAATCATTGCTCTGACGAGCATGAATGGTTTGAAAAAGCCTGTGCAGATCCCGAGGGAAAATACAGCAATTTCTTCTACATTGAGGACCGAAAAGAAGGACAGCTACCCTGTAACTGGCGCAGTTACTTCGGCGGTTCCGTATGGGAGCCTCTCCCCGGACATCCTGACAAACAGTACCTGCATCTTTTCCATAAAAAACAGCCGGATCTTAACTGGGAAAACCCGGACGTCCGGGAAGAAGTTTACAAAAATATCAACTGGTGGCTGGATCGCGGTCTCAGCGGCTTCCGCATCGATGCCATTATCAATATTAAGAAAAAACTCCCCTATAAAGATTATGCTTCTGACCGGGCAGACGGACTTTGCACGGTTGACAATATGCTTGCAGAGGCCCGGGGTGTAGGAGAATTTCTGGGAGAAATGAGGGACCGTACCTTTGGTCCGCATGAGGCTTTTTCCGTAGGTGAAGTCTTTAATGAAAAGGATGAAGAGCTCCCTGATTTCATTGGAGATAACGGATATTTTTCCAGTATGTTTGACTTTGCTCCTGTTGTTTTCGGCGCAAGCAGCAAGGGCTGGTACGACCGTAAAGCAATCACTCCTGATGATTATAAACGCTGCTGCTTCCACTCTCAGAAGCGTGTGGGAGATATCGGATTCCTCTCAAATATTATTGAAAATCATGATGAACCAAGAGGTGTCAGCCATTATATTCCAGAGGGTGAAGTAAGCATTTACAGCAAAAAAATGCTTGCTGTCATGTATTTTATGCTTAAGGGTCTGCCCTTTATTTATCAGGGACAGGAAATCGGAATGGAAAATATGAAGTTTTCCTCTATTGATCAGATTGATGATATCAGCACCATTGACGAATACCATGTGGCGCTGAATGCAGGCTGTACCAGAGAAGAAGCACTGAAATGCATTTCCATTTACAGCCGGGATAATGCACGTACACCAATGCAGTGGGACTGCACGGAAAATGCCGGTTTTACCTCCGGTACCCCGTGGCTTTCCGTGAACCCGAATTACCGTGAAATCAACGTAAAATCACAGCTGAACGATCCTGATTCTCTGCTGTCTTTTTATAAAAAACTGACTGCTCTTCGCAAAAATCCTGACTATAAAGAAACCATTGTCTACGGCGACCTGATCCCTTATCTGGAAGATCAGCATAACCTGATGGCGTATTTCCGAAAGGGTGAAAAAACACTGCTGATTCTTGGAAACTTCCAGACAGAACCTCAGGATATTCCCCTTCCGGGCCAGTGCAAAAAAGTACTGCTGAACAACTATCCGGAGACAGATATTTCCGAAAACATTCTTCATTTAAAGAATTATCAGGCTGTCATTCTGGAACTGTAAAAAGCTCCAATATTTTATAAAACGCCTCATTTCTATCCCCTGATCAGGAAAGAAATGAGGCACTTTATTTCTCTTTTTATACAATTCTTACTCTGCCATATCCAGTGCAGTTGTTCCATTTTTGCTTATCTGATATCCTCCATGAAGAAGCTTCCGCTCCGAAAATTGTTCCGGTTTTTCTTCATCTTCTACGGTCAGAATATACATCCCCATGATGTTGCCTCTCCGGATAGATCACAAAATTAAATCCTGCTCCCGGAACAGATTTCCGACCCATATCCTGTATTCACTGATATGCTGAGACTTTCGGATTTTTTTCATATAACGCTCCGGATTTGTAAATGAGGTTCCAAGATATGCCCAAAGCTCCTTCATTTTATACAGGGTGTTCCTGTCTCCTGACATATAATCCATATATCCTTTTAAAAGCTCCTCATGAAATCCAAAAAGTTCCTCTTTATACCGGCTGCTGTCTTTTTTGTCTCCATTGCGGATTTCCTCTGCCAGCCACGGTTTTTTCAGAATTCCTCTTCCGATCATAACCTTTTCCGTACCGGGAAACCTCTGTACAACTTTTTCATAATCTTCTTTGCATACAATATCCCCATTATAGCAAAGCGAATGCCTGCTGCTTTCCTCCGCTTTTTTAAAAGCCTCCCAGTGAATCGTATTCTTCTTGTACTGATCTGTTTTCAGCCTGGGATGTATGATAAGCTCCTCCAGAGGATATTTTTCAAAAATTTCCAGAAGCTGAGGCCACTCCTCCTCATCCTCCACTCCAATTCTTGTTTTTATGGAAACAGTCATTGGACAGGACTCAAAAATTTCTTCCAGAAAGCGGTCCAGTTCCTTCGGAAGCGCCAGGAAGCCGGAGCCTCTGTTTCTTGATGTAACTGTGGGAGAAGGACAGCCCAGATTCAGATTCACCTTATCATATCCATACTGTCTGATTTCTTTTGCAATCGCAAGAAAATCCTCTGCCCTGTTTGTAAGGATCTGAGGAATCAGTTCCATTCCTTCATTATTTTCCGGAAGAATATCTCTGATTTCCTTCTGATTCAAACGCCTGCTCATAATAAACGGGGCAAAATAACGATCCATATTCCCAAAACATTTATGATACGCTTTCCGGTAAATATATCCGGTGATCCCCTCCATAGGTGCCATATAAAACTGCATATATCAAATTCCTTATCTGTGATTTATTTTTACAACCTGTATTATATCGTTTTGTACGGTTTGTATTACTGTTCACGCGGCTCTATCCCGCGAGGTGTTATGGCATGTATATGCCAAAATCCCGAGACATACAAGCCAAAGTTTCATTGCCGCAGGCAATCTTAAATGAATTTTGGCTCGTTGCTGTGAAGGTCGCGAACAGTAATCGGTTCGTACCCTTGTTTCCAGGCTTCCAAAAATCATTTGCATTATTCCATTTTCTGCTCTATAATATATTTAAAGGAATAACCGCCCACAAGGGGTTGACCTGTTTAAAAGCGTACACAGAAAATGCCACCCTAAACTCGCCAAAGTTCTGAGGGTGGTCTTTCTATGCTTTAAATCATTATCGACAGAACGTAAAAACGAATGTCAGCAATGCAAGAATGAACATTCCAAAAGCCATAAGGTCTTTAAAATCAAAATGTTTCATCAGCACCACCCCCATTCTATGTAAGAATAGAGGTCAGCCACCCTGTAACACGGTTATTCCGTTTCCATATCATAGCATATTCGCATATTTTATTTCAATGTTTATTCTTCTTTATTCACCGCAAGTTTTTTACATTTTTCGACATTTTATGTGGCTGATATTTTTACAGGATCTCTGTGCGGAAGGCTTCCGCAATCCCGCTTAATCCATATCTGTCTGCCAGATCCTGGATTCCTGTCATGATTTCCTCCCGGCTGAAATTATGCTCCTCCAGAAATTCATCCGTTTTTCCATTCAGACTGTAATAAAACAGCAGCCCTGTTTTCAGCCTGCTTCTGTCTCCGTCACAGGTCATTTCATAAAGCTGATTTTCTGCCTCATCTATCTTCCCTTCCTCTGTTAAAGCTAGCAGCTCTTCAAGTTCAGCCCTTTCGTTCTCATCTTCAATAACCGCAGGTGTCAGCTCCTGTGCATCCACCTGAAACAGCATTTTCATCACTGCACGTACCATTTCCCGTATCTGTCTGAGTATGTAATCATCCTGAAGCATAATGTAAACTCCTTTCAGCGTCTATGATAGTTTTTTCATAGAGTATCATAAATGCTGAATTTATTCTACAGAATTTTTATTTTATCAGAAATACCTATTAGATTTGCAATAACTGAAAATATATTAGCTTGAGTTTCCGCAAAATGTAATTTCAAAATGAATAGAATCTCCTAAAGTGTCAATCTGCCGATTTTTGAAATTTTA
>NZ_JANJZT010000011.1 GCF_024622975.1 Blautia caecimuris | reverse complement strand
TTATTGGCAGCATCGACAGTTGCCTGAAGTGTTTTTATCATCTTTTTGAGATCGTTTATCATGTCCTTCAGCTCACGGAGCTTGATATCTTTGGAACTGTCTGCCACTGCTTTTTCCTCCTGTTTCTGATGTTTCCATTATACCAGAAAACAGTGGCTTTTCCCAGCAAAACAGCGGATTTACCAGACCTTGAAAGTGCCGAAAATACAGCAAAAAACAAGAGTTTTATGTGCATCTTTTTTACGTTGCCTTGATCGCTTTTGGCTGCTCAATATCAATGCCAGACATCAGCCAGTCGAACTCCCGCCATGTAAGATTCCGGACCTCAGATTTATTCCTGGGCCACCGGTAAGATCCCTGGGCGGTCAGTCTTTTGTAGATCATAACGATCCCGTCAGGTTCTTTTAAAATAGCTTTGATACGGTCGCATTTACGACCGCAGAAAAGAAAAAGTGCATGGTCGATCTCCATCGAAAACTGTTCCTGGATGATCGCACATAATCCATCAATGGACTTGCGCATATCTGTTCTGCCACAGACGATATAGATCGCATCAACACTTGAGATGTCCGCTAACATAACGACTCCTTAAGCGTATCCATAAGCATCTTCAGAAGTAATGGTTTGATCTCATTACTCATTCGTATAAGCAATCCGTCTGCTTCGATTTCAATCGTATGTGAATTGTCAAGGTGCATAGGACTGTTTCCATTATCTGGAATCAGTCCTGCCGGAGAATACTCCGGTTCTATAGCAATCTGGACTACATCCTGTTTATGGGACGTAAGGTCAAGAGTGCTGGCTTTTCCAACTGGATCCGGTATCTGACAGGCTTTTTTACGGAGACGGGTAACTGCATTGTAAAAACAGCTGGGAGATATCCCATGTTCATTACACCATGCAGCATCTGTCAGGCCACTTTGTCTGCATTCGGTGACCAGTTCCATCCATTCGTCCAGGGAACGTCCTGGAGCACGTTTATTACTCATAATGAAACCTCCAAATGTAGTAAATTTCTATCTCCTATCAAGCGGAGTGTAGTAAAAATCTATTTACTATCATTATGAGTTTAAAAACGTAGACAGTAAAGCTACCCAAGATTTAAGCGCTTACCCATTTCTCATTAAATTCTCTTAAAAAAGGGTATAGAAAAGGAAGCGGCAGGGGAACCGCCTCCTTAAAAACTAATGTTCTGATATTATTATTTACAATCAAACTAATCAGTAGTCTAATTTTCCCCAATAAGATTCATAATATCTTTTCAGTATTTTTTGACACTTTTTATTTTCGGAAAAAGCATCATAGAGCTTTTTATTTTTTAGAAGATATGACATATAAGTCAGCCATTCATTATCCTTTAACAGAATCGCCTGCTTTACCTGATAACCAACAGCATACACTAGCAACTGAGAATCCATTTTTTCCAACCTCTCCATGATCAAAAATGCTCCCGGCCAATTAAGATCCCGCAGCCACTTCAACATCTCGCATATGTATGTATCTAATTCTTTATCTGTTTTTTCACAGATTACTTTTGCGCAATTTTCCCATGACCATTTATATTCTATAGGTTGCATAAATACAGATAAGGATTTTATCTTTCTCGCTTCTCTAAGGGCAGCTTCCTGAACCTCTGTCGGTTGCTCCTCATCTAGCATTACAAATAAAGTATCTATATCTACTGTCATATCAATGTCCTCCATCCCATTTTACAACTACGCTTTTTACTGCCCGGGTCCAAATAGAATTTGAACCCGTGTCTATCCAAGTTTGTAACGGTACTCCCACCGGAAGTACTGTCACATGAGTAGGCTTATCTCTATATGCATATACTACTCCTGTTGCGTTCAACTTGTTTATGGTTGTAACTGCTGCTGCACGTCCAGGTCGTGGGGGAATTGTTGAAAACGAATGCCCTGTGTCCCAATCCTTCTTTTGGGGAGTTAAATTACCTGGGGTTGTTCCACCGTATCTATAAATTGGAAAATCTTTCCTCTGCTTCTTAGACCGCAGTATAGCGTCTGCGTCTATCTTGACTTCTTCTTTTTCTTTCGAAGCAAAAAATCAATTGACCCTACGAAATCTATAGCTTTATGTGCCACAAATCCTGCAACAAATCCCGCAACTGCTGATGCCACTTTTTAGCTACTGTTACTACAAATTTTTTACCGTACCAGCTAACAAAGCACCTATTGAAGCCGCAAAACATCCACTGTAATCCACAAGATTAGCCGGATTCGCAGTATGCATACATATTTTTCCCGTGGCTTCCGGTAATACTTAAACTCTTACTCCAGCTGTCATAAGTATAGTTTACCTCTGTGTTTCCATAAAAGAACTATCGTTTCGAACCTTTGGAAATCCAATTCTTTTGTCTCCTAAATTCTGAACCATTCCCTCTCCCTTTTTTTTATTTCCTCGACCTCTTTCTCAGCTTTTCTTTAGACTTTACCATTACAACATACATAAATGAAAACTCTTCAAACCTATCAAAAATTGGGGATTTCATCTTCTTATATTTGTCATAAACAAATCTCTTCTTCATCTACGGTAAACTTATCTATAACCTCCTCAAAAACATTTCTCATTCTTTGATAATTTTCTGTTTCCTGATTCTCCCCGCTTTTAGAAATGTATATTTTTTGTTCTTTTAATACAATTCCAGCTGTCAAAACACAAACAGATTCACTCTGACTATTCTGCTGAGTTATCATATCTATTAAAAATGGTGATAGCTTATCCACATAAAAAATGTTCGTTATACATATTGGCACTACAGGAAGTCTATCTATATGCTTTTTTACATATTTTTTTAACTCTTCTTTCAATAGTTTTATGTGCCTCTCTGTAAGCTCTGAAACACAAAGCTGTACTAATATCTGAGTTTTGTAGTTTTTTCTATCTTCATAAATATGTATAGATATTTTATTATGTATGTCATCTAAAAGTCTCTCTTTTGTTTCCACTACTAACTCATAATAATCCATAAACGCCCAACTGGCTATTTCCATTAAATCTTTATCCCTCAAAAAAGTTTTTATAATTTCTATTTTTTCTGAATGTTTTTTAGATGTCTGAAATATTTCACCATCAATAAATAACTTATAAAGTTGTTTTCTACTTCGATTTAAAATATTATTATATTTCCAGCTTACAAAACACCGAAAAACCGCTCCTAGTATCATCCATGCATATATAATTACATAACAAAATACTAACAATTTTGATATATACATTTGATTAAAACAGACCCAATGCACAGCCGTAACCAAAGATAATATAATTAAAGCTAAAATTTTTATTAAAGCCTGAACTTGTAAAACGTAAAAGCCTTTTAAATTCGACATCCATTTTCTTTTTCTGTGTTGTGCTATATACCCATACTGAAATAATGGATTAGACTTGTCTTCTCTTTCTGCAATCTGTGCATTCATACCAGAAAATCCTGGTATGTTACTATTACGAGCTGGACGCCAATTAACTGAGATAATCAGAATAATACTTAAATAATTATATGACATCCTCTTACTAATCATATTTGTTCCAATAAAACCAGTTATACATAAAAATGCACCAATGATACTTATAATTAGGATAAAAGAAAACAAACTATTTGTATCCATCTCAAATACCCTTTTTTTATTATCTTTTCTTTTCATACACCCTTTCCTTTCTATAATTTATTACGAAAAAACATATCTTCCAAAATATAATACTGAAAAAAATATCGAGGCTTTTCTTTCAGGTACAAAAATGCAGAAGTCAGATTTCCGTATTCTCTGTACTTAAATCTAAACACACGATCCATTTTTATAGGCTTTCTTTTATAAAACTCACCTCTTTTCATATTACCTACAAGCAGGTCAATTACAGGACTCGGTGTATGTGCTCCCAAATCTGCATTCCTATATTTCCCATATCTATCATATTTCATCTGAGTATCCTGAATCCGAAACAACTCACCACCAATATCCTGACACATTTTCTGTAAAATCAGATATACTGCACACTTTTTCATAAACTCTGAAATATATTTTTTCATCATATTTTTCTGCCTGACTATACTAAATACAGCTTACTACTATATTTCCAGCCCCGTCAATAAAAGTAACCATGTTATTCTAATACCTCTATATCCTCCATACTACCTCGCTCCACTTTCTGCTGTGTCCTTTAATATATCTACTGCCTTTTTTATCATGGAAGGCATAGGAACTCCCATCATCCCTGCATTCTCCACAATAGAAAGTACTTCATTTGCTATAAATCCGATGCACACTGCATTTCTTATGTATTCCACTCCCAGAACCATATCCAGACGAGCTGCGATCAGGACATACAATAAAGTCATTCCTTTCCTGCAAAGCCCTTTCCATCCGGCTCTGCTCTCCAACGCTCCGTTAGGCGACTTTGGACTTTTGCGGAACACAGCCGGAAGTATGATTCCGCCTGTAAGCCAGTCCAAAACCATAAAGATCAATAATGTCTTTAACGCGGTATCCCAGCCTCCAAACAGTTCCGCTACCGTACTGCCTAGAAAGGCAATTACTGTAAAAATCTTATATTTCATGCTTGCTTTCCTCCATTTCTCATGAAATCCCCTTAAAAAAGGTATAGAAAAGGAAGCGGCAGGATAAACCGCCTCCTTAATTGATTTTATAAAAATTACTGTAATTTTACATAATACCATAATGGATCGAGTTGCTTAATCTCTATTTGTTCATAATATAAATTATTCCTTATTATCTTTTTTAATTGGTTCTCTTCCTGACAACTATATATATACATTGTAGATCCGCTACTAACAATCCCTCTGGTTTCCCAAAATCCAAAAACGCTATCACTCAAAGGACTTTCCAAGTATAAAATATCACCGCCACTGGAAATTATTTTATACTTCTCGGGCAAATCAATTAACTTAGAACTCACTTCTTTTTTAATTTCTCCTTCTAAAATCATTTTCACTACTTCTTCTCGTTTTTCTTTGTATACTTGATACTTTAAATCATCAATTCCTCCATTTAACCACCAAATAAAATACCCTAAAGCCACAAGTAAAATAAACTTTTGCAAAATATTGTACTGTTTTACAAACATTCTTCTAAAAAGCATAAATATTAATCCCAAACTCATAATCAAGCAAATCAGAAACAGCAGTAAACCTAATATAAAGAACTTTTGTACAATATAATCTGAATGCCACATATAAATAAAGTGTCCTACTATAAACCAAAAACTGAACCTAATAAATTTATTATTTTTCATATATATACCCCGTCTTTCTGCGAAAGGCACCTATGAGGAGAATAAACCCCTTTGTCCGACTCTCACTTCCTAATCTACTTCCAATAGCCATACTAAATACAAGCTAACTCATTTCTTTTCCTTTACAAAAGGATTGCAGGAACTGTCTGACAGTCTTACAAAATTTCGCTGTACTGACGTTTGCATGGACTCTACCGGCAAGTACTGGATTTCTGTTTTAAATATCTTAGAGAATGATAATCTTTCGATTACTCTTTCTCAAACAATATACACGAAGCCCCAACAAAAAAATAAATCTGACCGTTACAAGTGTATAAAAGCACACCATGGTCGTAAGAAAACCATCCTTATAATCTGCCGTATACTCCTGAACTGCTATCTGGCACATACCCTCAGCTGTATAAACCATATACAACTGAGGGTTTTCTTAAATCACATCCTGAAAATGAATCAAAAATATCGACTACTTCACAGACTCTTAATTCACTATAGTAACGTGGGTATACCATCGAAGATAATATTATCCCCAATTTCTGATTAGGTATTGTGTCTATATTTACTTTTTGAATCCACCCACATGATGGTTTACTATACAGGTTTCTTTTTACTAATCACTATTTCTTTGTTTCAAACTTTTCCCTCTTAATCTACCTTCATAGAAGCTTCGATGCAGGTAAGCTACTATTTCTTATTAAAACCAATCTCTATTATCTCTATCCCACAAAACAGTTCCATATAAAACCATTAACTGGTCTTGCGGATCATCAAACGCTGCATAAAAATGATTCCATTGAATATCCGGAAAATCTGTCTTAATCTGATATAATCCGCCACCTAACACTAAGGTTATTGCTCCAAACAATTCACGCCCCACATAACCATAATGAATGTTACCTATATCATCCTGACGCACCGAATCTCCATTATAAATATAAGTACTATTTTATTACATACAGACTATTTGATCATAAATAAACACATAACGAACTCCCTTTTCTCTTTTTGGCTTAGTTCCAAGAATTTCATGAGTACCCCGTTGAGCAGTCAGGGAATTTTTCCCCGATGCCCAATAACTATCATACTGTCTAAAAGTTCAAGCAAGGAAGCGGCAGGGGAACCGCCTCCTTGGAAATTGATATTCACTTTACAATTTTTTAGCATTTCTTTTCTTTCTATATGTATGTGCCCAGCCACAAGGCAACATGATTCTGTCTTTCTGGGGATCTGTTTGTGACAGAATCTCAAAAATATTTTCTTTCATTCTTTCATATTCCTTATATCCAAATCCCTTCTGCATTCCGGGAATATACATTTTTTCTTCCTTTAAAACCACCCCAACAGGAAGGACAAAGAAACTGTTGCGCTGATGAATCTCGCCACAAAATATCTCTTCAAAAACTTGCGATTTTTCTTCTACATAAATAAAATATGTTACACAAGGAAATCCTAATGGCAAAGTTCTTTTGGAAGCATAGTGAACTTTTTTACGGACAAGCTGGTTCATCATTTCAATGTGCTCTTTTTTTAAACGGTGCTGGTACATTTGAACAAGTATTTGTACATTATTATTTTCACGGTCTTCTGCTGCGTCCAGTTTTATGTTATTCCCCATATTCCCGCCTGTTCCTAGCAGCAAATATTCCGTACCATGAAATCTTTCCTGAAAAGCCACCTCAGTTTCACCAAATATTTTAAAATATTCCGAGAATCTTTTATAAAAAAATATTCCATAATTATCATTGCGGAGGCATTTTCTGCACATTGCTTTTTCTTTAAAAAATGCACCTTGGTTCTTTTTTCTCTCAGCGTTAATAATTCCGTTATAGTATATATAAAATGCCAACCACAAAATCCTGCTAATCACTAGCGAAGAAAAAATCATAAGATCAGGCCATATAACAGAATAATACCTTCCCACATTTTCCAATTTGGTAAAAATAACAATAATATATATACTCCTTATTATCATTACAGGCATTTGAATCATTGCAATAATCTGGCAAAAATAATAACCTTTCAGCTTTGCCATTTTGCTGTTAGGATTCCTTTTATAATTCTTCCGAAAACATCCTTTTACATACAAAGGATTTGACGAATCCTCCCGCAGGGCGACCCATGATGCTTTATACCTATCACGTCCAAACTCATTGGCCTGTGACATACGAAATTCATATCCCCAATTACCAACCAATACCACAGGTAAAAAAACAACATCCAAAAAAAGTCCCAGATGTCCTCCCCAACTTCCCCGCATTACATAAAATACAAGTAAAATCACAAGCATCAAAAGAAATATAATATATTCCTTTAAAGTATCAACAACATCCCTAATAACCATTTTATAATGCTTCACTGTTTTTCTGCGCTTTACTACAGACTTCATTCACTTTCCCCCATAAATATGAGATATTCCCTCTATATAGATATCAAATATTTACAAACTCCATACCCCATACAAAGCTGTTTATATAGAATAATTCCTCTGATCTTCAGTCAAAATAATTTGGAGGGTATTTCCACCTCATAGCATTTTTCCCTGTATCTGAGCATTTTCCCCGCTGGATATGACATATATTTTGGCTACTTATCATTTTCTTTTGATCCAAATCCTGGCCTAAAGTATATCCATATATACATCCATTTTTATCATATTCTATTGTAAACAAATTCTGGCAAAATTTTCCTTCTTCTATTCCCAATCCTTTCTCCGGAAAAAGATATCGCTCCCACACCCATTTATTCAAAAAATTATCTTTATAAATATAATGTTCTCTTTCAATAGAAGCAATCATTGAATCTGATATACAGTTTACTTTTTCCAAATATTCCGGTTTATTTTTTTCATATTTTATAATGTACAAATACGATAAAAAGCTGATATCTTCTTCCAACATCCCTACAACTGAATATTTCAAATAAAAAATATATCTACCAAAATATAATACTGAACAAAAATATCGGGGCTTTTCTTTCAAATACAAAAATGCAGAAATCAGATTTCCGTCTTCTCTGTACTTAAATCTAAACACATGATCCATTTTTATGGGCTTTCTTTTATAAAGCTCGCCTCTTTTCATATTACCTACAATCAGATCAATTACAGGACTCGGCGTATGCACTCCCAAATCTGTATTTCTATATTGCCCATATCTATCATATTTCACCTGAGTATCCTGAATCCTAAACAACGCACCACCAATATCCTGACACATTTTCTGTAAAATCAAATATACGGCACACTTTTTCATAAACTCTGAAATATATTTTTCCTGTTTTTCATCATATTGTTCTACCTGACTATGTCCTGGTGAGTTGTTGCCTGCTCTGTATTTTCTCTTCTTGTCACACTGCTTCTGAACATCCAGCAACTCAAAGATTTTATTTTTTCGTCTGTTACATTCATCCTCATCTAAGTCTTTTGTCTGTTGAATTGCTATAATCTCAGGACACTCAAGAAAAGCATTCAGACAATTATAGGATTCCTGATTAAATTGACCCTGTGTATAAAATTCACTAACAAGCTCCTGCCAAAACTTATTTTCATTGATTTTCTTCATTCAATCCCCCCCTTCTCCACTACTATTCTCCCTGACTCTGCACCGCCTGTTCTTTTTAAAACGATATGAAAATAAGACAAAAAGCTTCTGCTGGATGAAACAACACTGATCTGATTACAAAGAAGCAATACTACATCCAAAATACCGCTGCTACTAAAAGCTTATCCCAACTATGCTAAATACAGCTTACCACTATATTTACAGCCCCGTCAATAAAAGTAACCATGTTATTCTAATACCTTTATATCCTTTTTTATAAAGAAAACGGCTGAATTTTCAACCGTTTTCTCTCACATCATAAATATCTGAATCTCCAGTCCTTATCATCTTCCAACCCCAGAATCACATTTACCGGAACTTCCAGAACTCTGGATAATCTCATTAAAAATTCCACGTCCATTTTTGTTATCCCGTTCTCAATCCGTGAGATCGTCATCGTTGACACGTCCATAGCTTCTGCAAGAGATTCCTGACAAAAATCACAGCGTTTCCGCAATTTTCGGATCCTTTCTCCCATTTCAATTCTCTGCTGATTAAATTCCTTCTGCATCAACTGTTACCCCCTTCAGATTTTTCTTCTGTAAAGTAAAATATAAACCATAGCCTCCTTCCTGATATACAAACATTTGTTTGTATATATTTTATAAGAAACATATGTTTGTGTCAACCCAATAAAACGGACTGAACTATATTTATTTATAAAATTTTTGTTCTGATATCTCTTTTTCTGCTTTTCCCAATTACCTTCTATGCCTCTGTCAGATTTTATAGCTTCGGTATATCCTCCATACTACCTCACTCCACTTTCTGCTGTGTCCTTTAATATATCTACTGCCTTTTTTATCATGGAAGGCATAGGAACTCCCATCATCCCTGCATTCTCCACAATAGAAAGTACCTCATTTGCAATAAATCCGATGCACACTGCATTTCTTATGTATTCCACTCCCAGAACCATATCCAGACGGGCTGCGATCAGGACATACAATAAAGTCATTCCTTTCCTGCAAAGCCCTTTCCATCCGGCTCTGCTCTCCAACGCTCCGTTAGGCGATTTCGGACTTTTACGGAACACAGCCGGAAGTATGATTCCGCCTGTAAGCCAGTCCAAAACCATGAAGATCAATAATGTCTTTAACGCGGTATCCCAGCCTCCAAACAGTTCCGCTACCGTACTGCCTAGAAGGGCAATTACTGTAAAAATCTTGTATTTCATGCTTGCTTTCCTCCATTTCTCATGAAATCCCCTTAAAAAAGGGTATAGAAAAGGAAGCGGCAGGGGAACCGCCTCCTGATTACTATTTATCACCTGTTTTCTAACAATTCTCTCCAATCTACTTCTATCTCATAATCATCAATGTAAAGTTTATAATCTGAAGGTACCTCTTTTAAATAAGAGTAGTATATGCTAACATTTAAGCCTTTGCCCAGTTTTGATTCAAAATAAATAAAATTACTATTCTCTGAATCTTTAACATTTCTCTTTTTCCATCCATTCTCTGTAGAATCCCACAGGAAAATATAACAACTATCTGTATTTCCATCCCATGTAATACCCGCTCTATAATCAGCAGTATTTTTGTCCATTGCTGAATTTCCTGCTGCATTTCCGTTTCCACCTAGTAAGAAGTCTTGGGGAAGTTTCCACTTATCTTTTCTTTTCTCATAAATGTTCACGTATATTATTCCCTCATCAGATTCAGGCACAAACGCTGTCTCTTCTCCAATAAGCGGATGTCCTTGTTGATTCGTCTTTCCATAAAATGAGATTGCTTTTTCCAGAGAAGTAAAAGATATTGTATTACGGACTATATTTGTAAGAAAATATGATGCCAACATAATAATAGAAATATACAGTATCCATTTTCTTACCTTTCCTGTTACAGCCTTTTTCTTCTTTCTGTTAATCAGCCAGACAGCGGCGCAGCAGACCACCCAGAAAAACATTATATTTCCGATTATCGTTTCAAATCGCTGAAAGTCCAATTCCCTTATCTCCTTTTCTTTTATTTCTCAAATATCTTTTCACGTCAGAATAATCACATTATTACTTATAGATTCCAGAAGAACAATCTTTTCCAGACCTTTTCACTGATTATCTTTTAGTAACTTTTCCCAACCTACTTCTATCTCATAATCATCAATATAAAGTTTATAATTTGACGGCGTATCTTTTAAATAACTGTAATAAAATTTATTTACTACACCTTCTACTGGTTTCGAACTAAAATATGTAAATCTGCTATTCTCTGAATCTCTTACATTCCTCCTTTTGCAGTCCTGGCTCCTTGTCTCCCAAAGTATTATATATCGACCATCTGTGTTTCCTTCCCATATTACACTAACCATATATTTGTTTGTATTTTCATCTATATCATTATGTATTGAATCTTCATTTAAAAGCCAACAGGGAAGTTTCCATTTATTTTGTTTTTTATGATAAATGCTTAATTCCAATCCGTCATTAAGTTGAGGAACAAGGGCAGTCTCTGTTCCTATAAGCGGTTGTCCCTGAGGCTTTGTATTTCCATAAAATGAAACTGCTTTTTCCAGAGAGGCAAAAGATATGGTACACTTGACTAAATTTGACATAAAATATCCTGCAAAAACAATAATCGAAACACATATCATCCTCTTTTTTAGCTTTCCTGCTGTGACTTTCTTCTTTTTTCTGTGAATAAACCAGATAACAACACAGCAGATCACCCAGAAAAGAGCTATCGTTTCCACTATCATTTCGAACTTTTGAAAATTCAATTCTTTTGTCTCCCAAATAATGTTATTCTATTTATAACTCCTCTGAATCCTCATATCCCCAATAACTTCTATGATTGTTACACTCCTTCAATCCCATTAACTTAAGGAAATCTGCCCGCATTTCTATATATTTTTTCCGTTTTCGTTTCATAATACCAGAGCACTCCAGAACTCTTAGGGACGGTTTTCCAGAGTATATCTTGCCATTATCAGAAATCCCCTCAAATCTAAGTACTGCAGCCAAACGGTTTCGCCTTTTTTGTGGATTTACAGATAAAACTTTCCAAAATCTCTCTTCTAGTTCCTGGTTTCCCTGTTCCACACAGAGTAAAAAGCTCAAAGAAACATTATCCGTTTTATACTTATTCTCAATACATCGCCCCCAGAAATCTGCAAAAATATCGTTTTGTCTTTCCATAATATCTTCTGAGTAGGTTTGTATATATACTACCTGAAATATCTGTAATTCCCCTTTTTTTACACGAAGATAACTGTCTGTATATCCACCATATGTTTTAACAGTATTTGTATACTGATATCCCATCTTCTGTGTAGCTTCCCTCAAATTTCCTCTTATTTTCTCCTTAGGAACGTAATAATTGCAATCAAAAGGTCGATAATAACCAAATCCATGAGGCTTTGCTATATATCGGAACGGCATCCAGGTTCCATGTGAATCCTCCATATAACTGAAGTCTTTATAGTATTGTCTTCCATAATAATTAAAAATTATTATCCAGATAATATTACAGATCCAAAACAATATCCCCATACTGTGGATCATAAGTTTCGAATAAAAAAACACTGGCATCCTAAACACTATATCCGAAGAAACAATAGTAGGTATCCTAAGCATAACAACACGCTCACTCCAATCTACAGGACAGAACTGATAAGTAAAAACAATAATCCAAATACTTGCCCAAAAAACAATAATAGCCACTTGACAATAAAATATCCCTTTTAGAAACGACCAATATTCCGATTTTTCTGCATCCTTCCTAAAATATCCTCTGACATATAACGGATTATAAGAGCTTAATTCTCGGTCAGTATTTATTATATTTTTGTCAATTTGTGGCTTTAAATATACACCTGACAAAATGCATCCTATACAATAAAAGTAATACTTATCATCATATGCAAACCATGTCATTGCCAAATTTAAATTTATAAAATATACTACAAACCACACAAATATGTATGTAACTGACCTTGGCTTTTTCATCTCCATCCCCCTTTTTAATATTGGCAGGTTTTTGTCCCTGCCAATATCAATTTCTAATACATATAAACTATTGTATCATCCATAAATACCATTCTAAAGCTTGTACGTGAAGGAGTTCTATACGTCTCTCTTTTTATCTTATTAGAAATCATTGTACTTGCTGCATAACTTCCTGCTGTCCATATAGTTGCTTTAAGCATGCCCCCTGCATATCGCCGATTCTCCTCTTCTAAACGAGGTTTTTTTCGAAATTCTGACAAATATTCTTTTTTTATCTGTATTTTTTTATTTGTATGATCTCTCGAAAATTTCAAATAATCATTTATTTTTAGTGTTTCTCCTAATTTGTCAAAACCTAAACTCAGCCCTAAATCTATTGCCGCATTATAAACTGATCTTCCAAAAGTCTCTTCATCTTCTATATAACTGCTTGCAAAAGATCCAACTGCACCAACTACTGCTTGAATCATCCCCCAATTATCTGCCAAAATTTTTGTTTGAGGAATAAATAGTCCCATAGTTGTTGTCAGCCCAGATACTCCCGCGGAAATCCAACTTACTTCTTTAAAGGACTTACCATCTAATTTCATTTGACTTGCAACAGATGCTATTGTACCAGCAGCAAATGTTACTGCTGCTAAAATCCACAGTTCCCCGTCACCATCTCTTCGCGTCAGTGGATTTCCATCACAGTATACATACAGATTTCGGTTATGCAGTGTCTCCATAGATGCCTTGGCTACTCCAGTTTTATCCGCACAGATAAACCTTCTCAACTCCGGATCATAATACCGGTTCTTCAGGTAGTACATCCCTGTTTCTTTGTCGTAGTAGTATCCTCTGTAACGGAACGGGTTCTGCTGGCCTACGGTGTCCTTCAGGCTTCCGGTAATGCTTAGAATCTTACCCCAGCTGTCATAAGTATAGTTTACCACCGTGTTTCCATCCTCGTCAATAAGAGCAATGATATCGTTCTGGAGGTTTCTTACATAGAAGTAGTTCTTTCCTCCAATGATAATGGAAACAAGGTTTGCGTTGGAATCATAAGTGTACCAGAAGGTCTGTCCATTGGTGATCTCTGATACCAGAAGTTCCCCTGCCATTCGGTATTCGGTAGCTGTACCATCTACAACTTTCTTTGTTCTGGAGCCTGTATGATCGTAAAAATACTGGATGTTCTTTCCATTGTTTACCCCGGCAAGCTTTCTGCCCATAATCCAGCGGTAAGTAATATTTCCTCTGGTCAGCATGTTTCCGATTGCATCATAGGTCATTGCTGTGCCGTTCCAGTTCACAAGCTGGTCTTTCCAGACAGAAGCATAAGATCCTGTTTCTGTTCTTTCCGGGAAAGCAGGAAGCTCTCCTGCGGTATATGCATACTCCTTCACCTCAGTCAGATTTCCTCCCAGATCATACTCGTAGACAAATGTCTTATTCTGGGTCTGGCTGTCTTCACGGATCAGCTGGTTCCTCTCGTCATAGCAGAAAGTATCTGTCTTTACCGCGCCGGAGCCTGAGCGATCCTGGATCCTTGTGATATTTCCGTTTTTGTCATACTGATAGGTAAGCTTTCTGTCTCCCACAGTCAGACCTGACGGCATGGCATGTTCCTGATTTCCGTTTGCTGCCGGATAAGCCACCTTTACTGCAAAAGCCTTTTTGGTGCTGAGAGTTACACCTGCTGCCCTTCCCAGCTTATCGTAAGTGCTGGTCTTTGTATAGCCTCCGCGTACCTTTGTGGTCTGTTCCCTGCCGTCTTTATCATAAGTATAAAGAGTCGTAGTATGGGAAACGCCTGCCTTGTGGATCAGTTTTGTCATGTGGTTTGTTGCATCGTAAGTATACTCATAAAAAGAACCTTTTTCATCTCTTACACGCATCAGGCGGTCAAGGAAATCATAATCCAGATCATAGGTTTTACCTGCCATATGGTTCACAACCCGGCAAAGATTTCCCTCTTTATCATAGGTATAAGTATTCAGCTTCTGCTCTGTTCCGCCGGAAGATTCTCTGAAATAGCTTTCTGTCATCCGGTCCTGACTGTCGTAGGTGTACCGGATCTCATTTCCATTTGCATAAACAGTCCTGCTGAGATTTCCGTTTCCACTTTCATAAATATACTGTACCACCTGACTGCCTGCAATGGATGCGGCTGTTGTGTTTCCAAAAGCGTCATATTCAAATCCATAGCGGAAGCCGTTGTGGTCAATGGACGTCAGTTTGTCCTTTGTATAGCTATAAGTATTTTTTACCACCTGCTTTGTTCCGCCTGCAGTTACTTCCTGAGAGACGGAAGTCATGCGGTCTGCAGAATCATACTTATAACTCAGCCTGTTGCCCTGTCCGTCTGTCAGAGAATTAAGAAGATCTGACTTCACATTCCAGTCATACAGGGTTCTGTTGCCCTCTGCATCTGTGACAGACGCCACATGGTTTTTGTCTGTGGTAAAAGATCTTGTGATCCAGATACCTTTATCCTGAGCATCAGGCTGCACAGTACCGCTTTTTGTGATGTTTCCGTTTCCGTCATAGACCAGACGGTTCACCACGCCCATAGCGGAGGTTCCTTTCGTCACGTTATGTTTTTTATCATACTCATACTTAAATTTATTTCCCTTGGGATCCGTGATCCCGGTCAGGTCGCTGTTTTCATTATATTCAAACTTTGTTGCATTTTTCTGGGAATCCACGGCAGAGATTACATTGTTTTTGTCATCATAGGTGTAGCTCTGTCCGAATTCTTCCCGGTACAGGGAAAGTCCGTCAAAAAATGCAAGGTTGGCATTTCTGCAGTAAGTATAGGAAACCTTAATGCTGGTGTAATCCTGTTTTGCCACATACACGTCACCCAGGAACTGCCAGTCAAGAATATCCGGGCTGAAATTTGTATAATGAATGTCATTTTTTCCGTCTGCCCCTACAAAAACTACTTCTACGCCAAAGCGGCGGTATTTATCATTATCTGTTTCCGGAAGACAGGTTCCCCGACCCCAGGCATTAACCATGTAAGTGTCTCCTTTTTTGCCTGTGAGATCAAGGAGTTTTGTAAGACGCTTATTTACCTGAGTATCGCCTATGAAACGGTATATATATTTATCCAGCCCGCCTACTCTTTCGGGAACTATGGATACCGCACGTTTATCAACTTCTGTTGTCATATTCAGCTGGCAGTAACGTGCATTCAGAAAACAGAAATTTCTTCCGCGCTGTACTGCATACCATTTCTGATTTCCTGTCAGGCAAATTCCACGCACTGCAATTTTCTGACCTGCTTTTAATGTAATAACTGCTTTTCCTGTCAGCGATGGAGTATCAAATACTTTGTCTTCCTGCTTCATGGTGCAGACAGGAGCATTTACACTGAGACGGATCACATGATCTCTTTTTATATAGCCAAAATAACGTTTTTTATCGATCTGCATGGCTACATAGTACCATTTTTGTCCTCTTGAATCTGTTGTAATGGAACGGATTACCACACTGGTTCCTCTGGGTATCACTTCTTCTACAATAGCTCCACTGTCAGAAGCTGAAGCCCGCAAAATTGCTCCTGTAACCGCAACTGCCCCACAATTATCTCCATCATTTCCGCCAAGGTATGCAAATGCTCTGCTTGCCGGAAAATATCCCCGTTTTCCTTCTGCATTTTCCACCCTGTACCACTGGCTGTTTTCATTTGGAAGGGAAACAGAAGCATAAAGATGTGTCCATTTCTGTACACTTGCGACTTTTTTTCCATTCAGGGATGGTCTGTCATAAATATACGAAGTTCCTGCTGCCGTTACTGTTACAGCACGGTTTACCGGTCTTACATTTTCAGATCCGACTGATGTCAGGCCATCTTCATAATATGCCTTCTTTTCAAAATCCGTGCTTCCCAGCTGGAAGTCCCCGTTGTCGATCAGATTACATCTGCTTACAGTTGTTCCCGTTTCCAGCTGAGCCATATCACCGTATAACACGCCTGCAGCATGATATAAATAAAGATATACACGTACTGTAGGATCTTTAGAATCAGAGGGCACAGTAAAGGTACGGTAAAGACGTACGAAACCGCCTGTTGTTTCTTTCAGAATTTCACTGTCCAGATAAATCCATTTTCCATTTTTGTCAATATATCTGATCCTCAGCCTTGCGCCTCCATCTTCTGCGGCCTGCTTCATTTCTGTTTTTACATACATAGAAAAGGTATACGTCATTCCTGCTTTCAGCTTTACATCCTGAGCCCAGCTTACATACCCTTTCAGGGAACTGCTCTCCGCTTTTAAGGATCTGGTTCCTACTTTGCAGTGCTTCTGATCCGTATTGACAGATGCTGTTCCTGATGCGTCTGTTCCGATAATCTTTCCCCATGCTGACTTAGCTGCCTGAATGATCGGATCCTTCAAAAGCTGAACTACATTGGTCTGAAGCTTTGTGGCGTTTTCCAGACAGTTCACATGATTTCCGCTGGTATTGAATCGTGCGCTTGCAGCATGGCCAAAGCCGTCATGAATGTGCAGAA
Source organism: Blautia caecimuris (assembly GCF_024622975.1). Classification (GTDB taxonomy): domain Bacteria; phylum Bacillota; class Clostridia; order Lachnospirales; family Lachnospiraceae; genus Blautia_A; species Blautia_A caecimuris. The sequence continues at coordinate 83,817 of NZ_JANJZT010000011.1, read as the reverse complement.
GGTTTCCGCTGTTGTTAAAGCGATAGATTTCGCTTCTTTTTTTATTGTCTGTGAATTTTGTGCTGTTATAGCCGTAAGTCAGGGTCAGACTGTTTCCTTTCACATTCCCGCCGAACTCTGTGATTCTTTTTACACGATAAGGGCTGGAAGTATAATATTCGTAATTGACACGGTATCCGTCAACATCCGTCAGGGAAGTAAGCATATGATTTTTATCATATGTATAATTTACAGTTTCATTGTCAATATCAATGATTTTTACCAGATCTCCATTGTTGTACCCGAACAGCTTCTTTTTACCGGAAGGTGAAGTGATCTCATGAAGATAGGTAAGCTTGCCCTGACTGTTTTTCAGATAAGTAAGAACTGTCTTTCTGCCTGCGCCGTCTGTAACAGAGATGACTCTTCCTTCATTCCAGGCAACAACTAGAGTATTTCCATTTTTGTCCTTTACTTTTACCAGATATCCATTTCGGAACATCAGCTGATTGTTTTCCTTATCGTGGATCACAAGCTGTTCACTGGCATCTGCGTGAATAGTCACATAGGATTCCGAACCACCTTCCTCCAGCCATTTGGATTTTTTGGAATCATAGTAAAAATAATGAACGGTTCCGTCTCCGTCTGTGTGCTGATAATAGTCAGTTCCTGCAATTTTTACTTTTTTCAGAGTCTGATGATAACTGAGGGCAAATCCGTATCCATAGCCCAGGTTCACCTGCCTGTTATTGGAATTGTATACATGGGCAAGGCTCATGGGTACGCGGCTTCCGCCGGTTGCCATGGTATCATGGATCAGGATCAGGTTTCCGTTATAGTCATTTACATGAACATTTCCCGCTCTTCCCACATCCTGGCTGTGATAGCTCCAGTAAGCCTCCAGACCTGAATAATTCACATAGGAAAGCTCGATTCTGGGGCGCATATCCTGAAATCCGTTGTCGCAGTCAGAGGACAGAAATTCTGTATATCCGGAAAGCTCTTTGTCATTTTTAAACATCAGTCCGTAGTTGCCGCCGTTCTGATACCAGTCCTTTACCATTCTGGTAATATCCAGGGTAATGTATTTCTGCTGGTCTCCTTTGTATCTGCATATATCCTCCACAGTATCGGAATAAAGAGGCTTATTGTACCAGTTAATGGAATCTGAGTTCCACGCATGAAGCACCTTATGCACTGCCACAGTACGTTCTTTTCCGTCCTCAGCCAGTGAAACAAGCACCAGTCTGGCATTGATGACCATATCTCCTGTTTTGATCTCCGGAAGCGCAAATCTTACAAAGCTTCTCTGTACCTGATCGCCTCCCTTGTTTTTCAGAATAATACTTTTCTGGAAGTTGTCCTCCTCATATAAGGAATCCACATGGGCGTCATAGATCTCAGAAGCTTTTTTGGAGGTAGTTGTTACAGGATCAATGACTACCGGAAACAAGCGGTTCTCAGATCCCAGCCATTCCATATCCGGCAAAAATGTGATCCTGCACACATCTGTGTCTGTTTCTGTAAGGCTCAGACGGATTGCCTCTGATTTTTCGCCGCCGGCGTCTTTCATGCAGGGCGCATGAACACAGAACACTTCCTGTTCCTCCCTGTCTAAAAAAGAAACCACATTGTTGCGCAGTACAGGACGAAGATTTTTCATCTGATAAAGACAGCTGTAAGTATCGGAAACCGCTTCCGGTTTATGAAGAATCAGATCTTCCTTCACTCCTTCCCCGTGAATCCGGCAGCGAAGCTCTGCCCCGTCAAAAATGTCCTTATAAGAAACTACGCTTTTTTCCTGTTTCCGGGCTTCTGCATAAGTACCTCCCTCCAGCCCCCAGGAAAGAAAGCTGTCTTTTCGGCTCAGGTACACTGTGGAAGCCGGTTCTGCTTTTTTGTTCAGGAAAATCTCCAGATCCCCTTTTCTGTTCAGAAATCCCGGGATTTTATTTTCCTGCACTGAGCTTTCCATATCCATTCCCGAAAAAATTTCTTTTTCACGGAATCTCTGTAAATTCTGCGGCGTTTCTGTTTCCTGAAGGGTATCATCCATTTCCTTCCAGTTTCCGCCTCTGTCCTGGTAGTGTACGGGCTCCAGATAAATCTCTACTGTTCTGGAATGATCCTGGTTTTCAAATACTTTTCTGTTTGCAGTACGCTGATCCGCAAGCTCTGTTCGTTTCATGTGTTTCATCTGCTTCATAATTTTGTTCTCCTTTATTCTTTTATTATTTATTTATTCTTGTAATTCAGGTCCGGCTCTGTTTTACAATCAGGATTATAACAAACAAACGTTCTTTTTCTCCATAACACATCTGTATACCGAAAGAACATTTGTTTGTATTTTATTATCAGAATATTTCCTGTTGACAAATACCCTTGCAGGGTATATGATAATAATACAAATAATACCCATAAGGGGTATGTTTATAAACAGAATTTATTTTTAGCCATAAATGAATCAAAGGAGGAATTTACAGTGACTGAAACAACATCCTGCTGCTGCACAAAAAAAACAGTACGTCCGGAGGAAGACCGGAAAAAGCTTGTAAACCGTCTGAAAAGAATTGAAGGACAGGTTCGCGGTATTATAGGAATGCTGGAAAACGATGCCTACTGCAATGACATTCTGGTTCAGTCCGCCGCAGTAAACGCTGCAGTGAATGCTTTTAACAAAGAACTTCTTGCCGCCCATATTAAAACCTGTGTGGCAAGGGATATCCGGGAAGGCAAAGACGAAACCATTGATGAACTTGTGGTTACTTTACAGAAACTTATGAAATAAGACTGTGTACGGAACAGACAGTCTGTACACAGCAGAAGGAGGAAATATGGAACAATATCAGGTAACAGGAATGAGCTGTGCGGCCTGCAGCGCCCGGGTAGAAAAAGCTGTATCCCACGTTCCCGGGGTAACCTTCTGCTCGGTCAGTCTGCTCACCAATTCCATGGGAGTAGAGGGAAGCGCCTCCCCTCAGGATATTATAAAGGCTGTTGAGGAGGCCGGTTACGGAGCCTCCCTAAAAGGCTCTGACAGTCAGCAGTCCTCTGCATCCCAGGCTGCGGAAGCTCTTGCGGATCACGAAACTCCCATTCTGAAAAAACGACTGATCGCCTCTGTGGGCTTTCTTCTGGTTCTCATGTATTTTTCCATGGGACATATGATGTGGGGCTGGCCTGTGCCTCAGTGGTTTGAACACAATCATGTTGCCATGGGGCTTTTACAGCTGCTTCTTGCAGGGATCGTCATGGTCATTAACCAGAAGTTTTTTATCAGCGGATTCAAAAGTCTCTGGCACAGATCCCCCAATATGGACACGCTTGTTGCCCTTGGCTCCATGGCGTCCTTTGTCTGGAGCGTGTATGTGCTTTTTGCCATGACAGGCGCTCAGGTCAGCGGGGACATGGCTGCTGTGGAAAATTACATGATGGACTTTTATTTTGAGTCTGCGGCAATGATCCTTACTCTGATCACTGTGGGAAAAATGCTGGAGGCCCGCTCCAAGGGAAAAACAACAGACGCGCTGAAAAGTCTTATGAAGCTTGCTCCGAAAACAGCCGTTGTGATCCGCAGCGGACAGGAAACCACAATCCCTGTAGAACAGGTTCACAAAGGAGATATCTTTGTTGTCCGTCCGGGAGAAAACATTCCTGTAGACGGAGTAGTTCTTGAAGGGACAAGCGCAGTAAACGAATCAGCTCTCACAGGTGAAAGCATTCCTGTAGACAAAGCAGCCGGGGATATGGTATCTGCAGCCACGGTCAACCAGTCAGGATTTATCCGCTGTGAAGCTTCCCGGGTAGGAGAAGATACTACTTTATCCCAGATTATAAAAATGGTCAGCGACGCTGCAGCCACCAAGGCTCCTATTGCAAAAATCGCAGACCGGGTTTCCGGGATCTTTGTGCCTGCCGTTATCACCATTGCTGTAATTACAACTATTGTGTGGCTTCTTACAGGACAGACCTTTGGCTATGCTCTTGCAAGGGGAATTTCTGTTCTTGTTATCAGCTGCCCCTGCGCACTGGGACTTGCCACTCCGGTTGCCATTATGGTAGGAAACGGCATGGGCGCCAAAAACGGGATTCTTTTTAAAACAGCCGTATCTCTTGAAGAAACAGGAAAAGTACAGATTGTGGCTCTTGATAAAACAGGAACCATTACCAGCGGTCAGCCGGAAGTTACTGATATTCTTCCTGCAGAGGGATTTTCTGAAGAGCAGCTTCTGACTCTTGCCTTTTCTCTGGAACAGAAAAGTGAGCATCCTCTGGCAAAAGCGGTTCTGAAAAAAGCTGAAGAACGGAAGCTTCACGCTTCTGAAATTTCTGATTTTCAGGCGCTTCCCGGAAACGGACTGTCCGGCATTATGAACAGTCAGACGCTTATGGGAGGCAGCATGAAGTTTATCAGCAGCCGTGTTTCTGTGCCGGATTCTCTGAAACAGCAGGCCGAACATCTGGCTGAACAGGGCAAAACCCCTCTTCTCTTTGCCTCAGACAACAAACTGGCCGGTATCATCGCAGTTGCCGATGTGATCAAGGAAGACAGTCCGCAGGCTGTTAAAGAGCTTCAGAATATGGGAATCCAGGTTGTAATGCTTACCGGAGACAATGAAAAGACTGCCCGGGCCATCGGAAAGCAGGCAGGAGTGGACGAGGTGATCGCAGGAGTTCTCCCTGACGGCAAGGAAAGTGTGATCCGTTCTTTGAAGGAACAGGGAAAGGTTGCCATGGTAGGAGACGGGATCAATGACGCTCCGGCTCTTACAAGGGCAGATATCGGCATTGCTATAGGAGCAGGAACAGACATTGCCATTGACGCGGCAGACATTGTTCTGATGAAAAGCCGGTTAAGCGATGTGCCTGCAGCCATCCGCCTCAGCAGAGCTACCCTCAGAAACATCCACGAAAATCTTTTCTGGGCATTTTTCTACAATGTAATAGGAATCCCTCTTGCCGCAGGCGTGTGGATCCCCATCTTTGGCTGGACCTTAAATCCCATGTTCGGGGCTGCCGCCATGAGCCTTTCCAGCTTCTGCGTTGTCACAAATGCCCTCCGGCTGAATCTTTTTAAGGTTCATGATGCAGGCCGGGACAAAAAAATCAAACAGGCTGTTTCCATTCTGCCTGAAAAAGATTATAATGAAAGTAATAAAGAAAAGGAGACTACTTCTATGGTAAAAATCACAGTAAATGTTGAAGGAATGATGTGCCCCCACTGCGAGGCTCATGTAAATGAAGCGATCAAGGCTGCTTTCCAGGCAGAGGATGTTGTTTCCTCCCACGAAAAAAAGACAACTGTTTTTACTTCTCCGGAACATGTGGACGAAGATAAGATCCGGGAAGTTATCAAAAATGCAGGATACGAAGTAACCGGAATTACTGAAGAATAAACCGGATACTACAAAATGTATCTGCACTGCTACTGAAATACAAAAAACGGGTCATGGTCATTTTTGTCCGTGATCCGTTTTTTACAGAATAAGGGGGAAATCATGGATACGACACAGAAAAACAGAGAAAATAAAAGCCTTCGTCTGATTCGCTTCTATGCCAGACGAATATGGAGGGATGCGTCAAATCTTGCAAAATGGCTTCTTCTGGCTGTCCTTACAGGTCTGGCAGTAGGAGCCATAAGCAGCGTCTTTGCAAGAGCCCTGAAATTTGTCACGGATTTTCGTATGCAGAATCTCCAGGTATTTCTTCTGCTTCCAATTTCCGGTCTGTGTATTGTATTCCTGTATCAGAAATTCGGAAAGGATGACGGAGGCACCAACCAGGTGCTTTCTACTATCCGTTCACAGGATGATGTTCCTCTGCGGTCTGCTCCTCTGATCTTTGTCTCCACTCTTCTGACGCATCTTACAGGAGGATCCGCTGGACGTGAGGGCGCTGCCATACAGCTTGGAGGAAGTATCGGCAATCAGCTTGGCACCTGGTTCCGTCTTGATGAAGAGGACAGACATGTGATTGTAATGTGCGGCATGAGCGCCGCCTTTTCTGCTGTTTTTGGTACGCCCATGGCTGCCGCTGTATTTTCCATGGAGGTAGTAAGCGTAGGGGTTATGTACTATGCGGCTCTCCTACCCTGTGTGATCGCCTCTCTGGTTGCCGCCAGATTTGCAGTCAGCTTCGATATCCATCCGGAAAGCTTTCATGTATCCGGGATTCCTGAGCTTTCTGTTGCTTCCGGGCTGAAAATGCTTCTTGTGGCAGTTGGCTGCGGGATCGTAAGTATTCTTTTCTGCGTTGCCCTGAAAGGCATTGGACAGTTTTATTCCCGTTTCCTGAAAAATCCCTATCTGCGTATTGTCGCAGCCTCCGGAGCTATTATTGTGATCACCCTTCTTCTCCAGTCAGCAGATTTTATGGGCGCAGGAAACGGGCTCATTGAAAAAGCAGTGGAGGAAGGACAGGCCAGACCCTTTGATTTTCTGAGGAAGCTGATTCTTACTGCAATTACCATGAAAGCAGGCTTCCGGGGAGGAGAAATTGTTCCCTCCTTCTGTATCGGCGCTACCTTTGGCTGTATTATGGGACAGCTTGTAGGACTTTCGCCTTCCTTATGCGCTGCTTCCGGAATGGCAGCCCTGTTCTGCGGCGTTACCAACTGTCCCATTACCTCCATCCTCATTGCCTTTGAACTGTTTGGATTTGAGGGCGTTTCCTATTACCTGATCGCAGTCTCCATCAGCTATGCTGTTTCCGGGTATTACGGACTTTATAAGGATCAGACCATTGTGTACTCAAAATATAAGGCACGATATATTAACAGGCACACCAAGTAACAAAAAACATCTCTGCCGGAACCGGGATTTTACTCCCCTGTTCTGGGCGGAGATGTTTTTTATCTTCTCTTTATGTGCAGTTATTTCGCTGCCCGCCAGCTATCCTGACTTAACAGGAAAGACTATTTTACATCTGTCTCATCAGATGATTCCAGTCCCTGCGCCTGGATGAATTTCACGGCTTTTTTTACGTCGGCTACATCAAAACTTCTGCCGATAAAATTTTAAGATCAATACTCTCCTACTACTGTAGCCTTAATAAGATTCGTATTTCCGGAACGCCCCAGCGGAACTCCTGCTGTCAGAACGACCACATCGCCTTTTTCTACATAACCGGCTTTTTCTGCCGCCTCTGTAGCGTGGAGCAGAAGGATTTCCATGCTGTACTCTTCTTTAATATGAACCGGCGTGATGCCCCAGGACATGTTCAGCTGTCTGCATGTATGTTCCTCCGGCGAGCATCCTACGATCATGCAGCCCGGACGGTATTTGGAAACCATTCTTGCAGTGTTTCCGGAACGGCTGACTGTAATAATAGCTTTTGCGCCAAGATCAATGGCAGTCATACAGGTTGCATGGGAAATCGCTGTCGTCATGTTTGTGGTAGTTCCATGATCTCTGGAAAGAATGTTAAATTCTTTATTATATGCAATATCGCTCTCTGTACGAAGGGCAATCTTTATCATGGTCCGAAGAGCTTCTACCGGATATTTTCCTGCTGCAGTCTCACCGGAAAGCATGATCGCGCTTGTTCCCTGATAAATGGCATTTGCCACGTCTGTTGTCTCCGCACGGGTAGGTCTTGGATTTTTCATCATAGAATCCAGCATCTGAGTTGCTGTGATTACCTGTTTGCCTGCATTATAAACCTTATTAATGATCTCTTTCTGGATAACAGGAACGTCTTCCAGAGGAATCTCCACACCCATATCTCCACGGGCGATCATGATTCCGTCTGCCACTTCCATAATGCTGTCGATATTATCAACGCCCTGCTGATTTTCAATCTTGGCAATAATATTAATGTCACGACCGCCGTTTTCATCCAGAATCTTACGGATCTCCAGCACATCCTCTGCTGTTCTGGTAAAAGAAGCTGCAATAAAGTCAAAGCCCTCTTTGATTCCAAAAAGAATATCCTCTCTGTCTTTTTTGCTGATAAACGGCATGTTCACATTTACGCCTGGAAGATTCACGCCCTTTTTATTGGAAATCACACCTCCGTTTATTACCACACAGTGGATTTCTGTTCCCTGGATCTTTTCAACCTTCAGGCCGATCAGACCATCGTCGATCAGAATACTGTCGCCGGACTTTACATCCTTATAAAGATCTTTATAGGTCACAGATACCTTTTCTTCTGTTCCCTGGATATCCTCTGCAGTCAGAATAAACTTCTGGCCTTCTGTTACAGTAACCTTGCCTTTTGCAAATTCCTGAATCCGGATTTCCGGTCCTTTTGTATCGAGCAGCGCAGCAATGGGTCTGTTGATCTTTGTTCTGATCGCCTTTAATCTTTCAAGACGGCCTTTCTGTTCCTCATGGGGACCATGAGAAAAGTTAAATCTTGCAACATCCATACCTTCAATGGCAAGCTGTTCAAGTATTCCTTCTTTATCAGTTGACGGACCCATAGTACAAATAATTTTTGTTTTGCGCATATCACACTCTCCTTCTCAAATTTTTACGAAATATAGATTTATTTTATAACAGAAACCATATTTTACACAAGCAAATTTATGTAAAAAAATCGTAGAATCATCTAAAAATTTATAAGATCCTTCAGAACCTCTCCTGCAATGATCAGTCCTGCCACAGATGGAACAAATGCCACAGATCCCGGAACGGACCGTTTCTTAGGGGCTGTCTCGGACTGCTCCTCACTGTAAGAATTAAGCGCCTCCTGAGAAGGCATGACCGGAAGTTCCTGAGAATAAACCACTTTCAGCTTTTTTATTCCCCGTTTTTTCAGTTCACGGCGCATGACTTTTGCAAGAGGACACACGGATGTTTTATAAATGTCAGCCACCTGAAAGGCTGTGGGATCCAGCTTGTTTCCTGCTCCCATACTGCTGATAACAGGAACTCCCGCTGCATTGGCTTCTTCAACAAGCTGAAGCTTGGCTGTCACTGTATCTACTGCATCTACCACATAGTCATACTGGCTGAAATCAAATTCATCCTTTGTTTCAGGCAGATAAAAACACTTGTGCACATGTACCTTTATATCAGGATTTATATCAAGGATACGCTCCTTCATTACATCCACTTTATATTTTCCTATCGTACTTCTCAATGCTATGATCTGCCGGTTCAGATTCGTAAGACTTACCGTATCACTGTCAATCAGATCAATCTCTCCAATACCGCTTCTTGCAAGGGCCTCTGCCGTATATCCGCCTACTCCTCCAATGCCGAAAACCGCCACACGGCACTGCGCCAGTCTGTCCATTGCCGCTTCCCCGAAAAGAAGCTCTGTTCTCGAAAACTGATTTGCCATAATTCCTTTACCCCACTAATTTTTCGTAATCTTCTTTTATAAAACGATGATAAACCGTATGTCCCATTTCCATTTTTATACAGTAATAATAAGGATCGATCTCTTCATCCTGAAAGTACAAAACATAATCAAAATCATTATCCTGTATTTTACAGCACACATAATCCGGACTGAACTCAGCAAAGCAGGCGCAGACGTCATCCACGGAAGGATTATGGCTGGTCCCGAAAAGCTCAATCACAGCCTTCAGAAAAGGCGGGTCTGAAATCTCCCGGTGAACGTACTCCGCCCCTTCCGGGGGAATGGTAACCTCCACCCTTCCTCTGCTTTCCCGGAAAGAAACCTGTCCCAGTCCTCCGGTCCCAAACCCGGCTGAACCATTCAGCTCATTAAGGATCCTTCTTTTCTGCTTTTTCCTTTCTGTCTCGGAGCAATTCCCGTCAGCCGGAAATAGTTTATCCTCTGAATGTATGCCTGAACCTTCTTCCTCCAGAGTTTCTCCCAGAAGAACCATAAAGGAGTCCCAGGGAAAATACAGCCTGATACTTTCCCGGACAAATCCCAGTTTCATCTGCGCTTCCTTGATCTGATCTGTAATATTTTTTATAAGTCTTTGTTTTTTCATGATCGCATTCTCCATAAAATCAGTTTTCCCAGATTGACAGAAACTTATGAACCTCCTGTGTTCCATACCTGTGAAAACCGATATTTTTATCTCTCTTTCAGCCTATTATTCAGGTATGTATTATATCATATCTGTATTCCGTTCACAAGAATCCTGTAATTGTCGTATAGACAGCTGCCATTTTACATTGTTTTGACTTTTTCTTTTCAATATCTACAAATTTTCGTGCTATCCTGTAAGAAATCTGATAAAATATAAAAAAGAAACGGCAGCTTCAGCCGGCTACTGTCAAAGCGCTGCCCCAAGGAGGATATTTATGAAGTTTAAGCTGAACGATATGGAAAAGAAATGGATTCTCTATGATGTGGGAAATTCGGCATTTACCCTTCTGATCGCTACGATCATGCCTATTTATTTTAATTATCTGGCAGATCAGGCAGGCATTTCCGAAGTAAATTATCTGGCTTACTGGGGATATGCCACCTCTGCTGCTACCATCATTGTGGCAGTTCTGGGTCCTGTACTTGGCGCTGCCTCTGACACAAAAGGACGCCGGAAAAAAATATTCCTGGTTTCTCTTCTGATTGGAGCTTTAGGCTGTGTTTTTCTTGGATTCACTCAGTCCTGGATCTGGTTTCTGCTGCTTTTTGTAATTGCAAAATCAGCCTACTCTTTAAGCCTGGTTGTGTATGACTCCATGCTTCCGGATGTTACCACCGATGACCGGGCGGATCAGGTGTCTGCCCAGGGCTATGCCTGGGGATATATCGGAAGCTGCATTCCTTTTATTTTAAGCCTGATGCTTGTACTTTTTTATGATAAGATCGGACTTACCATGAAAACAGCCATGGGAATTTCCTTCCTTCTGGTAGCTGTCTGGTGGATCGTAATGAGCCTTCCTCTGCTGAAAAACTACCGGCAGAAGCATTACCAGTCAGTAGCTTCCGGCAACAACCTGGCTGCCAGCTTCCGCCGTCTGAAAGGAGTTTTTTCCGAACTGAAAAACAACAGAAAAATCCTGTTTTTCCTGATTGCCTTTTTCTTTTATATTGACGGTGTGTATACGATCATTGATATGGCAACTGCTTACGGAACCGCTCTTGGCCTTGACTCTACAGGACTTCTCCTTGCTCTTCTGGTAACTCAGATCGTAGCCTTTCCGGCTGCTCTGATCTTTGGCAGACTGGCGGGAAAGGTCAGCGCTTCACGGCTGATCACTGTTTCTATCGGAGCTTATTTTCTGATCGCCCTGTACGGGATCATTCTCAAGGAACAGTATCAGTTCTGGATTCTGGCTGTTGTTGTGGGAATTTTCCAGGGCGCCATTCAGTCCATGTCCAGATCTTATTTTGTAAAGATCATTCCTGCGGACAAATCCGGTGAATATTTCGGAATCTACGATATCTGCGGAAAGGGAGCCGCCTTTGCAGGAACTATGGTTGTTTCTCTCATAAGCCAGCTCAGCGGCAGCGTAAACCTGGGCGTGGGCGCTCTTTCTGTTATGTTTCTGATCGGAATTTTCTTTTTCCTGAAAGCAGATAAAACACCTTTGAAATAAGAATAAAAAAACGGGGGCGTTATGCCCCCAGAAATTCTGCCAGCTCTTCCAGTGTATAAACTACTTTATCCGCTCCTGCATCCAGAAAACGCTGTGCTGTTTTTTTGCATTTTTCCTGCTGCTCCTGCCAGGAAAGAGCCTCAAATTCTTCCTGAGAAAGTCCAAGCTCAGAGCTTCCGACAATTACTCCCACGGAAAATGCGCCCGCATTTTTTCCTTCTTTTATATCAGAAACCGTGTCTCCCACCTTTATTACTTTTCTTACATCCATAATTCCAAGCTTTTCCATATTTCTGTATATCATATACGGATAGGGGCGGCCCTTCTGTTCTGTGGAATCTGGGCTGAACCAGCAGTCCGGCTCATAACCCTTTTCTTTTGCAGCCGGAGCTACAATCTCCATCATTTTGTCTGTATATCCTGTTGTCGAACCAATGGCATAGCCCTTTGTACGAAGACGGCTTATTACCTCCGGCACACCCGGTTTCGGATCTGCAAACATATGAAGAATACTCAGAAGCTTTTCCTCAAAAATCCCAAAAAGCTCTTTCACATTCTCTTCTGCGGGCTCATTTCCATACTTTTCTGTCCAGCATTTTTTTATTCTGGGCATATTGAGCATGGTACGGATATGATCGATTTTCAGCATCCCCATTGGTTCACGAACCTCCTCCATAGTAGGTTCGATCCCATAATGTTTAAATACTTCCACAAATGCCTGAACCGGCGCAAAGCATCCATAATCTACCGTTGTTCCTGCCCAGTCAAATATCACACATTCAAACTGTTTCATCTTCATTCCTCCTGATGATTCTTATAAAATCTGATCCGGGAATGTCCGGATGCAGGATAATCCTGTCCCTGATATCCCCTGGATCTTATTTCTGTATGCCTCCGTACAGTCCTTATTTTCCTGTACTGTCCAGAAACTCTTTTACAAGATTTACAACCCTTTCAATATCCTCTTTATAGATTTCTCCAATGTTTCCGATACGGAAAGTTTCCGCCTCTGTTACCTTACCCGGATAAATTGCATAACCTCTGTCTTTGATATAAGTATACATATCTGCAAATTTAAAATCATAATTCTCCGGATAAAAGAAGGTTGTAATAATCGGTCCCTGATGCTCTCCGTCAATATACGGGTGGATTCCAAGCTCTTTCATTCCTTTGATCAGAAGCTGATTGTTTTCTTTGTATCGTCTGCTGCGCGCCGGTATTCCTCCTTCCTCTTTCAGTTCCTTCAGAGCCTGGGCAAAGGCCAGAACCACATGTGTAGGAGATGTAAAGCGCCATTTACCGTCCACTTCCATGGTTTTCCACTGATCATAAAGGTCAAGAGAAAGACTTCTTGCTTTTCCTTTACTTTCTGTCAGAAGCTTTCTGTCTGCAATGATAAATGAAAATCCCGGCACGCCCTGAATACATTTATTTGCACTGCTGATGATAAAGTCGATTCCCCAGTCCTTTACCGGAATATCCACTCCTGCAAAGCTGCTCATAGCGTCCACAATAAAGACTTTTCCCATGCTCTTTACTACTTTTCCTACCGCTTCAATATCATTAAGGATACCGGAGGTTGTCTCACTGTGTACCATGGCAACATGGGTAATGGAAGGATCTTTTTCCAGCATTTCCCGGATCACCTCTGCCTTTGGAACCTGATCATAATGTTCATTATAGATCACATAATCCATTCCTGCGTGCTCCGCAATATCTGCCATTCGTTCTCCGTATGCGCCGTTTGCCGCGATCAGAAGCTTGTCCTCTTTTCCGATCACACTTGTGAGAACAGATTCCACACCAAAGGTTCCGCTTCCCTGCATCAGCACTGCCGTATACTCTTCTTCTGATACGTGAGCCAGTTTCAGAAGCTCTTTTCTAATCTCCTGTGTGATCTGTTTATAATCGTCATCCCAGGTACAATGGTCGAACATCATCTCCCCTTTTACAGTATCTGTGGTTGTAAGAGGTCCCGGTGTAAGCAGTTTATAATTTTTCATTTTCAGTTCTCCTTTTATCTGTTGATCTGTGTTTATTTTTCACTGTCTGCCAAGATACAGACTTAGTGTAAGCTCTTTATTTTTTACATTCTTCAGACAGTTTCTGATGTTTTTCCAGAAGCTCAACTGTCAGTTTCTGATTAAATACCTCAGGATTGGCAGAAGCATTTTCAGGATCTGTTATCTCATCTTTATAGAGAGCATTGGGGTATGTTTCCTGAAGCTTCTCTCTCCCGTTCTCGATTATGCACTGTGCCATTTCCATGGCTGTTTTATCTCTTTTTGATCCCTTATCCAACACTGCGACGGACTCTGTAAGGGAAAAATTTCCTTCCGCCGGATCTATATAATCTACAGGAAGTCCTGCCTTCTTGTCTGCCACTGCCTGATGCCGCAGGCCGAAGCCGATGGCAACCTCTCCTGCCCGGACTTTTTTCAGTGGTCCTGATCCGGAATCCTCAATATGAGGCCCTGCATTTTCATAAATCCGGGTGAGAAGCTCTTTTGCCTCGTTTTCTCCGTATGCGTCAATGAGTGCCTGCAAAAGCAGCCAGGCAGTAGATGAAGAAGAGACATCTGTAACAGAAATCATGTCCTTGTAAACAGGATCTGCCAGATCTTTAATGGATTCCGGCACAGGAAGTCCTGATGATTCCATTACTTTTGTATTTATGATAAGCGCTCCCTCCTGAGCTGTTACAGGAGCACAGTAAGAAGGAAACTCTTCTGTTGTATTCACCGGAAAGGTCAGATCTTTAAACATCTGATTCTGCTCCTGAGCGCTGTCAATATAAAAGGTACTCATTGTGATCAGATCGGCTTCCAGATTCTTTCCTTCTGCCAGAAGCTTGCCTCCCAGCTCTGATGTACCAAAAGTCTGCATGATATATTTTCCCCGGTATCCATTTGCATCAAGCGATTCTTTCATGGCCTCAACCGCCTCGTCATCTCCATTGGAATAAATCACTACCAGGTCACTGTTGCGTCCGCCTGTTCCCAGAGAAACTGCGGAAATCACCAGAATCGCTGCCACAGCCACAGCTATGATCCTTTTTGCAGTTCGGATCCCCGACGAAACCAACTGAACATTTCCTGCTTTTTTTAATGAATATTCTGCAGTTTTTGACTTACGGGAAGCAAGGTATCCAAACAATGCCTTTGCTGCAATATTTGTAAAAAGAAGCAGCAGCGAAAGAACAAAAATTTCATTGTATTTATTGTAATACTGAAGCTGTTTGATCTTTGTTGTAATCACCATCGTGCGGGCTCCGGCAAGGAAAATCACTGCACTGATGGTTACCATTGCATTAATAAAGTAATAGCTGAACACCCGGATTATGGTTGAAATGGCGTTGGGTGTAACAACTCTCAGGATCGTTTTGATCCAGCTGTCGCCCATGAGCATGGCTGTAGTTTCCCAGGAGGCATTCATCTTTGCAAGAGATTCTTTCATCATCAGATACGGCGTTGAAAAGAAATGAATCATATTGCAGATCACCATGATCAAAAATGTATTCTGAATACCGGTACCGGAAAAACAGAACAGAAATGCAAGCCCCAGAACCATTCCCGGTATTGTGTTTGTTACCATTGCGATACCGTCAATAATCTGTTTAAACCTTCTGCTCACCTTGCTTCTTGCTGTAACCAGAGCGCTTCCATATACAAGCAGCGTTCCAAAAACTGCTGTATAAAAAGCCACATAAAGGGAATTCAGATACACATTCGAAAGCTCTTTATCCCGCAGCACATTCCGTACGTTTTCCAGTGTAAAATGAATCTCATAGGGCCATTCCTCCACAAAAGGAATTACAAAGATCACTGCAAAAACTGAAAGCACACAAATGCAGATCGCCACAGAAAGTATTCCAAAAACAACATCCCTTACAGGACTTTTTTTCAGATCTTCCTGAGAGATTTTGTTATATCTGACATTGTATTTTTCCAGATATTTCAAAACTCCGATACTGATCACAGAAGGGATCAGCATAACCATTGCAACAACTGCGCCATTATTAAAATCCGGTACACTTCCAAGCATCTGATCATAAAGAACGCTTGCAATAACCTCAAATTCTCCTCCCACCGCTGCAGGAATACCAAAATCTGTAAAGCTCAGGAAAAACGCCTGAACAAAGGATGCTGCCAGAGTTCCCATCAGAGGACGCATCACAGTCATACGGAAGGTGGCAAATGCCTTATCTCCCATAAGTCTGGACACTGTCATAAATTTTTTGTCAATATATGCCATTGCATTTGACAGAAGTACAAAAGATACCGGAAGAGTATAAATCACATAGCCGAGAAGCAGTCCCTTAAATCCATAAATGGAAAACAGCTGCTTTCCCAGAAGCTTTGTAAGAAGTCCTTCTCTTCCAAAGGAATAAATAATTGCAAATCCATAAGTAATGGTTGGCAGAAGCATGGGAAGCACTGCGGCAGCTTCAATGAGCTTCTTAAAGCATTTATTTACATTTGTATAATGAACGGTATAAGCCATCAGAAATGCAAGAAAAGTAGTGACCAGAGCGCTTGTTCCTGCAATCAGAAAGCTGTTTCCCATAGCTGTTATAAAGCCTCTGGAGCCAAAGACCTCTTTATAAAAAGCAGTTGTAATACCACTGTCTCCAAGAAAAGATTTCGCCAGAAGTCTTGCCACCGGAACCACAAGGAACGCTCCGAACAGCAGAGCTACTGCAAGAAAAATAAGCTTTGTTTCTTTATTTCTTCCGTTCATTTTTTTGCCTGCCCCTGCCATCAGGCCGAAACCTCCTGCTGGCTCAGCATGGTATTGGCAAACAGCATATAAATATTATTTCTTTTAATCTCAAGCTGATTAAGGATAAACTTTTTCACAAAAGGATTTTCCGGATGAGTAATGATTTCAGACGGCTTTCCATATTGGGAGATTCCGCCTTTCTCAAGGATCAGAACTTTATCGGAAATAGTAAGAGCCTCCTCCGGATCATGGGTAACAATAATCGTAGTCAGATTATAATCCTTTGCGATCGCCCTGATTTTATCTTTAATCGACTCTTTGATCACACCGTCAAGAGCGCTTAAAGGCTCGTCCAAAAGAAGGATTTTGGGCTTCATTACCATTGTTCTTGCAAGTGCGGTTCTCTGTTTCTGACCACCGGAAAGCTGATCGATTCTTTTGTTCAGATGCTCTTCCAGTCCAAGAAGTTCTATCAGCTCCTGAACCTCCTCTTCTGTAGAAATGCCCGGATTGTTCCTTAATCCATACGTAATATTTTCATATACATTAAGGTTCGGGAACAGGGCATAATCCTGAAAGACAATATTAAATCCCCGCTTTTCCATTGGAACGTCTGTAATATCCTGACCGTTAAAAACAATATGTCCTCCGTCTGCCTCAGCAATTCCCAGAATAAGATTTAATAAAGTTGTCTTTCCACATCCTGAAGGTCCTAATATAGAAATAATTTCTCCGTCTTCAATATTCAGATTGATATTTTCCAGGATTGTAACACCGTCATATACCTTTTTCAGATTCTCAAGTTTTAACATATTCTTCTCCTTCTCGGGACTGTTTTTCACCCGTTCTGCTATCGAACATTTACCTGTCTGTCCTGAAACACCGTCATTATAGCAACAGTATTACAGCCCTCTCAATCAAGAAAAAATAAAGACTTTGTTAAGCGCTTGTAAACTTAACAAAGTCTTTACACTGTCAAAATGTAGTAAACTTACAAAGAAGAATATGCCTTATCGCGGACCCCTCTGCTGCTTTTATCAAGAACTGTACAAAAACGGTCGTAATCGGAAACGATCAGGCCCATATAGATCATATCCACGATCATCATCTGTGCTGTTCTGGAAAAAATAGCGTCTCCGTAAAAAAGCTGCTGTTGACTGGTGCAGATTACCAGATCTGCGTATTTCGTAATCAGAGAATCCCTGAAATTTGTGATTACAATGGTAACTGCTCCGCTTTTTTTCGCCTCTTTCATGACCTCTACCGTATCTCTGGAATATCCGGAATAGGAAATCCCCACTGCCACATCCTGAGAAGTCAGATTTCCCGCACTGATCTTCTGATGATAATAATCATCGAAATGTCTGCAGGAAAGCCCAAGATACAAAAGCTTTGTCAAAAGATCAGACGCCACTGCATTTGAATTTTCCACACTGTAGATATCTATGATCCGGGCATTTTTCAATGCGCCGATCACCTTTTTAAACACCTCCGATGACAGATTTTTCAGCGTTTCCTCCATCATCATCTGAGATGTCACTGCCACTTTTCCCGGAATATCCTCCAGACGATCCTTTCTGCTGAGGTTATACCCGTACATAGGATTTGCCCTGCCGTCCTCTTTCCTGCTTCCTGCAAGCTGTTCTACCACTGCATATCGGAATTCCTTATAGCCTTTAAATCCCAAAGCTTTGGTCATCCTTACAATCGTAGGCTGGCTGACTCCGCTGTTTGCGGCCAGCTTTTCCAGAGAAAGCTCCCGAACCTTATCCATATGCGCCAGCACATAATCTGCCGCCTGCTTTTCCGACGAACGCATATCCCCGTATTTTTCTTCTATTAAAATAGCGATCCTGTTTTTCATTTCACAACTCCTTGTAGAAATTCTACAGAAAATAACGCTTTTCGCAGAATTTTCTTTTTTATCATTTTATCAGACCTGAAATAAAGGTCTCTTACACGGAGTTGTTAAATCTTTGTAAAATTGCCGGATTTTTATTTCTTTCTGCCTTTATTCGTCAAAATTTACTTCAAAAACGCCCTCCGGCAGACGCATGGTAAGAATACCAAGATTAAAGTCCTGATCCATCACAGTGATGTGGTACTCAAAAATTGCGTCATCTTCAAATTTTGACAATAAAACATAGGAACCATTTTCCTTACCGTCAATCTGATCGCAGATATCCTCATAAACCGCTTCTCCAGAAATCGCTCTGGGATATCCGCAGCTTTTTATTTTTTCTTCTATTGCTTTATATAATTCTTCCATGTAATTTCCTCCTTATATGATCAGACATTTTTATTTTTCATAAGGACAGCGGTAGCGTGGCTTTCCAAGTGATTTTTTCCCATATTCAATAGATTTTGCAGGACACTGCGTAATACACGCCATACAGTGAGTGCATTTGTCTCCCCACTGAGGCCGTCCATTCACAAGCTGTATATTATTCAGCGGACAGACTTTTACACATTTCCCGCAGCCGGTACAGCAGTTATCCACATTAAATTTATTTGCATGCACAAACAGTGGATAAAAGAGCAGATTTACGGGGCCGCTGCACACCGCACCAAGCATACTGACCGGTTCTTCTGTAAGAGGATCTCCTGCAAGTATCTGCTCTTCAACCTGCCGGATCTTCGGCTCCGCATCTGCAATGATATTTTTTGCCTCTTCCTCTGAAGGAACCCGGAACATGGCAAGATAATTTTCCGGCATCAGAATCCCCGCGCAGCCCATATAGGTAAAAACCTTATCCTCGCAAAGCTTTCTGGCATATTTTGCAGCATTTCCGATTCCGTCTCCACAGGTCATAACAAAATATGCTTTCATTCCTATGTCAAATTTCGACTTTCGAATCCAGGTTTCCACAATTTCCGGAATTCTCCATGCATAAGCAGGCACTACAAAAACTGCTGTTTCCGGCGTTTTTCCGGAGAAAATTTTTTTCTGTTTTATGGCTTCATTCAGAGAATACATTTCATCCCCTGTTTTCTCCTGGATCCTCTTTGCGATAAATCTGCTGTTTCCTGTTCCCGAAAAATAAAAAATCATCTGGACCTGCTCCTTTCTGTCCGTTCAGTTCCTCATGGAAAATTTTCTTTCATCCTCCACCAGAGGAAGCTCTTTTACATCCATTTGTTCTATGCTGATGTAGCGGTCATGAAACAGAGCCTGAAGGATCATGTCAATTGAAACCTCTTCTCCCTGAACCTGCGCCGTTACAGAGCCGTTACATTCATTCTGTACCCAGCCTGTTGCATTATATTTCTGTGCCAGATAATACATTTTGTATCGAAAGCCTACTCCCTGGACTCTTCCCCAAAACGAAAATCCCCTGCGTATTTTTGTCCCCATAGCATCCTCTCCATATTCCTCAACATTTATTTTCTGAAAAGCTGATACACCACCAGCGCTCTCTCAGTTCCTTCCACAGCACTTTTTGTACTTCTTTCCGCTTCCACAGGGACACGGATCATTTGGGTAAACCTTTTTATTCTTTTCCTCATTCACCAGTATATTACTCTGGAACGTTCCAGGAAACTGCGGATTTCGTTCTTCTTCCGGCGCATGTCCGCACAGCTGTACTTTTCTGGTTTTACTGTAAGCTTCCACCAGAAGCTCTGCCATTTCTCTTGCCTGATCCTTTGTTTCAAAAATAACTCTGTTTTTGTTCAGCTGTTCCATTGCCTCTGACATAAGTCCACCTGTATAATATACTCTGTAAATTTCACAGAGATAGGCTTCTGCCAGTTCTTCCGGCATTCCCAGTTCCTGTTCAAGAAACTGTCTGATTTTTTTATAAACCGGCTGCTTAGAAGGATAACCATTGAATGTACAGTCAACAATCTCCTCCTCTGAAGGAACATAAAACTCTCTGTCTCCCTGGTATTTCAGCAGCATCCGATAGATTTCTTTTTCTTCCAGCAATCCCTGAAGGCTGATCCTGTCGCCGTCAAGTACACAGATATTTTCCTCTTCCGGAACAGACCGGAATAATTCTGTAAATTCCTCAAAGCTTACTCTGCATTCTCTTCTTCTGCGGT
This sequence comes from Blautia caecimuris, assembly GCF_024622975.1. GTDB lineage: Bacteria > Bacillota > Clostridia > Lachnospirales > Lachnospiraceae > Blautia_A > Blautia_A caecimuris. The sequence goes on along the minus strand of NZ_JANJZT010000011.1, from coordinate 63,598 downwards.
ACATTCTGTATACAACTCTTGCAGGAGCTGTGCCGTAAAGATATTCAACCATTACCAGACATGCGCTCAGCCAGCTTCTTTTTTTCTGAAGTTCACAAAACTCCGATGTACAAATCTTTTCAAAAACAGCAGAAACCTCTGAAGGAACCTCTGCATATCCATCGTCATAAACTGCCAGATATCCGATATCGCTGGCCCATTCCAGATCTGTCCATTCATTTTCCTCTACATGGAAAAGACCTTTTTTCATTGCTTTTTCAAAAGCCTGAAATTCCCATTCATTCAGTCTCAGAAGCTCCTTTTCCATAACCTCAGGCTTCAGGATCTCTTCGGCGATCCGTCCTGCCAGTTCCTGTTTATCAAGTTTCTCAGCCCCGGAAATCCCCAGCTCTCCGGCCAGAAAAACCAGATCCTCCTGTTCATATGCCTGCAGATACTCTGCAACCTTTGGATTTCTGCTTTCGGCTGTTTTTTTCATTTCTTTAAAAAGCGCTTTTGTTACCGTCTCTGCCATATCCTTTAACAGAGAATCGGTACATTTTTTATTATTTTCTGTTTTGCTTTCCGCATTTTCGCTGAAAATCAGAGATGCTTTTCCCTGACAGATGTCCTCATGAATCTCTTTACTGATTCTGTAATCCGGCTCTCCTGCCTCCAGTGTGAACAGCTCCGCCAGACGTTTATTTTTCTGCTCTGTATCCGACCAGAACTCTTCCTCTGCGCCTGTTTTTTCTTTCATAATCACAGGACAAAGAGCCCCTCCATCCTCACTGACTGCAGGAAGCTTTTTTTCCACCTCTGCCCTGTATTCCGGCAGTTTCTGCTCATTCGTCTTTACCCGGAAGGTAAACCATGTCATCTTATCCAACAGGTCATTTACAAATGTATTGGAAGCATTTGAAAAATCATACTGATAAGAAGTCACCTGAGGTTCATCTTCTCTGTATTCTCTTACATGAACCTTTTCCTGATAAAATTCAAATTCATATCTGTCAGTAAATGAATACTCAAGGATTTCTTCCAGGACTGCTGCCATCTGAGCAAAGGTAATATTAGAAGGAACAAGACATCTTCTCCAAACCGGCGGTTTTGTTCCCTTTCTTATAATTTTAAGCTGATAAAATTCCATGTTTTCTCTCCTGTATCTGTCTTTCTGGTTATCTTTTGTTACTGTTCATTCTATTTACAGCAACTTGGGCAAAATGCATTCCATATCGCCTTTGGCGATGGCATTTTGCCCTTTATGTCTCCTTCTCATTTTCTCTATTCTACTTCATATTGCCCAAACACACAACAGGGTTTTGCAGGACAACGCATAAAACAGGGATTAAATAAAAATACAGGGAATATCTATCCTTCCGAATAAATATCCCCTGTGTCAGTTATCTGCATGTTTTTACTGATTTTATGCCTTCCTTGTAAAGATTCTTTTTATCCTTGCTTTAATGACCGGATTGTCTTTCACTGCATCAATCAGTACAGCAATCAGAACTACCGCGCCTGTAACGATCGTCTCCCAGTAAGAAGATACACGAAGTAATGTAATACAGGTACTGATAACACTGCTTAAAACACCACCAATGATAGTTCCTACCACATTTCCAATTCCACCGGCCATAGATGTTCCGCCCAGAACAGAAGCTGTAATAGAATCCATCTGCCAGCTCTCGCCAATACTTGCCTGGAAGGATGCCAGTTTACATGCCATCAGCACACCTGCAATGGCAGAGAGAAGTCCGCTGAGACAATATACCATCATCTCAATACGTTCTGTAGGAATACCTACAATTTTTGCACAGCTTCTGTTTCCGCCCAAAGCATATACATAACGTCCGAACTTTGTTCTTTTTAATATGACTGTAAGAATCACGCAGATAATAACCATGATAATTACAATGTTTGGAAGAACGCCGCCAATCACTCCATTTGCAAGTTTTTCTGCTGATTCCGGCATACCCGTGATCGGCATACCTTTTGTAATAACGTATACAATACCTTTATAAATCTGCATAGTTGCCAGAGTTACAATAAATGGTGTCATTTTAAAATATGCAATAAAAAATCCATTTACTGCTCCCAGTACAATTCCCAGAAGGCTGGCGATCACAATGGCAAGATATGGATTGATTCCATAATTCACCATAAAGATAGCCCCCGCCATACCGCACACAGAACCGATAGTTGCCACTGACAGGTCGATTCCGCCAGTCAGAAGAACAATCGTCTGTCCAAATCCTACAATAATTACAAAGGATGCAGCTCTTGTCAGTGTACTGATATTATACGCCGTAAAAAAGTTTCCTGTGGTGGCATGTACGATAATGCCAACCAGAATCGTTACGATCAGAACCATGCCAGCCGTGGATTTAAAAAATTTCTTTATCCTGTCCATTTTGCTGTTTTACCTCCTATTGAAAAGCTACTTTCAGCACATCCTCCTGTGTGATCAAATCCACATCTGTGATGTAGCCGCTGATTCTACCCTGATGAACAACCATAATCCTGTCAGATAAAGCCATAACCTCTTCCATCTCTGAAGAAATTACAACAACTGATACTCCATTGTCTGCAAGATCACGGATAAGCTGGTGTATTTCTCCTTTTGCATTTACATCAATACCACGAGTAGGTTCATCAAGGATCAGCATTTTAATCCCCTTTGCCATCCAGCGCGCTACAATAACCTTCTGCTGATTACCTCCTGACAGATTCTTAATCAGTGTTTCTCTGGATGCTGTTTTAATTTTGAAGGAACTAATATATTTTTCAGCTGTCTCAATCGCCTGTCTGTAATCGATCAGACCGTGTTTTTTTATTTTGTCATAAGATGGAAGCATCGTATTTTCCATAACAGACATATCCGGAGCAATACCATCATGCCTGCGTTCTTCCGAAACATAGCCCATTCCATATCTGATCGCATCTATAGGGGATTTGATATGTACTTCTTTTCCCTCAATAAAAGTCTGACCGCCAGGTTCCTTTTCGGTAATGCCAAAAACACTCTTAAAAATTTCTGTACGGCCAGCTCCTACCAGACCGGCAACTCCCAGAATTTCTCCCTTATGGATTTCAAAGCTTACATTCTGGAACTCCCCTTTTCTGGAAAGATTTCTGGCCTCAAAAAACACTTCATCGGAAACTTTTCTCTGGACTCTACCCGTAATCTGTACCTTTTTCCCAGCCATCTGATTAATCATTTCTTCTTTTGTGATTTCAGAGACATGGACTTCTTTTACAAGGCATCCGTCCTTCATAATAGTGATTCTGTCTGCCTGTTCCATAACCTCATCCAGGTGATGAGTAATAAATACCATAGCTGTGCCGCCTTTTTTCAGCCTCTGCATGGACTGAAAGAGACTTTCTGTCTCACGATTGGTCAAAACCGCTGTAGGCTCATCCAAAATCAATACTTTTGGATCATAGGCAAGCGCCCGGGCAATAGAAACAAGCTGCTGATACGCTGCCGAAAGCAGCTTTACCGGCTGAGAAACATCTGTCTGAACATCCAGAAGCGCAAGAAGTCTCTCTGCCTCCTGACGGGTCTTTGTCCAGTTGATCAGCTTTTTTTCCATCACTTCATTTCCCAGAAAAATATTTTCCGCAATGCTGGCTTCTGGTACAAGATTCAATTCCTGAGGTACCAGAACAATATTTTTTCTCATTGCTTCTCTGGGAGAGGAGAACCTGACCGGTTCTCCCTCCATGATCATCTCTCCGCTGTCCATTGCAAACTGTCCGGTAAGAATATTCATTAAAGTACTTTTTCCCGCTCCGTTTTCACCTACCAGTGCATGGATTTCTCCTTTGCGGAGCTTTAAAGTCACACCGTCAAGAGCCTTTGTTCCCGGGAAGGTTTTTACAATATCCCGCATTTCAACCAGAAGCTTCTCTGTATTATTCTGCATCTGCACTTTCTCCATATAACATTTCAATATATTTATCTGCGCTGTCTGCATAAACGGAAGTGGATCCGACATTTGTAGCCTCTTCCTCTACTGCTTCTCCGTCAATTGTCTTTACTGCGTTATAAACCAGCTTATATCCCATGTCGTAGCAGTTCTGAACCTGTGCCACAAACAGTGTACCGTCTTTCAGATATTCCAGAGTACGAAGATCATGATCCATACCTCCGATTACAATATCCCCTGATTTACCGGCATCCTTCACTGCCTGACATGCGCCAACCGGATTCGACATGTTATTGCAGAGGATTCCGCCAAGATCCGGATATGCCTGAAGCCAGGATTCTGTAATGCTGATTGCTTTTTCTACTGCATCGTTATCTCTCTGCTCGTCTACAATCTCAATGTCCGGATATTCTGCAATCGTATCTTTAAATCCCTGGAGACGTTCTTCATGAGATGCGGCTCCCATTGTTCCGGAAAGGATCGCAATCTGTCCTTTACCGCCCATCTCTTCGCACACTGCTTTTGCAAGAGCGCAGCCATCGCCGTAATTATCTGTATTTCCTACAAAAAAGCTTCTGTCGCAGTCTTCAATATCACTGCTGGCAAAGGTTGCAACCGGGATTCCTGCTGCCACTGCTTCATCCACAGCCTTTGCTGTTGTCTCCGGCTGATTTACATCAACAGCGATCAGATCATATCCCTGTCCGATGGCTGTTTCAATGGAATTTACCTGATCCACTGCGTCCGGCTCTGCAGGTCCATACCATTCATAATCGATTTCCACGCCTTTTTCTGCAAAATCTGCTACTGCCGCATCAACGCCGCATTTAATTGCATCGTACCAGCTGTGGATATTTTTGTATGTACAGTAAATTTTGTAGCTATCCTTTTTCGGTTCATAACTTGTATCGAAATCTGCGTCTGCCAGTTCAGTTTTACCTGTAGCGCTGTCTCCTGCCTTTGCCGCATATACATTCACAGATCCTGTCATTGTTCCGATCATTGCTGCTGCCATTGCCATAACCATCATTTTTCTTCTTAACATCTTAAAATCCTCCCTGTACATTTATTTTTATATGCTGTTTTTCTTTACTGGAATTTAACTGCTGCCTTGATGACTTCATCCTTATGATTCAGGCTGTATTCAATAGCTTCAATACAGTCCTTAAAATCAAACTCATGAGACACAATGCTTCTGACCGGGATCAGACCGGAAGAAACTGCTGCAATCGCCTTTGGCCAGAGATTTCTGTAGCGGTATACAGAATAAATAGTTCCTTCCATTGCATTCAAAGTTGCAATATCCAGCTCCAGAACCGGTTCCGGAGAAACACCAACCAGTGTGACCTTTCCTGCACGTTTGATCAGTCTGCAGGTCTGAAGTGTTGTAATTCTGTTTCCCGCACATTCGTAAACCTGATCTGCGCCGCCTCCCGGAAGTGTTTTGGCAAATTCTTCAATGCTCTCACGTTTACTGTTAAATACTCTTGTAGCGCCTACTTCCAGAGCCTTTTCCAGACGTTTGTCCATTACGTCTGCAACATAAATCTCGCTGACGCCTCTTGCCTTAAGGCTCATAATAGTACAAAGACCAATACATCCGCTTCCCAGAACAATCGCAGTCTCTCCCACCTTTGCATTTGACAATTCTGTTGCATGCATTCCAACTGCCAGAGGCTCGATCAATGCCCCTTCCAGCGTATCCATATTATCCGGAAGCTTATAGCACATGCTTGCATCATGCACACAATATTCTGCATTTACTCCGTCTCTTTCTCCCGGAATTGCAAGCATCCTGATATTCTTACAGAGATTATAATTTCCTTTTCTGCAGTCTTCACATTCGCCGCAGGGTACTGCCGGTTCAATAGAAACTTTATCTCCTACTTTAAATCCTTCTACTCCTTCGCCAACTGCGCTTACTACTCCGCCCGGCTCATGTCCCAGAGCCAGAGGCCCATCCAGAGTCCAGTTAGCCAGCTGTCCCTCCTGATAAAAATGAAGGTCTGAACCACATACTCCTACATATTCCAGCTTGATCTGAAGCTCTCCTTTTCCCGGCTGAGGAATGTCACGTTCTACCCATTCCAGTTTCTGTTTACCGGTTAATACACATACTTTCATTTTTCCTTCCATGATGTTCTTCTCCTTTATGTCATAATTATTTATTTAAGTTCTTCTCCGTTTACATTAGTACCCGTTCAACTGCTTTTTTCCATCCGAGATACTTTTGCTCAGCTTCTTTTTCATTCATTTCAGGTTCATATTTTGTCCTGTTCAGCTTGTTAAAAATATTTTCATCCCACAGCCCTAACGCAATTCCCGCTGCAAAAGCCGGTCCCATTCCTGAGAGTTCTTCCGCATCCGGCACCTGAACCGCTGCCCGTGTCATGTCGCTTTGAAACTGCATCAGATAACTGTTTCTGGTTGGGCCTCCGTCTACTCTTAATTCCTCAACCTTTACTCCTGCATCTTCGCTCATGGCATTGACAATATCTGTGATCTGATAAGCAATACACTCTACTGCGGCCTTTACCAGCTCCGGCTTTTTTGTAGTTCTTGTCATCCCTACAACTGCCGCTGTTGCCCGACTGTCCCAGTAAGGAGCTCCAAGTCCTGAAAATGCAGGAACCAGATAAGTTTTATCATCTTTTGACGCCTCTTCCGCAAGTTTTTGGGTCTCTCCGGGAGATGAGATCAGCTTCATATCATCTTTCAGCCATGTGATCACTGCCCCTGTATAATTCAGATTGCCTTCCAGTACATAATTTACTTTTCCGTTCATACTCCATGCAAGAGAGGTCACCACTCCATGGGTACTCAAAACAGGCTTTTCTCCAATATTCATCATAATAGAAGAGCCGGTTCCATAAGTGGATTTCGTCATTCCCGGTTTCAGACATCCCTGTCCAAATAAGGCTCCGTGTGAATCTCCCAGAACTCCGTGTATCGGAACCGGATGAGGCAGAAATCCGTTAAAATCCGTTTCGCCAAAGCAGGAATCTGAATCACATACCTCTGCCATATTATCCGGGTTGATCCCAAAAAGCTCACAGATCTCCTGATCCCATTTCAGCTCAAAAATATTAAAAAGCTGTGTCCTTGACGCATTGGAATAGTCTGTTTTATATTCTTTTCCTCCGGTCAGTTTATAAATAAGCCAGGTGTCAATTGTTCCATGACAGATATTTCCTGAATCTGCTTTCTCCTTTGCTCCTTCCACATTTTCAAGGATCCAGGCAATCTTGGATGCCGGAAAATAAGGAGACAGATTAATACCCGTGCGGCTTCTGACTGCTTCTGCCTGTCCTGCCCGTTCCACTCTTTCACAGATATCAACAGCTCGCGCGCACTGCCAGACAATTGCCTGTCCCAGCGGTTCCCCTGTTGATCTGTCCCAGGCAAGGGAAGTTTCTCTCTGATTACTGATTCCCACACCCACAACATCACCTGCCGGAATACCGGATTCCTGAACCAGATTCCTTACAGCTTCCAGAGTATTTCTGTAAATCTCTTCCGGATCATGAGAAACCCAGCCTTTTTCATTTATGATCTGCCTGTGAGCTTTGTCAGTACGTTTGATCAGATTCCCTTCCTGATCAAAAAGCAGTGCTTTTGTTCCCTGTGTACTCTGATCGATTCCTATTAAATATTTCCCCATATCAGATCAGCTCCATTACCTTTTTTACAATTCCCTGTGCATTCAGTCCGTAATAATCAAAAACTTCCTTTGATGTTCCGGAAATAACCGGCTCATCAGGTAATGAAAGATTGATCACCTTTACAGGACAATGTTCGCCTGTAACCTGACTTACCATAGATCCCAGTCCCCCAAACGGCGCATGCTCCTCAACGGTAACTACAGCCTTTACATTGGAAGAAACACGGATGATCGTTTCTTTATCCAGCGGTTTCAGGCAGTACATATCTATAACTGATGCACTGACTCCTTTTTCATCAAGAAGCTCTGCTGCATCCAGGGCCGGTTTCACCATTTCACCACAGGCAATAATTGCAATGTCTGTTCCTTCTCTTACTACTGTTGCCTTATCCATCTCAAAAGGTATCTTGCCCTCTTCATACACATCCTCAACAGCATTTCGTCCTACACGAATATAAGCAGGTTTTTCATCTTTAAGAAGCGCCTCTGTCAGCTTTTCTGTCTGAAATCTGTCGCTTGGAAGATAGACTCTCATATTGGGAATGGCTGACATGGCTGCTATATCCTGCGCAGAATGATGGCTCATTCCCAAAGCCCCGTAGCTTACTCCTCCACTGATCCCAATCAGTTTTACGTTTGTGTTTGAGTATGCCACATCTACTTTACACTGTTCATAGCTTCTGGTAGATAAAAAGCAGGCCGGCGAAGCAGCATATGGTTTTTTTCCACATTTCGCAAGTCCTGCGGAAATACTTACCAGATTCTGTTCTGCTATTCCTGTTTCTACAAACTGTTCCGGATACGTCTCTGCAAATTTTGAAAAAGAAGCGCTTCCCCGGGAATCACTGCAAAGAGCAACAATATCTTTATCTTTTTCTGCCTCCCGCATCAGTACATCACAAATTACCTGTTTGTTTGCAATTTTAGCCATGGATCAGCGCCTCCCTTCTTTTTCTCAAATCAGTTTTAATCTGTATTACCTCTTCCGGTGACGGAACCTTATGATGCCAGTTGGCTTTATTTTCCATAGTTTCGGAGCCTTTTCCTTTTACAGTATTTGCTATTACTACCGTAGGCTTATTTTTCACTGTTTTAGCTTCATCAAAAGCCGCTTTCAGCTGAGGTATACTGTTTCCATCTTTAACATCAATGACATTCCAGCCAAATGCCCGGAATCTTTCATGAAGATCATCATGTGCCATTACATCTTCTGTATTGCCGGAAATCTGTAAACGGTTTCTGTCTACTACAGCACAGAGATTATCAAGTTTATAATGAGAAGCTGCCATTGCGCCCTCCCATACAGACCCTTCCGCCAGCTCTCCGTCTCCCATAACCGTATAAACACGATATCCTGATTTATCCATCTTCCCTGCAAGTGCCATTCCTACACTTACTGGAAGTCCATGTCCCAGAGAGCCGGAGTTCATTTCAATGCCGGGAAGTTTATTATTGGGATGTCCGATAAATTTTGTCCCAAATTTACTAAACTGCGCTATTACATCTTTAATATCAAAAAATCCTTTTCTTGCCAGTACTGCATAATAGGCTTCAACAGAATGTCCCTTACTTAAAACGAACTTATCTCTTTCAGGATCATTCATATTCTCAGGGCTGATATTCATCTGATCGAAATAAATTTCTGTCAGAATCTCCATAACGCTCATGTCTCCGCCAATATGCCCGGCTTTTCCCTCCACTATCATATCGATAACATCTTCTCTAAGCTCATAGGCCATTGCAGATAACTGATTCATAATATCCTCCTCTCTAAATTATATTAAGTTTTATTAAGTTTTTATTTATTTGTATTTTACCCCCCCCCCCATGTGTAAATGTCAATAGTTTTTTAAATTATTTTTACTTTATTTTAGTTATATTTGATAAATATTTATCATCCTCGACTTATTTTTCTGTATTTCAACATAAAAAAAACACTGATCTATAGTATTTTCCATAAATCAATGTTTTTATATCAATTATATATTTAGAAAAATTAAGTTTATTTCAATTGATTAACACTTTTTCTAATAATTAATTTTGTGCCTATTTCAGTTTTCATAGAATAATCTCTGGGATTCTGCATTTTTTCCATTAAAAGCTCAACTGCTGCGGATCCAAATGCATTTTTAGGAACATTTACAGTGGTCACAGAAGGAACTATCATTTGACATACAGGTCTGTCGTCAAATCCAATTACAGAAATATCCTCTGGTACCCTGTAACCATTATCCTGCATTCCATGAATGGCATGACATGCAATAAAATCGTTTTCCGCAATAAATATAGTGGGATTCTCATTATTTTCTGAAAGGTATTTTCCTACCTCTTCTCTAATAGTCTTTTCCGAATAATTTACATCCCAGATATAGCTTTCCTTTATCTTCAGGCCAAATTTTTTCATACAATTTTTATAAGCCTGATATCTTTCTGAAAAACTGGTGATACGCTCTCGGCATCGTATATATCCGATTTCTCTATGTCCCATATCATATGCATATTGCATTGCTTTGCTGATTCCCTGAAAATTATTAATAGAAACAGAATCTACATCACTGTCCTGAAATGAATTATCCAATACCACAAAAGGAAGTCCTGTATCAATAAATACCTGAAGATCTTCTCGCTGCATCTCAACTCCAAATATAAGAAATCCTTTACAATCCGAAGATCGTAATTGCATTTCCTGTACCTCAAGAGGAGTACTTCTATTCATATATACAAAGCTCAGATTATAGCCATAGTCAGTGAGACTACTGTTTAGTCCCTCCAATATATAATTAAAAAACGGAGATTCATCCACAATTTTTCCTATTGTCTTATATACTACAAATCCAATATTTCCATTCGTAACAGGAATGTCTTTAAGAAGATAATCACATCCTAATTCTCTGATTTTTTCAATAATTTCCTGACGCTTTTGATCACCCACCCCTGGTTTATTATTTAACACAAGTGAAACTGTCGCTGTAGAAACTCCAAGCATTTCTGCAATATCTTTCGCTCTTAATGCCATTTTCATCCCTCCTTTCACTTAATCATACTAAATTGTTTAGAAAAAAACAAGTGTCTTTGCCACATAAAACAATTTCAGAGAAATTTTATGTATAAATTTTCTAAAAAACATGTTATCCCAAACAATATATTCATTTTCCTGTTATGATTCATAATCTTTAACACCACAAAAAATACAGGAAAGCTGGAATCATCATCCATCCCTCCTGTATTTTCCTGTTTCCTGGAATTTACATATTTTCCTTCTTTTTCTCCTTAAACGGCTTCATAAAGATCACCCATCCAAAGATCAGCAAATTCAGTACAAGAGCAGCCGGTATATCCGCCCAGTGGATCTGCTGGTTCTGAAGCACTTCCGTAGAATATGTTCCGGAAAAGACTACAGCCATATTGTTATTCAGAAAATGGATGATCACCGGAACCCAGATATTCTGTGTTTTCATATATGCATATGCCATAAAAAGTCCGATTGTAATACAGGTAATAAACTGACTTGCCAGAGCCGCCAGTCCCATATCCGGAGTGGTATAATAGAAAAAGTCAATTGGCAGATGCCATACAGCCCACACACAGCCCAGAAGGATCACGCCGCCTTTCAGTCCGAAACGCTTCTGAAGAAGGGGCTGAAGATAATATCTCCATCCGTATTCCTCGCCGAAAAACGCCACTACTGCCAGGAAAAAGTTTAGCAAAACAGTAAAAAACATGATCCAGGTGGTTGGATTTGCCATTATTTTTCCAAATTCAGAAAGCTGGCCGCCAAGAGCGCTGGCAATTACAAGTCTGAGAAGGTACAGTCCAATAAACAGCAGGATCATAAGAACCGAAGTACTCCACTGATTACTGTTCAGTCCGTAAGCTCTGCGCTTTTCTTTGCCGGATACCAGAAGAAGGATCCAGAAAACAATACTTCCTCCTATCATGACATACTGCAGAATCAGCATCCACTGAGAAAACGGTGTACCCATAATGTCTATATTCACAGGAGCCAGAACAGAGGCTGCCGTACATACAACCATCGCTGCCGTCAGCGCCACAAAAAATATGTAAAAAACTTTGGGAAGCTTTTTATCTCCCTTCCTGGTGATTAAATAAGCCATCATAACGCCTGCTGCCGGATACAGCATCTGCGCATTAGGAAAAGCGCTGAGATCAATTCCCTTTCCGTATCCATACCACATCAGAAGCCCCAGCACATAGGTGATTCCGTATGCTATGATCACATAGATCATAAGCTGTTTTTTCTCTGTCTGCGTAAATTTCATAATTCTCCTCCTTATTCTCCCGGAAATACTGCTGTTACGGAAAAAATCCCGTCTTTTGTCTCTATATTCAGCGCGCCGTGATATTTTTCTACTGTATGGCGCACATTTTCCAGGCCAATTCCTTCATGCCCCTGTTTTCCTGAGCGTCCCGGGGCGTAGACTTCAGAATAGGGATTCCATATTTTTACTACTGTAAAATCCTGTATCTGTTCCCCTCTTATTTTTATCCAGAAATTCTTTTTATTTTCGCCTGCCTCTATGGCATTATCCAGAAGGTTTGCAAAAATGGTTGTCACATCCATATCCGCCAGAAAATCCAGGCTGATACCGCCCATATTACATTCTGCCTGCCCCGGTTCCAGCTTTTTTAATTTGTCGTTCAGAATCATGTTCAACATTCTGTTATCTGAATAAAATTTCAGTCCCAGAGAATTCAGCATTCCGTGAACGTCCTCAAAATAACCGGCCGCATCTGTTTTTGCTGACTGTTCCAGCATATTCAGATGATTTCTGATATCATGTATGATTCTTCTGGAGCGATTATAATTATTTTCCATATCCTCATAGTACTGATGAGTCAGCTCATTCTGCTGCTTCATCAGCTCTACCTTCTGCTTCAGCTCCCTGTTTTCTGCCAGATCATACCATACATACAGACAGTAAATATTAATAACCAGCAAAAGGATCATACAGAGGATCACACCCCAGAATCCATGCTCCAGAAAAAAGCTTTCCCCGGAAATGCAGTACAGATATATAAGAACCATACTAAACAGCGGCACAAGAACCATTCCTCTGATATGCAGTTCTCTCTGTTCCTTTACCAGGCGTTTTCTGACAATCCGCCTCATAAGATAAGTCACGGAAAACATACAGATCATTTTTGCCAGCACAAGTGTATAATAGGAGAGTATATCCTGGTAAAAACCAAACTTTTTACTGATATATACGGTAAAATAAATACCTATCACCTGAGCGCCATAATTTGCCATTCCGTAGATCAGAGAATACAAAATCCAGGTTCTGCTTCTGTGATAGAGAAACCAGCAGACTGCAATGTAATATACTGTAAGCACGGACATTGTAATAATATCATTCCACCATAATGTCGGAATCAAAAAGGTCAGTACAACAAAAATCCCCCAGACACAGTATCTTACCCATGGTTTCGACTCCACCTCTCTTGGCATGGAATACAGAAACCAGATAAAGCTTCCTGTATGGATAACCAGTTCAATGATCTGAAAAAAGCAATATAATACATAATTCATTTCCATCATCCTCTCCGGTGCTCCAGCCGTGCCGACAGCCAGACAGTCAGCTCCTGTTTCCATGTTTTCTGTTTTTTCTGGGAAAGAGGAATTTCCATTCCATTGTCCAGATAAATGTGCTGTCCTTTTACATTTTTCACATGAAGCATATTTACGGAAAAGCTCTGATGAGGCATGGAAAAGCCAAAATCCTCCATACGTTTTGCCACATTTCCAATGCGCTCCACCATATAATATTCATCTTCATCTGTCACAATCCGTATCCTTCTGTTCTCATACTCAAAAAAATAAATGGACTCTACAGGAAGGCAGACAATTCCATCCACTGTGCGAAAATCAAGGATGATCTTTTTATCCGAGGCTTCCATATACCGGAATATCTCTTCCAGAACATTTATAATCTCCTGTCTGTTCACAGGCTTCAGCAGATACTGAAATGCATGAACTCCAAAAGCTCCTGCCACATAATCCCGGTAAGCTGTCAGATAAACAATTTTTACATCAGTATCTACAGACCGGATAGCCTTTCCTGTTTCTATGCCATTCATTCCCTGCATGTCAATATCAAGAAAAACCGCGTCGTAAGGCTGGTAATTTTCCATCAGCTCCCTCCCGGAAGAAAACACCCTTACCTCCACCTGAGACTTCCATTCCAGAATCATTTTTCTGACCTGCTCACGAATATTTTTATCATCATCACAAACTGCAATTCTGTACATTCCTGCCACTCTCTCCTGTTGTTTTTACTATAATCATTATACCTGAAGTTGTAAATACAGTATACACAAGAGACAAAAATCATGTACTAAATGACAGAAAATCGTATACCTGAACCAGAACAACAGAGAGGCCGTTTCCGAACAGAAAAAGACTGCTGAAGCCTCTCACCGCCGGGTTTTTATTCCCGGCAATTTCAAAGCTTACAGCAGCCTTTTATATTTTTGAATAAATCTACATTCTTAGCTTTTTGTGGAACTCACCCACTGTATTCTTCTTCTGAAAAATAAAAAGTCCTGCCAGCACCAGAAAGCTGATTCCCGCACAGATCACAGAAGGATACGTAAACCTTACGATTCCGGCCCACACCAGGATAATGGGAATACATCCCGCAATTCCCGCCTGCACAAGATAAAAAAGATATTCCTCCGGCTCCAGATGATTTACCTTGGCAATTACAGGAATGGAACCAAGCACAGCCATTGCCCCAAAGGGAAGTACAAAGTCCACCGACCATCTGTGCCAGCCTGTAAATACATCCCACAAAACAGCAATAGCCGTTATGATCAAAAGCTGCCACATTTCATTTTTCAGTATGTTTCTCCGCTTGGTATATCCCACAGAAACTACTAGCCACGCGCAAAAGCTTCCTGCTGCCGCAAACCAGAACCAGTTCAGAGTCTGCGCAGTCATATAATTGATCATTCCGCACAGCACCGCCGCTGCCAGACAAAGAAACGTAAAGGTCTGATATGCTTTTCTGCCCTCTTTTTTCTGCTCTTCCCCACATCCGGGAAAATCATTTCGCTCCTCTGTAAATGAAATTTCATCTTTTTTCAGATATTCAAGAAAATTTCTCTGAATGCTTTCCCCGGGTATTTTTGAGGTAAATCCCAGAAGAAGCTCGTCCCCGTAGGAACAGGAGCAAAGCTGCAGCGCCTCTGTACAGGTAAAAAATCCAAAGCGTTCAATATATTGTTCATATTCCTCCGGAAACCGCACCACTCCTATATTGGAATATACGGTTGTGATTCTCCTGCTTCCCAGAGCCGCGCCTACCATGAGAAAATACTTTTTTACTTCAAGGGGTACGGCCCGGATCACCGGATTCTTTTCCAGACGTACATAGCCGTTCATGTGCATGGCAATCTTTTCTTTTACAAGCTCTGTCTCAAATTGCTTTTTTACATCCTCCAGCACATCCTGAAAGGTGGTCGTCTCTGTAAATGTATAGCCCACCTCGATCCACCCGAAAAAATTTGCCATGGATTCCGAAGGAAAAAAGTTTCTCAGGTTTACCGGAACCATCAGGGTAACAGGACGCTTCTGACGGTTTCTGGGAATCTCCTCATGAATGGAACAGATAAAAATTGCCGACAGATATGCTGTAATGGAAGCGCCGTAGGAGCGCGCCTTATCCAGAATTTCCTTTACGGGAATGGAAATCTCCAGAATCTGCATATCGTCATGTCCCAGCATTTCTCCCTTCAGCCTCACTGCGCGAGGATTTTTTTCTTTGTTTTTCGGAGTTTCCGAGGAATAATACTGGGAAAAGCTGTCCTCCTCATGATCCCGGAACGTTGCCCTCTGCCGTGTCTCCGTTTCCGGAAACCGAGTCTCCGGATGCTGCAGTTTCAGATAATTCTGCACCAGCTCCTGAAGAAAATTCCTGGCTCCCGTACCGTCGGTAAGTGCATGATATACTTCAAAATTAATACGGTTTTCATAATAGGAAACCTCAAACAAAAGAGCTTTCTTATCCGGAATATAAAGCCTGCTGCACGGAGGTTTTACTTCCTTCTTTGCAACAGCTCTGATATCTCTTCTTTCCAGATAGAACCAGAATAACCCCTTTCTCAAAACCACTTGAAAAAGGGGATATTTTTCCATTGTATGATCCAGGGCTGTCTGCAGTATTTCCGGATCTACTGTCTCTTTCAGCTCACAGTACATCCGGAAAACTCTGGTATCATTCTTATCCGTTGCGGGCGGAAATGCCAGCGCCGCATTATCCAGTTTCCGCCAGTTTGAATATCCTGATTTCACGTTTTCCGCCTTCTCTCCTATAATAGTTCAAATATATCATAGTCTTAATGAACAGGCAAGAAAGGATTTGAGCAGACTTTTCCCCACTATCCACAAATTTTTCTGTTAAAATATAAAACAATCTTTTTATGGAAATGGGCAAGAATCAGACCTCTCTTTTTTTCAAAAACTCATTCATATGCCGAAAGCTTTCCTGCACATGAAAAAACCGGATCCCCAGTGCAAAATATCCATGGAGCGCATTGGAAATTCTGTGTACCTCCACATAATTTCCTGCCTGTTCCAGTCTGTTTCCGTATTCTTCTCCTTCATCTCTTAACGGATCAAACTCTGCTGTCAGTATCAGAGTATCCGGCATATCAGATAAATCCTTTTCCATTAGCGGTGAAAAATAGGGATTCTCCCGATCCTGCGGGCTGCTCTCATAAAGCTTCAGATAATTTTCCATTCTCTCAGAGGTCAGCAGATAGTCTGTTCCGTTCCTGTGAACCGACTCATAGGGAGACTGCTCTGTATAGCAGTTGCCCAGAGCCGGATAAATAAGAATCTGCCTTTTTGGCATAAATTCTCCTCTGTCCCTTGCCATCAGGCACACCGCTGCTGCCAGATTTCCTCCTGCGCTGTCTCCCATGATCGTAATTTTATCCGGATCTATATTCAGGTCATGGTCTGTATACAGTTCTCTGGCCGCAGCATAGCAGTCCTCCAGCCCTGTCGGGAAACGATATTCCGGAGCCAGCCTGTATTCTACTGAAACCACAATATGCTCTGTATCCTGAGCCATTCGGGAACATACCCGGTCGTAATTTTCCACGCTGTCCGTCACCCAGCCTCCGCCATGAAAAAACAACAGGATCGGACAGGAACGTCTCTCTGCTGTGTCCATTGTCATAACATCCTCTGACGGAAAATAAACGCGCACGGGAACCTCATATTCTCCGTTATACACCTTTGTATCCAGTTTTTTTACAAAAATCCTCATTGCATCCAGTTTTTTGAGATCCGCCAGACGTCTGGCTGCCTCCACTTCAACATTACCGTATGATAGCGCATGTAAAATTGCGCGCATTGTCTTTGATATCAATACGTTGTCCTCTCTGTTTATCTCATTTTTACGTTTCCATCATATCATCATCAGTTTTGTATGACAATCATTTCCCGAATTTATCTTATCAATGCTGTTGCTTTTATTTTCTTTTCTCTTTCCCTTAAAAATGTTATACTTGTCTCATAAATACATTCTCTGCCGTTTCCTGGATTTTTTCTGAGACAGGCCGGCATCTGATTTCATTTACTTACAGAAAGGAGCTTTCAATATTGGAAAATAATAATACCGCCGTACAAAATCCACTGGGTACGGCTCCTGTCGGAAAGCTGATTGCCAAATTTGCAATTCCGGCCATTATCAGTATGCTGGTCAGCGCTCTTTATAATATTGTTGACCAGATTTTTATTGGCCAGGGAGTGGGAATGCTTGGAAATGCAGCCACAAATGTTGCCTTTCCCGTAACGATTTTTTCCACTGCCACCGCGCTGCTTCTGGGAATCGGCAGCGCATCCAACTATAATCTTGAAACGGGCGCCGGTCACGAGGAACGCGCCAGCGGAATTGCCGGTACCGGACTTTCCATGCTGGTAATCTGCGGAGCAGGCCTGTGCGCTGTGGTTCTGCTGTTTTTAAATCCGCTTTTGCATCTGTTCGGCGGAACGCCTGAGGTTATGCCTTATGCGCAGGATTATCTGAGCATTACAGCTGTCGGACTTCCATTTTTTGTACTGACTACAGGCGGAAATCATCTGATCCGCGCGGACAGAAGTCCAACCTATTCCATGGTATGTATGCTCACCGGGGCAGTGATCAATACCATTCTTGACCCTCTTTTTATTTTTGTATTCGGATGGGGGATCAAAGGCGGCGCCTGGGCTACTGTGATCGGACAGGCAGTTTCCGGTGTTCTTGTGATTATTTATTTTGCAAAGTTCCGAAAAATGCGCCTGACCTCCCATATGTTCCGTCCCCGTATGGAATATCTGAAAATGATCGCCTCCCTTGGAATGGCTTCCTGCATGAATCAGATCGCCATTGCCGTTGTACAGATCTCCATGAACAATATCCTTCGTCACTACGGAGCAGATTCTGTTTACGGTACTGACATTCCCATTGCCTGTGTCGGGATTATTTCCAAAGTAAATCAGGTATTTCTTTCTATCTGTATTGGCATTTCCCAGGGCTGTCAGCCTATCTGGGGCTTTAATTACGGAGCTTCCAGATATGACCGGGTACGTAAAACCTACCGTTGCTCTGTTACTGCCTGCACGGTAATCGCCACTGTATTTTTTGTGTGTTTTCAGCTGTTTCCACACCAGATCGTGGGACTTTTCGGAACCGGAAGCGAGCTTTATTTCCAGTTTGCGGAGCGCTATCTGAAAATATTTATGCTGCTTACCTTTGCCAACGGAATCCAGCCCATGTCTGCGGGATTTTTTACCTCTATCGGAAAAGCAAAGCTGGGCGTGATCATGTCCCTTACAAGGCAGCTTGTCTTCCTTCTTCCGCTGATCGTTATTTTCCCGTTATTTATGGGAATTGACGGAGTTATGTACGCAGGACCTATTGCCGATACGGCTGCCTTTATCCTTGCAGTCGTCTTTGCTCAGAGAGAACTGAATAAAATGAAAAATGCAGAAAAATTTCTTTAATTGGATGGCATATTAGAAAAATCCCGGGGATATTTCCTGGGATTTTTCATGCCTCTTATCTCCGTCTATGTACCATAATATCAGTCTGTTTCGTTCAGCTGATCTGCCATCTTACGTGGCTTCCGGCCTCATCCTTGGTGACAATCAGCTGATCCTCAATCTCCTGCTTCAGCTCTGTCACATGGGAAATAATTCCAATCAGCTTCGAGCCTTCCGCCATTTCCAGCAATACCTTTACAGCCTGATTTCTGGAATGTTCATCCAAAGAGCCAAAGCCCTCGTCAATAAACATAATATCCAGACTGATGGCCGCAGAGCTTTCCTGGATCTCATCTGCCATTCCAAGGGCAAGAGAAAGCGCTGCCATAAAGGATTCTCCTCCGGAAAGCGTCCGGATCTCCCGCTCTTTTCCGGTAACAGTGGAATACACCATCAGATCAAGACCTCTGTTTTTACCTTCTCCTGCCTTTTCCAGATCATACATACGAAGCTCAAACTGGCCTGCAGACATATCCTGAAATCTGCGGTTGGCCGCGTCCAGAATCTTTTCCAGATAATAACGCTGCACATAGGTTTCCAGATCCATTCTGGAACCGCTGACATTGCCGGAAACAAGGCGGTAAAGATTATCAAGCTTTGCGTGTTCCTCCACCAGACGCTTCCTATCGGTAAGTATTGGAGCAAGGGTATCATAGACAGCCTGATTCTCCTGATATACAGACTTTATCCCGTCCCTGATGCGTCCCGAAGCCTCAAAGATTTTCTCTGCTTCCTCTGCCTGACTACGTTTTTCTTCCAGCACAGGACGCTGTCTTTCTCCGATTGCAGCTCTCATAGACCGTGTGCTGCTTTTTGCCGCTGTCTGTCTGTTGCGGAATGAATTTACATCATTTCTGAACTCTTCAGCAGCATATTTTTCATATATGTCAGTAAGATTTTTCCACTGTTCTTCTGTAAGATTTTTCTCCTGCAAAAGTGTTTCGTAGATTTTTTTCTGCCTGTCTTTTTCTTTTTTTCGTGCGGGCAGCTCTTTCTCATACCGACGGATAAGGGTTTCTGCTTCTGTTTTTTTCTGTCTGGTACATTCTGCTTTATTTCTGGCTTCTTTCAGAACTTCTTCTGTCTGGTTCTTCCTGTTTTCTGCCATATTTCTGGCGTTTTTTGCCTCTTCCTCAGAAGAAAAATCAGAGGATGAGGAATAACCTGCAAGCTCTGATCTGGCTCCTTCCAGCGCCGCCTGTACATTTTTTTCCTGTTCCTGAAAAGTTTCCATATTTTCTTTTAAAGAAGGCTTACGTTTTTCCAGTTCCTCCAGTTTTTCCTGGATTTCTCTTAATGTCTCAGCCTGTTTCTGATACGCAAACTCCTCTGTCTGAACCTGCTGCTTCCACTGCTTTATCAGTTCCCGCGCCTGTCCCGGAGAAAAGCTTTCCGGAAGCTTCGGAATACTCCTGCGCATTTTATCCTGTAATTTCTCAAAATTCTCTCTGAAATCCCGGTCTCTGGCATCTCTCAGATTAGTATTAGACTTTACTTCTCCGGAAAGTGTTTCCTGTTCTTTGCGTAGGCTCTCCGCATCATTTCCAATTTGGTCTATCTTATCCTGAGAAAGCTCTCTGTGCTCTTCTTTTGGAATGCAGGGACTGGGATGCTCTGTTGCTCCGCAGACAGGACAGGGGTTCCCGGGCTTCAGCTCTGCTGCCAGAAATCCTGCCTGAGCATCCAGAAAAGCGCGTCTCAGGGTTTCATATTCCTGCTGTTTTTTCTCATATTTATCCCGGATATCCGCATATTTTTGTTTTAACTCTTCTGCAGTCTCATTATAGCTTTTTATTTCCTTATAAATAATTGACAGCCCTTTGATATCATCCATCATCGTTCCGATCTCACGCATTTTGGACTGACATACAGCAAGCTTTTCTCCTGCGTCAGAAAATGCTTCTGCCTGCTTCCGATATTCTTTTTCCTGAATTTCTGATGCCTCAAAAGCATCTTTTGCTTCTTTTTTCTGCTTTTGAATCTGCAGAAGATTCTTTTCCAGCTTCTGCACTTTTTTGCGGCATTCTCCTATCTGACGGAATAGTTCCAGAGCCTTTTCTGCCTTTTCAGATATGCGGCTGAACTCATCCTGAGCCTGACGCTGTTCCTTCTCCGCTCTTTCTTCTTCCTTCTCTGCCTCCTTTTGTATTTTCAGAAGCTCCGGAAGTTGGCTTTGCAGTTCTCTTAAAGCAGTTTCTGTACTCTCTGCCTCCTTTCTTTTTTCTTCCAGCTGATCACTGGATGCTTTTACTTCCCAGGCCGCCTGGATCTGACCTGCCAGCTGTTCTTTTTTCTCCATTTCAGAGGTCAGTTCTCTGCATTGAGCAAGCTCCTCTTCCGCCTGATCCAGCTGTAAAAAAAGTCCTTGAAGTTGCTGGGCTTCTGTATACTCATCTCTTTTTTTATCCCTGTTTTCTGCCGCTTCACTACAGTCTTTTTCTGCTGTTTGCAGCTTCTTATCCAGAACTCTGCAATACTGGAATAGTGTTTCCAGAAATTCTCCTATTACAACGATCTCCCCGTCTGCAATCTGCTTTTTTAGCTTATCCAGGCTCTCTTCCAGAACCTCTGTCTGCTGCCCAAACTCATCCTGTCCCTGGTTTTCCGCACTGTCTGACAGAAGTTTTACTCTGGCCGCTTCACTCTGACACCGGGTTCTGATATCAGCAATATCCTTTTCTTTTGCCCTTTTTCTGTTCCCCAGCTCCACAGCAATATCCTCGTACATTTCTGTATTAAAAAGCCTGCGGAATATTTTTTTCTTATCATCAGATTTTGCCCTGAGAAGCTCCATAAACTCTCCCTGTGCGATCATGGCTACCTGCATAAACTGATTTTTGGTAAGTCCGATGATCTCCTGGAGCTTCCCATTGGATTCCTTCTGAGGATATTCTGTACCGTCTGGCATGATCAGAGATACAGAACCTGTAATCTCTCTGGTTCCGACACCCTTTGCAGCTCCTCTGGTGATCTTTTTCAGATGTCTGGGCACCCGGCGTACTGTATAAATATCCTGCTCCTGCCCGTCTGTAAATTCCAGTTCCACATATGGCTCAAGCTCCAGTCCTGCATACTGGCTCTGCAGCACAACGCCTTCTTTTTTATTGGATACTGAGCTGGCTTCCCCGTACAGAGCAAAAACGATCGCATCAAAAATCGTTGTTTTTCCGGCTCCCGTATCGCCTGTAACCAGAAAAAGATTCTGGTCTGTTTTTGTAAAATCTATGATTGTTTTCTGTCCGTAGGATCCAAATGCCTGCATGGTAAGTTTTTGCGGTCTCATTCTACTTTACCTCCTGTACTGTGTTCAGTACGTCTCTGAGAATGTTTTTTTCTTCCTCATCCATATCCTTCAGAAATCCGCAGCACAGTTCAAAAGGGTCCTGCAATTCCTGATGTTTTTTCCCCCTGCTGTAGTCCGCTTTCCTCTGATTTTCACGACGGATCTCCAGAAGATATGGAAAGGCAAGCCTCAGTCTGTCCTGCATATCAATAACATCAAGATCTGCTTTATCTGTAAGAATTACAGTCACATAATCCTGACTTTTCTGCTGCAGAACCTCTTCAAGACTTCCTTTTGCCACCCGAACCTGGCGTAAGGGCATAAGAGGAAGAACTGTAATCTCCGGTGCCTTTTCTTTCTCTTTTATGTCCACCATAAGAATCCCTTTCTGCTGTCCTGCCTCGCTTACAGAGCAGGACAGAAGTGTTCCGCAGTAACGGAAAGTTTCCTTTCCCACTTTCATAGACTTATGAATATGCCCCAGGGCCGCATAGTCAAACTGTTCCAGAATATCCGCAGAAATCTGGTCAATATTCCCCACAGTTCGTATCTCCGAGTCCATTCTTTCCACATCGTCCGCAGTTTTTCCCACAGGAAGATAAAACTGATGGCTTACCAGAATATTTCTCTCTTTTTTATTTATAGCTTCTCTTTGGATGAGCTTATGAACCGTCTCGTCATATGAAAAATTATTGCCGTTTTTATCTGTCCCCACGATCATTTTTACCATGGAAGGTTTCACAAAAGGAAGAAGATAAAAATTCACTTTACCATAGGAATCCTGCAGCACAACCTTCTCAATATATTCTCCCTCACGCTGTGGAGGAAGCCCGATCATATGCACCTTCTGTCTGGAAAGCACACTTCGGAAACAGTCTACTCTTGGACCGCTGTCATGGTTTCCGCTGATAGCCATAACAGTCATTTCCGGCGCCGCCTCAGTCAGCTGTCCCATAAAGGAATCAAATACCTGTACTGCTTCTGCTGCCGGAACCGCCTTGTCATAAATATCCCCGGCAATGACCAGTGCGTCCGGTTTCTGCTCCTTTACCATGTCCACGACCTGCCGGAAAATATATTCCTGATCCTCTCTCAGATCCCGGTTCATCAGTTTTAAACCAATATGTAAATCTGACAAATGAAAAATTTTCATATAGCCTCCTTGCTTATAACCGCCAATTCCTGTTGCCAGTAGTGTCACTGTCTGTTTTTACAGCTTTATATACAAAATCCTCCGGTTCTGTCTCCACAGAGCCGAAGGATTTCTCATTTATTTTTGTTTTACTACAGTTATTTACTGCAGACTTCTGTTTTTTCCCCGGCTGTATTCCCCTCCTGTATCCAGGCTTCGCCTGTTTCAGATCTGATCCGGCAGTATATTTTTTATTATTACAATACTGAGATCATCCTCTGTTATCCCGGTATCCTCAGAATGAAGAACCTGATACAGCTCCATGCAGATACTTTTTATTACTAAAAAGGTCCCTGAATACACGGTCCTTGGTTGTGTGTTTTGCAATTTTCAGCAATTTTTCCTCAAGCTCTGCCGAGGTAAATCCTGTTTTACCTTTTGTAGTGGTATGTGTTTTTATACTGGTTTTCTCCATGCGTACCACCACTTATATATATTTGTTTCTTTCATTGTAGCAGACGCTTACAATACTGCCAAGTAAAAAATTTCTTAACTTCTCCGTTCACAGCACTCCGGTCGGAATACCTTGCAAACAGCAGTTCTTAACTTCTGCCACAAACAAAAACTGCTGCAGGCTTCCCTCTTCCGGCAGATTTTGCTCCGGAACTACAGGTTGCTTGCAGCAGTCCTCATCCTTATATTTTTTAATTATGAAAGAATTTCCAGGCAGTTACATCGCTCCCAGAATCTCCCGGGCATTGCGGATACGTTCCTCTGTTGGAGGCTTCACTCCTTCCAACGGATAGGGAATACCCAGCTTCTCCCACTTAAAGGTTCCCAGAATATGATAGGGAAGAACCTCTACTCTCTCCACATTTTTAAGGGTTCTGATAAAATCGACCAGTCTGTGAAGATATGTGTCGTTATCACTTCCGCCCGGCACAAGCACATGGCGGATCCATACAGGCTTGTCCATCTCCGAAAGCTTTTCTGCCATGGCAAGGATATTTGTGTTGGTGCAGCCGGTAAGCTTCACATGCTCTTCCTCATCAATCTGCTTGATATCCAGAAGAACAAGATCTGTATACTTCATCAGCTCCTGCCATTTGGAATAAAAAGGCTCTTTTTCCGTATAAGGGTTGGCGCTGGTATCCAGTGTGGTATGCACGCCGGCTTCCTTTGCCAGACGGAAAAATTCTGTAAGGAAATCGATCTGCAGAAGAGGTTCCCCTCCGCTGACTGTGATCCCGCCTTTATCTCCCCAGTAATTTTTATACCGCAGCGCTTTTTTTAAAAGCTCCGAAGGGGTGTATGCCTGTCCTTCTCCCATCTTCCAGGTATCCGGATTATGGCAGAACTGACAGCGCATAGCACAGCCGCTTAAAAAGATCACATACCGGACGCCCGGGCCGTCAACCGACCCGAAGCTTTCCAGTGAGTGAACATATCCTTTGATCTCTTTGTTGTCCATTCTTACATTTCTGCGTGGCAGGTTCTGGCAATAACGTCCAGCTGCTGCTCTCTTGTAAGGTCGATAAATTTAACTGCGTATCCGGAAACACGGATTGTAAAGTTTGCATACTCTTCTTTTTCCGGATGTTCCATAGCGTCAATCAGCTTTTCTTTTCCAAATACGTTTACGTTCAGGTGATGAGCTCCCTGATCAAAGTATCCGTCAAGTACATGAACAAGATTGTCTGTACGCTCCTCATCACTGTGTCCCAGAGCATCCGGGTTGATTGTCTGAGTATTGGAGATACCGTCAAGAGCATCCTCATAGTCAAGCTTTGCAACAGAGTTCAGGGAAGCAAGAAGTCCGTTCTGCTCTGCGCCGTAGGACGGGTTAGCGCCAGGAGCCAGAGGCTCGCCTGCTTTTCTTCCGTCCGGAAGAGATCCTGTAGCTTTACCATAAACAACATTGGATGTAATGGTAAGGATGGATGTGGTAGGTTTGGAATCACGGTAGGTATGAATGTGTTTCAGCTTTCCGAGGAAAGTAGACAGAAGATTTGTTGCGATCTCGTCTGCTCTGTCGTCATCGTTACCATAGCGTGGGAAATCTCCCTCAACAATAAAGTCTGTTGTAATTCCGTCCTCATCACGGATTGCTTTTACCTTTGCATATTTAATTGCAGACAGGGAATCTACTACATGAGAGAAACCTGCGATACCGGTTGCAAAGGAACGGTCAACCTTTGTATCGATCAGAGCCATCTCTGCTGCTTCATAGTAGTATTTGTCATGCATATAGTGGATCATGTTCAGTGTTCCAACATACAGATGAGCCAGCCAGTCCATCATCTGATCGTATTTCTGAACTACCTCGTCATAGTCAAGATACTCAGAAGTGATCGGCTGATACTGAGGTCCTACCTGCTGTTTTGTCTTCTCGTCAACACCGCCGTTGATGGCATAAAGAAGACATTTCGCAAGGTTTGCACGAGCGCCGAAGAACTGGATCTCTTTACCTGTCTCTGTAGCAGATACACAGCAGCAGATGCTGTAGTCATCGCCCCATACCGGACGCATTACATCGTCATTCTCATACTGAATGGAACTTGTTGTAACAGAAATATTTGCAGCATATTTCTTAAAGTTCTCAGGCAGTCTGGAGGAATAAAGAACAGTAAGGTTCGGTTCCGGAGCCGGTCCCATATCCTCCAGTGTATGAAGGAAACGGAAATCACTCTTTGTTACCATATGGCGTCCGTCAATACCCATACCTGCCACTTCCAGGGTTGCCCATACCGGGTCTCCGGAAAACAGCTGGTTGTAAGAAGGAATACGGGCAAATTTTACCATACGGAATTTCATAACCATATGGTCAACAAGCTCCTGAGCCTCTTTCTCTGTAAGGATTCCTCTCTGAAGGTCTCTCTCAATATAAATATCAAGGAAAGTGGAGATACGTCCAACACTCATTGCAGCTCCGTTCTGAGTCTTGATAGCTGCAAGGTATCCGAAATACAGCCACTGGAATGCTTCTCTTGCATCCTTTGCAGGCTGAGAAATATCAAAGCCGTAGGCCTGAGCCATAGCTTTCATTCCCTGAAGAGCGCGGATCTGGTCAGCGATCTCCTCACGAAGCTGGAAGTCATAGCGTCTCATACCCTGACGGTCGCTTGCTGCAAAATCCTTCTGTTTGCCCTCGATCAGAGCATCGATTCCGTAAAGAGCCACACGTCTGTAATCGCCTACAATACGTCCGCGGCCATAGGTATCCGGAAGACCTGTCAGAATTTTGCTGTGACGGGCAGCCTTCATTTCCGGTGTATAAATGTCAAACACACCCTGGTTGTGTGTTTTAAACTCATAGTTATTAAAAATATCTTTAATTTTGTCGCTTACTTCATAGCCGTAAGTTTCACATGCTTTTTCTGCCATTTTAATACCGCCGTATGGCATAAAGGCACGTTTCAGAGGTTTGTCTGTCTGAAGACCTACAACAGTTTCCAGATCTTTCAGATCCTCGTCAATATATCCGGGACCATACGCGGTAAGAGATGTTACAACCTCTGTCTCCATATCCAGAACTCCGCCCTTTGCGCGCTCTTCTTTCTGAAGCTCCTGAAGCTTGCCCCAGAGTTTATTTGTTGCCTCTGTAGGCCCTTCCAGGAAAGAAGCATCTCCGTCATATGGTGTATAATTCATTTTAATAAAGTTACGTACGTCAATTTTTTCTTTCCAGCGTTTACCGTTAAAACCTTCCCACTGTGAAAATTCTTTCATGATCAGCACCTCTTTCTTGTAAATACAGGTATCATGTCCTGAAGCTTTTTTGTACAGCCAACAGAACTGTTTCGTTAGTTATTTCATGTGAACTTCTGCTGTTCACACCGACAGTTTATACCGCTTTGACAGCTCTGTCAATTATTTAACACATGTTTTCCATAAAGTACAATCCGGGGCTCTCAGACACCTTTAAATGCCTGAAAATCCCCGGATTTTACAATGCTTTTTATATTATTTGTATATTTTGATGTTGGGGCCAGAACCATAAAATGTTATTGAACTTTTGACCCTGACTTCATTATTTCTCCCCCCCGCGACGGAAAATCAGACGGAAGATCAGCCTCACAAATGGCCCACAATAAAACATCTGATAACAGATTGCCATCGGAAAATTCATGGCCCAGGTACGGATCCATGTTCCAAAAGAGGGCTCCTTAAATAATACAGTAGCAATCAGACTCATGACCGGGCACATAATACAGCAGATGCAGATGGAAATCGCATAAGTAATAAACTGCGGTCTGTCTGTTGGCTTCATGATCTTAAACGCCAACATGCCAGCCAGCTTACTGACAAAAAAAAACTCCAGCACAAAAGCAATCGGAGCCATGAATACCAGCTCATGAACAGCGGCAAGGAATGTAAAACCACTTACAGTTCCACCGGTATTCAGCGCAACATTGTATACGATCATTCCATACACCATGACAATAGCCATAACAGCAGTAAAAATCACATCTTCAAATTTGTTTTTTGGCATAAAAAAATCCTCCTTATAATAACGTAAACACTTTTGATTCTTTGTGTTGTTCGTTATCATCCGGAGGATGTGCGTTTCCAATTTTAACCAAATCAAACTGGGTTATATTACCATAGTTCATTCCCTATTGCAAGCACTTTTTGATTCTGCATTATACGATACCTGCGGAATTTAATCTTGCAAAGTAGAATTTACTTTTTCAATTGACCGATACCTTCGGATTGTTCCACACTGTGCACTGCCACGATCCTGTTTTTAACATATTCCTTAAAATATCAGTTCCAAAAATCTGTCTTTGTTTCCAGATTAATATCCTTTGCTTTAAATACAGGATTTTTCCCTGATTTTTTCTGTTTGAAATAATCCTGCATACATCGAAGCGCCGGTTTCGCAAGAAGCACAATTACCGGCAGATTAATAAGCGCCATCAGGCCCATAAGTACATCTGCTGTGTCCCACACTACGCTGAAATCCATAGTTGCTCCCATACATACGATCAGAGCTGCTGCGATACGGAATATATTCATAATCAGTTTTTTCGGTGTTTTATCACAGATGTAGCGAAGTCCCATTTCTGCATAATAAAAATTTCCGATCAGTGTAGTAAATGCAAATAAAAACAGAGCCACTGTAATAAACACAGAACCAACGCTTCCCAGTGAACCTGCCACTGCCTCCTGTACATAAGGCATTCCGGCAATTCCCTCTTCCGGTATCACACCGGAGCACAGAAGCATAAATCCTGTTGCACTGCAGATCACAATTGTATCAATATAAACAGAAAGCATCTGAACAAGTCCCTGCTTTACAGGATGAGACACACCCGCAGAAGCTGCGGCATTTGGAGCAGAGCCCACACCGGCCTCGTTGGAAAACAGACCTCTTTTTACTCCCTGCATGACGGCTGAACCTGCAAATCCGCCGAAAATTGCAGAAATATCAAACGCGCCTTTAAAAATTGATACGATCACTCCCGGAAGAAGATTCAGATGCGTGATCACAATAAACAGAGAAACCGCTATATAAAAGATTCCCATTACCGGGACAATAACCTCTGTAATTTTGGATATGCGTTTGCTGCCGCCAAAAATACAAATGCCAAAAATAACTGCAAGAATCAGACCTATAACAAGTGGTGTTGTTCCTGGCTGATAGAAATCATATCTGCGGAAAGAATCTGAAATGTTAAAAGCAGCAACCATGTTGAAGCCACCCATATAAGTTACAATAAGAACTGCCGCAAACAAAACTCCCAGCCATCTTTTTTTCAGCACAGCCTGAATATAGTATGCAGGGCCTCCGTAAGAGCTTCCGTCAGCAGCTTTTCTTTTATAGATCTGCGCCAGTGTACTCTCAATGAACGCAGATGCGCTTCCCAGAAGCGCGATCAGCCACATCCAGAACATAGCTCCTGCTCCGCCAATGCAAAGAGCTGTGGAAATTCCGGCAATATTCCCGGTTCCCACCCTGGACGCAGTAGAAACCATCAGAGCCTGAAAAGAAGAAATTGATTTTTCATCATCCTTTGGCTCCATAACCACCTTAATGGCTTCTTTCAGCGCTCTGAACTGGACGCCTTTTGTTTTGACGGTGAAATAGATCCCGGCGCCTACAAGCAGGATAATAAGAATATAGCTGTACATCCAGTTGCTCAATGTACCTATAACTTTCCCATACGCCTCAACAATTCCTGAAAACAATTGTCAGTACCTCCTGTTTTTTATTGTGCGTAAAACATGGATATTTTACCATAAAATCAAGGGTTCTGACAAGAAAAAAGAATGAGCAGCGCCGGAAATCATGTCGCATAAACAATAAGCCTGGCCACCCATTCTCAATTATAAGATTTCAGATATTTTGTTATTTCCCGATAATCAGATCATAACTTTCTGCAATCATTCGTTTTATGTCCTGATCCGGAATACTTCCGTCCAGGATCACAGTATTCCAATGTTCTTTATTCTGATGATATCCGGGAATCACGGAATTGTAAGTATTTCTCCAGAAATCTCTCCATTCTGGATCCACCTTGACATTGATCCGCATCTGCCCCTGGTACTCGTACGTCCAGAGAAAAGCTTTTTTATTTTTCTTATACCTTACAAGTATCCAGTTAGGATCATGAAACGGCGTATCCTGATACACCTCGGGAAATGTCATTCCATATTTTAAAATTTCTTCCCGTGTTGTCATCCATTTACCTCTCTATTATTTGCATTTTGTTTCATAGCACACTGATAAACTCTTTTTCTATTCGTTATTTTTCATATACTATTCTCCAAATCGCTTTCCACAATGTTTTTCATGCAGTTTTCCTGTGCAATAAAAGCAGCGCCCGCCATACTATTATTTCTTGTTTTAACAGGTATGATTTTAAGATTTGAATACAAATTTGAATGTATCAGATTTTCCAGCTTCTTCTGAGCCAGTTCTAAAAGTTCCGGATAGTCGAGAATCATTGCGCCCCCCACCAGAATATAATTTGTATTGTACATGTAAACCAGATTCCGTAATAAAATCGATAAATCTGCCGCAGTTTTATGAACAAATTCCAACGCCCATTTTTCCTGACATCTGTATGCTTTAAAAATCTGCTCTACCCGGCTGATATCCACACCCATTTCCTGACATTCTTCAATCAGGCTGTTATGTGTCAATGTTGTCTGTACACAGCCTCTCTGCCCACAGTCGCATTTTCTTCCATCAGGATGGATAATTACATGACCGACTTCTCCAAACGCATTATCACTTCCCCTGATAATCTCCCCGTGAAACATTACAGCTGAACCAACGCCCATTCCTATGGATAAATATGTAACATCCTGACTCAGCAATTTTTTGTCCTGATGGACCACGCTGGTAATTGCCGCTTTCATATCGTTTTCCATATAAACGGTTTTTCCAAGCATTGCCTGGGCCATCTTCCCAAATTCTGTATGGTTCCATCCAAATTGTGGGGCAAAATAAATATCGCCTTTTTTATAATCTACATTTCCGATACAGGAAATGCCAACAGCCTGAATTTTTTCCTCTGTATACGGGGTTGTTTCATAGATATTTATTATCATTTTCTGAATTAACTGTATAATTTCTTCGGGCGTATAACTTCTATCCTGAAGTTCCAGAGTTTTCGTCACGAGTATTCTGTCAAAAAAATCCATAACACATACCCATAAATTATCAGAATCTATGGAAACACCTATGGTTATAATACTGTCTGGTACTAATTTAAGTTTTATTCCTTTCCGGCCGACATTATCTGTATCTATAGAATCATCTTTTCTGACCAGCCCTTTTAATATTAAATTTTCGACAATTCTTGAAATACTCGTAGGGCTCATATGGGTAAGCTTTGCAATCTTTGCCTGTGATATATCCTCATTTTTATTTGCCCTGATAATTTCAAGAACCATTTTTTCGTTATTATTTTTTAAATTTTGCTGATTCTGAACTTTAATTTTCATAACTTCTGGTCTCCTTCTTCTATCAAAAAGCAAATTAAATATTTTTACAGATTAATTTTACCATATTATACCATCTTATATCTACTCAATTTTCCCTTTCTCCTGCATATACTTCCAAAATTGATACAATTTGCATATGAAAGAAAACATGCCAAAATACATATAGATATTCCGGCATGTTTTCCCATATTTATTTTTTATCCATATTGCACCATTCAAGGCATGTGAAGGCAACTGTTTTACAGCATGTTACAACATCTTCTGTCTTACATCTTTCATTTGTGCTGTGTGCCAGAGCCGGATTTCCCGGTCCGTAATTTACCACCGGAATCTTCGGAACCCGCATCAGCCAGCCTGTGTCTGTATGAAAACCGGATCCAATTAATTTACTTGTACTGTGTGTTTTTCTTGCATTTTTTTCAAAAACTGATACAAAAGGATGATCCTGAGAAACCTCTGAACAGTCCGCTTCGCAAACCCAGTTTACAACCGGAGGATTTTCCTTTAACCATGGATCTGCCTCGCTGACCTTCTGAATAAATTCTTCAAATTCTTCCTTTACATTCGGTCCCAGCCCAAATATATCTGTCTCCTGCGGAAGAATTTGAATATTAAATGAAAGTTCGCATTCTGCCGGATAACTGGATCTGTGATGACCGCCTTTTATCATCGCAACTTTTACCTGGCAGGGAAGTTTTTCCAACGGATGATTTTTGTCAGGCCGTTTTTCCCATTCCTCATTCAGGTAGTCAATCTGGTCCATAATATAGCGTGCTTTCTTTATTGCATCCACGGGACCGCCCTGAGTCCAGTGAGGCTGCCATTCCTCCAGATGCCCTGTTCTTCCGGTTATTATAATATCTCCCCATGTAATATTGCGGCATAAAAGGCTCACATCCAAATCCGTCGGCTCTCCCATGATTCCGGCATCTATCTGAACTCCCCGTCTTTTCAGCCAGTCAGCCACTGCCAGTACTCCGGTTCCACCGGATTCTTCACATACTACACTGGAAAACCATATATCTCCCTTAGGCCGATTACCTGTTTTTATAATGGCTTCTATTGCAATCAGCTGACTGATCAGTCCGCCCAGTTCATCCACACAACCGCGTCCATACAATACTCCATCTTCAATCTCTGCTGCAAACGGATGGTGTTTCCACCGATCAATATCATCGGCTGCCACAACATCGCAATGCCCGATCAATAAGATAGATTTTCCATGCTCCGGATCCGTTCCCGGCAGCTTTGCCACAATATTGGGACGGTTTTTAAAATTAATTTTGTCTGTATAGCCTGTAATAAATCCGGGCATTCCTCTGTATTCTTCCAGCTGATCCAGCTCAACATCAAAGGTATATATTTCAACGCCTGATTCTTGCAGTCTTGAAATAAGAATCTTTTCACATTCTGCCTCATCATATCCATGATCCCCGGCATATAAGGGATTAACTGGTCTTGATTGAATACATTTCTGCAAAAGCCCGATCAGATCCCCTTTATTTTTTTCAATGTATTCTTCTACTGCCTGCATATTCATTCTCTTATCCTCCTTAATTATCCTCTCTCACTGTACTGACTGCAACTGCAATAATAATGACAATTCCTCTGACAATTGTCTGCTGGTACACGCTAAGTCCATACATTACCAGAGCATTGTCAAGCATTCCCATCATCAGGGCGCCTACAATCGCACCATATACGGAAACCTTTCCTCCCATCATAGAGGTTCCTCCCAGAACAGACGCCGCAATCACAGACGTACCTGAGTCTTCACCCAACGTATATCTTCCTCCGCCAAAACGTCCCGCCCACAGAATACCGGCCAGCGCACACAGCGCTCCCATTAAAGTCATAACCAGCATCTGAATTCTGGCTATATTGATTCCGGAATATTTTGCAGATGTAAGATTTCCCCCAATGGCAATTACCTTTCTTCCAAACGGCATTTTATACATAAGCAAAGCGCCCAGTACAAATATAATCAGCATCCAGATCAGTACAGAAGGCACCGCGCCAATATTGCCTCCTCCGAATACATTAATAAACGTTTTATCTGTAATAGGTACTGACTGAAGATTCGTGATTGTCCTTGCAAGTCCTGTAAAAACAGTTTGTGTCCCCAGTGTTGCAATAAATGGAGGCATTTTTAAATATGCAACTAAAAATCCGTTCAGCATACCGGCTAATACTCCAAACAGAAGTCCTGCGAACACTCCGGCCCATAATCCATATTCCTGTAAAAAAATACCGCAAATTAAAGATGTGCAGGCGACTACGGGACCTGTTGATAAATCTATTAATGCCGCGCCCAGTACAAAGGTCATACCGACAGCCATAATCGCCACAAGGCATGTCTGTCTTAGAATGTTCATAATATTGCTGACGGATGCAAATCCGCTTCCTACATCTCTCAATGTAATTGAAAAAACAAGAAACAGCACGACGAATGCAATATAAATAATTGATTTTTGAATATCAATTCTTTTTTTCATTTTAATCCTCCCTTTACTGTATTTCTTCTGCAAGCTTATCCTGCGTTACTGTCATATAATCCTCATTTGATAATTCGCCTGTTAATTTTCTGCCTTTTAATATAAAGATACGGTTGCAGTTCTGATTAACCTCTTCAATTTCTGACGAGGCAAGAATGACTGCTCCGCCGTTCATTTTAAATTCGTTGATTATTTTCATAATTTCTGTCTTGGCTCCAACATCCACACCATAAGTAGGATCATCCATAAGCAGCACTTTGGGATTCGTTGCCAGCGCTTTGGAAATGACCACTTTCTGCTGATTTCCACCTGACAAATTTTTTACCAAATCATTTCTGCTGTTCGATTTTATATGAATCTTCTCTATATAGTCATCTACTATCCTGCTGCTCTTTGCATCATCAATAAAAAGATGTTTTGTAAGTTTTCCTAACAAAGGCAGCTCTATATTAAATTTTATAGAATGCTCCACACTAAGTCCCTGAAATCTCCTGCTTTCCGGAATCAGGTAAATTCCTGCATTCACTGCATCTGTTGTCGACTTTATTTCAACTTTTTTTCCATCTATATATATTTCTCCGGACATCAGTTTATCCAGTCCAAAAACAGCCCTGAACACTTCTGTTCTGCCGCATCCCTTTAATCCTGCCATTCCAACTACTTCGCCGGAATATATTTTAAAAGACAGGGGATCTTTTATATATTTTGTAGTAATATTTTTCACTTCCAAAATCGGCTGCTCATGTTTTATCTCTGATATACTTCGGGAAAATGCAAGATCTGTCTCTTCCCCGCCAAGCATTGCCTCTATCATCTTTTTCATAGAAACATTTGCCGTTTTATCATGAAGAGTCATAATTCCGTCACGGATAACTGCTATACTGTCGCAATTATCCATAATTTCCTGTAAATGATGGGTAATCAGTATAATAGAAATACCCTCTTCCTTTAATTGCTTTACCATTCTGTAAAATTTATCTGCCTGTTCATTATCCAGAGAAGCAGTCGGTTCATCCATCAGCAGAATCTTCTTTTGTTTAAGGATGGCTTTACATATTTCAACCATTTGCTTATCTGCCGATCCCAGATTCTTTACTTTCTCATCAACTGAAATATGAACGCCATATTTCTGCATAAATTCTGCTGCTTTCCGTTTTTCTTCCCGGACATTAATCATTCCCCTGGCTTTCATTTCATTGTTTAAAAACAGATTTTCCAACACTGACATTTCAGGAATCAGACTCAGCTCCTGAAAAATCATTCCCACCAAACCATAGGATTTATCTGAAATTTCCTTTGTTGTATCAGCTCCAAATATTTCAACCTTTCCTGAGCCGGCATGATATAAACCCTGTATGATTTTTAATAATGTGCTTTTTCCTGCCCCGTTCTTTCCTACAAGTCCGCAAACCTCACCCTTATCCAGAGAAAAATCTATATCTTTTAATACCGGTATCCCATTAAACCCAATACAGATTTTTTCCATATTCAACGCTTTTTCTTTCATGCTCACCTCTCCTAATCCCAGTGCGGCTGATTTAGAATGTGTCAGAGAAGTGTAGCGAACAACACTTTTCTGACACATTGCATAATAACTTTTATATTCTTACCATGATCACTTTCCAACTGCCTTCAGGGCTTCATCCAGGCTCTCCGGTACGTCTGTACCAAATGACCACTGCCACATTTCCCGCATATTGTCCACTGTTACCTGTTTGCCAGGTCCTGATAATTCGTCCGGAACATCCTGTCCCAGAAAATCCTTTGCAAGTCCGACAACTGCTGCCGCTGCATAATAATATGCAGAATCACAGACAATACCGGCAATATTTCCTTCGTTAATCATATCAAGGCAGCAAACCGTATCAAGATCAATCGTTACGATTTTAAAATCTTTCATACCCAGACTCTTTACAATATCCAGAACTTCCAGCGCAGGAGTTGAGAATGTCACAAACATTCCATCTGCCTCAGGATATCGTGCCAATAAACCGCTGGCTACTGAACCTGCGTCGCTGGCTGATTCAATTCCGCCTTCTTCCACAAGTTCAATATCCGGGTACTTTTCTTTAACAGCATCTACAAATGCTCCGTCACGGGTATTAGATACTTCATTTACACTGGAAATAGTAATCGCGAGAATCTCTCCTTCTCCTCCGATTGATTCTGCCAGATAATCCGCAGCCAGAACGCCTTCTTCCGCAAATTCATCTGTTACCATTGTTACATACTGTTTTCCAGCCTCATAATCTTTCGGTTTTGATCCTGTAAATGCAAGCTTGATTCCCGCATCCACAACAGAGTCAAACCTTGATGCGGCTGTATCTGCATCCTGAGGCTGACATACGATTCCATCTACACCCATGGAAATAAAATTTTCCATATTTGCCTGCTGCGTAGCCGGATCCAGTTCACAGGACGCTTCTCCTGCCACTTTAATCCCCAGCGCTTTACATGCATCTTCAAATCCACGCATCTGACCGTATCCAAATTCTGACTCTGTAGGCGTTTCAATAGCAAAGCTTAAATCCATTTCCTTTACTTTTTCAATTTCTTCGGATGACAGCCCCCACTGTTCTCCTGCCCACTCAAAATAATATCCGTCTGCTGCCTCTTCCTCTGCAAACACATTTACAGCAGTTACATTTGCTGTCATAGCGAATGCCAATACCATTGCAATTGCTTTTCTTTTGTTCATCATATAATCCTCCTGCATTTTATAAATTTGCCATGTCCCATTTATTGCGGATTAAACTCTCCTCCTTTCCCATCCGCCATTCTTTTTATTTTTTTACATAAAGTGCACTTTCTTTATTCAAAAGATAAGGTCTGAATAATCCACAGATCATAGACATTGGGAGAACCTCATCTTTTATATCAATATGAAGAATATTTTTCATATACTCCCTTCTTTTTTCAAATCGTTTCCACAGCTGCGGATATTCTTCCATAACCTGCTTTCTGAGCCCGATATCAGCCAATACTATACCGTCCTCTGCATTAGCGCCTCCATAGCCCTGAACGTTTATAATAATATCCATCTGCAGCATCATTCCACTTCTTAAAACAATCCGGGAATCAGGATAAAAAGGAGATGACATCCACTCCTCTCCGGCCGTATAATGTCCGGGATTCAGTTCCCATCTGTAAATATTTTTTGGTAAAATTTCTTCTGTTTTTTTATATATTTCAGCAGCCTCCACTCCTGCTCCAATACTGGAATACCAGCTTGCCAGAGCTTTATAATACGGTATTGCCACTGCTTCCAGGTAATTCTGTTCTTCCTCCTTTAGCTGATTCTTATTCTCAACAGCATATCCACATCTATGAGACAGGCCGCCCCTTAATCCCATCGTAAATGTAACTCTGTCTCCTCTGCATATTTCTCTGTTTCTTGGCGATACTACTGCATTGGAAAATCTCTCTCCGGCTGCACATATCGTCTGCACAGACAGAGGCTGTCCATACGCTGACAGCCTGTCTGCCAGTTCCAGTTCCGTTTTTCCCGGTTCTATATTGTTCATTACCTGATAAATACAAAATGAAGCCAGCGATGAACCATATTCATAATGTGCAATTTCATTGGCGTTCACCTGTATTCTCACTCCATATAAGGGATGAATGAAAAGATCCGTTGCATTACATACAGCATCCTGACCGCAAATCCTTTTTACTCCATCCACTATAAAAGAAGGAACATCATAAAACTGTGAAGTATCCTCGTTTTTTGGCGTAAATAATTTCCATCCTGTAATACCAACCTTCTTCCCCTCTTTGATACCTGTATGTCTTAATAATTGAGTCCATGTATAAGAGGATTCCATAGGTTGATTTGGAAGCGAAAAATATGGCACATGAACAAGTTTCGCTTTAATTCTGGAATACAGCGCCATCTTTTTACTCTCATTTCCCAGCATTAAAAATGCTGTTCCATCTTTATGCAGAACCAGAACGCTTTCTTCAAATCGAGGTTCAAATCCTGTAAGATATCCATAATTCGTGCCGTGTTCCCGGTCTGCATATACAACCAGAATGTCCAGATTTCTTTTTTCCATTGCCATAAGAACCTTATTCTTATGTTCCTGCATAGTATCATCTGTCAAATCTACAGGTTCCGGCGCTGCTGTCACCGGAGGATCCGGCACTTTACCAAACAATATTTCCATTTTGTCCTCCCTCATCCTATTACAGTCTTTGCGGCCCCATATATTCCTGCATCATTGCCTAATGATGCTTTTATAATAAGCGCCTTTTTTTTCGATAGCGTAATATATGTATTAAACGATTCCTGTATAATGTCTATCAGATACTGCCCTGCATTTGATACGCCTCCCCCTATAATAAACACTTCCGGGTCTGCTATATAGGCTGCTGCCGCCAGCGCTTTTGCAAGGTATTTCATACAGTGATTAATAATATGTTCTGCCACATTATCACCAGCCTTAGCCGCATTAATAACATCTTCGGCTGTAAACTCTTCTTTCATTCTTAAAGAAGATTCTGCATCGTTTTCCATAAGCAGTTTCTTTGCGTAACGCACGATGCCTGTTGCCGATGCAATCTGATCGACACACCCGACTCCTCCACATGTACATTCTTCTTTTTCATCTGAATTTACTCTTATATGTCCGATTTCACCGCTTAATCCGTTAGCTCCGCAGCATAACTTTCCGTCAATAATAATTGCTCCTCCAACTCCTGTGCCAAGCGTTACCATTCCAATACTTCGATATCCCTGTCCGCTGCCTTTCCATTGTTCTCCCAGTGCGGCGGCATTGGCATCGTTCACCACAGCAATCTCTACATCCGGAAAATATTCTTTTAAAACAGACGCAGGATTAAAGTTGTGCAGATCCAGATTTACACAAACCTCCACAAATCCATTTTCAAGAACAGGACCCGGTATTCCTATCCCAATTCCTCTTAAATCCTTCTTTTCAATGTTCTTATTAATTTCTTCGCAAATCTGTTTCCACATATGAATCCCATGATCACTATAGTCTGTAACAATTGACCATTTTTTGATTAACTGCCCATCCGATAAAAAAATGCCAAATTTTAAATTTGTACCCCCAACATCCACACCCACATATTTTTCCAACTCTTTCCCTCCATTCATTATTTTATTTCTTCTATGGTGTTATTAATTATTGCAAAAAAATTCCTTCTGTGATGTTATATATTATTGCACTTATTATTTGGTTTGTCAATAGCCATTGTCCAATATTTTTATCTGATTTCATTTGATTTCTATTTATTTTCAGATATTATATAATAATAACAAATATATTTTAATTTAAAATTGTCCAAAATCAAAGATGAATATGGAATAAACTCTAAAAATGACTTACAAAAAAGAAAGTCAAAACAGCTATCTCAAAAAATAATAGCTGTTTTAACTATATCAATTTCCTATCTGTTTATTTCCATCCCACAGGGCAGCGCCTCCCCAGCTGCCATCCGATCCCCTGTAACTGTCTCGTACAGCCGGAATCCGCCGGAAAAGTTTCTGCAGTCAAATCCCTCCTGAACCAGGATCCGGTATGCAATATAGCTTCTCAGCCCGCTCTGGCAGATGATGTAAACCGTTTTATTTTTATCCAGCTCAGAAATCCTGTCACGAAGCTCATCTACCGGAATATTGATAAATCCTTCAATATGTCCTCTTGCATACTCTCCCGGGGTTCTTGCATCCAGAAGAATCACGCTTCCGTCCCTTGGAAGATTTTCCACATCCTCTGTAAAAAACTGCTTCAGTCTTCCCTCTGCAATATTCTCGATCATAAAGCCTGCCATGTTTACAGGATCTTTCGCGGAAGAATACGGAGGCGCGTAAGACAGATCCAGTTCCTTCAGCTGAAGAGCTGTGATGCCTGCATACATGGCAGTTGCAAGCACATCAATCCTCTTATCCACACCGTCATAGCCTATGATCTGCGCACCCAGCAGCTTATATGTTTTCTTCTCAAAAATCACCTTCATGGTCATGACTTTTCCGCCCGGATAGTAGGAGGCATGGCTGGCAGGGGACAGATAAACCTTATCATAGTCAATTCCTGTCTGTTTGGCAGTGCGCTCGTTAATTCCGGCGGAAGCTGCGGTCATGTCAAAAACTTTGATCACTGAAGATCCCAGTGAACCGGGATAGCGGCTGTCTCCTCCACAGATATTGTCTGCTGCAATGCGGCCCTGCTTATTTGCCGGACCTGCAAGGGATATCAGAGCTTTTTCTCCTGTAATGTAATGCCTTACTTCCACAGCATCGCCTGCTGCAAAAATATCCGGCGCTGAGGTTTCCATACGATCGTTTACCACAATGCTTCCTTTGATACCAAGCTCCAGTCCCGCCTCTTTTGCAAGGTGAGAATCCGGCGCAACGCCGATCGCAAGGATTACCATATCTGCCTCCAGAGGCTGCTCGTCCTTCAGAAGCACGCGGGTTCCTTTCTCGCCCTTTTCAAAGCCTTCCACCGTATGTCCAAGCATCAGCTTCACACCCCTGCTTCTCATTTTTGCATGTACAAAAGCTGCCATATCTCCGTCAAGAGGATTCATAAGCTGCTTTGGTCTCTGAACTATGGTAACGTCCAGTCCCAGCTCCCGAAGATTTTCCGCAAGCTCCAGGCCAATATATCCGCCTCCGGCAAGCACTGCCGACTTTGGCTGATTTTTCTCCACAAACTCCCGGATTTTCAGAGTATCTTCTACTGTACGAAGGGTAAAAAGATTGTCCAGATCTGTTCCGGGAAGCTTCGGCCATACCGGTTTTGCTCCAGTGGAAATGAGAAGTTTATCATAGACCTCCTCAAAGCTTTCCCCTGTATTCAGATTTTTTACTGCAACTGTTTTTCTCTCAGGAAAAATCCCTGTCGCCTCATGCCGCACCTTCATGGTGATCTGGAAGCGCTTCCAGAAACTTTCCGGAGTCTGAAGAGTCAGTTCTTCCTTATTCTGGATCACACCGCCAATATAGTAGGGAAGTCCGCAGTTTGCATAGGAAACATAACCTGACTTCTCAAAAACAATAATCTCTGCCTTTTCGTCCAGCCTTCTGATTCTTGCTGCTGCAGTGGCTCCTCCTGCAACGCCTCCGATGATAACAACCTTCATTTTATCTTTCCACCTTTCCCCGGTAGCTGTTAATACCTCCAAGATTTGTAACCTTTGCATATCCCATCTGCTGAAGCTGCGCCACTGCCATACGGCTTCTTGCTCCGCTTAAACAATATACAAAAAGCGGCGCGGCCTTATCGATCAGCCTTTCCACCTTCTGAATTTCCTGAAGAGGAATATTCCAGCTTCCCGGAACTCTTCCCTCCAGATATTCCTCCTGAGTTCTTACATCAAGAAGAACTGCATCCTTTGTGTTTTTGTAAGTCTCAATTCCTTCATTAAAATCCGGTCCTTTAAAGAAATCAAATAATCCCATTCTGTTTCCTCCATCTTTCCTGCAATAATTTATCTGATCTGCCTTTCAGCCTGCTCATCTGTTTATACTGATACGTTTTTACTCTTATATTGCTCCGGTCAGGTTCGCGCCATTCCATCCACGCTTAACACTACGCCTGTAATATAAGAGGCCTCATCCGATGCAAGAAACACAAATGCATTGGCAATATCTTCCGGCTGTCCCAGCCTTCGAAGGGGAATCTGTGCGATCATAGGCTCGATCACGCTCTTTGGCACAGCCTTCATCATATCTGTTTCCGTAATTCCCGGCGCCACTGCATTGACGCGAATTCCCTTTGGACCAAGCTCCCTTGCCAGAGAAACCGTCAGTCCGTTCACTGCAAATTTAGAAGCCGGATAAGCGATCCCGCTTGGCTGTCCGTAAAGACTGACCATAGATGAAGTACTCAGAATTACACCGCTGCCTCTTGCAATCATACACTCAGAAGCAGCTCTGGTGGCATTAAACACACCTTTTACATTCAGATCCATTACTTTGTCAAAGGCTTCCTCTGTATACTCCACAAAAGGAGTGCTCTCTGATACTCCTGCATTATTCACAAGAATATCTACACATCCATATTTCGCAGTTGCTTCCCTGAATTCGTTTCTCACACTTTCCAGACTGCTGAGATCAGGGCTGATGCCTGCCACAGTCCTGTCCGGATATTTTTCCTTCAGACTTTCCACTGCTTTATCTGCTGACTCCTGAGAACTTGCCGCCAGAATGACTGTTGCTCCCTCTCTCAGAAATGCATCTGCTGTGGCATATCCGATTCCTCTGCCTCCGCCTGTGATAATTGCTACTTTATCTTTTAACCTCATATAGGATACCTCCCTGTTGTTTATGTCTGTATCATACTCTTTTGGAAATATCCTGTCTGTGATAATGTCACCATTGGTTTCAGGATGTATCAGGAGGCTTTTATAATAATACAATATTTTTAAATAACCAACTGAAACAGCAATACCATCAGAGGCATTGTAAGTACTGCCGCCAGAGTCGTCATCACACCGATTGCACTTGCATACTCCGAATCATTCCCATAAATCTGGCTCATCTGTGTCACCGTAGATGCTGCCGGTGTTGTTACTGCAAGAAATACTATCAACAGAATCTGCCGCCCTTCTGCATGAGTTCCAACCAGCCTGCTGATCTTCAGAATCAAAAGAGAAAATACCGGTACAGCAATCAGTCTCAGGCCTGTTACCAGATAGGCTCTCTGATTCGTAAATATTTTTTTCAGATCAGCGCCTGCCATCAGCATTCCAATTACAAACATGCTTGCCGGGCCTACCATACCAGATACTGATTCAAAGGTTTCTGTCAGTAATTTCGGAAGATGAATATTCATAAAAAACAGAATAACCGCAATCATAACTACAATAATATTGATGTTTGTAAAAATCTTTTTTAAATCAATTCTTTTTTCCCTGCTTAATTCTTTTTTGCAGTGTGTCCAGAAAAAAACAATTTGAATACTCATATATACGCAGGCATATAGGACCCATTCCTCTCCCAAAATAAACGTCACCAGTGGAATAATTAAATTGCCGGCGTTGGAATAATAAACAGACATCCTTTCCACTTCATTCAGTTTCAGAAGTCTCCCCAATAAATTTACTGCAGGAAGCGTTACAAGCATAAGCAGCAGAGATGTTACAAATGCAAGAAAAAGTCCGCTGGCCTTTTCGGGAGAATATTCTACCTGAAATGCATTCATAATAACGCAGGGAACGATCAAATAGAGAACCATGGCAGAAAATACCCTGCTGTCTTCTGATTTTAAAATACCCACCTTCACAATCATATATCCCATAAAAATCATAATGAATAATTTTATAATCTGCTGCATCAATAATAAACTGAGTTCCATGTGCTCCCCCTTCTGATAAAGTCTGATTTCCAGGCCAGTGTCTCTCCTTTATTTTATAATAGCTTATTTAAAATGTAAAAGCTTTTTCTTTATATGAAAACTGACACTATATGACATCACATTTATATATTTCAAGTATCTCTTTTCAATAACCGACACAACAGGAATATCCCAACCAAATCACCACTCCATACCTTTGCGTTCCCAGCTATGTGCATCTGAGGAGACTGCGTACCTGCTGATTTATGATCAGGCACATGATATAAATATTTTTACAGTATAATACAATAACCCCTATCCATTCCGGATAGGGGTTATTCTCCTACAAACTCACTGTTTGTTATTCTTTTCCTCCAAAAGCTTTTTTAAACGCTGAATTTCCGCTTCGGCTGCTTCTGTTTTCTTTCGTTCCATGGCAATGCCCTGTTCAATTCCTCGCTGAATCAGCTTATCTGATTCCAGTTCCAATACCTTTCCGCCCATCACATCACCAAATCCTTTCCTTACTTTTTCTTTGTCTCTGAACACATAATCTGCGATCCGGATGATCAGCTCAACCGTTTGTAACCGGCCTCCCTCCTTTATCATATCACAGGATTGATTATTACCCTTTTATTATAAACGAATCATGGGAATTTATAAAGCAAAAACGTAACTGTCCACACAGCAGCAAACCGTGTAAACAGTTACGTAAAAACAACTCTTTTTCCTCTTTGTATTTCTATCTTCTACGACACTCTCCCATTTTCCATTTCATACATTACATCCGCCACATTCATGGTAGATTTCCTGTGTGAAACAAGAACAACAGTCTTTTTATCTGCCTCTTCACGAAGTGATTTTAATATAATGCCTTCATTCAGTGAATCCAGGTTTGAGGTTGGCTCGTCCATAAGGATAAAAGGCGCGTCATGGAGAAAGGCTCTGGCTATTCCTATCCTCTGTTTTTCTCCTCCGGAAAGTGTGTCGCCCAGCTCTCCCACCTCTGTATCATAGCCTTTGGGAAGGCTCATAATAAAATCATGAACCGACGCTTTTTTTGCAGCTTCCATAATTTCCTGTCTGGAGGCGCCGGGTTTTCCCACTGCAATATTGTTTGCTATGGAATCATGAAATAAATGTGTTTCCTGTGTTACATAGCTTTCCGTATCTCTCAGACTGCGTGTGGGAATCCCGCGCACATTGGCTCCGTTTACAGAAACCTCACCTGAATCTGCATCCCAGAACCTCATCAGAAGCTTCAGAAGTGTAGATTTACCACTTCCACTGGCTCCATGTATTCCCACAATTTTACCGGCCGGAATTTTAACAGAATAATTCCTGAGAATTTCTTCTTCCTCATAGGAAAAGGTTACATGGGATGCTTCTGCCCCGGCAAATAGCATCTGTGCAGAGCCCTTATGGAAAGTGTTTTCCTGTTCTTTCCCCAATTCATGAAGGTCCTTTTCTCCCTCATAAATTTCTTCTACCTGAGGTTTTTCTTCCAGAACGGACAGTACCCGTTCTCCACTTGCCAGCGTCTGATTCAGATTATTGGACAGGTTTGAAAGCGCTATCACCGGGCCAAAGGAGCCCATCATGGCTATGGTACAGATAACCACTCCGTCAAGATCTACCGTCTGTTTTCCATAAAGATACAACATAAAAAACAACATTCCAAAGGATGCCAGAAGAATCACCAGATTTGTGACAGATCTCTGCCCGCCCTCCATGCAGCTTAGTTTTTTCTGCTTTTTAATCAGCTCCGCAGATTTTTCTTCCATCTGTATTTCACGATTTTTACCCTGACCATACTGTATTGTCTCATCCAGTCCTCTGAGAGAATCCAGCACATAGCTGTTCAGCTCACCGAATTTCGCGCGGAACTCCATTCCGGTATTTCCCCCTCTGCTCCCGTTCCACAGAGGAATAAAAATACCCACAATCAGATAAGCGCACAGCGCAAAAATCCCTGCTCCCACATGATAGCTTCCCATAAAAAATACCATCATAAAAGAGGTAAGAGCTGCAATGGCTGCAGGTGA
This sequence comes from Blautia caecimuris, assembly GCF_024622975.1. Lineage (GTDB taxonomy): Bacteria > Bacillota > Clostridia > Lachnospirales > Lachnospiraceae > Blautia_A > Blautia_A caecimuris. The sequence continues at coordinate 18,757 of NZ_JANJZT010000011.1, read as the reverse complement.
AATGGTATGAGCATAAAAGACTTCCAGAAGCTCAATATCTGTGGTAATAATAGAAATCAGATTTCCCTTATCCCGTCCTTCAAGCTTTGCCGGACAAAGCCTTCGCAGTGCCGCAAATACTTTATGACGGATAATTGCCAGCAGCTTAAATGCAATAAAATGATTGCAGTACTGTTCCGCATAATGAAGGATTCCACGGGCAACAGCCAGAACAATCATTAAAACAAAAAGATTCTGTGGCGTCATTCCCGCAAAAAGCCCCTGGCTCATTGCTCCCTGAGTGCCTGCTGCATGGCCTAGCCCCTGAATAAGTATCTGCCCTGCAAGTATTGTAAGAAAAATCGCGCAAAGATACCCGGCAGTTCCCAGAAGGACTGCCAGAATCATAATGTGGATCAGAGGCTTTACCAGACCGATCAGGCTTCCCATAATCTTCAGTGCGCTTCTGCGCCTGTCCGGCAGGACCCTTTTTTCTGATATATCATAGCCAGTATTCATACTCTTTTCTATCATCTGCCTTTCTGCAAAAGGACTCAACAAGGTCATAAAACCTTCTTTATCCCTTCACTTTTAATTTTTATCCTTTGATTCTTTGGTAAAGAATTGTTTCTCTTTCCGGTCTGCGCCCATTACTTCAGAATTTCCTCTCCTGGGATTACTGTAATTTTCAAGCTCCATCTGTCCCTTATAAAGTTTCCCATAAGTTCCGTCAAGAGCCAGAAGTTCTTTATGTTTTCCCTGTTCACATATTTTTCCGTCCTTCATCATATAGATACAGTCTGAATCCACTACATTTGCAAGCCTGTGGGAAATCAGGAGAACTGTTTTTGTCTGTGAAAGCTGGCGTATTACTTTCATAATAAGCTCTTCACTTTCTGCATCAATATTGCTGGTCGCTTCGTCAAAAACATACACCGGCGAGTCATGAAGCAACGCTCTGGCAAGAGCCAGTCTCTGACGCTGGCCTCCGGAAAGGTTCTCCGCCTGCTCCAGAAGCTCTGTTTTCACTCCCTTTTGTCCGTCCAGAAATCCCAGAAGATTTACTCTGGCAAGAACCTCCCTCATCTCCGATTCCTTGGCATCCGGTTTTGCCATACGGAGATTTTCCTCTACAGTTCCCTTAAAAAGATAACTGTTATGGCGGATCAGAGTAACATTTTTCATCAGAGCTTCCTCGGAAATCTCTTCCAGGGCAGTTCCATTCACAGTAACAGAACCGGAAAATCCCCGATTTCTCCCTGCCAGAATACCTGCGATAGTACTTTTTCCACATCCGGATTCTCCCACAAGGGATATAAACGCTCCTGCCGGCATATCAAGATCAATCCCTGCCAGGATTTCCCTGTCCTTTTCATAAGAAAAATGCACGTTCCGGAACTGTATTTTCATCTTTTTACCTGTTATTTCTTCCTGGTTTACATCTTTTATAGCTTCTGAAGCATGTAAGCTTTCTTCCTTTAATCGAAAGTTCGCATTCCTTTTCTGACCTTCAGCTTTATCTCCTGAATTCTGGCTGATCTTTGTTTCCGGAATATCCAGAATAGCAAAAATCTTATCGCTGGCAGCCATTCCGTTCATTGCAATGTGGAAAAATGACCCCAGAAGTCTCAGAGGAATAAAAAATTCTGATGCCAGAAGAATAATTGTCAGGGCTCCGGCAAAGCTTAATGTGCCTGCCAGAAATTCAGATGCTGCCACGATCATTCCAGCCGCAGCGCCTCCGTAGGCCACGATATCCATCACACTTGTGGAATTTAGCTGCATAGTCAGAACCTTCATAGTAATCCTGCGAAATATCTGAGCCTCTTTATCCATTTCTTTTGCTTTCATCTCATCTGCCTGATAAATTTTAAGAGTGGTCATTCCCTGAAGATTTTCCAGAAACGAATCTCCAAGTCCTGTATAAATACTCCAATATCGGTTCAAAAGTCTTTTTGCAAGCTTTTGTACTGCCACAATAGAAACCGGAATCAGAGGCACACAGATCAAAAGTACCGCGCTTGCCCGAAGGCTTATGTGCATCAGCACAAAAAATAGTGTCAGAGGCGCCAGGAGGCTGTAAAAAAGCTGAGGCAGATACTTTCCAAAATAAATTTCAAGCTGTTCCACTCCCTCTGTACACACCTGCATCACCTCTGAGGTTGAAACCTGTTCATGATAGGAAGCTCCCAGACTGAGCATTTTCCGGTAAATCCTTTTGCGAAGAACCTGCTTTACATCCACGCTTGCCTGACAGGATGCCCGGGCTGCCAGTTTTTCGCAGATAAAACGGACTGCCACACAGATTGTCAGCACAATAAGTGTCTGGCCCATATAAAGGCCATTTGTATTCTGTCCCTGTATAAAAAACATTTCTTCTTTTTTACTTTCCAGAAGAATTGCTGCCTGCCCCAGAAGTCCTGCAATGGAAAAAACTGCTCCTATCTGTGCAAGAAGTGAAATCCACTGCCAGAATATGTTGTATACAATATACTTTTTTGCATGGGACAAAAGTCCTGTAAGCCTTGTGTCGATCATTCTGTATGTCTCCTTTTTCTATTATCAAAAATGCTCTGTGCTCTTCAGTCTTTTACTTTCTTCAAAGCCTGTTTTTTACTGCTTTGTCTCTGTGGGAATCGTTCTGATCCTCATAAAAAAGTAAAAAACATGAAATACCCACACTGCTGCCAGACAGATTCTTCCTGCAGGCACATCCTTCATCATAAGAAAGCCAATTGCCATAATTCCGGAAACCATTCCCATGATCCTTAGTTTTGTTCTCATAGTCATAGCCCTTTCTCTGACAAAACTGTCCAGATTCTTTTTATACAGAGTGGTTCCGATAAACCAGCCATGAAGCTTCCTGGAGCTTTTTGCAAAACAGAAAACAGTTGCCATATAAAAAGGCACAGTTGGCAGAAAAGGTAGCAAAACTCCTGCGGTTCCCAGTCCCAAACATAAAAAACCTGCCGTTATCCAGAATATTTTTATTGATTTCTTCATATACCAGACCTTTCCGCCGCTTTTCTGTACACAGTGCAGCTGTTCTCCTACAAGACAATCCCTCTGTCTTTCATACTGCATTTTTTTACAGTTGTCCCGGCTGTTTTCAATCATTATTTAGTAAGTCTAATCTAACTTAAATATGTATACCACAACTAACTGTAAGTTGTCAACAACTTTTATATTGCTAACCATAACTGAGCAAATACAAAATTTTCACAATGGAATCTTTGATATGCGGATACCAAAAAGCCTTAAACTCTGGCTATGCATCTCATAAAAACAAAAGAGACATCTCAATTACGAAATGTCTCTTTGTCGCTGCTGTATCAATGATTATCTCAGATATTCTGCCAGTACATAAACTCTGGCTTTTGTCAGTTCCGATCCCTTTAAATTTTCCAGCATAGGCTGCATGCTTCCGCCTGCTGCCTCACGGCCTGCCGCTGCCACAGCTGCCTCCTTTTCTTCAATCCAGGCAATCTCTTCATCTGTAAGCTGCTCCATTGTATCTGCTGGAAGAATAGTCTTTAATCTTCCCCAGATAGAATTCAGCTCATCATCCCAGAGCTTATAAAGCTCACCTGACAATATATTGATATCTGCCTGCGCCAGAGCGCTGTCTATCCTGCTCTGAAGCTCTGCTGCCTTTGATTCTGTTTCTGTCAGCTCTGCATCAATATCTGAAGTCTCCTCAGTCACCGGAGCCGAGCCTTCTTTTACTGCACTGGAAAATCCCTGCTGGGCAGCCTCATTATAAAGTCCGATAAATGGCAATGAAGTTTCCTGAAGATTTGCCAGATCCAAATATCCAACCCAGCTTCGGTATCCTTCGGGAAGCTCCGCTATGGGCGCTCCCTCCATGTAAAACAGTATATTCTCTGCATTATCCAAACCATAAGGTTCGCTGTACATATTTTTTATTCCCTCAATAATTTCCTCTGTACCCGGTTCCTGTTCACACTGAAGAGTCTGAAGCTGAGCTGAATATGTATACTCATTTACCTGAACCGGCTCTGTAAACTGTCCTGAAAAATTACAGACATATCGTGTTCCGCTAGGGTATTCTTCCCCACGACTTCCCATATCTGTGTCATGATAATACCCCTCAAAAGTTCCATCCTCATTGATTGTCAGAACTGTTGACCACGCACCGGCCCCACTGCAAAACAAAAACTCCCGATTTGCCACATCCTCATAGGAAAATCCTCCATCTGCCAGTACCGTATCTGTCTGTGTTACAGATATCAGCCCTGCGGCGCAGATAAGTGCTGCCAGTCCTGCTGTTTTCTTTCTCATACTCTCTTTCCTCCTGTTTTTCATTTATGATAAATTTTTATTTAGTACAGAAATATTTCCGTGTCCCCTTTCACCTCATTCTTCCTGTCCCAAATCAGATGATCCGAAAATATCTGTTCTATTCACACAGACTCTTACTGTACTTCCGTATTTCTTTGTCTCTGATGCAATTTATCGCTGTACTTTCAGCATTATTTTTACGAAAGCTATAAATTCACCTTTTTATTGAATCCCTGCCTGCTATCCTGATTATATCAGCATTGTCATACTTTTTCTACCGTGAAACCCAACTGATTATACATTCATGTGCCGTTATATAAAAATGCTGCTTACTCCGTTCCCGGAAATCTGGTCAGAATCCCTTTCCATTCATCTTCGGCTATGTCATTTTATCCTGTATATCCCGTTTTTTTGCATATATGCCCGAACACCTGGCAGAATAATATCCCGTGGACAATAAATAATATTCTCCTGTTTTTACAGTGGTGTTATACGCCGGGAAATGATACAATAAACCTAATAAAACCAATAAGGAGTCCGGCTATGGATTTTACAAAAGCAGCTCACGTTTTTCAGGAATATTTAAAAGATTATGATCAGAATAACGATAAAGTCCGTCTGAAGATCGTCCATACTTATGGTGTGGTAAAGCAGGCGGAAGAGGTATGCCGCCGGAGAAATCTGGATGAAGAAACTGTATCCCTTGCCAAAATCATTGCTCTTCTCCATGATATCGGACGGTTTGAGCAGTTAAAACAATTTGACAGTTTTGAGCCAACAACCATGGATCATGCCGCCTATGGCGTGCAGATTTTATTTGAGGAAGGAATGATCCGTCGTTTTATGCCGGATGATCGCTGGGATGAAATCATTCGCACTGCCATTGCAAAACACAGTGATTTTGTTCTGGAAGGAGTTTCTGATCCCTGTGCGCTTTTCCATGCCCGGCTTATCCGCGACGCAGATAAACTGGACAACTTCCGGGTAAAGCTTGAAGATGATCTGCTCACCTTTATGGGAATGCCCGGCGAAGAGATTGGAGCCCTTGAAATCTCCCCAAAGGTTTATGAAACAGTATTCCGCAGCAGCACCATTCTGTCCGCTGACCGGATCACAAAAATGGATTACTGGGTATCCTATCTGGTTCATATCTTTGACCTGAACTTTAAGGAAAGCATGGACATTGTTGCGGAAAACAATTATATTGAAAAACTGGTTCACAGAATCCCGTATACCAATCCTGTCACTGCCCGTCAGATGCAGGAAATCCAAAAGCATGCGCAGGAATATATAAAAAAATTTAAAGGGGTGTAAACACCCCTTTAAAATTCCTGTCATTCTGATAATACTTTCTGTTTTTATTCTGCTTTCGGATATTTATTACAAAAGAGACAGTATGTCGGCTCGTCTTCCTCAATTTCCGGGAATCTTCCGAAAAGAAATGTTTACTTCTTATACTTCCATTTTCCTGCCAAAACAGATACTCCTACTATCAAAATTGTGTATATAATTGAATCTCCTAAAACTGTAATTCGCAGAGCCATACTCACCGCAAGTAAGCTGCTGTACCCAAAAACTAATTGTCTTGACCTTTTTCTGTAATACCTGCTGTCTGCCTTTAATAGAGGATGTATCGGATTATCTGCAGGAGAAAACAAGGCGATCACACAAATGAAGCATATATAAATCATAAGTATACTATCTGGTGAAAATACATTGATCTTTCTTACTAGCATTGCAATATTCACGATTCCTACAGAAATCATACAGCATTTTATTTCTGTATCAGCATGATAACCGCCTGCATATGGGCGCAAAAAATATATTTCTAAAAAGACCAAGATACTAAAACAAAATTCGTGCCATAAAACACCGGATATTGCAATTGCAAAAAAATTTAATAGTATCCAAAAAAACTGATTTAAACCATACTGAATAATCTCCTTTTCGTTCTGATTTTCACATATTTGATTTGATATTGTCCTACTCCATTCACTTATCATTCATTTTTCTCCCCCCCCCCCAAATGTCACACCTTTAAAAGTTCCTAGCCCAATATCCTCCATTAAAAACTCTGTTTTTCATATTTTACAGATTACCCCGTCTTCCATTTCATAAACCTCATCGCAAAGAACATCAATATCTTCCCGATTATGACTGGCCAGAATAATCAGTTTATTTTCTTCTTTCATTTTTAACAGAAGCTCCCTGATCTCTCTCACTCCATTTTTATCCAAGCCATTCATAGGTTCATCCAGAATCAAAATTCCCGGATCTTCCATAATGGCCTGCGCAATGGCAAGTCTCTGGCGCATGCCCAGTGAATATTTTCCAACAGGACGCTTCAATGTGGGATCCAAACCGACTTTTCTGAGAACAGAATAAAGATATTCTTTGTTCTTTTTGTTGCGCAAAGTATAAAGAAATTCCAGATTATGATATCCACTCCATGTCCGCAAAAAAGCCGGTTCCTCAATAATAATCCCCGCATCGGTCAGCATATCCTTATCTTTCCCCATAACCTTACCATTGACAGTTATGGTTCCTTCATCGCAGGAAAGAAAACCACAAATAGATTTAAACAAAACAGTCTTTCCAGAACCATTATGTCCAACAAGTCCATAAATTTTGCCACTCTGACAGGAAAGAGAAACATCCCTCAAAACTTTGTTATCTTTAAAACTTTTACTTACATGAGATACTTCGATCGCATAATTCTGTCTGTCCATATATTTTCCTCTGTACAAGTTATAATAATAAAAATTCAGTCTTCTTTGCTAAATAAAAACTCCACATTATTTACACGCCATATTATCAATATGCTGAATATTAAAATCCCAATACATAATGCGCATACAATATAAGTCAGTGAAGGTCGTGTATAATAATTATACATTTTTGTCCCTATATTAGTTGTTTGTATCCAGCTGACCGGAGCAAATGCAGATATCTTTTGAATCATTGCAGGATTTGCATTATGAACAAGATAAACCATACTGATCATTGCTACCGCCGCTGCTATTGCCCAGTAGCGATTCAATATTAAACAAATTGCGAACATAAAAACACCTGTAAATGCAATTACGAAAGTACCAATAAACAATGTCAAAATAGTCAGTTCCTGTGGTGAATACTTTTGTATAGCGGAATATGGCACTTCAAATAAAAAACCATAATGTGCAGATGCATTTGTCAAAGCAACGGTATGCAACAGTTTTCCCCATTCCAGTTTCCATTCACAATGTCTGATGATCCACAGTATACTGACAGATAAATGAAAAAACATCAAAAATAATGACTGAAAAATAATTGATACAATCTGCCCGATTGCCCATCTTTTTCTCCCTATACGCACTATTTGATACATGTAATAATGTTGCATAAAAGGTACGTCTGAAAACATGTATACTACCCCTAGCATAAATAAAAAAATAAAATATATATTAGAAAACAGAAATGGCAACAGCCATGGTGTTGATGGATATTTCACGTCCTGCGAAAATTTAATCACTGGCTGAACATAAATATAAAGGATATAAGTTTCTAAAATCAAAAGTGTATACATTCTGCTCTGCCGGAGTTTCTGTAAAAAAATTTGAATTGAATAATGTAGTTGTTTCATGCTTTTATATCCTTTTCTTTAATCTGATATAACTTATTCCACATAGAGCCATAGTCGTACAAAGACTCAGCCCCAGCGCCCACAGAAACATTTTTCTATCGTCTCCAAACATTTGATACCTGGCATCAAAAACGCTTTGAATACTCCACATACTGTTTTTTTCTGTAAGTTTTACAGAAAACTCAGTAATTGCCTGGTAACAAAATACAGGAACGGACAGAACCAGTAAACGATTGGTTATGTATAAAGAAGCAAATGCTGCTGCTTGTGAAAGGCTTCCTGCCAGCATCCCCCATTGTAATCCGTACGAGACAAGCCATAATACATATCTGTTTTCTTTAATCAGCCAGGCATATCCCCCTGATGCTGCCAACTCTTTACAAATCTGAACGTCCGCCCATGGCATATGCAAAGAACAAAGAATGCCAAACACTCCACATCCTGCTGCCATAACCACTACTGAGGATAAAAATATTGTTGCTGCTTTAGAAATTACATAATGTTTCAATCCACCGCGTATTACAGAATAACGAATATACCCGTTTTCCAATTCATCACTATAAACTGTTCCATAGGAAAACGCACAAAATACAAACGCAAGTAAGAATCCTACCCCATATGTCCCATATAAAAAATTAGAAATAACTGTTGTCTGTATATTTCCACTGATTGAAAAAAATAATGCAACCGTTACCCCTATTATCCCCATGTAGGTTTCTTTCTTTATAAATACTCTTCCTATATCTGTTAAAAAATATCCTCTGCCTCGGTTTGATTTTATCAAACAACCACTTCCTCTCCTGTCTGCGCATCCAGAAATGTATATAGTGTGGTTTCGTACTCATTTTCTGTTTCACTATCTGTACCTTTTTCGTGAATTTCAAATAACCATACCGGACGTAATTCATAATCTTCCACACCTATTGCGACAGGCATATAATATAACTTCGCACGGTTTACATAATAAGATGCAGATGTCAGTAGATTCCCATATTTATCCGATATCTTTTCTGCTAATTTATCAAATTCCAGCAAACTCACTTTTCCCCCCGATTCAGTAATACTATATACCTTATTTACATATAATCCCTCCACTCCTCTGGAAGAATACACCGCCTGAACAGGTCTGTTTGTAACTCCATCATCTGGAAACGTCTGATTTCCATAATAAATTGGCAGCCCTTCATATACCTGTTCTGCAAAAAAATAATAACAGTCGTCTTCTTTATTCCATTCCCGTGGTTCACTTATAGAATTATCGCCTGCCTTGTCTGCTATAATTTCCTGTTGCTGCATAGTCTCTGCATCCAGGGCATAATATTTATAATTTGTTTCTCCTAATTCATACCCGCATCTATTGATCATATCAACAATGTACTGAAAAGCATCCTCCGAACTGATATAACTAAAATTATTTTCTTGACTATAATTGTCTGCGTTAAAAACGTCTGTTTTTTCAACACGAAATACATTCAAAATATCATCAAAAAACGGAGTTGTATAAGTTAGTATCGTATCCAGGTTCAAGGTACTTCCATCTTCAAGCGTATAATAACTGATATCTACTGTTTTCCCTTTCCACTCAATACTTGATATATCTTGATCAACTATTGCAATATCAGCAGCAATTTCCGATATAGCCTGTTCAGATTTTGGATACTGCAATTTGGCAGTTCCTGTTTTTATTTTTGAAAAATCAAGTTTCTCTGGGACTTCAATATTTGTTTCAAATGTCACACCATTCTGTTTATTTATATATTTTTCTGGAAAAATATTCTCAGATGCCATAACCATATTTTGTGATATTAATGGCATAAACAAACACACATAAAGAACAGCCATAAAAATTTTTTTATAATTCATTGCACAACCTCCCTTGTTAAAAAAAGGAGGATATATTCCTCCTTTTTCTGCCATTGAACGGATTACGGACAATAATATCCTTTTACAGTCACACGCTTACTCTGAGCCTCTGATTTCATATAATAATATTCTCCTCCAGGAGCTGTCATATTATATTGAGCACTCTGACGTATTCCTGCTGTAGTACTTACCAAAAACTTTTGTCCCGAATAAATATACTCTTTGTCCAAATTATACGATCTTACATAAATCCCTGCTTTATCAGCACTAAATTCCTGGCCTCTAAAATAGGCAAATGTATCTCCATCATCTGTTTTCCTCTCTCTCTTTGACAATGGATCCTGAGACCCGGTTCCACCAACCGTAACGGTAAACGGTATTGTTCCTGCATGAACTGTGGAACTACTACAAATCAACGTTGTAGCTAAAACCGCTGCACATAATAACTTTTTCATCATTCGTCCTTGCCCCTTTCATTCATTTTATTTAATTGTTTTACTGTCTGTGGAAGTTCAGGCTGATATCCCAAGAAAGGACAGGTTGTATTGGCATCTCTTACGGCTATCCTCTTTGCTATGTACCTCAATACCTTGTTCCCATTTGTAGAAGTTCTCTTATCCATTGGCTTACACCTCCCTTTAAAGTGATTGAATTGTAACATACAATTATTGACTTTTTACATGATTGTCAAAATTCGCCCATGTTTTTGTCAAAATCAGCCTCTGCTTTTTATATACAAAAAAAGAGACTCATCATAAGTCTCTTAGTTTTTGATCTGCGACATATACAAAAGAACCTGAACGCAAAATCTATCAGATGTATAATCTGTTTTAATTTCTCCTCCATTGGCAAGAACCACTTTTTTTACATTTTCTAATCCGATACCATGTATTGCAAGTTCTGTCTGAGTTGTCTGCAGTCCATTTTTCTTTTCAAGGATTTTTCCTGAATAGCTGTTTTCTATAAAGATTAATAACACCTCCTGTTTTATTTGCATTTTTATGGTCAACAACTTTTCCTCCGACTTACTGGCTTCTCTTACTGCATTGTCTACTAGGTTTCCCAAAATAACACAAATATTAAAATTATTGAAATATAGATCTTCCGGAATATTTATCTGAACATCTACCTGATTCAGCGTACTGTTTGCTTTCTGTAGCATGTAATTCAATACTCCGTCTATTTCCCGGTTTCCTGTAGTTGAATATTCTTTTGGATTTAGCATAAATTCCTTCATACTGCTTAAATATTTTATCATGTCGTTATTATTATTTTTTTTAGCCATTGCAGATAATTCAATGATATGATGTTTGATATCATGTCTCAATGCTTTCACCCGCTCTTCTGATTCTCTGGCTACATCTAACTGATAAGAATAAACTTCCAGCATCTGTTTAAATACCTGCTCATTCATACGTGCAGAATAAAATTTAAGCAATGAATGATACAGATAAAAAATGAGAATATTAATAAAAAGAAGTGCCAGTGCTGCAAAAATAACAATTCCTTTTATTTCATGTACAGTAATAACCAGATAATATATGTATACAATACTGATAACAGGAACCATTAAAAGCGCAATCATATTTAATGTCGGTAATGTAATTTCTTGTTCTGATTTTGTTGTCCTCTGGATAATAATCGCAATCAATAATAGGATAAAGCTTGTGATACATTCATACACCTGATTTACCGGCTGTCCTGGCATGTATTTTGTCAAAGATAAAATGACAATACTGTCAACCAAAGCATTAATCACGTATATGACAAATACAGCCAGACATTTTTTTGTTTTCTTTATACGGTATGGTAAAAAGATTAAAAAAAGGCTTGCTATGTTTGACAGGATATTCATAGCCGGAGAGAAAAAAATCAAGCTTATCACACTTGTCCATGCCCAGCCTATAATGTATAAAATAAAAATATGATTCCACTTGCTCTCCTCTTTTTGCACAAAAATACCAACAAAATATTTCAACGCGTAAAAACGCAGTGCATTTGCCAGCAACGCTATAATACTATTAAATATTTTCAAACTCATCAGCAGCACTCTCCAAAATCTTTCTCCGTACATCTGCACGATTAATTTTACTTATATTCAGTACGTCTCCATTCAACATTTTTACCCACTCGTATGTAAATCCCTTTACATAACTTTTATTCACTAAATACGATTTATGTATTCTCAGAAAAAGATTTTCCGGAAGTTTTTCTTCTATTTCATTTAATTTCCCATAAAATGTCCTGACCTCTTTTTTCATTACAATATTAATTTTTCTTCCATCACTTTGAAAATACAAAATATCTTTATACAAAATGCAATATGTGCTGTTTTGAACTTGAAACTTAAATTCCGCACTGTTTTTTCCCGATATACGACAGATGTTGTCCAAAACATGGTATATCTTCGCCTGTTCTATGGGCTTTACCAAAAAATCAAATGGACGATTTTGAAAAAGCTGTAATGCATAATTCTCTTTTGAAGAGATATACACCAAAAATATATTCTCTTCTTCAAGAACCTCTCTTATATATTTGCCAACCATAACTCCATCTTTCCCTGGCAGCTCTATATCCAGAAAAAGAATATTTATTTTCTCTCTTTTCAAATAATCCAGCAAAATATCCCCTGAATAGAAAACCTCTGTCACAAGGGGAACTCTTTTCTCTTTCGCATATTTTAATATGATCTCTTCCAGCTCGGAACATGTACTTTTTTCATCATCACAGATTATAGCCTTCACTATTTTCCCTTCCTTTTTTCAGTTATATGGAAGTATATTTCGCAGTCTCTTCCACATTATCTTTATAAATATTATAACCTCTCCTTTTTGTTGAATTCGTATCTGTCCTCCTGATTATATCAATATTGTCATGCTTTTTCTACCGTGAAGTCAATCTGATGGTACATTCATATGCCAACATCCTGTCTGTAAAATTACTGTTTATTTTGTCCACACTTATAGTGTGGTAAAATCATTCGTACTGTCATTGCCAGACACAGTGATTTTGTTATTGAAAAACTGGTTCACAGAATCCCGTATGCCAATCCTGTCACTTCCCGTCAGATGCAGGAAATCCAAAAGCATGCGCAGGAATATATAAAAAAATTTAAAGGGGTATGATCCACCCCTTTAAATTTATGTCTGTATTCTGTTTTACCGGATATCCCACACACTTCTGAGCTTCAGGCCTTCCGGTTTTCCACGAAGGATCTCTACTGTTCTGCTGTCTCCGTTCAGATCAAAGTAATTATCTGACAGTACCAGATCCTCCTGTTCATTGAGGATTTCCACGCTTTTTGCATATACCGGCGAAGATACCGTAATCTGATTTCCCTCCACCTTGCAGCTAAGCTCAGGATTTTCATACCGGAAATATTTCGGATAGGAAAAAATCACAGTTCCTTCTGAAATACACTTTCCATTTTCCCAGGCTTTAAAGCTTACATACTGAGTAAATACATCAATTTCCGGCAGCTCCTCTTTAGGAAGCCATACACTTTCCAGAGCCGGAACCTGAATCATTGCCTGCTCTTCTCTTAGAATCTCCGACGCCGCATTTCTCACATACCACTTCACCAGAATTTCTTTATCTCCTAAGGTTTCATTGGTGACGTTCAGATGAATGGACTTTTCAAACTGAAAATGCTGACGGTTCATATTCGCCTCCTGGGTCAGCCAGCTCTCTTCCTGACAGGAGATCATTACCGGGGCAAAAAATCTTTTTGCGTAATAATGAAGCGCTTTCCAGCGGCCGGTGTAGTCAATGGAGGACCAGGAAATTACAGGCCAGCAGTCATTCAGCTGCCAGTATACTGCTCCCATACATCTTCCTCTGTTTCTTCTGAAATGCTCCACTCCATAGCGGATAGCGTCTGCCTGAAGAAGCTGGGAAGCATAGATCACCGTATCGAAATCTCCGGGATACCGGTAGGTCTGCTGCATGTAATTCATGATCTTTCCGTTTGCGCCGTAATTCCTCTGATGCTTTTCCATAATATAGGAAAACAGATTCCAGTCATCCGGATCATCGCTAAATGTCTCAATAGTCTTTTTGGAAGGAAGAGCCTGAAAACCAAACTCGGATGCATAGCGGAAAAAGTGCTTCCTGTACTCAGAAAACGGACGGTTTCCATGCCATACCTTCCAGTAATGAACATCGCCTCTGTCCGGATCATTGGGATTGTCAAAGGAACCTCCGGAGGACGGGCTTGCCGGCCAGTAAAAGGTTTCCGGATCATATTCTCCTAAAACCTCGGGAATAATCCTCTCATACATAAAAAGATAATCCCGCACCTCTGAAGCCTTTGTGACCCAGCACCTTTCGTCCACAAACATTTCCATTTCATTATTTCCACACCACAGGCCAAGAGATGCATGGTGACGAAGTCTTTTTATATTATCTGCAAATTCTTTTCGGATATTTGCCTCAAATTCCGGCGTAAGCTCATATACAGAGCAGGCAAACATAAAATCCTGCCACACTACCAGACCAAGCTCATCACAGATATCAAAGAACCAGTCGTCCGGATAAAAGCCTCCGCCCCATACACGGATCACATTAAAGTTCGCAAGCTTACAGTCTTCCAGAAGCTTTCTTGTCTTTTCTTCACTTCTTCTTCCCAGAAGATGCTCTTCCGGAATATAATCAGCACCCATGGCAAAAAAAGCTTTTCCATTGACCTCATGGGCAAAGCTTTCCCCATACTGGTCCTTTTGGCGCTGCATAGTCATAGTCCTAAGACCGATCCGCTTTTTCCAGGTGTCTTCCACATTTCCTTCATACAAAAGCTGCACCTGTACCTGATAAAGAGGCTGATTTCCAAGTCCGTTAGGCCACCACAGCTGCGGATTTTCAATAACCAGCTGACCCTCTCCCTGAGGAGAAAGAACTGTTTCATATTTCTGTCCGTCAGGAGCTGTTACCAGAACCCTCCACTGGTATTCTCCCGGCATTTCTCTGATACAGTCTCCTTTAAACTTCAGAGTACAGTTATTTTCCTCATGCTGCTGTCTGATATAAACACTGTCAATCCTTCCATGAGAAACGCTGCACAGAAAAACCGGACGGAAAATTCCGGCATCCGGAAGATGCGCTCCCCAGTCCCAGCCAAACATGTAATGGGCCTTTCGAAGATGCATGAACCCTTCATATGTATCGTCATTTCCGATATTTCCATATTTTTTGTAGGCCTCTGCAATAAATTTCAAAGGAGAATGGAATACTACCTTCAGAGTATTTTCCCCGGACAAAAGAATGTCCTTTACAGAATATTCCCATATGCGGTGCATGCTTTCCGCATTTCCAAGATGCACATTATTCAGATAAATGTCCGCAACGGTATCCAGTCCCTCAAATCTCAGAAATACGCTGGAAAGCTCTGATGTTTCCTCTCCCTGAAAAGTACACTGATATTCATAATCCTTTTCCATAAGGCTGCAGATGGCATCCTCATTGTCCTTCCAGTAAGGATCCTCCATGTTCCCGTTTCTCAGAAGATCGGTATATACTGTCCCGGGAACTCTGGCTTCCTGCCACTGTGAATCCTCCACACAGCGCATGGTCCAATTCTGGTTTAATTCTCTTGCTCTCATAGTGTCCTCTGGTTCTTTTTATTCTGCTTTCGGATATTCATTACAAAGAAGGCGGTATGCAGGCTCGTCCTCTTCAATTTCCGGGAATCTTCCGATAGGCTCATAGAAACGATTGTCGTTTTCGTCATCATTACACATGGAAACCTCGCCAAGAAGCACTGCCCCTGTTCCTTCTTCCACATGGAAGTCATGATACATGTAAGGATAAACAGTAATGCTCTCTCCCGGTGTCAGGCGGATCTGTGTTCCTGCCTTCACTGTAAATTCTCTTCCGTCACAATTTACAGTAACGTCTGTGTCTGCAAACTGTCCGTCCTCTGTGGAATTATAAACAGTGATCAGAACGTTTCCGCCACCGCGGTTAATGATGTCTTCCATTTTGTTCCAGTGGAAATGCATAGGAGCCATCTGTCCTTCGTTTACCATAAGAAGCTTTTCTGCATAAGTCTTTGTATACTTATCCATTTTAAGGTTTCCATTTCTTAAAGTAATCAGTGCAAATCCTACTTCATCGAATTTTCCAAGGCCATAATCTGTAATATCCCAGCCCAGCATATTGTCTCTGATCTCATCATATTCATGACCTTTTTCATTCCAGTCCTCCGGTGTCCATTTGCAAAAAGGAGGAAGCTGAAATCCGTGATCCTTTATCAGCTTTTCCATATCTTTGATTACTGCATTAATCTTACTTCTTTTCATGTCCTATTACTCCTTTTTTCCTGCCAGGGCCTGCGCCTCTTCTTCTGTACGTACAAGCTCTTCTTCCTCAAGAATTGTAATCACAAGCCTGTTGTTTTCTCTGGCAAATGGTTTGATTGTGTGAAGATTGCCGTTTTCTTCATGATACGCTCTTCCATATACGCTGGAATTTGCAGGCTCCAGACCTACTACATAGTCTCCGGACGCCAGGGATTTCCATTCCATAAAATACGGAAGATTTTTTCTGTTAAAATCCAGCCGGATTCCAAATCCGGTTTTTTCGTTGATCACAGCAGCAAAAGTATTTCCTTCTCCATCTTCTGCCAGTTCATGAAGAAATACATACTCCGGTTCCCGATCCTTCGGTGCTTCCATTATACAATATTTTTCTGTAAAGGGGGCGGCAGCTTCATCTCTTGGTGTTACTTTTTTTGTAGGAAGAATAATTTTTGTTCCTTCTTCCAGAAGCGGATAGCCAACATTAAAATGATACAAAAGCATCGCGGGTTCTTCCCGGAAGCCCTGATTTTCTATTTCATCCTCAATAATGATCTGCTTTCCCGGAAAAATGGTGGAAATCTTTCTTTTCAGCACCAGATTTTCTCCGAAAAGCTCTGCCTCCCGCATCTCTCCGCATACGGAAAGATGGTATTCATCTCCCTCCCAGCATACCTTTTCGCCGGTATGCTCTGCCGGAGTTGTACGAATTCTTCCGTGCATGGGATATTCCCTGTCTCCGATGTAAGGAGCGCAGATGTTTTCCAGTCCGCAGGTAAAAATCATTCCTCCCATGATGCTTCTCTGGGCTTCCTGCCCGTTAGTATCATAGTGGTTTCTTCCCTGAAGCCCCGGCTTGGAAAGAAAGCTCATATTGATTCCCTTATAGGAAAGCTCGCTGATATCCAGCCCTTTATCTTTCATAACCGTAAATCTTAAAGGGCCATTTTTAATCTGCCAGCCGTTCATTCCTTTTGCTCTGCCTTCCTGATAGGATATTTCTCTTATTTCTGCAATCTGGCTCATATGGCCTACGTGTCGGAGTATATCCTGTTTTTTCATTGTCTGCGCTCCTCTTTCAATTAACTTTTTATTTTTATATGTTATTATTTACTTGCCTTCCACTCGTCAATCTGAGACTGCATTTCCTCAATAACCTTGTCTACACCTGTTGCATCAAGCTTATCAAGCAGCTTCGGAAGATATTCATCCGGATCTACGCTTCCTGTGTACAGAGATTTTCCAAACTCATCCAGAATGTTTCTGAATCCGGCTACCTCTGTTGCCACAGGCTCCAGATTAAAGTCAAATCCAAAGGATGGCGCCTCCACAGATTCGTCATTAAACTCCTTAAAGGTTGCCCATTTGTCAAGAGGTTCATTGTCCATTACATAAGTGTTGAACAGACCTCCCTGTACCCAGTAAGGAGCAGAGTAATCTTTCTGTTTTTCCGGAATCAGTTTTGCCTTGTAGTCATAGATATAATCTTTGCCTTCTGCTGCAGCCTTTTCCTCTTCAGAAACTTCAACCTTTTCCCAGTGAGTTCCCTCAATACCATAGTTCAGCATGTTTCTCAGTTCCTGGTCTGTATTGATCAGGTTCAGAAGCTCCATTGCCTTTTCCGGATGCTCGGAGTTTTTGTTGATGGCTGTCAGAGCTCCACGGGCAGAAGCATTGGTGATCTGAGTATCCATGATCTGAGATGCAACTACCTCATAGCCAAGGTCTTTTCCCCAGGTAAGCTCTGCATATGGCTGTCCGTCACCTTTTGTTACAAAACGTTTGATCGATTTGTCATCAGAAGCTGTTGCCGCATCCTTGTTAATATATCCTGCAAGATAATACTCGCGCATGGTCTTTAAGGTAGACTTCATTCTCTCTGTCTCAAATACATTCTTTACAGTCAGTGTGTCATCACCGTATTCAATTCCGATAGGATCCTGGATCTTGTCCATATAAGTAGGAGCTGTATAGTCCTTTGTCAGATACAGCGGCACTACATCCGGCTCGTTTTCCTGGATAAGCTTCAGGTATGGTTCCAGGTCCTCAAGAGTATGGATATCCTCATATGGAATGTCATACTTGTCTACATATTCTTTTGTAAATACCCACATCGGGCAGTTTCCGATTTCCTTTTCACTTGGAACACCGTAGGTCTTTCCTCCTACCTTTGCAGCCTCCCAGAAGCGCGGATCAATGCTGTCATACATTTCCTTGCCTTCTTCTTTCAGAAGATCATCCAGTTCCAGGAAAGCGCCCTTCTGTGCGTTCTGGAGGTAATCGTTTGCCCAGGAGCAGGTAAAGCACAGATCCCACTGGTCGCCTGTATTGATTACAACCTGCATTTTCTGGTTGTAGTCTCCCCAGCCTACTTTTACTACATTTAATTTTACACCGATTTTGTCAGCCAGATATTTATTTACTTCATCAAATACCATGTTGTCATCTGCCTGAGCGTCTCCCACCTGATACCAGGTAAGCTCAACGATCTCTTCGCCGTTTTTATTTGTTTCTGCTTTGTCTCCGCAGCCTGTCAGCATTCCTGCAGTAAGAACTGCTGCTGTTCCAAGGGCTGCCGCCTTTTTTATATATCCACGTTTCATCTTTATAATCTCCTGTTTTTTATTGGTAGTGTCAAAAACTATCTGTTTTTATTGTTCTAAAATCCTTTAAAACCTTGAATTACAGGAGGTTTACA
>NZ_JANJZT010000010.1 GCF_024622975.1 Blautia caecimuris | reverse complement strand
AGGTTCTCAGGGCAACGCCCTGAGCCCTCGGAGAGCTTATCGGAATAAATATCTGCAATTTTCAAGGTTCATTTGAGCCTTTTTCTTTAGCTCTGTTTTTCATAGATTATTTGACACTACCACCCCATTACCACACGTACTTTGTGACAGCTTCCTTCCGGCTGTGCCGGAATACATGAAACTTTCTTTTCATCAAGATAAATTTCCCTTACCCCTTTTGAAACATGACGAGGATTTTCCACCCGGATATCATATACGGCGCCTCTCCAGTCTCTTTTTACGCAAAACTCTTCCCATTCTTCCGGAATACAGGGATCGATCTGCAGTTCTTTCAGCCCCGGCCGGATACCAAGCATATACCGGGTTGCGGAATAATAGGCCCATCCGCCTGTTCCTGTCATAAAAGGATGACGGGACCGTCCGAAGGCTGTATGATCTTTTCCCACTACAAACTGACAATAGGAATAAGGTTCTGATTCCCGTATTTCAATTTTGTCATTCTGATAATAAGGACAGAGAGCATTGTAAAACTCCATTGCCCTGTCTCCTCTTCCCAGAACGCACTCTGCCGCCCAGGCCCATGGATTGGGATGGCTGAAAATCGATGCATTTTCTTTCAGCCCCGGATACACTCTGGTAACAAACCCGATATCGTCATCCGGCGTGCGATAGGCAGGCCCGTTAAGCATAATTCCGTAAGGCGTAAACAGTTCTTTATAAATACTGTCCATTGCCTTTTTTCCTTTGTCTGCAGGAGCAGCCTGGGAGAGCACTGCCCAGGCATTGGATTCCAGATGTATCCTGCCTTCTTTGTCCGCTTCTCTGCCGATTTTTCTGCCGTTTCGGGTTATTCCTCGGATATACCATTCCCGATCCCACAGTTCCCTGTCACAGGCTGTTTTGATTCTTTCCGCCATGGCGGTATATTTCTCAATATCCTCTTTTTCTTCCCTGTATCGTGCAAGCTCCAGAAAATTCTGAACAGCCCAGTAATGAAGGAACGAGACCATGGCACTTTCTCCGCCGCCTAAATTCAGACAGTCGTTCCAGTCGGCCCGGAGACCTTTACAGATTCCGTGAGGTCCGGTTTGCTTATCTGAAAAATCAAGGATTTTTTTCATATGCTCATAAACGGTTCCTTCCCCGCGATCTGCATAAGTGATCACCTGATCCAGGAAGTCAAATTCTCCAGTCTCTTTGATATAGGTATTGATTGAAGCAACCAGCCACAGGGCATCGTCTGAGCAGGTATCCTCAAGACCATGGATCATATCAGACCGCTTTGGTTCCGGAACAACGGTCGGAGATTTAAACGGCTTTGGCTTTTCTCCGGGTGCAAACCATTCCGGCTGAAACAGATGAAGCCCGTAGCCTTCACTTACAAGCCCCCGAAGAAGCTCTACTATCCTCTGTCTGCATTTTTCCGGGTTGGAATGAGGAACAGTCATAGAATCCTGGGCTGTATCCCGGTATCCAAGCCCTGTGCGCCCGCCAACCTCAATAAAGGAAGCGAATCTGGAAAACATAATATTAATCTCTGCCTGGTACAGAGTCCAAATATTGATCATGGTATTCATCCCCTCATTGGGAGTCATGATCTGAAGCTTCTGACGCTTTTTTCCCAGAAATCATAAAGTTCTGCATATACCCTATCCACTTTTTCAGGAGATGAATATTTTTCCCGGATGCGAGCCCCTTCCTCCCGCTTGCCTTCTCCTAGGAAAAAGAAAACCCGAACCTCTTCCCCGGGATTCAACACCAGTTTTTTGTGAAGAGCGCCGCAGTGGTTTCCTCCCAGTTCACTGCTTCCGCTTAATCTTCCCTTTTCTACTCCTGCAGGATTACTTTCTGTGCGGTAAGCTCCCAGGAATCTGTCACGGACACAGTCATAACTGTCCGGAACAAAGCTTGCTGTGAAATACTGATAGCCAAACTCTTCATAAAAAAGGTCGTGCTCGATCACGCCATCTTTATAAGAGGAGCCTGCCGCATACAGACTCATCTGAAAATTTTTGTTATCCATTTCAATCTGATGAAAGGAAAATTCCAGATAAGAAAATACACTGATACTTCTCTGTTTTTCTCCGGTATTTTTAATTTTTATATCCCAGATCTCCACAGGATCATCCATGGCAACAGAAAGAGTCTGAGAAGCCTGGATTCCGCTGTACTCACATTCATATACGGAATAGGACATACCGTGTCGGCAGGTATATTTTGCCTGATCCAGCGGTTTTCCCACAGGCTGCCAGGAAATACTCCAATAGTCTCCGCTTTCATCATCTCTCAGATACACATAATGTCCCGGCCGATCCATGGGCACCCCATTCCCACGAAACCTTGTGATCCTGTGATATTCCGGCGACTGATAAAAAATATACCCTCCTGCTGTATGATTGACCACAGCACACATATCGTTCACTCCCAGATAATTGGTCCAGGATACCGGAAGATCGACCCGGTCAATGACATATTCTCTTTTTTCATTATCAAAATGCCCGTACTGCATAAAAAAACCTCCCATACATAATCGTTAAGATTATTATAGGAGGTTTCGATTTTAAAGAAAATGTTTCACTGTGGGAATATTTGTCTAATATTGTGCGTTTTATTTTTTGTAAAATTCCTGCACTTTATCCAGTCTTGCGCACATATTGCCAAGAAGAGCGTCTGCAATGGTAAGAGCGCACATGGCCTCTACCACAACCACTGCCCGGGGCACGATCACCGGATCGTGACGGCCGTGGATCTCCAGAGAAATATTTTCTCCTTTGTCTGTTACGGTTGCCTGCGGCTGACTTACAGAGGGAGTCGGTTTAACAGCCGCCCGCAGAAGGATCTCGCTTCCGTCACTGATGCCGCCCATGATCCCCCCTGCATGGTTGGAGGTTTTGACAATCCCTTTTTCAGAGGCCGCAAATCCGTCATTGTCCTGAGATCCCCTCATCTGAGCCACATGGAACCCTTCTCCGATCTCCACGCCTTTTACCGCACCAATGGACATAACAGCCTGGGCAAGCATGGCGTCCAGCTTTTCAAACACCGGTGTTCCAAGTCCTGGGGGAACTCCCTTGATGCGGCACTCGATGATCCCGCCTGCGCTGTCCTGTTCCTTCATACACTGTTCCAGATAAGCGCCTGCCTTTTCTGCTGCCTTTTTATCCGGCATATAAAAGGCATTGTTTTCAATTTCTTCCGGATGAAATTCTGTAATCTCTGCCGGTCCGATAGCTTTTGTGTAGGTACAGAAAGAAATACCCAGAGCTTCCAGAAGCTTTATGGCAACTGCTCCCGCCGCCACTCTTCCAAGGGTTTCTCTTCCGGAGGAACGCCCGCCGCCCCGGTAATCCCGGAATCCATATTTGGAATCAAAGGTAAAATCTGCATGTCCCGGACGGTAAGAGTAAGCAATATTTCCGTAATCCCCGGATCTCTGATCCATATTTCTTACCATGAGAGAAATAGGAGTTCCGGTTGTCTTTCCTTCAAATACTCCGGATAAAATTTCCACCTGATCCCCTTCTTTTCTGGCTGTGGTATAACGGCTCTGTCCGGGTTTACGCCGGTTAAGGTATTTCTGGATGTGGCTTTCATCCAGTTCAAGCCCTGCCGGACATCCGTCCACCACTGCCCCCAGAGCTTTTCCATGGGATTCTCCCCAGGTTGTCACTGTAAAAAGTTTTCCGAATGTAGATTTATTCATATAAATTTCCCTTTTCCAGAACCTCTGAAAATACCTTCAGTGTCTCATGAATCACATCCTCTGAATGCGCGTCAGATAAGAACATTGCCTCAAACTGGGAGGGAGCCAGATGAATGCCGCCCTTCAGCATGGACAGGAAATAATTTGCAAAGGCTTTTGTGTCAGAGGTTTTTGCAGAAGTATAATCGCAGACCTTTTCTCCTGTAAAGAAAATACTTCCAAGAGAAGAAATATGGTTCAGATGACAGATAAGTCCTGCTTTTTCTGCAAGGTCTTTCATTCCCTCATAAAGGAGAGTTCCTTTTTTCTCAAGTCCTGTATAAACCTCCGGATGAGCATAGAGATATTTCAGCTGGGTAAGGCCTGCTGCCATTGCCACCGGATTTCCGCTTAAGGTGCCTGCCTGATATACCGGGCCTGAAGGAGAAACCATTTCCATAATTTCTTTTCTTCCGCCATAAGCTCCTACCGGCATTCCTGCGCCGATGATCTTGCCGTAAGTGACCATATCCGGTTTTACGCCAAAGTATTCAGCCGCTCCGCCAAAGGCAAGGCGGAAGCCTGTGATGACCTCGTCAAAGATCAGAAGCGCGTTATTTTTATCGCAGAGGTCACGAAGGCCCTGAAGGAAGCCCTCATCTGGAAGAACCACGCCCATATTTGCAGCTACCGGCTCCACGATCACTGCCGCCACCTGATCCTTTGCCTGCTCCATCAGTGTTTTTACACTGTCCAGATCATTGTAAACCGCAGTCATGGTATCCTGGGTACAGCCTGCCGGAACCCCTGCGCTGTCCGGAATCCCGCTTGTCATAACTCCTGAGCCTGCGCTTACTAAAAGCGCGTCGCTGTGTCCGTGATAGCAGCCGGCAAATTTAATAATCTTACTTTTTCCTGTAAACCCTCTGGCTGCACGGACAGCGCTCATCACTGCCTCTGTGCCGGAATTTACCATACGGACCATCTCCACATGAGGAAGATGTTCACAGATAAATTCTGCCATCTCCACCTCAACCTCTGTGGCGCAACCAAAGCTTAAGCCTTTTTCGCAGGCCTTTAAAACAGCCTCCCGGATTTCCGGAAAGTTGTGTCCAAGGATCATGGGACCCCAGGAATCAATGTAATCAATATATCTGTTTCCATCTGCATCATAAATATAGCATCCGTCTGCATGGTCGATAAATCTGGGGGCTTCCCCAATGGCTCCGTAAGCGCGGACCGGACTGTTGACGCCTCCCGGAATCCTTTTTACTGCACGGTTAAATAATTCCTCTGATCTTGTCATCAGCCGATTCTCCCTTCGTCAATAAATCCTGCAAGCTCTTTTGCATAATAGGTAAGATAGATCTGAACCCCTGCGCGATACGCACTTGCAGCCATTTCACACACAATCTTGTCCTCTTCGATCCATCCCATTTTTGCAGCAGCCTTTACCATGGCATACTCGCCGCTTACGCTGTAAGCTGCAATGGGAACATTGGTTGCCTTATGTACCTCGGAAACCATATCAAGATAGGACATGGCTGGCTTGATCATAATAATGTCAGCTCCCTCTTCAATATCTGTAAGAGCCTCCTTCATGCCCTCTCTGCGGTTGTGATAATCCATCTGGTAGCTTTTTCTGTCGCCAAAGGCAGGGGCTGAACCGGCTGCGTCACGGAACGGACCGTAAAAAGCAGACGCATATTTTACCGCATAGGACATGATCGGTGTTTCCTTATGTCCGTTTTTATCAAGGCACTGACGGATGGCACGCACACGGCCGTCCATCATGTCAGAGGGTGCAACCATGTCGGCTCCTGCTTCTACATGAGAAAGAGCAGTTTTGGAAAGAAGCTCAAGAGTGGCATCATTTTCTACCTCATGGCCGCAGAGTACGCCGCAGTGTCCGTGGGAGGTGTATTCGCACATACATACATCAGTGATGTAATACATATCCGGAAACTGTTTTTTTGCCTCCCGAAGGGCTTTCTGAACAATTCCGTTTTCTGCATAGGCTCCGCTTCCCACCTCATCCTTATGATCCGGAATGCCAAACAGCATTACGCTGCTTACGCCTGTCTTTGAAAGCCTTTCCAGTTCATAGGGAAGACGGTCCACACTGTAGCGGAACTGACCTTCCATGGACGGAATTTCCTCTTCTATATTGTTTCCTTCACGGACAAACAGAGGATAGATAAGAGAGGATTTGTCAATTCTTGTCTCTCTCACCATTTTTCTCAGTGTCTCGCTACCTCTCAGTCTTCTTGGTCTCTGGATTAAATCCATGTTTCTCACTCTCTTTCCTTTTTGTGTTTTATTTCTTCTACCAGTCGGATCAGATGTTCGATGGTAGCTTTTTCTGCCATATAAGTATCCATTCCAAGCTTATCTGCCGCTGCCTTTGTCTGCTTTCCGATGCAGGCGGCAGTAAGTCCGGTATAATCAGCGCCCGGGGTGCTTTCCGCAAAGCCCTTTACCGTAGACGCGCTGGTAAATACCACACAGTCTATGTTTTTGTCAGTGATTTCTTTTTTTATGTCAATGAGACTGCTGCTCTCATAAAGAGTTTCATAGGTGGGGATATCGTCAACAATACCGCCTGCCTCCTTAAGAAGCCGCACCAGATTCTCGTTTCCTTTTCTGGCTCTTGGGATCAAGATCCGCTCTCCGCCCTTCAGCTCCTTTGCAAGTGTCTCGCCCAGACAGTCACCGTCATAGATCTCAGGCATCAGATCAGTCAGAAGGCCTCGATCCTCCAGAATCTTTCTGGTTCCCTGGCCGATCGCTGCAAGACGGATCCCGGCAAGACTGCGGATATCCATTCTGCGGCGTTTCAGCTCATCCAAAAAGATTTCTGCCCCTGTAGGGCTGGTAAACACAGCCCACTGATAATCTGAAATGTGATTCAGCGCCTGATAAAGCGCGGTCTGATCTTCCAGCGCCTGGGTACGGATAGAAGGAAGCTCCAGAACCTCCGCTCCTTTTTCCCGTAAAAGCTCTGTGGTGCGGGAGCTTCTGTTTTTCGGTCTTGTGACAAGCACCTTCCAGCCCATCAGAGGAAGCTTTTCATACCAGTTAAATTCATCTGCAAGAGCGCAGACCTTTCCTACCACAATAATAGCAGGCGTCTGGATTCCCTGACGTTTTACCTCAGCTTCCAGGGTGCTGACTGTGGCTACGATTTTTTTCTGTCCTGCTGTGGTTCCCTTCTGCAAAATCGCTGCAGGCATTTCCGGTTCCATGCCCTCGTCCAGAAGCCCCTGACAGATATCGTGAAGAGCTGCTACTCCCATCAAAAATACAAGCGTACCCTTTGTGTCCACAAGAGCCCGGAAATTAATGTCATACTCTTTTCCTGCTCTTCTGTGTCCGGTAATAATATGAAGAGAAGAACAGAAATCTCTGTGTGTCACCGGAATGCCGTTATAGGCAGGAACTGCCAGCGGAGAGGTTACACCGGGAACGATCTCATAAGGGATTCCGTGTTCTGTAAGAAGCTCCAGCTCCTCTCCGCCTCTTCCAAACAAAAAAGGATCTCCGCCTTTGAGCCGCACCACCCGATATCCCTTCTGCGCTTCCTCCAGAAGCACCTGATTGATCTGTTCCTGGGGAAGGGTATGCTTGTCTGCCCGTTTTCCCACATAGATCAGCCTTGCGCTGTCAGGGATTTTTGTGAGAACTCCCTGACCTACCAGACTGTCATATACAACTACTTCCGCTTTATTAAGAACCTCAAGGCCTTTCAGAGTAAAAAGTCCGGCATCTCCCGGACCTGCACCTACCAGCCATACTTTTCCAATACTCATGATGACTCTCCTTTTTCCATGGATTCTTTCAGACGCTTTGCAAGAGTAATCCCCAGCTCCTCTGCTCTTAAAGGATCGCCCTCCAGCTGGCCTTTTATATATGTCCCGTCTTCTTCTCTGTAATAAAGCCCCCGGAGCAGCAGTGTGTCTCCGTGAAGCTCACCATAGGCAGCCACAGGGGAGGAACAGCCGCCGTCCAGATATTTTACATAGGCCCTTTCCGCTGTTCCACATATCCAGGCTTCCCTGTCACAGTACCCCTCCAGGCAGGAATAATCTTCTTCTGCCCTTCCCTGAACTGCCAGAATTCCCTGGCCTGCTGCAGGAAGCATCTCTTCCACTGTAAAGTAGCGGCTGATTCTGTTTTCCAGCCCCAGGCGCTTCAGGCCGGCTGCCGCAAGAATCAGTCCCGCATACTCTCCTTCATCCAGCTTCCGAAGCCTTGTCTGAAGATTTCCCCGGATGCTTTTTACTTCCATATCCGGATAAAGCTCTTTCAGCTGTAACGTCCTGCGGAGACTGGAACAGCCAAGAGGCTTACTTTTATCCAGATGATCTGCGCCCTTTGGAAGAACAAGAACGTCTCTGGGATCTTCTCTTTTTGAAAAAGCCAGAAGCGGAAGCTCAGAGGGAACCTCCATAGGCATGTCCTTCAGGCTGTGAACAGAAATGTCTGACCGTTTCTCTATAAGAGCAAGATCCAGCTCTTTTACAAAAAGTCCTTTTCCCCCAATCTTATCAAGGGTACGGTCAAGAATTTTGTCTCCTGTGGTTTTCATGGTCAGGATCTCTGTATGTAATTCCGGATGCTCTTTATTGAGAAAGCTTTTTACCATCTCACTCTGCAGCACTGCCAGAGCGCTTTCTCTGCTTCCGATGATTATTTTATTCTTTGTCATTTTCCGCTGCTTCCTCCATGGCTTTCTGAATGGCGATCCGGACCTTTTTTGCCTTGTGATGATCCAGTCCGCTTGCAGTGATTCCCACTACCATTTCATCCTTCATATAAATTCCCGGAAAATAAAAATCACACTTGCTCTTATCGTCCGCAATATTCACATAAATGCCCTCTTCCTTGCAGACGCGGTAAATTTCATCATTCAGCTTCCAGTCATTGGTAGCTGCGATCACCATATATGCCGTCTGAAAATCCGAACGCTTTACAGGACGGGTAATCAGATTTACATAGCCTGCCGTTCCAAGCCCCCGAAGCTCCTCAGTCACTTTTGGGGCAATAGCCGTTACGTTTCTTGTAAACTGAAGCAGTGTCTTGACTCTCCGGGTGGCAATGTTTCCCCCGCCAACTACAACCACGTTTTTGTCTGAAAGATCTATAAACATGGGAAAATATCTTTTAGTCTTCATAAAGCTTCTCCAATCCGGCCACACATTCCAGAAAAACCTCTTGATTCAGGCTATCCCTTAAACCGAAGATCAGCTTATTCACAACCTTTCCGGCAGCAGTATCCACTGCTTCAAGCAGGCTTTCTCTGTCCTTTTGTTCCATTGGTGTTTTTTTGAGGATTTTTTCGATGCGCAGGTTCAGATCCTGTACCGCATCCTCTCTGATCTCCTGGATCCTGGGAATCACATCCCGGCCCTCCAGCCACTGATAAAATTCCTCCATCTGCTCTTCTACGATCTGTTCTGCCTTCCGGATGCTTTCACTCTGCTCAGAAGATATTTCAGACGAATGGAAGCTGTCCATGTCGTAAAGTCTGATTTCTTTCCGCTTTCCAAGAGCAGGCTCAATGTCTCTTGGCACTGCCAGATCCAGAAGGATCAGCTCTTCCGGAAGTGTGAGGTCAGAAAACTGTTCTTCTCTTAATGTAAAATTAGGGCTTGCCGTTGCGCTGACAACCAGATCGCATTTGGGAAGATACTCCATTCGCTCGCCATAGTTGATTCTTTTGCAGCCCTCCGGGATCTCCACAATCCCGCTTCGGTACTGACGCACAGTAACCGTCACATCAGCCCCTGCCTCACGGAGTGTCTGGGCAGCTACCTTTCCCATTTCTCCGTTTCCGATAACCATACAGGTTTTCCCTTTTATTTCATAGCCCTGAGATTTCAGAGAACAGACTGCCTGATGGATCACAGAAGGATTTCCGTGGGCAAGAGGCGCCTCTGTCTTAATTTTTTTGCCTGCAGTTACTGCCATACGGAAAAGAACCTCCAACACACTGTCCGAGGTAAAATGTTCTCTGGCAAGATTCAGAGCATCTTTAATCTGAGTAAGAATCTGGTCTTCTCCCAGAATCTGAGACTTCAGCCCGCCTGCCAGATAAAACAGGTGAGCTGCCGCCTCTTTATCCTTTCGTGTAACAAAATATTTTTCATAGGAAACTTCCTGTACTCCTTTTAGCCGACAAAGACACTGATACAGGGAAAGCTCCTGATCTTCTTCATGGCTTGCCCAGATTTCCAGGCGGTTGCAGGTAGAAAGAATCACACAGCCATGTATGCCTGCTGTATGCTTCAGCTTTTCCATAGCTTCCCCTGCGTTTTTCTTTGTAAAGGCAAATAATGCCCTGATATCCACCGGTGCACGACCGTGATCTATTCCAATCATGGAAATGGTCATAATGTTTCTCCTTTTTGTTCAGACATATCTTCAGCTGCCGCAAAATTTATATATCTGCTGACTGAACATACTATTCTTTATGATAAACATTACAACGCTCAATGTCAATGCTGGCTGACATTTTTCCCCTAAATAGTTCCCATCCGGGTTACTGTTCTCTCCGTTAAACAGTCAGCGTAATTCCACTGTTTTTGTGGCGACTACATCTACTCCGGTTCCTGCCGCATCGGCAAGTATGATATCGCCTGTATGCACCGGCGCCGGAATCTGGATACCTTTTAGCGCCCGGATACAGTCAAAGATTTTTTCTTTTGGAATATCTGTTCTGGTTCTTACAGAGACTGCGGGAATTTTCCCACCTGTTACCGTTACCGTGGTGGTAACGGTTCTGGCAGGGGCCGTCACCTCCTTTTCCCCGTACTCCCTTCCCCGCTTACAGGTATTTCCCTCTACGGATATCACTGCTCCCTGTTCTGTTTTTACAGTCAGGGCGCAGCCAACCGGACAGCCTATACAGATTAAATGTCTTTCCTCCATTTTTATGCCTCCTGAATTTTTATGGTGATCTGTTTCAGTGCGGGATATTCCATAAGCTGAGCTTTTTTCAGAATCAGCTCCTCCATCTCGCCCGGGGCTGCATATAATCTTTTTTTGCGGATTACCAGCTTTTCGTCAAAGTAAACACACACATAACAGTCCCGGTAAACGCGGCCCACCCGGAAGCGGATTGTAAGGCTTTCTTCCATATATTCCGGCCGGATAAAAGAGGGAATGGTATAGCGGACACCGCCGTCAGAAATAATACGGATCTCATGACTGTCTCGTATCTCTTCTCTCTCCTGATTCTCTTGGAAGGATTTTTTATTTCTGATAAAATCCGCTGCAAAACGCCCGGCTGCGGCTGCCTCCTGTGACACAAAATCCACCAAATCATGCACATGCAGTACATTTCCGCAGGCAAATACTCCGGGGATATTTGTTTCCAGACTTTCGTTTACCACCGGACCTGACGTTACCGGATTCAGCTCCACACCCATTTTTCCAGATATCTCATTTTCCGGGATCAGACCCACTGACAAAAGCAAAGTATCGCAGGCGTATTCTTCCTCAGTGCCCGGAATGGGCTTTCCTCTTTCATCCACCTTTGCAAGCGTTACTCCTTCCACCCGTTCCCTTCCTTTAATGTCCACAACTGTGTGACTGAGCTTTAAAGGGATTCCATAATCCTCCAGACACTGCACAATATTTCTTCTGAGGCCGCCGGAATAAGGCATCAGTTCTGCCACTGCCTTTACCTTTGCTCCCTCCAGAGTCATTCTTCTTGCCATAATAAGTCCGATATCTCCGGAACCAAGGATCACAACCTTGCGACCCGGAAGATATCCTTCCATGTTTACCAGTCTCTGTGCCGTTCCTGCGGAAAAAATCCCTGCCGGGCGATATCCCGGAATATTCAAAGCTCCTCTTGATCTTTCCCGGCAGCCCATGGCAAGGATCACTGCTTCTGCTTTTATTTCCAGAAGTCCGTCCTCCCGGTTCAGAGCCGTGATCACCCTCTCCGGACTGATATCTGCAACCATGGTATTCAGCCTGTATTCAATATCAAGCTCCTGTACTTTTTTTATATAGCGCAGGGCATATTCCGGGCCTGTCAGCTCCTCCTTAAACGTGTGGAGACCGAAGCCATTGTGAATACACTGGTTCAGAATACCTCCCAGCTCTCTGTCCCTTTCCAGAATCAGAATTTTCTGTATACCGTGTTCTTTTGCAGCAACTGCCGCCGCCAATCCTGCCGGACCGCCTCCTATAATTACAACATCATATGCTTCCATGATAGTAGCTCCTCCTGTATCTGGTCAGAATGTATCTTTATTGATTCCCAGAATGATTTGTGAATTTTTTCCGCATTTGGTGATCTCTGCCATATCCTTTCCAAGCTCCCGGGCAAGGATCTCCATGGTTTTTGGAGAGCAGAAGCCTGACTGGCAGCGCCCCATTCCTGCTCTTGTTCTGCGCTTGACGCCGTCCAGTGATCTGGCGCCCAGAGGACGATGGATGGCATCAAGGATTTCTCCCTCTGAAACCATCTCGCATCTGCAGATTATATTTCCATAGGCCGGCTGCTTTTTCAAAAGCTCCCGGTATTCTTCTTTGTCCAGCGCTGCCGGATTAAGAATGCCCTTTCTCTCAGAAATAAAAGCATCTTTTTCTTTAAGGTTCAGCCTTTTTTTCAGGATGCCCGAAACCATTTCTCCAACTGCAGGAGCTGCGGTAAGTCCCGGGGATTCAATTCCTGCACAGTCCACAAAACCAGGCGCGTCCTCAGACTCACCGATAACAAAATCATCCCCTTCCTCATGGGCGCGAAGGCCTGCAAAGGAAGTGATCACCTGTCTCAGAGGAAGATTTTTTACATTCATGCCTGCTTTCTGGATTACCTGCTCCAGCTCCTGCGCAGAAGTGTTTGTTCCCTCTTTGTTTTCAATGTCTTCAGCAGTTGGGCCCAGAAGAAGGTTTCCGTGAACCGTAGGTGTTACAAGAATCCCTTTTCCGTATTTTCCGGGAAGAGAAAATACAGTTCTGTTCACATGGGTTCCCGCGCTTTTGTCCAGAAGGCAGTAGCTCCCTCTCCTTGGGGTAATGCAAAGCTTTTTTTCACCGACCATATTGTGGAACCGGTCTGCGTAAACTCCTGCTGCATTGATCACTGTTTTTGTCAGGAAAACTCCTTTGGAAGTTTCAATCTCCCAGCCCTGTGAGGTTTTTCTGATATTCTGTACCTCTGTATCGAATCGGAATTCTGCTCCATTGACAACAGCATTTTCTGCAAAAGCCAGGTTCATGGCAAAAGGACATACGATTCCGGCTGAAGGCGCATAGAGGGCTGCATATACCTCATCAGTTATATTGGGTTCCATTTCTTTCACCTGTTCCCGGTAAAGAATCTGAAGTCCTTTCACCCCGTTTTTCCGTCCCCTTTCATAAAGAGTCTCAAGCTTTGAAAAATCTTCTTTATGAAGACAGATCACCAGAGAGCCGTTTCTCTTAAAAGGAAAATCCAGTTTTTCTGAAAGCTCTTCCATCATCAGGTTTCCCCTGACATTCAGCTTTGCCTTCAGGGAGCCTTCCGCAGCGTCATAGCCTGCATGGACAATGGCGCTGTTTGCTTTCGAGGTTCCGCAGCACACATCCTCTTCTTTTTCCAGTACACAGATCTTTGCCTCATAACGGGATAATTCTCTTGCGCAGGCAGTTCCCGTTACCCCTGCCCCGATAATAATTACATCATACATAGTCTCTGCTCCTTTTTTCGATACATTTTTATTCACCGGGAAAGTCAGTACACAATATATGAATTTCCTGGTAAATGAAAAAGCCCGACAAATAAACGCACAGAATCTATGCGCTATCTGTCAGGCTCTCTTCTCTCATGCCTTTTCTTTTTCAGTTGTCCGAACAGGATTCCTGTTCTGTTTCTATAACCTCCATACCTGATGACTGGTAGAGGAAACTCCCATTGCACCGGCATCCAGCGCCGCCACCACGGATTCTCTGTCTGAGATCAGTCCGCCTGCAATGATCTTTATTTTTACCAGATGACAAAGCTTCTCAATGATGCGCGGCATCACTCCCGGAAGAACTTCAATAAAATCCGGCTTTACACTGTACTGCTGCTGGCAGATATTTTCAAATGCCATGGAATCCAGAAGGAAAAATCTGAGGACGGTAAACATGGACAATTCTCTGGCTCTTCGGATCAGGGAGGGTTTCGTGGTAATGATCCCATCTGCCATGGTGCTGGTATGGATAAAATCCACAGCTACCTCTCTTGTGCTCAGTCCGCCGATCAGATCCACATGTACCATGGCGATCTTGCCCGCATCCTTCACTGCCTTCACAATCTCTCCAAGAGAACAGATGTCCCCATATAAGATAAAAACAATCCTAATCTCCGGGATACCGCAGCATTCTTTCAGATCTTCCGGACTTTTTATTGCTGCGATCACAGGATTTTCTTCCACTGCATCCAAAAAATTCTGATTCATTTCTGCTGCCCCGTTTCTTTCCTTTTGAACTGATTTTACTATATCACACAAGGCTTCCTGATTCAATAAATTTTCTGAAAAATAATAGAAACCTTCATTTCCGGATCTGCTCAGATCACATAGCTTCCGCCGTCTTCTCCCTCCCGGAGAAGATCCTCAAGTGTAATATGATCGAAATATTCATTGATCAGCTTATAAAATCCCTGCCACATGCTTAAAGTCTTACAGACAGAAGCGCGCTCACAGAGATTCGGCTCATCCTCCAGACAGGCGATAGGCGCCAGGGAGCCTTCTGTAAGTCTTAAAATACTGCCCATAGTGTACTCCTCCGGCGTTCTGGAAAGGCGGTAGCCGCCTCCCTTTCCTCTGAGAGCATGGACAAATTTATTTTTGCTCAGAACAGACACAATGGATTCCAGGTATTTTTCAGAAATTTCCTGTCTTCTGGCAATATCCATAAGGGGGATATATTCTCCGGTATTGTGTTCCGCAAGATCCAGCATAACGCGGATCGCATAGCGTCCTCTTGTTGATATCTTCATCCTAACGGCCTCTTTCTGCTATATTTCATCATACGTTTCCAGGAAATGATGCTTTACTCCGTCTTTCTTATATGCCACCACAGTATTGACGTTTACATTTTCCACACTTTTAAATATGTTAAACTCAATTACAGGATCCTTCTGAGCAAGATTATGGATCAGTTCCTTTACCTCTGCTCTTTTTGAGCTTTTATCTGTTTCCTCATCTGCGCACTGCTCTGTAAAGCGGCAGGCGCACCGAAGGAACCTAAGTCCGTTGTAGTTTGCCCAGTGGATGATATCTTCCTCTCTGATCAGGTACATGGGACGGATCAGCTCCATTCCCTCAAAATTGGTGCTGTGAAGCTTCGGCATCATGGTCTGTATCTGGGCTCCGTAAAGCATTCCCATAAGAATGGTCTCGATCACATCATCGTAATGATGGCCCAGAGCGATCTTATTGCAGCCAAGCTCCTTTGCCCTGCTGTAAAGATATCCTCTTCTCATTCTTGCACAGAGATAACAGGGAGAGCTTTCCTCTCCTGCCACCACGTCAAAAATTTCAGACTGAAAAACCGTAATGGGAATTCCAAGGGTTCTGGAATTTTCTAGGATAAGCTGATAATTCGCCTCATTATATCCGGGATTCATTACGAGAAAAACAACTTCAAAATTCTTTTTTCCATGGCGGGCCAGCTCCTGAAAAAGCTTTGCCATAAGCATGGAATCCTTTCCTCCGGAAATGCACACAGCGATTTTATCTCCGTCTTTAATCAGCTCATATTCATTGATGGCTTTTGTAAAACGTCTCCATACAGGCTTGCGGAATTTTTTTATAATACTTCTCTCAATTTCCCGTATTCTTACATTCCGGGCATCCTCTTCTGTAAGCCCGGCCTCATTTATCTGGTTGGTCTCTAAGGTATTTGTATCCATAACATTCTCCGTTCTGCTGATGTTTTCTTCTTTTTTACTGTAAAAGAAGAGAACTCCGTTACAGTATACATGCAGAGACATGTTACGGTCAAGAAGTTCTCTTTTGTTTTATTCTGTCATTGGGACTTCCGGTTATTGTTCACAACCTTCGCAGTAACTACTTCCATTTTCGGCTTACATGCCTCACAGCACTGCCTTAAAAGCCTCTTCCAGATCCTGAATAATATCATCGATATTTTCCGTTCCCACAGAAAGCCGGATGGTATTCGGCCGGATTCCCTGTTCAAGAAGCTCCTCTTCCGTACACTGGCTGTGAGTGGTAGTGGCAGGATGAATCACCAGAGATTTCACATCCGCTACATTTGCCAGAAGAGAAAACAGCTCCAGATTGTCAATAAAGTCTTTTGCCTTTTGTTTGCCGCCTCTGATCTCAAAGGTAAAAATGGAACCGCCGCCCTTTGGGAAATACTTCTGATAAAGAGCTTTCTGGCTTTCATCCTGTGTCACAGACGGATGGTGGACACATTCCACCTGAGGATGACTGTTAAGATATTCCGCTACTTTAAGCGCATTTTCCACATGACGTTCTACCCTTAAAGACAGAGTTTCCAGTCCCTGAAGAAACAGAAATGCATGAAAAGGCGACAGAGTGGCTCCAGTATCTCTGAGAAGGATCGCACGGATCCTGGTAACAAAGGCTGCCGGACCTGCCGCCTTTGTAAAACTGATTCCGTGATAGCTTGGGTCAGGCTCTGTAAGAACAGGAAATTTTCCGGATGCCTCCCAGTCAAATTTTCCTCCGTCTACGATCACACCTCCCACGGCTGTTCCGTGTCCGCCAATAAATTTTGTTGCAGAATGTACCACAATATCTGCCCCGTATTCTATGGGGCGCACCAGATAAGGCGTTGCAAAGGTATTATCCACAATAAGGGGAATTTTATGCTTATGAGCGATTTGGGCTGCTGCTTCAATATCTACCACATCTGAATTAGGATTTCCCAGAGTTTCAATAAACACAGCTTTTGTATTATCCTGAATGGCTGCTTCCAGCTCTCCGTCATTAAAAATATCTACAAAGGTGGTTGTGATCCCATACTGGGGAAGTGTGTGGAGAAGCAGGTTAAAGGTTCCTCCGTAAATATTTTTTGCCGCAACAATATGACCACCGTTCTGCGCCACATTCTGAATGGAATAGGAAATAGCTGCTGCCCCGGAAGCCACTGCAAGAGCTGCCGCTCCTCCCTCCAGGGCTGCCATCCGTTTCTCAAAAACATCCTGAGTGGGATTGGTCAGCCTTCCGTAAATATTTCCCGCATCACTTAGATCAAATCTTGCCGCCGCATGGTCACAGTTGCGAAATACAAAGGAAGAGCTCTGATAAATAGGAACCGCTCTGGCATCTGTTGCCGGATCCGGATTTTCCTGTCCTACATGCAGCTGAAGTGTCTCAAACTTAAATTTCCTGTTTTCTCTTCTGATTTTTTCACCCATAATTTTACTCCTCGTTATTCTTTATCTGCCAGACAATCGTTGTTTTTACTGTTCCATAAACAGAGGGGTGGAATAGTATCGGTCTCCTGAATCCGGAAGGAGGGCTACAATGGTCTTTCCTTTATTTTCCGGACGCCGTGCAAGCTCAAAGGCTGCATGAAGAGCTGCTCCGGAGGAAATTCCTACCAGTACGCCTTCTTTTTTTGCAAGAAGCTTTGACGCTGCATATGCCTCCTCACTTCTGATCTGAATGATCTCATCGTAAATATCTGTATTTAAAACCTCAGGTACAAAGCCTGCGCCGATTCCCTGAAGCTTGTGAGGGCCGCTCTTTCCTTCTGAAAGTACAGGAGAATCCGAAGGCTCTACTGCCACGATCCTGATCTGAGGATTTTTAGCTTTCAGATATTCTCCCACACCGGTCAGAGTTCCGCCTGTGCCTACGCCTGCTACAAAAATATCTACCTTTCCCTCTGTGTCCTCCCAGATCTCCGGGCCTGTTGATGATCTGTGGGCTGCAGAATTCGCAGGATTTACAAACTGTCCGGGAATAAAGGCGCCCGGAATTTCTCCTGCAAGCTGCTCCGCCTTTTCAATCGCCCCTTTCATGCCCTTTGCGCCTTCGGTAAGGACAATCTCTGCTCCGTATGCCTTCAGGATATTTCTTCTTTCCACACTCATGGTCTCAGGCATGGTAAGAATCACCCGATATCCCTTGACTGCCGCAATAGCAGCAAGCCCGATCCCTGTATTTCCCGAGGTAGGCTCAATGATCACAGAACCTTCTTTCAGGAGGCCTTTTTTCTCCGCGTCCTCGATCATTGCTTTTGCCACTCTGTCCTTGACGCTTCCGGCAGGATTCAGATACTCCAGTTTCACAAGAACAGCTGCCGGAAGAGAAAGTTCTTTTTCAATATTGGATATTTCTACCAGAGGAGTATTTCCGATCAGCCCCAGCGCTCCTTTGTAAATTTTTGCCATAATCCAGTTCCGCCTTTCTTTTTAATTACATACTAACTTTGTATGTTAGTATGATAATACAATTGCCATAAAATGTCAATCTTTATTTTCAGAAGTTTTTATGAAATGGAAAAACTGCCACAGTCCATATTCTTTTTTTAACAGAACATAAACCACAGCAGCTCTTCATTTAAACAGCGTTCCTGCTTCCGGCACAGAACAGCTCCCGCATTTACCATCTGAAGAAGCTGCTGTCCCCTGCTATTCTTTTTTTGATACAAAAAAGCTCAGATGATAATACACACCATCCCGCCCTTGCTGTCATTGACAATCTTCTGCATGGTATCCTGAAGCTTCACCTGGCTTTCTTCTCCAATGGAAGCCAGCTTATTCCGGATGCCGTCCTGTACAAGCTGTTCTATGGACTTGCCGAAAATATTTGTCTCCCAGATGCTTTCGCCCCGTTGGCCGCTCTGTCCGATATACTGGATCAGATCCTGCGCCTGCTGCTCTGTTCCTACTATAGGCGCGATCTCTGTCTCAATATTGGCTTTTATCATATGAATGGAAGGGCTTTTTGAACGGATTCTCACCCCGAATTTATTTCCCTGTTTCATCACCGTCGGCTCTTCAATCTCAACCTCTCCAAGCTCCGGCACCACCACACCGTATCCGGTCCCCCGGACCGCTTCCAGAGCAGACTGAACCTTAACATATTTTTCTTTCATCTGGGAAAGCTCTTTCATCGTATGGATCAGGTCATACTCGCTTGCCATAGAAACTCCGCACAGCTCGCTTAAGATCCTGTAATAATACTCATCTTTGATCTGGACCCGTATTCTGACAACGCCATCGGAAAGTCCTACATGATCAAGAAGAGTATCCTGCACGTAAGGACCTTCCAGCTGCACCCTTTCCTTAGTCACATCACGGATATGAGCCAACTCCTTCATCAGCTTCCGGATCTGTCCCAGGATCTGTGATTTCAGTTCATGATCCAGAGGAAGCATTTCTACCCATTTAGGCACATAGAAATGAATTTCACTGACCGGAAATTCATAAAGCACCTTTTCCAGAATTCTGGTGATATCTTCTTTTTTCAGCTGCTCACAGTTAGCTGTGACCGTTGTCACTCCGTATTTTTTCTGAAGGCTTTCTGCAAGCTGTAAGGTTTCTTCTTTATACGGCATCTGAGAATTTACCAGGATCAGAAAGGGTTTTCCCTGTTTTTTTAATTCCTGGACTGTCTTTTCTTCTGCCTCTCTGAAATTTTCGCCTGGGATTTCTCCAAAGCTTCCGTCCCCTGTGATCAGAAGTCCAATGGTGGAATGTTCCCGGATCACTCTTCCTGTTCCCACCTCTGCTGCCTCATGGAAAGGAATGGCTCTGGAGGACCAGGGGGTTTTTACCATTCTCTCTCTGCCTTCCTCCACATGGCCGGAAGCATCTTTAACCAAATAACCTACACAGTCTATCAGACGGATCCGAACCTTCTGATCCTCTCCCAGAGTAACCGGAACCGCCTCTCTTGGAATAAACTTTGGTTCCACTGTTGTGATCAGCTTTCCGGAACCACTTAAAGGAAGCTGATCTCTTACCTCTGCCTGCTGCTCCCCGCTCATTGCCGGAAGGGCCAGCTGCTCCATGAAACGTCTGATAAATGTGGACTTTCCGGTGCGGACAGGTCCTACAACACCTATGTATATATCACCGCCGGTACGTGCCTGAATATCCCGGTAAACCTGAAAATTTTCCATAAAAATGCCCCCTTGCATATATTCACACAATCCCATGTATTGTTATATTTATATGCAGGAGACATTTTATTCATGTTACTTTTGAGACAAATCTCTGAAACAGGTCTGTTATTGTTACTGTAAATGAAGCGGGCAGAAGCCTTTTATTTTATGATCAGGTTTTCATGATGTCTGTATTCTCCTGTTCCCAGAACGATTTTCTGTATTCGCCGGGAGTTCTTCCATATCTCTGCCGAAAGACACGATTAAAGGTTCTCTGGCTTTCAAACCCGGCTTCCAGATAAATATCCGTAATTCTCCTGTCTGTATTTTCCAGAAGAGAGGAAGCATAGTTCAGCCGGATCTCATTAAGATACTGATTAAAATTCGTATGAAAAACACCGGAAAAGATTTTGGATAAAGCAAACTTATTTACGCCAAGATTTTCAGCCACACTTCCAAGTGTCAGCGTTTCCTGAAAGTGAGACAACAGATACGTCATAACCGTATATATCAGATCATTACTCCCCACACGATCTTTTTCTATGAACCGGAAGTTCTCCCTGCACCGGTATAATATAATCTGTAAATAAGCCTGCCCCACAACCTCGTTTACCTTCTTGTCTTTTATCAGACAGCCTAACGCATTTTTGACCTCCTCGTGTAATTTTCCCCTGGAAATCACTGGATTTTCCGGACATTTTTTCTGAAGCAAGGTCATAAACGGTCCACTGAGCTCCAACGATGCATAAAACAGATATACTTCATTTTTTCCATGAGAGAACACCTGATAATGATGGATCAGATCCGGAAATACCACTGCAAAATCTCCCTGCTCCATATGATACAGCTCACAGCCAACGCCAAGCTCCAGCTCCCCTTTTGTTACATATACCAGCTCAATGGCATTGTGAAGGTGAGGGGGAACATGATGAGGTTTTTTTCTTATTATACTGAACTTTTCTTTTTTCTCTTCATAAGACGGCTGCATGTTCCTTCTCCTCTCTCTTCAAAATATGGCTGCTTCTTTTTTTCATTTGGCATGCATATCTTCCTCTGATAGAGTATAATAAGGTCAGAAATCAGGAAAGGAGGTACAGCCTTATGAAAAAGCTTATCAACTATTTACAGGAAGTCATGGATTTCTATGCAGTTTATTTTAATCATGCATATCGCTTTTAACAGCCTGTTCCTGTAAAAGTTTCTCATTGGCGCGTTCCACGTTCATTTTTGACATGATAAATGTAATAATCAGTGTAATTGCCACCGGAACCCAAAGATACATGATCTGAAGCATCTGGATACAGGAATCACTCTGTACACCCAAAGCTCCGTCAAAGCCACTGAGATCCAGAAGCCAGCCGGTAATGGCGATTCCAATTCCGCCTCCCAGCTTAATGCCAAGAGAGGTACAGGAGTACATGGTTCCGTCTACTCTTTTGTGCTTTGTCAGATAAGTATATTCCGAACAGGAAGCGATCACTGCATTCATATCTCCCTGCCAGGGTCCCATACCAAAGGCTGCGATGCCGGTAAATAAAAGCATCAGCGGCACGCTTCCCAGGTAACCGGCTACTACAACCAGAGCCCTTCCAATGGTTCCGATCACATATCCCGTCAGATTCAGTTTGTACATACCCTTCCATTTTTCCACCAGAACCGGCGTAACCAGCAGCGCAATAATTAAAGGGATATTTATGGCCCAGGAAAATACACCGTACAGATTTTCATTAAACAGAATATAGGTCATATAATAAATACCCATGTTTAACATGGCAGTATAAATCTGCTGCAAAATATAGGTGATACAGATCATTACATAATACTTATTGGTAAATAAAAGCTTTCCGGCATCGATCAGGGAATACTTCTCATCTGTTCCGGCTGCTTTTCCATCATTTAATTCTTCTTCCGGCAGTTCCTTCACAGAAAATACGGAAATCGTATTCACTGCAAGTCCGATCACTGCATAAATAATAGCGACTGTTCTCCATCCGGCAGCTCCGCCGCCCATCCATTCCACAAATCCAATGGTCAGAGACTGGATCAGAAGACTGGTTGAAAAAGCAAAGATAAAACGATAGGAACCCATCTGTACACGTTCCTTGCTGTTTTTTGTCACCAGGGCTGTCAGGGCAGAATAGGCAATATTATTCGCAGTATAAAAAACTGCGTTTAACAGAGTATAGGCAATAAAGAACCAGGCATACTGGGCAAACTCTCCCATGTCAGCAGGAATAGCAAAAATAGCCACCAGTGTTACGGCACAGCCAATATATCCATACAGCATCCAGGGTCTTGCCTTACCCAGTCTGCTTTTTGTTTTGTCGATCAGAGAGCCAAAAAAGACGTCTGTGATTCCGTCAAATAATTTTGACACTGCAATCAGAGTTCCGATAATTCCGGGATTCAGCCCTACTGTATTTGTCAGATAAATCATGACAAAGGAGGACAAAAACGCATAGACCACATTTCCTGCAATATCCCCGGAGCCATATCCTACTTTGTTGTACCATTTTAAATACTTTTTTTCATTCATGTGTTCCTCTCATTCCTTTCCAAATAAACATCATCTCAAATGTAAATCTTTCTTGATCCAGCCGATATTCTTTGCGAAGCTTTGGACCGCAGCTGTTGGAGCCGATTCCATTCTGCCCATAATCCAGACAGACAACAGTGTTGCCTGATTTTTCCAGTTCAAAATTATGTGCCTTTTCTGTCAGTTCTTCCTGGGTGTAATAAGATACATTAAATGCAAAAGGCTTTGGAGATACAGCCATAAAAGTCTGTGCTTCTTTTTCCAGGACCATATAATCACAGTCTGTATGACTTCCGTTTTCCTGGGGGCGCAGATAATCCTCATGCTGCTCTTCTACTGTGGATTCATAAAGGCCATGGCTGCAGGATCTGCGCTTATCCACATAGCTTTCGTGAGGCCCCAGTCCATAGAATTTCAGGCCTTCATACTCTTTCTTTAAAAATAACCGAAGCCCAAACCGTGGAAGCTGTGGAAATTCCATGTTCTTTTTTACCTGCATGGTTACAGAGATTTCTCCGGTACTCTGTACCTTCCATTCGGCTTCGATATCCAGAACCTTTTGAAGCGCTGCTGCCGCCACAGACATGGTGCTGTGGATGATAACGCTTTCATCATTGACACAGCCGGCAGCTCCTCTCCTTATCTCCCATGTTGTATCATAAGCTCTGGCTTTGCTGCGGTCATATCCGGCTGCCTTCCATTCCAGCTTGATCTTTCGGTCATTGTCTGTTGGCGCCCGCCAGATATTCACTTCCATTGGCGCAGCCAGCAGTTCCTTTCCATTTAAGCTTACCTGTTCAAATAATCCGGAAAGTTTACTGTAGCGATATGTAAACTTCTCGCTTTCGATAGTAAGGAACCGATCCGTTTCCGTAACCTGCACAGATGCCTGATCCTCTCTCCGGTTTTCCAGAATACACACCGCCTGCTGATTTCTACCATCTTTATTTTTCAACAATATCTCATCAAATCCCAGCACACTTCCGGGAACAACAAGGGCATTTCCCTGTTTTAAGTAATAGGATATTTTCAGGTAACATTTTCCCCGTTCCGGAACCGGAATATCCAGAAAAATGCTTCCTGTCTGCCCGGGCAGTATGGACTCCTTCAGTTCCATTTCTTCCTTTTTGAGGATTTTTCCATCACAGGTCACTTCCAATGCCAGCTCAATATAATCCTTTAAATCCAGGTGATTCATATAATTTTTCAGGCACAGCTCTCCGGTTTCCTGCCGGAAAGTCACCACTCTTGCCGGGCGGTGCACATTCCGGTATTCCAGAAGCCCGGTATGAGGTGTCCGGTCAGGATATACCAGTCCGTCCATACAGAAATTGCCGTCATGGACCTCTTCCCCAAAATCTCCTCCGTAAAAATACTTTTCTTTTCCATTAGCAGCCTTTCCCCGGTACACTCCATGATCACACCACTCCCACACAAAGCCTCCGCAAAGCTGGTCATATTGATAAATCATCTGGAAATAATCCTCCAGATCTCCCGGTCCGTTTCCCATGGCATGACAGTATTCGATCAAAAGAAAGGGCTTATCCGGTTTCTGTTCCATATATTCCTGGATTTCTTCCAGAGAAGGATACATTCTGCTGAAAATATCAATATTGCTGTAATCGTATTTTCTTTTATTATTCCGATAAAAAGAGCTTTCATAGCAGGTCAGCCTTGTTTTATCAAACTGCTTTGTCCACTTTAAAGCTTCCTCAAAGGTACAGCCATAGCCACATTCATTTCCCATGGACCAGATCACAATGCTAGGGCGGTTTTTCTCCCTGTGTACGCAAAGTCTGGTACGGTCCAGGGTAGCCGGTATGAAATCCGGGTTATCAGAAATCCTCTCATTCCACCTCTGGCTTACATTTTCCCAGCTGGAATCTTTTAAATACTGGGACTGGGTTCCATGACTTTCATTGTCTGCCTCTGCGATCACAAAAAATCCATACTCATCACAGAGCTGATAAAAATAAGGCGCATTGGGATAATGGCTGCTGCGGACTGCATTAAAGTTGTTTTCCTTCATCATCTGTAGATCTTTTTTCATCTGGTCAGGCCCAATGACAAACCCGGTCACCGGATCCGAGTCATGGCGGTTCACTCCCTTAAATTTAACAGCAGTGCCATTCAGATAGATGACAGCATCCTTCACACAGATTTCCCGGATACCGATCCGGTCTGCAATCACTTCTCCCTGTGTTTCTATTAGCAGAGTATATAAATAAGGCTGCTCCGGATTCCACAGCTTTGCATTTTTTACTGTAAGAACTGCCTTATGAGTATAAAGCTCTCCGGATTCTTCCCAAAGCATCTGAGAAGCGATTTCCTGTTTCTCTGCATCATACAGGGTAAGCTTTGTTGGAACAGCCATTCCCTGATAGTTTGCCTGCACCGTGATCACTGACTGATCTTCCTGGATTTCTGTTGTGGTAAAATAATCATACACAATGTTTTCCGGGCGGTTCAAAAGATAGACGTCCCGGAAGATTCCGCTCATACGAAACTTATCCTGATCTTCCAGATAGGTTCCGTCGCACCACTTCAGAACCAGAACGGCCAGAGTATTTTCTCCATTTACCAGAGCCTCTGTCACGTCAAATTCACTGGTGGCATGAGAAACCTGACTGTACCCTGCATACTCCCCATTTACCCACACATAAAAACAGGAATCCACACCCTCAAAATTCAGATATGCCTTTGGAGCTTCTTCTGATTTTTCGTAGTAAAATTTACGCACATAGGCTCCGCATGGATTTTCCTGAGGGACATAGGGAGGGTCCAGAGGAATCGGATACCTTACGTTGGTATACTGGTGGCTGTCATATCCGTAATTCTGCCAGACTCCCGGCACCTCCACCTCACTAAAACTGCTGCAGTCATAATCCGGTTCATAAAATTTTTCCTGCACATCATAAATACTGCTGAAATACTGAAACTGCCATGTTCCGTTCAGCGCCATGATACGGTCCGAAAAAAACCTGTCTTCTGTCAGCGAACCCATATAATGGGATGCCGGAATATAATAGGCTCTGTAAGGCATGGTATTTTCATGCACTATTTTTAAGTCCTCATAATATTTTGGCACAATCACAACGTGTTCCTCCTTGCTTTCTTTTACTTTTCCTTTGATTTAACGTTATTTTACGCCTTTTTTACATTGTTCGTCCATAAACTTCATTGGACAAAATATGCACAAAATGATACACTTTTTATATCGCAGGATATTTTCTGAAACAGGAGGAACCATTATGTATATCAATTCCGGCTATCTGCATAATTCTTTGTTGGATTTTAAGGACAAAACCAGACCTCTGGTGGTGGGAAGCTGCGGAACCTACCGTCTGATCCATCAGCCCAGGCTTCCCACCTACCGACCAAGAGGAAGAATTGATTATCAGCTGCTTTACATTGCCGCAGGAAAGGGACATTTCTTTTTTGACAACAAAGAACAGATTATAGAAGCCGGGCACATGATTTTATATAAGCCCAGAGAAATGCAGAAATACGTTTATTATGGAACAGACCAGACAGAAGTATACTGGGTGCATTTTACAGGCAGCAATGTAAAAAATATTTTAAAGGAATATGGTTTATTTGAAACAGGGCGGGTGATCCAGACTGGCAATTCTCCGGAATATCATCAGATTTTCCGAAAAATGATCCAGGAGCTGCAGCTTACCAAGCCTCATTATGAAGAATACCTTTCAATCCTGCTGCGGGAACTGTTTCTTTTAGTCAGCCGTCAGGCCCCTGTGGGCACGGCACAAAACCAGATTCTCCAAAAAGAAATGGAAGCTGCCACCCAGTTTTTTAATGAGCATTTTACAGAAAACATTTCCGTGGAAGATTATGCCCTGTCCCGGCATATGAGTACCTGTTGGTTTATCCGCAGCTTCAAGCGCT
The DNA here is from genome assembly GCF_024622975.1 of Blautia caecimuris. Lineage (GTDB taxonomy): Bacteria > Bacillota > Clostridia > Lachnospirales > Lachnospiraceae > Blautia_A > Blautia_A caecimuris. Next base: position 88,886 of record NZ_JANJZT010000010.1, on the reverse strand, counting down.
ACAACGGGGTTACGCCTATGCAGTATATTGTCAATCTCCGGATCACAAATGCAAAAACCCTGCTCCGCACTACAACCTATTCTGTTTCTGAAGTGGCTGCAGTTGTGGGTTATGAGAACCCTCTGTATTTCAGCAGGCTGTTCAAAAAACAGACAGGGCTTCCGCCTTCTGAATTCCGGAACACCAACACAATCTTCCCCAAATAAAACATGTCCAGCCTTCCTCTGCCTCAAAATAAAAACAGGAACCTGAAGGTTTGCCATTTGTCATAAATACAAACCTGAAGTTCCTGTTTCCATCATTTGAATATAGCCTTATCAGTACTTCTGAACTAATCCGCGGGATGATTATTTATCCTTGTGCTCTGTTTTCAGAGGAACCGCTTCCTCTGCCTGAAATACATAGCCGCAGGAGCAGACAGTATCTTCTGTAAGCTTTCCGCGGGAAGTAAAGACTTCCACCTCTTTTCCGCATTTCGGACATACTCTCTCTTCAATTACTGAAGTTCTGTGCTGGCTTTCGCATCCATCCATAACTGCCATTTGTTCTTCCTCCTTTAATTAAAAATTTTGTTTTTATTCCGGCATTTCCCATGCCATGATCTGCTTTCAGTATATCCCCGAAAGCAGACTGCTGTCAATATTATTTTGGATAAATTTTGTCTGTTTTTCAGAATTTATGTTGCTGTTTACAACACAGCAACCTGGTCAAAATGCATTCCAAATCACCTTGGGCGATGGCATTTTACCCTGTATGTCCCGGGATTTACAAAATGACATGCATTCCAAGTCAGCTTTGTTTATGGCAGAACATTAATCTCTCTTATGGGAAAGGTAGGCTTCCCTTCCCTCCTCATAAAGATTTCTTCCCTCACTGTCAATAATTACAACAAGAGGCATATCCTCCACATAAAGGCGTCTTAAAGCTTCTGACTGAAGATCCTCATAAGCTACCAGCTCTGCTTTTTTGATGCATTTTGCAAGAAGGGCTCCGGCTCCTCCGATGGCTCCAAAATAAACTCCGCCATATTTTTTCATGGCTTCCACCACCTCCGGAAGGCGGGCGCCTTTTCCGATCATTCCTCTTGCTCCCACAGACATCATGGTTGGCGCATAGGCATCCATCCTTCCGCTTGTAGTAGGACCTGCAGAACCGATCACCTGTCCCGGCTTGGCAGGGGTAGGACCTACATAATAGATGGTAGCGTCCTTTGGATCAAAGGGAAGCTCTTCTCCTCTTTCCAGAGCCTCGCACATTCTCTTATGACCGGCATCTCTGGAAGTGTAGATCTCTCCTGTCAGGTAAACAGAATCTCCTGCACGAAGGCTTCTTGCAATTTCTTCTGTAAGGGGTAAAGTAATATGTCGTTCCATCTTAAAGCACCTCCGTCTTATGTCTGGTCACATGGCAGCTGATGTTGATTGCACAGGGCATTCCTGCAATGTGTGTGGGCATGGTTTCGATATTTAATCCCACTGCTGTTGTTCTGCCGCCAAAGCCCTGGGGACCGATTCCCAGCTCATTGATCTTCTGAAGCATTTCCTTTTCCAGATCTGCATAATAAGGATCCGGATTTTCTGAATCTACGGGACGCATCAGCGCTTTTTTGGCAAGAAGAGCCGCCTTATCAAAGGTTCCTCCGATTCCTACGCCCACTACCATAGGAGGACATGGATTCGGACCGGCATTTTCTACTGTTTCCAGAATAAAATCCTTAATGCCCTGAATGCCTGCGGATGGCTTGAACATACGGATGGCGCTCATATTTTCACTTCCAAAGCCCTTGGGACCTACCGTAATTTTGATCTGATCTCCGGGAACGATCTCTATGTAAAGCATGGCAGGTGTGTTGTCCCCGGTATTTCCTCTGCGCACAGGATCCTTCACAACAGATTTGCGGAGATAGCCTTTGTCATAGCCTCTGCGGACGCCTTCATTCACAGCTTCCGTCAGATCTCCGCCTGCAATATGTACGTCCTGGCCGATTTCCAGGAACACACAGGCCATTCCTGTATCCTGACAGATAGGAACCTGTTCATTTTCCGCGATTTCATAATTTTCAATAATATTGTCCAGAACGCCTCTGGCAATTTCTCCGTCCTCACAGGCCCTGCAGGTTCGGATTGCCTGTTTCATATCCTGCGGCAAAACCGTATTTGCCTCTATGCAGAGACGCTCAATTACTTCTGTGATCTGTGATGCTTGAATTTCACGCATGATGACACCTCTTTTATGTAGTTTTAAATTCATTATTTCTTAAATTATTTTAACGCAAACGGAAGCTAGGTGCAAGAAATATATGGAAGCCTCTTTGCTATCGTTTACAGCAGGATCTCTTCCCATTACAAATCCAGCAAAATATCTTTAAATCCCCCCTCACTACTGTATTGTTCAGTATGATGATTGATTTTTTATGAGTCTTTTTTAGGACTTCAAGCCTTCAAACTACATATTGTGAAAAAGGCAGGTATCAACTGCCCTTTTCACAGTCATACCCGCCCTTTTTCATTATTTCATTTAATAAAATTCATTATGAAGAAGCTCATGTTCTTTACCTTTAAGGAGAGTATCATACAGCTCCACCACAAGAGGATTTTCATCTGATTTTTTAATGATCATTGTGTTGTCTGCATTGTAAAGGCCTTTGGCTCTGGCTGCCTTTGTTCTGTCGCCGGCTCTTGTAGGCTGGCCTCCGCCCATAATACAGCCGCGTCTGCAGGCCATAACCTCGATCAGATGATATTCTGCCTCGCCGTTCTTTACTCGTTCCATAACCGTTCTGGCATTTGCCAGTCCGCTTGTTACGCAGACCTTGATTTCCATTCCTTTATAAGGAACGCTGAATTCCTTGATTCCCTCATCGCCTCGAACGCCGCACTCGGAAATCTCTCTCATGGCCTCCTTGGTATGTTCCGGAGAGAGACGTCTTAACACAGCCTCTGTTACGCCGCCGGTAACGCCAAAGATCACTCCGCCGCCGGAACCAAAACCAAAGGGCATATCGCAGGCTTCCGGCTCCAGTGCCGCAAAATCAAGTCCGAAGTTGTTGATCATCCGGATCAGTTCTGTTGTTGTGATCACAATATCTGTGTCCTGTTCTCCCTTTGTAAAGCTGTTAGGACGGATTGCCTCTGCCTTCTTGGCTGTACATGGCATAATGGAAACCATTACTGTCTTTTTGCCCTGAGCGTTTTCCGGATCGCGGAAATACTCCTTAATCACTGCAGACATCATCTGCTGCGGAGATCTGCAGGTTGAAATATTCGGAATAAATTCTTTATACTGATCTGTGACAAATTTTACCCAGGCCGGACAGCAGGAGGTAAGAAGCGGAAGGTTCTCACCCTTTTCCACTCTTCTTAAAAACTCTGCGCTTTCTTCCATAATAGTAAGGTCCGCGCTGAAGGTTGTGTCATAAACCTCATCAAAGCCCATTCTGTGAAGCGCATTGACAATTTTGCCCATTACACTGCGTCCCTTGGGCTGTCCGTAATGATCCCCTACTGCCACACGGACTGCCGGAGCAACCTGTGCAACCACACGGACATTGGGATCAGAAAGAGCATCCCACACCTCATCCATATGAGTTTTGATTGAGATGGCTCCTGTTGGACAGAATACACGGCACTGTCCGCAGTTTACGCAGTTGGTCTCTGCAATTTTTTTATTAAAAGCAGGCATTACCATAGCCTCTGTGCCACGGAAGGCAAAGCCAAGGGCTCCGATTCCCTGAAGCTCTTCACAGGCGCGCACACAGTCGCCGCACAGAATACATTTGTTTGGATCACGCACCAGAGACGGTGAACTGGTATCAAGCTCACGCACCTCTCTTGTATTTTCAAAACGGATATCTCTTACGCCCAGACGATGCGCCAGCTCCTGAAGGATACACTCACCGCTTTTAATGCAGGTGGTGCAGTCTCTGCAATGGGCTGCAAGAAGCAGCTCCACGATCAGCTTACGATATTTTTTAATCCTTCCGGAGTTGGTGTAGATTACCATTCCATCTCTCGGTTCTTCAGAACAGGAAGCAAAAGTCCTGCCTCTGTCATCCTCTACTGTGCACAGGCGGCATGCGCCAAAGGTAGAAACCTCGGAATGGTAGCACAGTGTCGGTATATTAATGCCTGCTTTACGGATTACAGTCAGGACATTTTTTTCATCGGTAAATTCAACTTTTCTACCGTCAATGGTCATTGTACCCATAATCGTTCCTCCCTTCTACGCTTCCACATAAATTGCATCAAAGTTACAGTTATCCTTACATGCACCGCACTTGATGCAGCGGTCATTATCAATATGATACGGATGCTTGATCTTTCCGGTGATCGCTCCGGCCGGACAGTTCTTGGCGCACTTGCCGCATCCGATACAGAACTCTTCATTAATGTGGAACTGGCGAAGGGCTGTACAAACCTTTGCACGACATTTTTTATCCCGGATATGTTCCTCATATTCATCCCGGAAGCGTTTCAGAGTGCTGATAACCGGAAGAGGCGCGCTCTTTCCAAGTCCGCAGAGAGCCATGCTCTGGACCATGGTTGCAAGCTCTTCCAGTTCATCCAGATCTGACATTTTTCCTTTTCCGTCAACAATCCGCTCCAGAATCTCCAGCATACGTTTGGTGCCTTCCCGGCAGGGAACACATTTTCCGCAGCTTTCCCTCTGGGTAAAGCTCATAAAGAAACGGGCAACTTCTACCATACAGGTATTTTCATCCATAACTACCAGACCGCCGGAACCCATAATGGCATCCAGTTTTTTTACGGAATCAAAATCAAGGGGCTGATCAAGCTGTTCATCTACCAGACAGCCGCCGGAAGGGCCGCCGATCTGAACACCTTTAAATGCAGCGCCGCTCTTTAAGCCTCCGCCGATGTCATAGATAATATGACGCAGAGTTGTACCCATAGGAACCTCGATCAGTCCGGTATTTTCAATGGAACCTGTAAGAGAAAACGTCTTTGTTCCCGGGCTTCCCTCTGTTCCGATGGTACGGAACCAGTCAGCTCCCTGAAGAATGATCTTGGGAACATTTGCATAAGTTTCTACATTATTCAGGACCGTTGGTTTTTCCCACAGACCTTTTTCTACTGTACGGGGAGGTTTTACACGTGGCATGCCTCTGTTGCCCTCAATAGAAGCAGTCAGAGCAGATCCCTCGCCGCATACGAATGCGCCTGCGCCCCGGTTAATATGTAAGTGGAAGTTTACGCCGGAACCCAGGATATTGTCTCCCAGAAGTCCGTAAGCCTCTGCCTGTTCAATAGCCATACGCAGTCTTTTTACAGAAAGAGGATATTCTGCACGCACATAGATATATCCGTTTTCAGCGCCTACTGCATAAGCGGCGATCACCATACCTTCGATCATCTTATAGGGATCGCCTTCCATAACGGAGCCGTCCATAAATGCGCCCGGGTCTCCCTCGTCACCGTTACATACCACATAGCGGGTAGTTTCTTTCTGGCGGGCAACCTGTCCCCACTTCTTTCCAGCCGGGAAGCCGGCTCCTCCGCGTCCTCTCAGCCCGGATTTTGTTACCTCGTCAATTACTTCCTGTGGCGTCATGTCAAAAAACGCTTTGGTCATGGCCTGGAAGCCGCCTGCTGCAATATATTCGTCTATGGACTCTGCATCGATCCTGCCGCAGTTTTCCAGAACGATACGGGTCTGCTGATTTAAAAACGGAATATCGTCCGGATGGGGGCAGATATTGTCATGATCTCTGTAAAAAAGCCTCTCTACCGGCTGTCCCTGAAGAACTGTACGGTCCACGATCTCTTTGCAGTCCTCCAACTGTACATGCACATACTGATAATCATACGGCTCGATCCTTACAAGAGGGCCCAGCTCACAAAGACCCTGGCATCCTGTTTTTACCACGCCAAGATGGGGAATATCTTTCTGCATCTCCACCTGCACTCCATCCAGATCAGAGCAGAGCTTTGACATTTCATCATATATTTTCTGTGCTCCGGAAGCCATGCAACCGGTACCGGAACAGACAAGAACACGGCAGGTATAGGTACTGATCGTATTCTGAACTTCTTTCTGCTTATTGAGCAGATCTTCCTTTGAAATTATACTCATGCCTTTTCACCTCTCAGTTCTTCCAACAGCTCCACCGCTTTTTCCGGTGTCATTTTCGGGTGCACTTCATCATTAACAGTCAATGTTGGAGCCAGTCCGCACGCTCCCAGACATGAAACTGTTTCTACGGTAAAAAGCATATCATCTGTGGTATGCTTTTTATGACTTAAGCCAAGTTCCTTCATCATGGCTTCTTTCACAGGCATGGATTTCCGCACATGACAGGCTGTTCCGTCACAAACCTTGATAATATATTTTCCCTTTGGTTCAAAAGAAAAGTTCTCATAAAATGTAGCCACACTGTAGGCCTTGGCCTCAGTCACACCGATCTGTTCCGCCACATAAGTGAGAAGCTCTCCGGGAAGATAGCGATATTCTGCCTGAATATCCTGCATAATAGGAATCAGGGACGCCGCTTTACGTCCATAGTGCTCAATAATCTCGTCCGTCTTTGTGTAATAAGACTGATCTAACATGCATTTCCCTCCTTAACGCTTGTATCCTTACCTTTCATCCATTGCATTGGTCATTTTCGCCAGTTACTCATGTTGTAATTATACATGACACAGGCAGTTTCCACAAGTACTATCTTCTGATTTTTCTGAAATTTTGTGAATTAACCAAAAAGTTTGTTATAGTTTAAACATTGTTGTTATTTTTTCTCCAATTATACAGATATTCTTACCGTAAACCATACAATTTATATCCATTTTTCAGCAATCTGGTCCAAATACAGGCCACTTTACCCCAAACGATGACATTTTTCCCCATATGTCTCACTTGTGCTTTTAAAAGTACAGGATAAATATTGATTTTAAAATTTTTTTCATATATGATTAGAAGAACTGGTAGACAAAATACATACAAAGGAGACACTGATTATGAGAAACCTGGATACTCCTGTAAAACAGATACGTCATAAAATTTTTACAGAAGTGGCAAAAGTCGGATTTGAATCCAAAGATGAAACTCTCATTCATGACATTGAGGCAATTCCCTATAACATTGTGGAAGAACGGGCACAGTACAGAGAGAGCATTTACCGTGAGCGTGCTGTGGCAAGTGAGCGTGTACGTCTTGCAATGGGACTTTCTCTCCGTCCGGAAAACAGAGCGGTTCATCTGACTTCAGGACTGGAAGCCAGCAATATTGATGAAAAATATTATGAACCGCCCCTTATGCAGGTAATTCCTTCTGCCTGTGCGGCCTGCCCTCCCAACAAATATATTGTCAGCGACATGTGCAGAGGCTGTGTGGCTCACCCATGTATGCAGGCCTGTCCCAAGGGCGCCATTTCCATGATCAATGGCAAATCCTGTATTGATCAGGATAAATGTATCAAATGCGGAAAATGTAAAGCCGTATGTCCTTATGATGCCATCTCTCACAATATCCGTCCATGCGAACAGGCCTGCGGCGTAAAGGCCATCGGAAGCGACGAACAGGGACGTGCAGAAATCCTGGATGACAAATGTGTTTCCTGCGGTATGTGTATGGTAAGCTGTCCTTTTGGAGCCATTTCTGACAAATCTCAGATTTTCCAGCTTGCCCACTCTCTGCGTGAAGGAAATAAGATCATTGCCATTGTGGCTCCTGCTTATATCAGTCAGTTCGGAGAAGACGTAACACCACGTAAATTTAAAACTGCCCTTGAGATCCTTGGTTTTTCCGATGTGTACGAGGTTGCTCTGGGAGCAGATATCGGAGCTATTTCCGAGGCGCACCACTATGCAAAGGAAGTTGCTACCGGAAACCTTCCGTTTCTTCTGACCTCCTGCTGTCCTTCCTGGTCCATGATGGCAAAGAAATTTTTCCCGGACATGATCGACAATATTTCTCAGGAGCTTACTCCTATGGTTGCCACTGCCCGTAAGGTAAAACAGGAGCATCCGGATGCCAAGGTTGTTTTCGTAGGTCCCTGTGCCTCAAAAAAACTGGAGGCTATACGTACCTCTGTACGAAGCGATGTGGATTTTGTCGTGACCTTTGAAGAGCTTTCTGCCATGTTTGATGCCAGAGAGATCGATCCGGCTTCTTTTGAGGGCGATGAATCTCTCCACAATGCCACTGCTGCCGGACGCGGCTATGCAGTTGCAGGCGGTGTGGCCGGCGCCATCGAAGCCTGTCTGAAAGAATATTATCCGGAAGTTCCGGTTCATATCGAACATGCGGAAACTCTTGCTGACTGCAAAAAAATGCTGACTCTTGCAAAGGCAGGCAAGCTGAAAGGATGTATGATCGAGGGTATGGCCTGTCCGGGCGGCTGCATGGGCGGCGCGGGAACCAACGTTCCCTTTGCAACATCCTCCAAAGCATTGAAGCAGTATCTTAAGGATTCTTCCAAAAAACTGCCGGAAAAAGAGCTGGAAGAGATCAAACTGGATTAAAGTAAATTACGCAGAAGGGGTTCTCTGACAGAACCCCCTCTGCACTCCCCCGGCCGTGTCTGACGGGCGGAATGGATATAAGAAAGGTACAGTAGCTTCAGATAGTAGAAGGCGGAAGGTCTTTTAACACCTGTAACTATTGTACCTATTTGTATGAAATATTTTTAATTTATCAATGCAAAAATCAAGCAAAAACGTCGAATGAGACAAGGTTATTTGCTGTAAAATATATTTATTTCCGGATTATTCTTCCTTCATATCTTCAAGCAGCTTTGTCAGCTTCTCCCCGTACCCGGCTCCGGCAGCCCAGCCGCCTCCGTTAGGGTTCTCCTGGATTCCCAGCCACTCCACATAGGGAGCGGAACCTCTTGTAACCATATCAAATCTGGAATCCACGCAGTTTTCATTTAATTCCTCTGTGCTGGCATAAGCCTTCAGATGCTGGACCTGAGCCCGGATCCCGGTTCGCACATCCGGATAGGAATTTCCCTGTACGCCTCCGCCTGTTGTTCCAAGACCGGAAAAGTTGTACTGACTTTCCACTGCGTCTCCGCCAAACTGAAGCCACCCGGTTTCCAGCATGGCCTGCACATAAACCACCTCTCCACGAACACCTTCCAGTTCCGCTTCTTCCAGAATAATGCTGCAGAAATCCTCAATGGTTTCTGCACCGCCCTCTTTTAAAGAAGAAGGATACTCTGCCCCGTTTTCCTCATAAAGGGAGGTCATTTCTTCCAGAGTAACAGTGGTTGTTCCCATAATCGTATAATAGCCATAGGTATTATCTGTAGAATCATCCACAAAGCCCTCTGTCCCGGGACCACTTTCATAAGAATAGGAAGGCTTGCTGATCTGTCCTTCTTCTGAATAGTCTGTTTCCCTGTCTTTGTTGTTTCCGTCAGTCTTTCCTGACAGGTTATCTGAGTCTCCGTTTTTCTGTACAGCTTTATTTTCTTCCTGAGGTTTCCTTACAGGGCCCTGTATTTCTGACGGATCAGGCGCTTTGTCTGCCAATGCAAAAACAGGCGCCCCGAAAATCAGAGCGCCCGTCAGGGTCAGATTCCCCCAGAAGAGCTTATTCTTCCGAGAAAAAATCATCCATTTACCTTTCTCATTGCCGCTTCTACCACATGACCAACCAGAACAGATGTTGTAACACTTCCAACTCCGCCCGGTACCGGTGTGATGGCGTCTACGATCGGCTCAACTGCTGCATAGTCAACATCTCCGCAGAGCTTGCCTTCTGCATTTACATTGATACCTACGTCAATGATAGTCTGTCCTTCTCTTACATAATCAGCGCCTACAACGCCTGCGCGTCCTGCTGCTACGATCACAATATCAGCCTCTCTTGCAACAGACGGCATATCAACGGTTCTTGTGTGGCAGATAGTAACAGTTGCGTTTTTCTTAACCAGCATCATAGCTGCCGGTTTTCCTACTACAAGGCTTCTTCCGATCACAACTGCTTTTTTGCCTGTGCAGTCAATTCCGTAATGATCAAGAATTTCCATGCATGCCTGTGGTGTACATGGCGGGAAACCGATCTTTTTGCCTGTGAATACGCCGGACATGGAAAGATCTGTCATACAGTCAACGTCTTTTTCTGCAGCAAGAGCATTTTCGATCACTGCCTGATCCAGATGCTTCGGAAGGGGACGGAACAGAAGAACGCCATGGATATGGTCGTCTTTGTTTACTTTATCAATTGTTGCAAGAAGCTCATCCTGGGAAACGTCTCCCGGAAGAAGGATTTTTTCACATGCTACGCCAAGTGTCTCGCAGCGTTTGGTAGCGCCTTTCTCATAGGAAATATCGCTTGGATTCTCGCCAACACGGATAATGCACAGTGTAGGATTTACACCCTTTGCCTGAAGCTCTGCTACATTTGCTTTAATTTTCTCGTTCAGCGCTGCTGTTACTTCTTTTCCCAATAACTGTTTTGCCATTTTATTATTCCTCCTAAAATAAAACTGCTGTTTTTATAAAAATACTGCTGTTATTTCAGTCTTCCAAGAACACTGTCAAAGGTTTCGTCAGCAATCTTTGTATATTTCTCAAGCATTGCATCAGCTTTTCTGTTCAACTCTTCTGCATACTCTCTGTCTGCCATGGATTTTGTGTTTATGTACACATTCAGGCTGGCGCCTTTTAAAGCTGCCTTGCAGAAAGCAGCGCCTACGCCTGCATCACTGATGGCAAGCTTGGAGCCCTTTGCGCCAAATTCCACGATCAGCTCAATAGCCTCGCAGCATTTTTCCATGATTTCCATCGGTACGGAGCAGGCATCCTTGAGAACGATCTCCATGACTCTTGCCTTTTCAGCCTTTTCTTCTTCCGTTTCTCTCGGCATTCCATATGCTTTGGAAAGAGGCTCAAATACTTCCGCATCTCTTTCGATGAGACGGAGGAAATCTTTCTGAAGCTGATCACATTTTGCTTTCAGCTCCCACATTTCATCTTCTACATCCGCATATTTCTTTTTTCCTACTGTCAGGCTTCCTACCATATTTCCAAGTGCAGTTCCCACTGCCGCAACAAGTGCGGAAGCGCCGCCGCCGCCCGGTACCGGTGCTTTGGAAGCCAGTACTTCAACAAACTCTGTACATGTACTTGTTGAAAATCCCATAGTTTTACCCTCCTGATGATGATACACAGCTGATCCCTTTTGTCACAACTGTATTTTTTATCTTAACCTGTTACTTTTCCAAATGCTTTCAGAGCCCCGATGATCACATCTCCCATCACAGCCATATCCTCTGCCTGAAAGGATACCGGAAAGTTATCTGAAAACAGAATCTGAGACGAAGGCGGAAACTCATCATCCCCCTCCCAGAGAATCATCTGTACCTGATAATCCGGGTAAATTTCAATTTCATAGGCAAGATCCCCGTGGTTTACAGGAACTGCCTGAATATGCTCCATAACAGCTTTAAAAGCCTTCAGACGATTTCCATAGGAAAAGGCAAGACGTTTGATGCAGCGTCCGTCAAACTGCCGCAAATACACTTCTCCCCAGGGCATTTCCCTGTAGGTTTTCATTTTTCCGGTTCCATGGGATTTCATTCCTCCCAGAAGAAAACGAATAGTCAGGATCCTGGCATATACCATTTCCTCAAGAGGATAAAAGCCTTTTTTATCCTCTTTGTGAGTCACATGAAAATCAGGCCAGGAAATGTAATAGACACTTCCCAGAAACGGAAGCTCAAAGCTTTTTTCCGCTTCATCATAAGGAATGGAAAGACGACTGGAAATCTCCTTTGGATCTGCTTTCCGGAACTCCTCCAGATAATGCTCCCAGGGCATTCTCTCCTTGCTGTCTTTTTCATATCCCAGTCTGTCGCCTACGGACCCTTCCTCTGACAGACTGACGGATTTTACTTCATTTAAGTCAGAACTCATAGCACACCTCTGTAAAATCTGATTCTTTTCCTGTTCTTATACATCCGGCAGGATACAGGATTTTCTCTGTTTCTGTACCGGACATTCTTTTATTGTTTTATTCTGCAGACGGAAACAGAGAACTGTCCGTATGAGGAATAAAGCAGGCTCCCACAAACTCATCCATATAGGTGGGCACTGTGGAAAGCTCCATATATGTCATATTTGCAGCCAACTCATATGTCTTTTTCTCCGCAGGAGTGGACAAAAGCATCAGGTATGCGCCTGACAGCGAAGAATTTCCGATATAATGGAATTTTTCAAGAGGAATATCCGGAAACATTCCGATTCTTACTGCATTACGCATATTGATACCGCTTCCGATTCCGCCGGCCACATACACGTCATCAATCATGGAAACATCAAAATCCAGTGATGAAAGCATGGTACGTATTGCTGAGAAAATTGCTCCCTTGGCACGGATAAAGTTATCAATATCCACCTCTGTGATCTCCACATCCTTGGAAGAACCTGCTTCCTCCTCGAAGGCGATCACATAACCTCCCATACCGTATTTATCATGACGGATTCTTCTTCCCTCACGGATAAATTTACCTTTCGGATTAATGATCCCGGCTGAAAACAGCTCGCTGATCACATCAATGATACCGGAACCGCAAAGTCCCACCGGTTTTGTTCCCGGCTCACCGACTATCTTATAAGAAGGCTCCATAGTCTCCTTATCAATGGTACAGGCCTCTATGGCCCCATCTGTTGCGCGCATACCGCAGCTGATATCTCCGCCCTCAAAAGCCGGTCCGGCTGAACATGCACAGCTCATCATAAAGTCAGAATTGCCGAAAACAAGTTCTCCATTGGTTCCAAGGTCAATAAACAGAGAAAACTCCGGTCTGTTCCAGATCATGCTGACAAGGGTACCTGCTGTAATATCTCCGCCTACATAGCTTCCGATGTTAGGAGCTATGATGATATGGGCATCCTGATTGATATCAATGCCAATATCTGAAGCAAACATAGAATTTGTTTTAAAAAATGCCGGAATATATGGCTCCATACGAAGAGGATCGGCATTGATCCCTGCAAAGAGATGATTCATTGTGGTATTGGATGCCACGCACATACGGTAGATCTGTTTTTCCGGAAAATGAGCGCTCCGGCACATCTCATGGATCATTGGATTAATCGTTTCTTTGATCACTGCATCCTGAAGTCTTTCTCTTCCTCCCGGCTTCTCTGCCTCAATAATACGGTTGATCACATCAGCACCAAAGCGGATCTGTCCGTTTCCTGCAGAACTTTTTGCAAGGATTTCTCCTGTTTCCATATTGATCAGAACTGCAGATACGGTTGTTGTACCAATATCCACTGCAAGTCCGCCGATGACAACCTCTTCTCTGCTGTCAAAAACATCATAAACAAACATGTCGTCCGGAGTTGTACGAAGGACACATTTTACTGTAAAATTGCTTTCTCTCAAAACATCCGGCAGTTTTCTGAGAACTGCGTAAGGAATCCTTACACGCTTCAGGTTCATAAATTTACGGAGAGCCCGGGTAAGCCTTTCCACATCCGGCATGGTGTCGTCCAGAGTTGGAGGTTCCATCTTTACTTCCACGATGTCCAGACTGTTCTTTAATTCAATTCCTGCCAGCTCCACTTCCCGCTTGGCATTTTCAAAAATAGCAAGCTCTTCTTTCGAACTCAGGTCCGCAACCTTCATTCTGCTTTTATAGGCAGAGGCGATATCCGGTACAAGCACTTCCACGTCCGCAGTAATTTTGCTCATACAGGCAAGACGCCAGCCATTCTGAAATTCTTCGTCACTAATGTGAAGTGTTTTTTTGGTGTTCAGCTCTCCGCATTTGAGCTGCACGCGGCATTTCCCACAAGCTCCGTTACCGGAACAGGGGGCATCGATCGCCACATTTGCCTCACGTGCGATTTCCAGCAGATTATCTCCCTCATTGGCATACGTCTCTACCACACTGCCATCTTCAAATGCAAATGTTACCTTAAACAAAAAGCAACCACCTTTCTTCTGATATAAAGAAAGGGCCGAAGACCGAAGTCTCCAGCCCTCTCTGTGATCCACATGTAAAAATCAGATATCCAGATAAGAATCTGCGTACAGATTATTATTCTTGATGATATCACAAGACTTAATAGTCTCCATCAGACGAAGATCGTTCGGGTTTACGATTGCGGAGGTAAGTCCCTGCATCATAGCCATAGCTACCATAGCAGAATCCATGATCGGACGGATGTGCTTCGGCATACCATTGGAGTTGTTGGAAAGACCGCCAGTACTCTTCATGCCCATGTCAGAGATCATTTTAATGAACTCAAGAACTTCCATCTGTTTGTCCTGCATTCCTTTGATAACCAGGAACAGCGGGTCAAACCACATATCGTTCTCAACATCCATGCCGTGCTCCATACCGCGCTCCATCAGTGTCTGCATGAACATCATACGCTCATCATTGTCTTTTGCAATACCTTCACCGTTGCAGAGAGCAATAACGATCGCATCGTTAGCTGCTGCAAGATCAACGTATTCGATTCTTCCTGCTGCGTCAGCAGAGTTTACGATCGGTTTTCCTTTGGAACGGTTGTATACGGAAATACCAGCTTCAATAGCTGCTACGTTGGAAGTATCCAGTGCCAGCGGAACATTGTCAAAGTTGCCCTGAAGAAGCTGAACTGCCCATTTCATAAGTTCAGGACCATCGTTCTCAGCAGGTCCGATATTTACATCCAGATAAGTAGCGCCTGCATCAAGCTGCTGTTTTGCTCTTTTAAGGATCGGCTCCGGATCTCTTTCTGTAAACGCTTTGTTTACTGCCGGTGCTGTTGTTGAAAGTCTTTCACCAATTGTGATAAATTTTGACATACCTGTGTTCTCCTTTACGTGGTTTAATACGGACCTGGAAAGGAAAGATCCTTTCCTGTCCGAAGTATATTTATGTGGCTTATGCCTGCATATCTTTTAAGAACTTCACAAGCTGTACTGCTTCTCTTGGACCTACGATGATCTCCCATCCCGGAAGTTTTGCTTCCAGATCGCCCTTCAGAACTGCAACCTTACCCGGGATCACAAGCTTACGGCATTTAACCTTCGGCTCAACCTCTTCTTTGATAAAGGTAGAGATGCTGGTGCTGGAAAACTTGCCGGCAGCCCAGGAAGTAAGTACGGAAAGTCCGCCTGCATCGTTGATCACAAGATTAAGCGGAACACCGGAACGCTCCAGCTCGCCGGATACAACGAAATATGTAAGAGCAAAGTCTACAGTGGTAACTACCAGAGAGTTCTCATCTGCTCCGTTCAGCGGGTAAATACCCGGCTCTACTTTCATTGGCTTCTGCGGGTCAGTAAATACGTTCTGACGCAGGCCATAAAGCGGAAGTGCCTCTGCATAAGTCATCTGCTCCATAACAACGATGGAACCATATTTCATAGTAAACAGGGAAGCAAGTGCTGCCTGTAAATGTTTGTCGCCTTTAGCAATCTTAACAAGATTTACAAGAGACGGATAACCAAAAGTTCTGTCCTGATCTTTAAGAGCTGCACGACGAACCAGTACAGTGTTCTTAAATGTCTCTTTTACGTCAGCGCCTG
Source organism: Blautia caecimuris (assembly GCF_024622975.1). GTDB lineage: Bacteria > Bacillota > Clostridia > Lachnospirales > Lachnospiraceae > Blautia_A > Blautia_A caecimuris. The sequence continues at coordinate 73,388 of NZ_JANJZT010000010.1, read as the reverse complement.
TTGTGTCAAGAACAAGGTTCTTGTTTCCAAGCTTCTCAAGAGCTGCTACTGTATCATAAAGCTCGTTGATGTCGCTTCCTGATACACCGAGAACAACGCCTGCCTCAGTTGCAACAGCGTTCATTGCCTCATAGTTGGAAGCATTTGCACCATTGAGAACCGGCTTGGAGTCCTTGCATACTTCAAGAGCAGCCTTAGCGATCTCAGGATCTGTACATCCCAGAACCAGAGTTCTTCCAAGACCTTTTGCTTTTTCTACCAGTGCTGTGTAAGCTGCTACATCTGCGCCTTCTCCGCAGTTTACATATACAAGCTCAACATGCATTCTCTCTCCGATACGGTCATAATCTACAACCGGGATCTCAGCAAGCTTGGCTTCTACTTCTGCGTCAGTCATATCTGTGCAGAGTGCAACTGCATATCTTGTTTTGCTTACAAATGTTTTTTCATGTCTGAAAAGTACAGTCTCTCCTCCAAGAGTAAACTCACCGTCGCCTGTACCAATCTTGATTGTTTTCATCGGCGGAGCAGTTGCCTCAGAAAGAGATGCCAGTGCCTCGTCAGACATATGCGGACACTGCTCAATCTGCATAGCGCCCTGTGCAACTTTCATAGCGAAAGCCATACATGTCGGGCATCCACATTCCTTACAGTTTTTCTTTGGTGTTAATTTAAAGATCTGAATACCATTCAGTGCCATAGCTCTATTTTCCTCCTATTCGTTACGCAAGTGCTTTGATCATCTTGGAAATTGCTTTTACAGATTCCGGATGTCTTAAAATAACAGCATCGGAACCGGCTGCAAGGTCTGCAGCAGCTGTCATAACTTCCATGTCAATTCCACGCTCATCCTGCGGTCCCCACTCCGGCATGTCAGCTTCAGAAGCTGTAGCTTCCTTTACTCCCCATGTCTCTGCGGATACAGGTGTAATAATAGGCATCTGCAGCATATTGTCATTCTGACCCAGGGCAGCGCCTTTGATACGGTCCATAGTGGAAACTACGTACTCATAGCCATAGCCTGCTGCTGCACTTCCGATATTCATAACGATCTTCTTTGCATCCACACCAAGCTGTGTGGTAACAACGTTAAGCTGTTTTGCAAGGTTGATATCAACGGCTGACTCTGCGCCTACGATCTGATTGTATGCAAGACCTGCAGCAGCGCCGATTGCTTTGTAGTTTTCTTCTTTTTCGGAAAGAATCAGTGCATTTCTTCCCTCAAGAGCCTCAGCAACCTTAGGGAGAAGTTCCGCATCCTTCTCTACGTTTTTGCAGCCCTCAACAACCAGAGGACAATCTACAGCCTCAGCAACCTCTTTTACAACTGCGATTAATTCATCAATGGATCTGTTCTCACCATTAGGATCTCCGCCTTCCAGATTCAGTGCAACGAAATCTGCGCCTTCCATAGCTGCAGCTTTCTTTGCGATCTCTCCCATGGTAGTTGCTCCATCATAGTATGCTTTGATTCCCTCGGACATTCCCTCAAGACCCATATCAGAAATCTCTACGCCGATTTTAGCGCAGTTCTCTGAAGGAGCGTCAAAGGTATAGAATGGAAATGTGCTGTCTCCGCCAATAGTTACAGTCTTATCTCCGCTTCCGATTGTCACTGGGTTAATCTTTGCATTAAACTTTTGTGGTTTCTGATTAAACGGCATTTTACATTAGCCTCCTCTTAAAAATTTAAATACATGTTAATTCATGATCTGCTTATTATTATACAACACGATAAAGGCCATTGACAAGACAGACAACCCCTTTTTTCCGTGTTTTTAACTTTTTGTGATCATCCACAGCCCTTACAATTCCCTTATGCCGGCATATGGAATCTTCCGGACTCTTAACAGGGTCCGGAAGAAAATTTCACAGTGTTGTTCTTCTGACAGAACAGATTACATCATCGGATCCATAGAAAGTGCCGGATGTCCTTTTTCTGTAAGGAATGCAACCAGTGTTTCCGGATCTTCTGCTACTGTCTCATCACCGATCATATCAGTGAAGTTGTCAATTCCGTAAAGCTCTTTTGCTGTTGCATTCAGTCTTTCAGCAACAAATTCTTTCAGCTCTTTCGGCATCCATACGATACGCTCGATACCGCCCTCTGCCTTCATGAACTTCTTGGAAGAAATGAAGTGTTTTCCGTGTCCCATAAATCCTGGTGTCTGAACACCGCCGCCTGTCATGGAAGCCATCTCCGGGAAAGTCATTCCAAGAGGTGTCATGCCTGCATACTCACGGTTTGCAATAACAACACCGTTGGAGAATGGCTCGATACCGCAGATACACTCGAAGCATCCGCAGGATGTCATCGGATCCTGCATGATGGAGTACAGGGTTACGTGCTCAAGAGCACCCTGTGAGAATTTCTGTACAGCTTCATCAACATCTTCATATGCGCCAAGATTTTCGTCGATCGGTCTTTCTTTTGTGATCACCTGACACGGACCTGCCGGATCAAGCTCGTTGGTAGCTTTTGCATCCAGCCATGAAACCGCACCGCAAAGGCCAAGTCTCTCCGGTGTAACCACGCATACATGGCTTGGAGAGAATGCCTGGCAGAGGATACAGCTGTAGTAAACGTCTACAGACTCATCTGTAAGGTTGTCAAGACGCTCATCACGTTTCTCAAAAGTGGGAATTGCAACTTCATGACGTACTCTTGTACACTCAGCCGGATCTGTGTAGATCACAACCTCGCATTTGTCAACAACTGCGTCAAACTCATTTTTAACCTGTGCGTAAAGAACCTCACCAAGATGTTTGATTCTGAAGCCTGCGTTAAATGCATCGATGCTGATACGGATACGCTGCATATCTCTCTGGCCTGTATGGTATACACCCTCAATGCAGTTGATGTAGTTATGGAATTTACGCTCGATAACCGGCTCAAAGTCTGCCTGCATGTTTTTGCCTGCAACCTTAACCACATAAGCGATGCTGTTTTTGCTTCCAAGCTCCATCTCGTCAGCTTCCGGTCCGATCACTGTGATCTTGTGATCCTCTACCTCGCTTGCGTCACAGGTCTGAACAAGCTCTGCACAGTCCACGCGGGAGCCGTCAAACTCAACCTGCATATCTTTACGACGGATGATCTCGCCCTCGAATGCAGATGCAAATGCAACCGGGATATCAATGTTTGTGATCTTGATCTTAATGTCACGGGCTTCCAGAGAAGTTGCGTTCCACTTGGAAACGTCTGTCTGGCAGATCAGGCTCTTCGGAACTCTCGGAACGTCAGCCTGGTTTGTGATTACTGGGAATCCAAGTGCGATAGCGCCTGCGCCGCATGCTACGATCACGTCGTTCAGAGGAGCAAATGCATTTACAAATGCAGGAACACGTTTCATTGTGTATTCCATCAGAGTTGCTGCATCGCCCGGTTTTACGTTACCAAAGATCAGAGCTGCACGAAGAGCAACAGATACAACATGGATTACAGATGTAACGTCTTTTCCAAGCGGGATCACACGTACATTTGCGCCTGTTTTGTAGTTGATCTCAGCAAGCTGATCAATGATATCGCCTACCAGTGTTACAAGGATACCCTGCGCCTGATAGGATTTTACAAGAGCTGCTGCCTCTTCTGCGGAAGCTGCCTTGCCAAGGATTACTGCAACACCCGGGATATCGCCTGTTACAAGCGGTACACCAAGCTCACGGATCACTGCATCTGCAAGATGTCCGTAGCATGGCTCTTCATAAGGAGTTGCTCCGTCGATGTATTTCAGAACCTCGATGAACTCTGCGCAGAGAGCTGTTGCAACACCTGACATAAATGCGTCATGTGTTCTTTTTTCTCTTGTCATAAGAGTTTTTACAACTGCAAGAGCTTCCTTTAACTCTGCAAGAGTACCAACCTTGGTTCCTGTTACTGCATAGTAGCATGGAAGGGAATAAGCTGTATTCGGAAAGCTGACAGCTTTGTCCGCACCATGTGTTTCAATAGCCTGGTCAATGGCATTCTCAGTGAGGCCATAAACCGCATCATTTCCCGCGAAAACACTTTCAAATAAAGTCACTGTTATACCTCCTATTTTATGATCACTGATGATCAATCCTGTCTTTGATTTTTCTGATCTCACCTGTGACCTCTTCGCTGAAATCAAAGGGGGATTTTCCCTGTCGATCCGCATCGATCACATCTGTATTATAGTGGATCATACCTAAAAGATCTTCCTGTGGAATCTTTTCCATGATAAAGGCTTCGTCGTCCTGATTTCTCACCTTGTTTGCCACAACCTTCACCTGCGCCACACCAAGGTCCTTTGCAAGACGCTTCACGTTTTTGTATGTCTGAACACTTCTTGCACCCGGCTCGATCACAACCACAAAGGCATCTACGCCTTCGGTCGTCCCTCTTCCCAGATGCTCCAGCCCTGCTTCCATATCAAGGATCACCACATCCTCCCTGCGAAGGACAAGGTTATTGATAATACGCTTCAGCATTACATGCTCCGGACATACGCATCCGCCGCCCCCTGTTTCCACAGTTCCAAGAACAAGCAGCCTGACCCCGTTGCAGACCTTTCCGTATTTTTCCGGAATATCGTCCACCCTGGGATTCAGATGGTAAAACTGATTGTTTGCGGAAGCCCCGGTTCTCTCCTCTACCAGCTTACGCATTTTGGAGATGGGTACAATGGAATCAAGTGTTTCTTCATCAAATCCCAGCGCAAGACCAAGATTTGCATCCGGATCTACATCCGCCGCAAGCACAGGTCTTCCCTCTGCCGCATATAAACGGGCCAGTGTTGCCGCAAATGTGGTTTTTCCCACACCGCCTTTTCCTGTAACTGCAATTTTCATTTTATGTCATCCACCTTTGTCAAATATTCACTGCCGGGATCCTTAGATGCCCAGAGCAGTTCTCTTTTCTTCGATTCTTTCGATCATCAGATCAACTAATTTGTCAATGTCTTTCTCAACTGTGTAAGCAGCGCCTGTCCACTGTCTTGTTCCCTCTGTAAGAAGCTGTCCCATCTGGTCAGAACCTTCAACATAAGGATCAACGCCAAGGAAGGTATCAATACCGGTACCAACAACATAGTTACCGATGGATACTGCTTTTTCGGACATCCACTCAGGAGCACAGCCTACTACCGGAAGCTGATGGATCTGAAGACCTGCATCCTTAGCCAGTGCTGCCGCAAGGTTCATCATACGTGAAATATCTACGCAGGAGCCCATGTGTAATACAGGCGGGATATCTGCCAGTTCACATACTCGTTTCAGACCGTCACCGCAGAGATCTTTTGCAGCCTTGTCCATAAGACCTGCTTTTGCAGCTGCCTGTGCTGAACATCCGGAAGCAATGATGATAATATCATTTGCAATACATTTTTTCATAAGCTCAATGTGCGCATAGTCAGGACGGATCTTCGGGTTGTTGCATCCAACCATGGCAACAGCACCGCGGATAACGCCGGAAGTGATGCACTCAAGAAGCGGTTTTGTTGTTCCAAGCTCGTCAACCTGAGAGTTGGTAACGCCGTCCAGAACTTTTACGATTGCTTCTACAGAGTAACCTACAGTAGCTTTCTGTTTCAGCTGCGGAATGTGTACAAGCTCCGGTTTTCTGTTCTTGAAGTTATCAATCGCCATCTTAACAATTGCCTTTGCATTCTCTCCTGCTGTTTCTGCATTGAATCTGATAAATTCAGAATCAGGCATCTGAGCGATCGGAGAAGTTGTTACGAATTTTGTATGGAAACATTTGCTCAGTGGTCCCAGTGCCGGGAAAATACACTGAACGTCTACAACGATCGCCTCACATGCTCCTGTGAGAACAACGTTTTCCTGCTGCAGGAAGTTACCTGCCATCGGAATACCGCGGCGCATTGCAACCTCGTTTGAAGTACAGCATACACCGGATACTGTAATTCCCTTTGCTCCTACGGATTTTGCATAGTCGATCATTTCCTTGCTGTCTGCATATTCACAAATCATCTCAGAAAGACTCGGATCATGTCCGTGAACAACAATGTTTACATTCTCTTCAACCATAACGCCAAGGTTTGCCTCAGTGTCGATCGGCTTCGGAGTTCCAAACAGAACGTCAGAGAATTCTGTTCCCATCATGGAACCGCCCCATCCGTCAGCAAGACCGCAGCGCAGAGACTGTTTTACAAGAGCCTCCGGAAGAGAAGAACATCCCATATGAGTCATATGTAAAGAAGAAGAAACTTCTCTGTCGATTGCCCGTGGCGCGATCTCGTTCTCGATCAGTTTTTCCTTCTGGCCTTCCGGCATTCTGTCCAGGAATCTCTGGTAACCAAACGGTTTTCCGTATTCCATAAGACCAACCTCAGCCATCTCATGAGCCAGATCATAGATATCTCTGCCCTCTGTTTCCACACCCCACTCTTTTGCAATGCGGATCAGTTTCTCAGGATCCTTTACGGTATAATTTCCGTCTGCTTTTGTACAGTGCAGTGTGTGACAGATCTCACGTCCGTGATCGGAATGAGTAGCTGCTCCGCCTGCTGTAAATTTCAGGAAGTTTCTTCCTACGATACCGTGTACGTCGCATCCGCAGATACCTCTCGGTGCTTTTGCAGTGATACGGCATGGTCCCATGGAACAGATACGGCAGCAGATACCTTTCTCGCCGAACTTGCAGTGTGGGGTCTGGTTTTTCACACGCATCTGCCAGGAATCCGCGCCAACTTTAGCTCCGGTCTCCAGAAGCCTGTTGGTGGCAGCTTCAAACTCTTCCACTGTCGTTAATTTGAATTCACTCATTGTTGACCTCCTTTTAATGATACAAGAATGATTCATGTATATTTTTCTCGTTTTTTATAATAACTCCGCAGGCGAAACCCATCCCCGCCCATGGGTTATTTCCGTGTGTAAAAAGCGGCCGGAATATGTTCTCCGGCACGTTATCCCTGCCGCATCCGCAGCAGGAATATTCAGATATATTATAAATTCAGATTATCCACAATTTTTCTGAGAGCCTGTTTCACAGGATTATCCTCCGGAAGGGATGCTGTGGGACGACCCTCGCAGTCATATTCATAAACCGCATCATTCTGAGGAACCACTCCCAGAAGATTCAGTCCCTGATTTTCAATCTCCTCCAGAACTCCCGGGTTCAGTTCCCCTTTCGGAGCGCGGTTTACGATCAGGCCCACTGTAGAAGGATGCATATTACATTCCTCTATCAGCCTGGCGATCCTTCCCACTGCCTGAATTCCTCTTCTGGAACAGTCGCTTACAAGAATGGCAGTCTGCATACTCGGAAGAACGCCTCGGCTGATGTGTTCCATCCCCGCCTCATTATCGACCACAAAGTATGGATAATTATTCTGATATTTTGCAAGCTGTGCCTGAAGAAGACCGTTTACATAGCAGTAGCAGCCTTTTCCCTGGGTTCTTCCCATAACAAGCAGATCAAAATCATCGTCCTCAATAAGAGCGTCCTCAAAACGTACCTCCGCATAGTCTGCTTTGGACATTCCTGCCGGGATAGGGCTCTTTGCCGCCATCTCAGCCTGAGCGATCTCTTCGCGGACATCTCCCAGTGTTGTATCTACCTTAACACCGAGAACTTCATTCAAATTGGAATTGGCATCCGCATCCACAGCAAGAACAGGTCCCTTTCCCTGCTCGCAGAGATACTGGATCAGCATTCCGCATAAGGTTGTCTTTCCTACGCCGCCTTTTCCGGCGACGGCAATTACATGTGCCATAAAACAGTCAGCCTCCTGATCGTGTCAATTTTAAATAAGCGTGCGTATACCGGACCTCTCAATGATCTGGGATACGTCTTTCCATTTGTTCATGGCATACAGGTGGATCCCCTCTACGCCAAGAGAACGGTATTTGTCGATCTGTCTGATCGTGTATTCAATTCCCGCCTTTTTAAAGTCTGCTTTTTTCTGTTCAAGCGAATCGTCAAAAGGCGCTTTGTCGAAAGGATTGGGGAAAATCCAGTATTTGGAGATCAGCCTGGAAAGCTCACGGTCCATCACACAGCCATTACGGGAAAGGGCCATGTTAATGATTGCCGCCTGATCCAGGATCGGCATGATGCCCACATCCACCGGCAGGGTCACTCCTGCCCTCCGTATCTTATCCAGCCATCTTTCAAACTGTTCCATATCCCAGCACAGCTGAGTCATAATATAGTCGGCCCCATTGTCCTGTTTCATCTTAAGGACTCCGATATCTGCCTCCAGACTGCGGCAGGAAATATGGCCTTCCGGAGACCCCGCCACCGCGATCTCAAACTGTTCCCCGAATTCATCACGGATAAACTTTACAAGATCTGTGGCATAGTTAAAATCTCCGCCTGTTGAGGTTTCGCCTCTCGGAAAATCCCCGCGCAGCGCAAGGATATGATCCACGCCCTCTTTCAGATAAGTTTCAAGCTGTTCCCTGATTCCCTGCTTTGTGTTTCTGATCACTGTAAAATGAGTGACCGGTACAGTCCCGGCGTTTCTGACCATCCGGCATACCTGACGGTTAGCTCCAACATTTCCACCGCCGGCTCCGTAAGTAACAGAAATATATTCCGGTTTATATCTGCACAGCTGCTGAATGGTTTCTGACAGATTTGCCATTCCCCGGTCTGTTTTGGGAGGAAACAGCTCAAAGGACAGAAGCTGTCTTTTTTTCATCATGTCAGATAACTTTACTGCTGTCATTTCCTCTTACCTCCGCGTATTTTTATTTTTTAACAGATCCGGTCTGTCAGATCCACGGGCATATGTTATTCACAGCAGAGCTTTACAATACTGTTTGCCAGATCTACCATGAGAATGCGGCCTTCCACAACTCTCTCATCTCCCATAATGTCCCGGAGGATCACTTTGTCTCCGTCCACATCAATACGGCTTACATTTTTAAAAATAACGGAATCGTCACTTTCTTTGTATACAGTTGCAAGACACATTGGTGCCACCTCCTGATCTTCTGTCTGTTATTTCAGTTCCTCTTTTACAAGTGTCAGGGCAAGTCCCAGACGCATGTTGCTTTTCTGGAAGTCAGCAACTGCATCGCGGATGGCTTTTGCAGAAGCTGCCAGCCCCATCTTGTCCAGATTTTCCGCCATCTGGTCAAGTTCCTGTGCGTGATGCTCATTGTGCTGGAGCATATAAGTCAGAAGAGCAATGGTTTCTTTTTTGCAGTCGCCTTCCTGGCAGGAACCGCAGTGTTCATGTGTATGTTCCTGACATCCTTCTCCGTGAGAATGAGCATGTTCTCCGCCGCTCTCATGAGTGTGGGCGTGAGAATGTGTCACTCCGTCCGCATGGGTATGCTCATGAGTGTGTTCATGGACATGCTCATGTCCGTGCTGGATCAGATTGCCGTTTTCGTCTTTAATAAGGTGCATTTTATCTTCTCCTTTCTCTGTCTCCTCCGGGAAACAGAACCTCCACTTTTTAAAAAAGTGCAGACTTATGACAAGAATTTATCAATTATAGTTATTATACATCTTTCCCCCTGGATACGCAAGGAAATAATCATTAAATTCATATAAAATAGCAGGAAATCTTTCCTTCTGCTTCTGTATATTTGTGTTATTTTTCTATAACATTATTTTTTTTGTTATTTTTATAACATTAATGTTTTTTTATTAACATAATATACTCTGTCCTCTTCGTAGTAAATATTTAATAAATTTGATGTTCTTCTTTCACATTTATATGGTATAATAGTATACATGCGAGTAAACAAATATGTTGGAATCGGTCTGAAACAGGCCAAAGGCAAGGAGGAACTGCTTTGACAACCGCTGTATTTTTAAACAACGATCAGAAAATGCCCCTTTTAGGACTGGGTGTATATAAAGCCACCGAAGATAACGAAGCAGAAAATGCCGTGATCAGCGCCGTGCAGAACGGCTATCGCCTGGTTGATACTGCTTCCGTTTACAAAAACGAAGAAGGCGTAGGCAGAGGAATCGCCAGATGCGGCGTTTCCAGAAAAGAACTTTTCATCACCACAAAGGTCTGGAATACCGCCCAGCGTCTGGGTGACATAAGCGGAGCATTTCAGAGAAGCCTTGACCGCCTGGGTCTGGATTACATTGATCTCTACCTGGTTCATTGGCCGGTACCCGGCTGTTATCTGAGCACATGGAAGGAAATGGAAAAAATATTAAGCTCCGGGCGCGCCCGTTCCATTGGCGTCAGCAACTTTAACATCCACAATCTGGAAGAGCTGAAAAAAATATCCGGCATTGTACCGGCTGTAAATCAGATTGAATGTCATCCATTGTGTTATCCGAAAGAACTGATCGACTACTGCCAGGACAACGGCATTCAGGTACAGGCCTATGCGCCTCTGGCAAGAGGAGCCTATCTGGATCACGATGTTCTCTGTGTTCTCGGAACAAAGTATGCGCACACACCGGCTCAGGTAGGACTTCGCTGGGCTGTTCAGAAAGGAATTTCCGTAATCCCCAAATCAACCAATCCGGAGCGCATCGCTGCCAATGCAAGAATTTTTGATTTTTCCATTGACCAGGAGGATATGGATCTTCTGGATACTCTGAACCAGGATTACCACAGCTCTCATGTTCCGGAAGATTTAAGAGGGATCCCCTTATAACTATGAGCATTCAGGCTTAACAGAAACGCCTGCCCATAGCTGATATGTCAGCTGCGGACAGGCGCTTCTTTTTTTCATATACAGCTCAGACGGCTTCCTCTTCCCTCTGAGCCAAAATTCTGTTTTTCTTCCTGCTCACTGTTTTACTGCCAGGGAAGCATGGGTGTTTCTACTTTTTTATCCCTGAGCATCAGATCACGCACTGCATCTGCGGCAGGCTTGTCTTCAAAAAGCACTTTGTTCACTTCTTCAATGATCGGCATTTCCACCTGATATTTCTCAGCAAGACTTTTTGCCGCTCTTGCAGAATAAACGCCTTCCACCACCATTTTTACCTCATCCATGGCTTCCTGCATGGTATAGCCTTTTCCCATAAGATAACCGGCTTTTCTGTTACGGCTGTGAACACTGGCGCAGGTTACGATCAGATCGCCGATTCCCGAAAGGCCGTAAAAGGTTTCCGCTCTGGCACCCATTTTGGTGCCAAGACGGGAAATTTCCGCAATGCCTCTGGTGATCAGGGCGGCCTTGGTATTATCTCCATATCCCAGACCGTCCGCTGTTCCTGCCGCAAGGGCGATCACGTTTTTCAGCGCGCCTCCAAGCTCTACTCCCAGAATATCCGGAGTGGTATACACACGGAAAACAGGGCTCATAAAGATCCCCTGCAGGTATTCTGCAGTTTCTCTTTTTTCTGCACTGACCACACAGGTTGTAGGAAGACCTTTTCCCACCTCCTCCGCATGGCTTGGACCTGACAGAACACAGACGTCTGCCTGAGGGATCTCCTCACTGATGATCTCGCTTAAAGTCATCAGAGTATGTTCTTCCACACCTTTGGCCACGTTCACAATGATCTGTCCTTTTTTTACAAAAGGCGCCATTCTGTGAGCTGTGCTTCTGGTAAAAGGAGACGGCACTGCCAGCACCGCTACGTCCGGATCCTGCAGACTGTCTTCCAGGTCTGCAGTGATCTTCATATCCTCCGGAAGGCGCACTCCGGGAAGCTTGGATTCATGCTCTCTCTTTTCGCAGAGCATACGCACTTCGTCCTCAAGAGCAGACCAGAGGGTTACCTCATGGCCGTTTTTACAGAGAAGAAGAGACAGAGCAGTTCCCCAGCTCCCTGCTCCCAACACACTTACTTTCGCCATTTTCTCCACCTTTTTGACCTTTCTTATTTTTTATCTTTTTTCCCAAGATAAACACGGTTCTCTGTGCCTTTTGCCAGCCGCATAATATTTGCTCTGTGGCGGAAAAAAGCCAGCGCTGTAAGCAGCCCCATAACCACATACATTTCCATGGTATGAGAAGCATCCATGCCATAGGCCCCTCCCTGACCCAGAACGATGATTGCCGCAAAAGCAGCCAGATAAGCACTCAGAGAGCATAAGGACACATAATGGGTCGTAAAGAACAGCGCAAAAAAGATCACTGCGCATATCAGGAAGATCCTCCAGTCAAAGGCAAGGATAAAACCCACCGAAGCAGCAATTCCCTTTCCTCCCCGGAACTTCAGGTAAAAAGGAAAATTATGTCCCAGAATACAGCCCGCCGCCGCATACAGACTCAGAAGCGGAAGAATATCTCCATAAGTCTTTCCAAGGAAAACACGCACAAGAACAATCGCTGCCACACACTTCAGACAGTCCCCCAGAAGTGTCAGGATCCCCGCCTTTTTTCCAAAGGTACGCAGGGCATTGGTAGTTCCTGCATTTCCGCTTCCGTGTTCTCTGATATCTGTTTTATGAAGCCTTCCGATAATGTAAGAAGTCTGAAACAGCCCGCATACATATCCGATGGCCAGACAAATCAAACGCTCCATAACCGCTCCTATTCCTTCTCTCCCCGCTGACGGATAATAAATTTCAGAGAAGTTCCTCTGAATCCAAATGCATCACGGATCTTATTTTCCAGATATCTGGTATAAGAGAAATGCATCAGTTCTCTGTCATTGACAAAGATCACAAATGTCGGTGGTCTTACTCCCACCTGAGTCATATAATAAATTTTCAGACGCTTGCCTCTGTCAGACGGCGGCTGCTGCATGGCAATGGCCTCTGAAAGAATCTCGTTCAGCACACCTGTCTGGATACGCAGGGTCTGATTTTCGATTACTGCGTCAATGGTCTCAAACAGACGGTTGATCCTCTGTCCTGTTTTTGCGGAAATAAATACAAGCTCCGCATAAGGCATATATGCCAGTACCTCGCGGATACGGTTGGTGTGTTTATAAATGGTTTTGTCATCCTTTTCAATGGCATCCCATTTATTTACAGCAATGATCACGCCCTTGCCTCTTTCATGAGCGATTCCGGCAATTTTTGCATCCTGTTCTGTAACGCCCTCTGTAGCGTCAATAACGATCACTACCACATGGGCCCGTTCCACAGCTGTTACTGTACGTATCACGCTGTATCGCTCAATCTCCTCCTTTACCTTACCCTTCCGGCGAAGACCGGCTGTATCAATAAAAATGTAATCCCGACCCTGCCATTTTACTCTGGCATCAACTGCATCTCTGGTGGTTCCGGCAATATCAGAAACGATCACACGGTCTTCTCCCAGAAGATGATTGATCAGAGATGACTTTCCTACATTAGGCTTTCCTACAACAGCGATCTTCGGAATGTCATCCTCTTCCTCTGTATCTGCGTCTTCCGGAAATTCTTTTACCACCTCGTCCAGCATATCGCCCAGGCCGGTACGGTTTGCCGCTGAAATGGCAATCGGCTCGCCGATTCCCAGATTATAGAACTCGTAAACATCCATCATATATTTCTGAAGGCTGTCCACCTTATTTACCACAAGCACTACAGGCTTTTTGCTGCGGCGGAGCATATCTGCCACTTTCGCATCAGAATCCACCAGACCCTGCTGCACATCTGTAATAAAAACAATCACGTCCGCAGTGTCAATGGCGATCTGGGCCTGCTCTCTCATCTGAGATAAAATAATATCTCCGCTCTCCGGCTCAATTCCGCCTGTATCGATCATGGTAAAGGACTTATCCAGCCATGTTACATCTGCATAAATCCTGTCTCTTGTAACGCCCGGAGTATCTTTTACAATAGAAATCATCTCTCCGGCAAGCGCATTAAACAGCGTGGACTTACCCACATTAGGCCTGCCCACGATGGCTACTACTGGTTTGCTCATACATCTGTCTCCTTATCTGTTTATTATGATCCGGAGCATCCAGTACAGAAGCCACCAGATCTGCTCCGTTTTCATCTACAACTACAATTTCTGTTCCCAGCGCATCTTCCAGTTCCCGCACAGAAACATCGTCAAGGAAAATATCCTCCCCGCTTCGAAGCATATTACAGGGGATCAGAAGCCTTTCTCCCAGATCCAGACCTGCAAGCTGCTCTTTCAGATCAGTTCCTGTGATCAGTCCTGAAACTGTGATCAGCTCCCCGAAAAAGTTATTGGTGATCACCTTTACACGAATCTTTATATTCGGATATTTTTTCTGTATCATTTTTACACACTTTTCCAGATACGGGCCCGCAAGCTTTCCTGTGGCAATGGTCATTTCCGCCGCTCTGTCATCTCCCGGACGGGCATCCACTGCGCTGCGCACCTCCGTTTCCAGAAGTCTCAGCATTCCCACTCCGTTTTCCAGCTGAAGATATCCGTCATAGCGCTCCTCTTCCGGAAGCTCCTGTTCCGCAAGGAGATACCATTCATCAGACGCATGTACAAAATGGATCCCATGCTCCCGGAACATTTTTTCCTGCCAGCGGTGAATCTGCTCCAGAACCTTTACCGCATCCTCTTTCTTAAAAGGCTCCAGAGGATACAGGCCCTGACGAAACTTTGAAAGTCCTACCGGAACCACGGACACGCTCTGAAGCACAGGCGCATATGCAGAAAGCTTTTCCAGACTGAATTCCAGTTCTTTTCCATCATTGACGCCCTTACAGAGAACGATCTGACCGTTCATGGTAATCCCGGCCTCATAAAGCTGGTCTGCCTTTAAAAGAGCCTCTCCTGCAAAGCGGTTATGAAGCATTTTGCAGCGAAGCTCAGGATTCATTGTCTGAAACGAAACATTAATAGGCTCCAGACGGTACTGAATGATCCGGTCAATATCCTTCTGGCTCATATTTGTCAGAGTCACATAATTTCCCTGAAGAAAAGAAAGTCTGGAATCGTCATCCTTAAAATAAAGAGTTTCTCTCATTCCCGGAGGCATCTGATCAATAAAGCAGAAAATACAGCGGTTGGTGCAGGAGCGGTACTCATCCATAAGCCCGTTTTCAAACTCGATCCCCAGATCTTCCTCATATTCTTTTTCCACTTCCAGTTCCCACAGCTCGCCGTCTGCTTTTTCAATGAGAAGTGTCACAAATTCATCGTTCATCAGATAACGATAATCAAAAACATCCTCCACCGGAGTGTCATTTATGGCAGCCAGGATATCTCCCGGCTCAAGCTCCAGTTCCTGGGCAATACTTCCCGGCAGGACCCTGGAGATGATATGCTTCTTTTTTTTCATAAAATCCCTTTCTTCCGCCTGTACAGACACACCCTGTCGCCTGCTGTCCGTACTGTAAGCTGTAATCATCATAACAATTTTACACATAAAAAACAACTGCAAATTTTATATCACCCCGGCCTGCGCTGTCAAGTATAAAGAGCAGCCGCCTACACAGAAACAGCAGGAGCAGCCCTTCACCGGCAATATTCCACAGGGCATTTTCGCATTCTGCTGACCAAATCCCGGAACCCGCCTGGCAAAATACGCTCTTACCGGATCCACGGCAGACAGATCTGTTCATTCTTCTGCTCTGACTGAATCGCGTACATTTTTGTATACAATATGATTTTTACAGGCGAAAAACAATAAATTCCTTGACGGGCTTTGGGGCAAATGATATAAATGTATTATGGTTTTATTTTTTATAAACAAAATATAAACAAAACTCAGGAGGAAAATTATGCCGAATATAGAGTTACTTGAAAAATCCCTTCCGGTTGCGCCGATTCGTATTGCAGCCCTTTCCGGCTGCCAGGATCTTGCAAAGGAGGTTGACAAGAAACTTGTAAAATTCCGTAAAGAGCTGGTTGCCAAGAAAAAATCTGAGATCATTCCTCAGGGATACTGCGAACCATCCTTCCTTGTAGAATGTGAATGTGTACGCTTCGGCACCGGAGAAGGAAAAGGCTATATCAAAGAATCCGTCCGCGGAACAGACCTTTTTATTATGGTGGATGTTACAAATTACAGCGAAACGTACACTGTATGCGGTCACGAGAACCATATGTCCCCGGACAATCATTATCAGGACCTGAAAAGAATCATTTCCGCAGCTACAGGAAAGGCTCACAGAATCAATGTGATCATGCCGTTTCTGTATGAAGGACGTCAGCACCGCCGTTCCAAGAGAGAGTCCCTTGACTGCGCTCTGGCACTGAAAGAATTAAGCGATATGGGCGTATCCAACTTCATTACTTTTGACGCTCATGATCCCCGTGTACAGAACTCCATCCCGCTGAATGGATTTGACAACTTTTTCCCAACCTATCAGTTCCTGAAGGCGCTTGTAAAAAATGTTCCTGACTTCAAACTGGACAACGATCATCTGATGATCATCAGCCCGGACGAAGGCGCTATGTCAAGAGCGGTTTATTTCTCCAATATCCTTGGCGTAGACATGGGTATGTTCTATAAGAGAAGAGATTACTCTACTATCGTAAACGGAAAGAACCCGATCGTGGCACACGAGTTCCTTGGCGATTCTGTAGAAGGCAAGGACGTTGTTATTATCGACGATATGATCTCCTCCGGAGAGAGTATGCTGGATGTGGCAAAGCAGATCAAAGAGCGTCACGCAAAGCGCGTGTTTATCTGCACTACATACGGACTGTTCACGGACGGACTGGCTAAATTCGATGAATATTACGAAAAAGGCTGGATCGATAAGGTTATCACCACAAACCTGAACTACCGTATTCCGGAGCTTCTTACCAAACCGTACTATGTTGAAGCAAATATGAGCAAATATCTTGCAAGTATTATCGATATTATCAATCATGATGTTTCTGTTGAAAAGGTACGCTCCAGCAACGAAAAAATCATGGATCTGATGACCAGAGTAAACGGACAGTAAATAATAGTTTCTGTCATCAAAAAAAGCACAGACTTCTGTGCTTTTTTTGTGCTTTTACTTATCATTCAGGGCAGCATCTGTAAAAACGCTGCAGAATAAGCTTCTCCGGATGAGCCCCTGTCTTACCGCTTTATTCCCAGAAACGCTCCCAGATTTCCTCTTTTTCCCTGAGAGGCCCTGTGAGAATAAAGGAACTCCGGATTGCAGCAGGTACAGAGATTCGGCATGGAAATATGTTCCGGAAGAATCCCTGCCCCAAGCAGAATCTGACGGTTTGCCTCCCAGAGATTCAGCTGATATTTCCCGTTTTCTTTTCTGTAAAAAATATCCTTCCATAATTCCCTGGAAAATGTTTTCTGAAATTCCAGAATCACATCTTCACTGACCTCATAGCAGTCCTGACAGATGGAAGGCCCTACAGCCGCATAAATATCCTCCGGGCGGGTCCCATAATGCTTCTGAAGTTCTTTTACCGTAACCGCCCCGATTCCTGCCGCAGTACCTCTCCATCCGGAATGAGAAAGGCCCACTGCCTTATGGACAGGATCTGCAAAATAAAGAGGCACACAGTCCGCATAAAAGGTTGCCAGTACAAGGCCCGGCACATTGGTTATCATTCCGTCTACATCCGTGTAAGGACGGGGCTTTGTGATTCCGTTTCCCCTGTCCTCAGCGGTTATCACACGGACATTGGCAGTGTGGGTCTGATCCGAGGTTACAATGTCCTCCGGCGAAAAGCCCAGGGCAGCAGAAATCCTGTTATAGTTTTCCCGCACAGCCTCCTCCTTATCGCCTCTTGTAAAGCTCAGATTCATAGAAGAATAAATCCCCTCACTGACTCCTCCAAGCCTGGTGCTGAACCCGTGTACAAAACCCGGAATTTTTTCAAACTCCGGCCAGGTAAGATAAGTCACTCCCTTATTTTTTCTGACATTCATATGAGGCATGTTTTCCTGATGCCATAGGATTTTCATAAAATCTCTCCTTTTTTATCCGCAGTAATCAAAGGCATTTTTTATCCACTGGATATTCTGTCCGTCAATAGCCACAACATCAAATCTGCAGGGCGTATCCTCCGGATACCCATAGCGTACAAGATAAAACAGAGAAGCCCGGCTGATCATTTTCTGCTTTTTATAATTTACCGCTGCCGATGCTCCGCCGCTGCCGGAAGTATGCCGGTACTTTACTTCCACAAAAACCAGATATCTTCCGTCTCTGGCGATCAGGTCTATTTCCCCGGATCTGCAGCGGAAATTCCGGGCTTTTATATACAATCCCTGTTGTTTTAAAAAAGCAGCCGCCTGTTTTTCATAACGACTGCCCAGCTCACGTTTATTGATCCTTCTCTCTCATTTCCTGTCTGTGTAGGTATCTTATGTAATTACTTTCCGAAAGAGCTTTTGCCTTTTCGTTTTCTCTATACAAAATGAGTAATAAAGCTGGCTCTGTGAATGGGGGAAGGTCCGTATTTTTTTAAGGCTTCTATATGCTCCGCAGAACCATATCCCTTATTGGAAGCAAATCCGTATTCCGGCAAAGCCGCATCATACTCTTCCATAAGCCTGTCCCTTGTAACCTTTGCCACAATGCTGGCTGCGGCAATGGAAGCGCTTTTTGCATCTCCCTTGACAATGGGAACCTGGGGGATTTCCACTGCCGGAATGGTCACTGCATCGTTGAGAAGAAGCTGCGGCCGTACAGAAAGCTTTTCGATTGCCTGGCGCATAGCCTCATAGGTTGCCTGAAGAATATTGATCTCATCAATGCGGGCAGGTCCTGCCATTCCAATTCCCACTGAAACTGCCTTCTCAAGAATCACCTCATAAAGCTCTTCCCGCTTTTTTGCAGTCAGCTTTTTGGAATCATTCAGGTAAAGAATCCCATGATCTTTTGGAAGGATCACAGCGCAGGCAACCACAGGGCCTGCAAGAGGTCCCCTTCCCACTTCGTCAATACCGCATAAATATCCCAGATGCTCATATTTATGTTCATATTCCATCATGTGCTCCATACGTAAGAGCTCCTTTTCAAGAGCTGCTTCTTCTTTACGGCACTTCTCTATCAGCTTCCTTACTCCGCTTCTCTCATCCTCTGCATACAGCTGACAGAGAGCTTTCTTTTCCTCTAAAGAAGCAGAGGCAAACTCATTTTTTATCTCTGTGATCGTTTTCATCTTTTTTACTCCGCAGGCGCCCATTCCAGGGTAATACGGCCAAGCTTTCCGCTTCGGAAATCGTCAAAAAGAATCCCCGAAGCCTTGGCATAATCCAGCTCTTCCCCTTTTTTCAGGCAGCCTCTGGCTCTGGCAATTCCTTCCAGAACACCCAGGTTCTCCTCTTCTTCACTTACCTCATAACGGGCATTTAATACGCCCGGATATTTTTCTTTCAGATATCCGATCAAAGTCAGTGCAAGCTCTTCCATATTCAGAATATCGTCTTTGATAGAGCCCACAAAAGCCAGACGGATCCCTACCTCCTGATCCTCAAATTTCGGCCATAGGATTCCCGGCGTATCAAGAAGCTCTACATTCTTATTCAGACGGATCCACTGTTTTCCCTTTGTAACACCGGGACGGTTTCCTGTTTTGGCGCAGGCCTTGCCTGCAAATGAATTAATAAATGTAGATTTTCCCACATTGGGGATTCCTGCCACCATAGCCCGGACAGGACGGTTTTTGATTCCGCGTTTTCTGTCTCTTTCTATTTTTTCTTTGCAGGCCTCCTGAATCACATTCTGGATATTTTTCATTCCTGCTCCGTTTCGGGAATCTACTTTTACCACATGAAAGCCTTTTCCCTGAAAATATTCTTTCCAGGCTTCATTCTGTCTTTCATCTGCCAGATCCGCTTTGTTCAGAAGGATCAGCCTGGACTTGTTCTGTCCCAGTCTGTCAATGTCCGGATTTCTGCTGGAAAGAGGAACTCTTGCGTCAACCAGCTCTATGATCAGGTCGATCAGTTTAAGGTCTTCCTGCATCTGTCTTTTTGCCTTGGTCATATGACCAGGATACCACTGTACGTTCATATATTACCTAGCCTTTCAAAAATCCCGCTTTTTCTATGGGCGAACAGATGAACCAGAGCTTACCCACAATATAGCGTTTTTTTACTGTACCGATATCTGCATACCGGCTGTCCTCACTGTTATTTCTGTTGTCTCCCAGTACAAAATATTCATTGGATTTCAGGCTAACGCCATTCTCTGCCAGTCCCGGATTCTGGATTTCCGGGTAGTCTGCCGCCTCGTCATATACTTCTCCGTCTATGTAGATCACGCCGTCCCGGATCTGAACAGTCTCTCCGGGCAGTCCTATAACACGACGGATATGAAGAGCTGCATCATCACTGGCATTTGTACGGAACACGATCAGATCTCCTCTCTGAGGAGAAGAAAATTTATATACTGCCTGATTCATGAAAAAGCGATCCCCCACTGCAAGAGTGGGCTCCATGGAGCTTTCCTGCATGGTAACGGTCTGAAACATTAATACCGCCACCAGGGCAGCGAATACAAGGTTAACGGCAAGCTCAAAGATCCAGCGCAGAGAATCCCGCACTTTTTTGTTTTCCAGCTTTGCTTTCAGCTCCAGAACCTTCGGATGCTCTTTCCAGTTTTTAATTTTTGCAATGTCCATATCTGATTTCTCCATGCACAAAACAAAATCAGAGCAACAACTGTTGAAAAAAGAGGGACAATAGCTGTCGTTATTGTCCCTGCTTTTTAAATCTCTGAAATTGTCATTATCTAACGCGCTCTTTAACCTTAGCAGCTTTACCAACGCGATCTCTCAGGTAGTTCAGTTTTGCACGGCGTACTTTACCGTAACGGATTACTTCTACCTTAACTACATGTGGGGAATGAAGCGGCCATGTTTTCTCAACGCCTACTCCGTTGGAGCTCTTTCTTACTGTGAAAGTCTCTCTTGTGCTTCCACCCTGTCTCTTCAGGACTGTTCCCTCGAAGATCTGGATTCTCTCACGGTTTCCCTCTTTGATCAGTGCGTGTACTCTTACAGTATCACCTGTGCGGAACTCCGGCACTTCTGCTTTTAACTGAGCAGCTTCAATGTTTCTGATAATGTCGTTCATGTTTTTCTCTCCTATTCTTCTGGATGTTCTTAATACATAAATTCTGTAACAGAGGACCATCTTTTTTACAACAGCTTAGATTATACTATAGTACATCCGGCATTGCAAGCTTTTTTTATTTATATTTTCTCAGTTATCGCATACTGTATACATGTTCATTTAACACATTCGACTGACTGCAGCTTTCTGAAATTCTGTCAGGACATAGATCGCTGTTTGGTAAAAAATTCGTTTCACCTTACACGATACCAGAAAGTTGATCCTTGTCTTCAGCTTTACTTCAATTCTATTCCGGAATATCCAGCCACATTTCAGAAGCTTCCATATTGGCTCCACTATTCGAAATCTGCACATAAGTTCCGGCATATTCGGAATCACCCCGAATCTCCAGTCCGCCCTGTGTATAAATCAACTCACAGGAACCGCCTTCTCCTATAATTTCATATGGATTTTCAGATGCCCCCATATATATTTCACCAATTGTTTCTTGTATATCACATTTAACATATCCGTATTCACCCAGTTGTGGTCTTGTTACACGATAGACGATTCCTATCGCTCCAGTCTCATCATATGAAGTATATAATGGAAGACTGATATAAGTATCTCCTTTCATAAAAATCCCCTCGTATGCAGACACAGAATTCCCAGGTTCTTGTGTATCTATTTCATTCTGTATATCAGTTTCATATTCATTTTCTGATTCTGTCTCATCTATTTCCGGTATTTCTTTCTCGCTTGAGAAATCCGGCATACCCCAGCCATAAAAAGAATCCCAATCTGTGTCTCCCAAATCAATAGAATACCCCTTCAGAACATTTTGAATTTCCTTTGATGTCATAGCTGGATTTTCTAATTTAGTCATAGCTGCAAGGGCTGATATGTGCGGCGTCGCCATAGAAGTCCCACTCATAGTTCCTGTTGAATCTCCAAATGTAATTCCCAGAAAAAGTTTCGGAATACAGCTTAAAACATCAACTCCCGGTGCAGAAAAATCTATACTGTCTCCCCAATTGGAAAACCCTGCCTTTTCTAACTGGGTATTAATTGCTGAGACAACAATACACTCTTCCAAATGTGCCGGTGTTATATTTTCCGTACTATTATTGTCATTTCCGGCGGCGACAACTACTGTACATCCTCTGTTGACCGCATAGATAACAGCATTGTCCAATGTTTTGTTTTTTGGACCTGAAAGGCTCATATTGATAATCTCAGCGCCTCTTTCTACTGCATGACGGACTCCCAGGCTAATTGCCAGCATACTGCCTCTGTTATCAGCTCCAAGCACCCTTACCGGCAAAATTTTCACATTTAATCCCGGTGTACAGTCCACAATTGTTCCTGCAACATGTGTTCCATGTGAATGTTTATCATCCGGTTCCATATCATCATCAATAAAATCCCATCCTCCTTCTACAATCCTGTCTTTCAAAAAGGAATGCTGATACACGCCCGAATCTACAACTGCAACTGTAATACTTGCGTCCGTCACATTCTCCACACGATTCGCATAAGCATCTGCCCCAATATACGAAACTCCCCAGGACATTGGTTCAATATTTTCTTTGTATTCAGTTGCCTCCGCATATTGATCTGGCTCACAATACGCCACCTCTTCCAAATTATTTAATTCTTCACAGACCTGCTTTGCTCTTTCCTGAGTTGTAAACTGCATAATATATATATCATCAATTCCCTGTATCACTTCTTTTGCGCCATAGGATAATAAATCAATTGGTTCTTCTGTTCCCTGCACAATAAGACGTCGGGAATAATACGGCATAGAGCCTGCCTCAGGATCAACGCCTCTGCCATCATACCTTTTTATTAAATTTACAACCTCTTCAGAAAACTCGTTAAGCGTTCCCGTTTTAGTCAGTGTTGTCTCTCCATTATATGGTTCTTCCTCTATTCGCTTGCCAGAATCCCACAAAAACATATAGCCCGATAAAATTGCCATTGTCAATATTATCATCCACAAAAAATATTTCTTTTTCATATGTACAATCCTCTTAAAATATTCCTTTATGACTCTGTACTATTTTTTATACGTCTCAATGTTTCAACACACTTTTCTGCTTCTTCAAGAGGAATCTTATACTCTACCCCCGCAATAATTACGACATATTTACAATTTTCAATCATTCTTGTGGATACCATTTGTATATCAGACAACAATAATTCATAGTCCATTTTTTTCCATAAAAACAGCATCTTTATTTCTACTGTGGTTACTTTGATTCTATCGGTATAGATTTCAATCTGATTTTTACGAGCAACAATCCATAACGCTATCTGTGTTCCCGCCAAAACTCCCATTGTATACTGCATAATCGTATAAATTGTAATCAATCTGTCATAATGATTATTATATCCATAACGGTATGGTATACGAGCTAATCCCAAAATGGCTACAAAAACTAATATACTACTGACAATACAATTTGTTACGATACGTTTATTTAGTTGTTTATCAATCCCTTTGAATACTTTTATATTTTCCATTGTTCTCTCTCCTACTCTCTTATGATTATTTTTTGAAGTATATATTACGGAAAAACATAGTATGGCTGCGCCCAAAACGAATATATTTTTGAATTGTCTGCTGTTTCAGTTAATTCAAGTTCCTCTCCGTCAGATTTAGCTTTATACTCCGCCTTTATTGTCGGATTATCCGCATTTACTAAAGTCAATCTGTTACCTGGATGAAACCTCCATTTATATTCCCCCTTTTCTAGGAATGACGCATTTAAAACATTTGCTTCCCCATTTGGTTCAACAAGCAGCGTACCATCCTTCCCTTTCCAAATCCCCTGAACTTTTTCTCTTTCAGAAAGATGCCAAAATACAGCACATGAAATCAACAATACACCTACTATTACACACAGTATCTTACCTCTTCTACGCTTCGCTTTCTGTTCTTTCTCCTGTTTCTCAAGGTAATTTTTTCCATGTATGGAATCACTTAATACTTCCTCACCGTTAGCGCAAAATATTTGTGTTTCATCATTTAAATGACCACATTTTTGACATACAATCCTTCCCATATTCCCCTCCTTACCTACTACAATATAAAAGCTCAAATTTTCACATCAAATCCATTACTGATGCAGAAAGTTTGAGTTATTTATTATATACAAAGCATCATGATTCTCTTTCGTATTCTCCAACACCATCCAGTGTCAAAATATCTCCGTCAATAGAAAATTCATGTACGCCGCCTACATGTCGTCTATCCTCTCCCAGACCAGATTCTGACGGCATCTGAATTTCGTTATTCTTACCTTCCGTAAGCTTCCATGTCCCATGCGCCGACATATTACTTACATACTGCCAGGTTCCATCTGAATTAAAAATAAACTTAATATCTTCAACTTCTGTATCCACCCAGGTTCCAACAATATCCGCTGAACCTCCAGATTCTCCACAAGCTGTAAATAAACAACTCATCAGCATTCCAATAAATAGAACCTTTACTGTTCTTTTCAACTGCATCTGCTTCTCCTCCAATAATATGTATTATTTAATTCCTATTCCCAATTTAATAAATGACCAGGTGACCTTGACAGCCCAGGTAAAAAACTGAAAAACCCCTCTGGTATCTGAATCTTTTCTTTAACTTTCTTTTCCATACTCTTTTCCTCCTTTGTTTTATTTATTATCACAGGTACATTTTTACCTATAATAGTTTTCACTGATTCTGCGTATTACAGAAGTATTGTATGCCGTAATCGAATTATAAAAAACATTCATCTCTTCCGCATGGGAAATCTTCTGTATATCCTGTTTTATCCCATTCATTTTCTTCTGCATATTTTCCACACCATGAATTAATTCATTGACTTTATTTGTAATTTCTCTTTGTCCACGAATCAGCATCTTCTGATTCTCTAATATTCTATCCAGCTTGTCCACAATAAGTCCCCGAAACAAATCTTCCTCAAATAGTGTATAAGCTCCACTATAACCCGGTGTAGCTTCCAAGGAAGGAGCTCTCCCGGATAATAAATATTCAAGGAAAGTTCCGCATGCTTCAAGATAACGGTATTTTGGATAAATAATATCCAGATTGTACAACTGCTTCAGAACCTTCTCCGTATTGTTGTAAGCCGTTTGTGCTATATTATAATTTTCCCATATAATCTTCATGTTGTTGTCGCAGTCTTTTCGGAGAATTGATGCCATTCCCCGCATCTCTTCTTGTTCCTCTTCTTTTGATTTAACTGCAAATATGTAAGCAGCAATACCTCCACCACCAAATATTATCCCAATAATACCTAAAGTCTTGACAGAATTATAGTCCTTTAAATTCTCCTCCAAACCTCTTTTATTACTTTCTAAAAAAGCTTCATTATAACTCGAAGTATAATAATCAACCAGTTCTTGATACATTGCAATATTGTGTTTCACAGCCATCAAACCAACTGCAGAGCAACATATTAATGATAACGCAACTGCTATGAAGATTTTTGCCTGCTTAATTCTTTTTAAAACTTTAGGGCTGGTCTGATACCTTTCTCTACTGTTAAACTCAAAGTTCTCCTTCTCATGGCGAAAACGTTCTTCGAGTTTCAACATCGTATCTTTTTCTATTTTATTTTGAATCTGCAATTGGTAAACATCCTGTAAATAATTGATTAATCTTTCTTTTTCCACTTGGATTTTCTCCTCTTCTAATCATTGTTCATATCGCTTACCAACAAGATGCTATTCTTTTTTTGCTAATCTTTTGATTTCATCCTCCACAAAAGCTCTCCTCAGTTCAGCTACCCGACAGAAAAATGGATCCACCTTCTCTTCATCACCATAAGCAAGCATAAAATTCGCAACACAATGTTCACAAAATCTAATATTTTCGCATGAATTACATTTATAATTTGAAGATGATTTTTTCTCTAGAAATTCTTTCTGCAAATACTCCCACCCTTCATCAAATCCACCTTTTCGGAGGTCGAATTTTCGGTAAGAAGCTCTAACACACCCCTGCATTTTGAGATCCGATGTAATAAATACATGCTGATTTGCAATTGAGCAGGGATATAAATATCCCTCTCTAAATCTTTGAATAGTCCGTTGTGGCCGTAGTTCAATTTCGCCGCTCAGAAGTTCTCTGGCAACATCTTTCCAGAACTGATTTCTGCCGTTATCCTGAACATCAAATTCAAATGCATCCTCAGGTGTTAATCTGAAAGATACAGGCTCCATAGAACCATCACTCATTGGATGGACATCTAGAATCACCACCATTGGTACACCCAATTGATTTCCAAATTCCCTTACTTTGTAAAGATCGTCTATATTTTGTTCCATTGCTACAAATTTCAATTCATATTTTATATCGTTTTTCTGAAGAAGTTCCAATCCATTCATAAATTTCCGGAAACTGCCTTTTACCCCCGTCACTTTCTCATACGATTCCTCAGAATAGCCATACATGGAAGTGCTAATAATTTCTACCGGGTATTCTTTAAAAAGATCAATATGCTTTTGTGACAAGAGTGTAATATTAGAAAGCAGCGATATCTGTACTCCTTTTTTCTTTGCGTAAATAAACATATCCTCAAAATCCGGCCGAGTAAAAATTTCTCCTCCTGTGAAATAACAATCCAAAAGACCGCGTTCAGTCAATATGTCAAAAACTGCCTTAAACTCTTCCAGCGTAAAATCCTGATGTACTCGATCCGGTTTCGCATAGCAATGTACACAATTTAAGTTACATTTTGCTGTTAGTTCAAAACCGGCAGTAAAAGGCGCCCGAATACCTTCAAAGCTTTCATCAATGAAATCATTCATAAGCTGATTGTGCATACAATATCTATCTGCCATAAACTCTCACTCCTTCCGCCACTACATCATAATCAGTTTGCTTTCAATCAACTGATCGATAAATCCTTCTACTGCTACCGCTTCAGCAGAATCAATTTTAAGGTTGTATGTCTCACAGACAAGATTCAATAATTCTGTTACATTTTTAGCTTTATCTGATAATTTCCAAATTAAAGCACCTACCTCATTGAAATAAATCGGATCATTACTTGCCTCATTAAATCGAATCGGCATAAGTATGTTTTTTCCATAAATTTCCCTTAAAATCAAATCAGGATTCTGTCTCATTTTTTCCCCTCTCTCATAAACAAAATTCCACAAATTTTTATGTATCTCTCACAATACAACTTACCTATACTTGTATTATGAGAGATACTTTTGTGATTTGTGTCCAGACCATTACCTCATAACATTATTTGCCCTGATAACAGCATGATTTAAACGTACAATGATACGGATTTTCCGGACCATATGCGGCAATTCTGTTACTTTTTTTCAGAATAACCATCTGCGGAAATGTAAATTTTCTCATAAATTTGTCTCCTCCTTCCTGTAAAAATTGTGTCTATCATCTATACCCTAGAAGTATAAACACCTTTTGCCATTCAAAAATCGTATAGCTCACCTAATACGACATTCACCACATACAGTATTCTTTTAATCCCTAAATATCTTATCTATTTTCTAAAAAGCTTCCGGAATAATCCTCCTTTATTCTTTAGACTCTCTTCTTCCGTAGGCACATCTTCTTGACCCGATTCCAGTTCCTGTAATTTTTCCCAGGCCCCCTCTGACGTAGAATCATTTTTTGAAACACAGCTTTCAAAAAGCTGCCTGGCTTTTTGGCGGTTCTCCGGAACAGCAATCCCATAAAGGCAGTATACTCCCCAGGTATACTCTGCAAGTGAATCACCCTGTTCTGCCGCTTTCTTTATCCATCCAAAAGACTCCTGCAAATCTCTGTCAGTCCTATCATCACTTTGAGCTAAAGCAATGCCAAGGGCTGTTTGAGATCTGACATCTCCCTGTAGCGCAGCACATCGAAACCATTTTCTAGCTTCCCTAATATCCCTTGCAACACCTTTTCCATCTCTATAAAAACATCCCAACTTATATTGCGCATACACATTTCCCTGTTCTCCTGCCCTCATATACCACTTTACTGCCTCAGCATAATTTTGCCTGACGCTTTCACCATCTTCGTAATTCATAGCAATAATCTGTTGATCGTCTGAACTATTCATTTCTGCCGCTTTCAAATACCATTCAAATGCTTTTACCTCATTCACTTCTACTCCAATTCCCTCTGAATAACATTTTCCCAGATTATGGCAGGCTTCTCTATTATTCATTTCTGCCGCCATACGGAATAATGATACCGCCTTATCAACGTCCTGATCTATACCTTTGCCCATGACATAACATAAGCCAAGATTCTTAATAGCTGCCGCATCTCCAAGCTCGGCAGCAGCATTATAATATTTAAAGGCTTCTTCATAATTTTGCACAATGCCTTCCCCATTAAAATAAGCATCACCTTTTTTTCGCAAAGTTTTTCCTCTGTTATCCATAATCTCCCCTCTTTCCTATTAAAATCATACAATTCTATAACTTTCTCTGATAATTTCGACTTCCTGTCCATGCCTGACAGCCGTAAATATTTTCATCTCATTTTTCGGTAATATATAATTTATTTATCTGTTCTGGCATGGCATCCATAATTTTTCTTATATAACACAAATCGCCTTCTGACAGTATCCCACTATTTCCCCCAAGTGAGAATGAAAAATCTCGCAAAAATTAATATCATACTCCCCCCATACCGATATACACTTATTCAATTTTTGAGTATTTGGAGAATAATAACATTTCTTCATCCCGTGACGTTCTATCCCTGTATCTAATTCAACATAACTGACAATTCCTTTGGATTCTCCAAGGATTCCCCCTGTTTCATATACACTTTTAGCAACACCTTTGATAATTTCTGTATATACGACTTTTGTTATATCCATAATAAACACAATCCGATTCTTCCATTTTTCAAGTATACAAAGATTTATTTTAATAATAGGTCAATCTAACCCTATTGTCAATAGGTCAATCATCCATAATCATTCAAAAATGAGGTGCTAAAATGTCACGACTTAAAGATTTACGAAAAGAACGCGGTTATACACAAATTAAAATGCAGCATTTAACTGGAATTGATCAAAGTGATTATTCTAAAATCGAACGCGGAAAGCGCTACTATTCTTTTGAACAATGCAGGCAAATTGCCCTTGCGCTTAACACAAGTATGGATTACCTCGCTGGATTAACAGATGAAAAAGAGCCTTATCCCAGAAACAATAACAAATGATAAAAGCCAAAATTTTTCACAGACATAGCTCTCAATAAAAAATCTCCTTTATAATTGCTCAAAGCAAAAATCGCTTTCGTCACAATTATAAAGGAGAATTTACAAACTTTGTTCCTTCTGAATACTCTTTATTCTTTTTATTATCCCAAAGCCACATCCAACACCATCATCAGCACAAAGCCCACTGCAAAGGCAATGGTTCCCACATTGCTGTGTTCTCCCTCATTTGCCTCCGGGATCAGTTCTTCCACAACCACATAGATCATAGCTCCTGCTGCAAAAGCAAGGAGATAGGGTAAAAGGGGCTGGATCTGCGATGCCAGAAGAAGTGTAACGCCTCCTGCAATGGGTTCCACAATTCCGGAAGCCGCACCCCAGAGAAAGGCTTTTCCCCGGGAAATCCCCGCGCCTCTGAGAGGCATGGAAATAATGGCACCCTCAGGGAAATTCTGAATGGCAATGCCAATTGCCAACGCAAAGGCTCCTGCCATGGTCACTGTATCATTTCCGGTCAGCACACCTGCAAATACCGCTCCGGCAGACAGCCCTTCCGGAATATTGTGAAGAGTTACCGCAAGGACAAGCATTGTTGTTTTTTTTAAAGCCACCTTCGGACCTTCAGACTCTTCACTGCCAAGATGAAGATGCGGTACCGCCTTATCCATCACAAGCAGAAATCCCACACCCAGAAGCAGTCCTGCTGCCGCCGGAATAAAAGCAAACTTTCCCATTGCCCCGCTCATATCCATGGCCGGGATCAGAAGGGACCATACGGAAGCCGCCACCATCACCCCGGATGCAAAGCCCAGAAATGCTTTCTGCACCAGTGGATTCAGTTCTTTTTTCATAAACAGTACGCAGGCAGATCCCAGTGTCGTTCCTATAAACGGAATCATCAGTCCAAAAAATACATTCATGTGTGATACCTTTCCTGATGTTTACATATGTCTCCACAGAGTATTCCCTGTGTGCCCAGTACATAAACCATGTTATTTTTATTTTATGCCGTATCTGCAGGTATTGTTCCTGAAACATATGGTTCCATGATTTAGGAAACCGGCTGTTCCTGTGATTTTTCCGCAGTTTTCTTCTCTGTGTTGTCTGCAGCGTTATTTTCAACATCTGCTTCTGTCATCACCTTGTTCAGCTCTTCGATCATCTCATCATCTTTTAAACGGAATTTTACCTCCACACGCCTGGACGCGTCTTTATCTACATTTCCATTGGCATCCAGAACCGGATTGGCCATGGAATGACCATTGACTGTAAGATAATCCTGAAGCTGCTGGCTCTGATCCCCGCTAAGAAAATTGCCCTGAATGTCCAGAAGATACTGAGCCACTGCCAGAGAACGCTGCTGGGACAGATACAGGTTATAGCTGTAATCACCGTCTGTATCCGTATATCCGTCAATAATGATCTCTGCAAGATACTGCCTGTAATCTTCCTGAAGAAGAACTTTACAATAGATGGGAAGAACCTGCTCCAGCGCCTGCTTTCCTTCTTCTGTCAGTTCTGCTTCATCATAATCAAACAAAACGCTTGCCTCCAAAGTCAGAGCGCCTGTCTGTGTATCAATATCCACGTTGATATTATTTTTTGCAAATTCCTGTCTCAGAGCCTCGATCACATCAGCCTTTACTCCGATGATCTGGTCGATCTGGGCCTGCTGTTCCTTTAAAAGAGCTGTTTTTTCATCCAGGTCCGCTTTCTGTGTGCTCAGTGTCGCCTCCTGATCCTTCAGCTTGGCTGCCAACTCCGAAAGCAGCGTTTCCTGATCCTTCAGTTTTTCGTCCTGTGTTTTCAGCTGTTCGTTCTGATCCTTCAGTTGACCTTCCTTCTCATTCAGTTCATTTTGCTGGGCAAGGATCTCCAGAGTATACTCCTCCTGCAGAGCAATCTTTTCATCCCGTTCCTCAATACTTTCATTATAGCTTTTCTGTGCCTGAAACAGGGTCACGCACATGATCAGTACAAACAAAAGCAATACGCCTGCCATCATATCTGAATAAGAACGCCAGACATTAAATCCCCCGTCTTCTGATTTTCTTTTTTTGCGCATCTGTTTCTCCTTTTATCTGAATAAGCCGAATTTTCCTTTCTGTGCGTTTCTGGACAGCTCCCTTATATTTCCTGACATTTCTTCCAGAAGCTCCTGCTGCTGTTCTCCCTGCGCTTCCAGGATTTCTTTCAGCTGCTCCAGAGATTCCGTCTGAGCGGTCTTTCCTGCGCTGAGACGGATCTCCCCGTTATTTTTCGCCACAGAAATATCTGCAAGCAGTCTCCGGACCTGTTCCATGGTACGGTAGGATCTTTTCTGATATTCTGCAAACTCCTGCATTTTTGCGTCAAATGCCTCAACTACACGTTTATTGGCAGCAAGAACCTCTCCGCTTACTTTGCCGGCAGAAGACACTCTGTCCATACCCTGAGCCGCAGCTTCCACATACTTCTGCATGGTCTGATTGCAGGCTACCCAGAATTTGGCAGATGATGTTTCTGCTTCCTTGAGATAATCCGCAAGATGCTGGTAATCTGCCTGCTGCTGTTTCTGGATCAGCTGGTTATCCTGAACAATACGGTTCGCTGTCTCAATATATTCTTTCTGAGAAGCGCCTGCATCCTCCATGATCTTTTTCATGATCTGCTCATGCTGCGCATAGGAATCGCTGAGCTGTCTGCTCATTGCCTGGTAAAGATTCGTAGTGTAGTTCACATTGTCTGCCTGAGCCTCTTTCAGCTGGGACAATGTTTTTCCAAACTCCGAAAACTGTACTCCGAAAGAATCGTTCATTTCCTTTAAAAATACATTCAGGATCTCCCGTATCGCATCTTCCTGGCACCGGGTAACAGAAGATACCAGAGTATCCAGAGAATCATTCATTTTTTTGAATGTAGGAGTGATCACTTTCTCAAAGCTGTCCGCCATCTGTACGGAAAACTGTTCTGCCATCTGGTTCATGGCTGCTGTCTGGATCTTCTGGCTGGAGATCAGAAGATTTCTTGACTCATTTTCTGCGGAAGGCATTACATGACTGTGAAACTTTGCCAGAAATGCCTGCAGGGCCTCTGCCATGGAAGAGTACTCGATCTTCATTCCATAGGTATAGACAATGGACAGAGAAATACCATAAATAGACGTAAGAAAGGCAACCTTGATGCCGTCTACAAGAGAGGCCACCGAAGTTGTCATAGCCTCATAATTGGAAGGCTCAAAATTTTTAAGTCCCCACACCAGTCCCACAAAGGTTCCCAGTATACCAAGGCTTGTAAAAATATCCGGCACCATTTCCAGAAGTCGTTTATGTATGTGATTATCCAGTTCCTCTTCGTTGAGATATTCTTCAATATCATCAATGCCCTCTTCACTTTTCAGAACACCGTCTGTAAAGGAATTCATTGTTCCGTCAAGATACGGATGATGAAAAATACCATTCAGTGTTTCTACCTGATCTGTTCCGATCCTTCCCGGTTTGCGGAAAAGATTTCCAAGCTCTGCGGCTGCATTCTCAAGCGATTGAGTAAGATGGTTCATCCGGAACATGCCTCCGAACATTCCCACAACATAAATTGCCACCATAACGCCAAGAAAGATAAAATTATAAACCATAACGCTGACCGCGCCCTGCCCCACATACAGGGTCATGGCTACCGCGGCTGCCAGTACCGCAAGAAACAAAACAACATTTACAATTTTTTTCTTCATAGTAAGCCTCCTCATTGGTTATTATCTTAGGCTCCGCCTTGTACAGCGGGCAAATAAACGCACAATTTACCCTTTTTTCCATAATATCATATCATATGCGCCAGTACAAGCTGTAATATTCAGCTAACTATGGCAAACTCCGGATTATCATTACTGTTCACGACCTTCACAGTAACGGATCATCTCCTGTTTTCTGCCACGACCAAAAACAGGCTGCCGCGAAATCATTCACGGCAGCCCGGGCTTTTATGCATATAATTTATCTTCTTCTATAAGGATTTCCTGTCCGTCTTTTACTTCCACAACATTAATGCTGCAGTTAGGCGGAACGCAGCCATGCCAGAAATCTTCCGGATCATGGTAGATGTTCTGAAGCAGCGCCCGTACGGCACAGCCATGAGAAGAGATCAGGATCGTTTTGTCCTGCAGCTTAGGAGCTGTTGTGATCTCCTTCCAGAACTCCTCTGTTCTTTTCAGAATATCTGAAATATTTTCCCCCTTTTCCGGACGGATAAAATTCTTCGGATCTGTAAAAAAGATCTTCATTTCCTCACTGAGGATAGTTCCGTTTTCATCCTTAAACCTGGAACCCTCCAGAACGCCAAAATTAATCTCCTGGATTCTCGGATCCACAATAACCGGAATCTGCTTTGCCCGTTCCCCGAGAACGAGCTCTGCAGTCTGTCTTGTTCTTGTAAGAGGACTGGTAAAGCAGAGATCAAATGGAACCTCCTTCAATGCCCTGCCTACTTTGGCGGCAAGAGAAATCCCCTCTTCTGCAAGAGGGATATCCACACATCCCTGAACCTTGCCTAAACGGTTCCATTCTGTTTTTCCATGTCTCAGAATATAAAGCTTCATCAGCTTCTCAGCTCGATTCCAAGGTCTGTAAGACCATTAAGGATTTTTTTCATAGCTGCTGTGATCTCAGCCTCTTCCAGAGTTTTATCATGGTCGCGGAATACAACAGAATACGCCATAGACTTATAGCCTTCCTTGATCTGGGCTCCCTCATAAATATCAAAAAGCTCATAGGATTCCAGGATCTTTCCGCCTCTCTGGTCCAGAACCGCTTCAATCTGGCCTGCGAGAACATTCTTTGGTACAACCATACTTAAATCACGGGTAACTGCCGGATATTTTGCAATTCCTGTGAATTTATGAGAAAATCCGGCAAATTCCAGAATATCCATAATATCGATCACTGCAACATAGGCTTTTTCTCCGATATTGTAATTATCTGCAACGATCGGATGAACCTCTCCAAGATAACCTACGGTCTTTCCTTCATAAATGATATTTGCCTGTCTTCCCGGATGGAGGTAAGGTTTATTGCTGTCCGGTGTATAAGAAACTTTTTTCTTCATGCCTGCCTTTTCAAAGAACTCTTCGCAGACACCTTTCATATCAAAGAAATCGCCTGCTCCGTACATACCAAGAGTAAAATGAACTCTCTCGTCAGGAAGCTCTGTAAGAGGCAGAGATTTCGGAAGATAAACCTTTCCGAGCTCATAAAGACGTACATCTTTATTTCTTCTGTTATAATTTGTTCCGAGAGAAGAAAGCATTCCATGCAGAGTTGTAGTACGCATGATGCTGTAGTCTTCCCCAAGAGGGTTGCTGATGGTAATTACCTTTCTCAGCTCACTGTCCTCAGAGATACGCAGCCTGTCAAACACCTTAGGACTTTCAAAGGAGTAGCTCATTGCTTCAGAGAATCCGCAGTATTCTGCAATGTCCCTTGCAATCTGCTCAATTCTCAGCTTAAAAGGAAGACGGCCTGTGGTAGCTTCCCCTGTAGGAAGAGTGGTTGGAATCTTATCATAGCCGAAGAATCTTGCCACTTCCTCTGCCACATCTGCCATACAGTGAATATCCTGACGGAAGGTAGGAGCCACGATCTCATTTGTTTCCGGATCAAGAGTCAGTTCCACTCTGCCAAGGTATTCCAGCATTTCTTCTTTTGTAAGATCTGTACCAAGAAGCCCATTGATCTTTTCCGGCTCAAAAGGCACTCTGGACGGTTCTCTTGTTTCACTGCACACGTCTGCCATGCCGCCCACAACCTCACCTGCTCCAAGCTCTTCCATCAGCTGACACGCACGGTCAATGGCTGCCTGGGCATTATTGGGATCAAGTCCTTTTTCAAACTTGCCGGATGCGTCTGTACGAAGGCCGATTCTCTTGGAGGACAGACGGATGTTTGTACCGTCAAAGCATGCTGCTTCAAAGAGCACTGTTTTTACCTGATCTGTGATCATGGAGTTTTCGCCGCCCATGATTCCCGCAATGCCTACCGGCTTTTTGCCGTCGCAGATCATCAGGACGTTTTCATCCATGATACGTTCCTGTCCGTCCAGGGTTACAAACTTTTCTCCGTTTTCTGCTCTGCGGACAATAATCTCATTTCCTTCGATCAGATCCAGATCATATGCGTGCATGGGCTGTCCGTATTCTTCCATTACATAATTTGTAATATCAACCAGGTTATTGATCGGGCGGATTCCATTGGCAGCCAGGCATCTCTGCATCCATTTCGGAGAAGGACCGATTTTTACATTTTTTACTACCCTTGCGGTATAGCGGGGACAAAGAGACGGATCCTCTACTGTCACCTTAATGTAATCAGAAACGTCCTCATTATTTCCTGTAGCTTTTACAACAGGAGGACAGAATTTTTTGTTAAAGGTCGCTGCTGCCTCTCTGGCAATACCCAGAACGCCATAGCAGTCTACACGGTTGGATGTGATCTCATATTCAAAAACAACATCGTCAAGTCCAAGCTCTTTGATGGCGCTTTCGCCTACCGGGGCATCCTCCGGAAAAATATAGATTCCGTATTCCGGAGCTTCCGGATACATTTCTCTTGTGCTTCCCAGCTCCTCAATAGAGCACATCATGCCAAAAGACTCTACCCCGCGGAGCTTGCCTTTTTTGATCTTTACGCCGCCTGGAGTTTTTTTGCCGTCATGGCCTCCTGCCACACGGCCGCCGTCCAGAACTACCGGAACCTTGTCTCCTTCTTTTACATTTGGAGCTCCGGTTACGATCTGTACTGTTTCTGTTCCCACATTCACCTGACAGATAATAAGCTTATCTGCGTCCGGGTGTCTTTCTATTTTTTCAATCTGTCCGATTACGATTTTTTCCAGATCTGCATCCAGCTTTTCAAAGCCCTCAACCTTTGTTCCTGACAAGGTCATGGCATCTGTATATTCCTGAGCTGTCACATCCAGATCCGGCACATACATTTTAATCCAGGACATTGATGTATTCATGTTTATATCCACCTTTCTTGTTGTTTATAGATAAAATTCGTAAAAGCAAATACTCGCTTCGCTCCTGCTTCCTTTCGGTTGTATCTCTTTACTCTGTCTTTTCCAGAACGTTTTTACTCCGGAATCCGGCATTTCATGCCGACGTATCACTTCGTGATCCTTTTGATTCCGTCGTTTAACCGACACAGAAAGTAAATACTCGCTTTGCTCGTGCTTCCTTTCTGTTGTGTCGGTTAAAATTGTTTCAGGAAGCGGATATCGTTTTCGTAAAGGAGTCTCATATCGTCGATCTCATATTTCAGAAGCGCGATTCTCTCAAGACCCACACCGAAAGCAAAGCCTGTATACTCCTCCGGATCAATGCCACACATACGAAGAACGTTTGGATGAACGGTTCCGCAGCCCAGAATCTCGATCCATCCGGAGCCTTTACAGAAACGGCAGCCTTTTCCGCCGCATTTAAAGCAGGATACGTCCACCTCTGCGCTTGGCTCTGTAAACGGGAAATGATGAGGACGGAATTTTGTTTTTGTTTCCGGTCCGAACAGTTCTCTTGCAAACTCCTGAAGAGTTCCCTTCAGATCTGCAAAAGTAATATTTTTATCAATTACAAGGCCCTCGATCTGATGGAAGGACGGAGAATGGGTAGCGTCTACCTCATCAGAACGGAACACTCGTCCAGGAGCGATCATACGGATCGGCAGCTTGCCTTTCTCCATGGTACGGGCCTGTACCGGAGATGTCTGAGAACGAAGCAGAATGGAGCTGTTAATAAAAAATGTATCCTGCTCATCTCTTGCCGGATGGTCCTCCGGAATATTCAGCTTGGTAAAGTTATAGTCTGCATACTCTACCTCAGGACCTTCCACTACCTCATAGCCCATTCCGATAAAGATTCTTTCCACTTCCTCCAGGGCAATGGTATTTGGATGACGGTGTCCGATCATTGACTTCTTCGCAGGAAGGGTTACGTCAATAACCTCTGCTTTCATTTTTGCTTCACGGGCAGCTTCCTCCAGTTTCTTTCTGGAAGCTTCCAGAAGCTCCTCGATTTTTGCTCTTGTCTCATTTACCAGCTGTCCTACTTTCGGACGGTCTTCCGGAGCAACATCCTTCATACTCTTTAAAATAGCTGTCAGCTCACCTTTTTTACCAAGGTAAGCCACCTTTACTTCATTGAGTTTGTCAGGACCTTCAGCTTCTTCAATACGTTTTCTGGCTGCTTCTGCCAGTTCCTGAAGTTTTTCCTTCATATCCATGGTTGTATTCTCCTTTTTTCTTATTTCATTTCATATTTGCACCTGCCGGATAAATCTGCAGTATCATTAATAAAGTCGATTACTCTGCGCTTATGCACTCCCGTAATCGTCAGCAATTCGCAATCCGGGCTTTTGTCCTGACTGCTCATTCCTGTCAGCCCGTCCAATGTGCACAGTCTCCTGCATGCAGGCATGCGTAAACTGTGCCCGCTGTCCGGAACTTTATTTTGTATATGAGAATATTACGGAAGTAATTTCTCCATATACAAAAAAACCGCCCCTCAAAAGAGGGACGGAATATCCGCGGTACCACCCTGTTTCCTGCATGTACATACAGGCGCTCAAAGTATCTGCTTAACGCGCAGCTACGTCATTACCTACTGCCTTCGGGGTTCAGAAATGCAGCTCCGGCGGGAAACTGAGGAACTGTCTGAACTTAAAGAAGCTTGCAGCCGGTGACTTCTTCTCTCTGAAAGAAAACAACTCCCTATAACGCCTTCAACGCTTTTATATCTTTGTTTACTATGCCACAGAAAATTTTTCCTGTCAAGATTTTTCCGTTATTTTTTTAGTTCCTGTCTATTTCTTTTTTCCGCTCCAGCTTCCATTCCCTGCGTTTTCTTGCGATCAGCTGCCAGAAAGACAGCTTTGCCTGGCGGAACTGACTTTCAAAGTATGCGTTGATCTCTGCTCCGTACAAAAGAAGGTTCATACAGAAATACAGCCATACCATAACCAGGATCAAAGTGGAAAGGCTTCCGTACATGATACTGAAATCCGGAAAAAATGTAAAATACAGAGAAAACAGATACGAAAACACAGACCATGCCACAGCTGTCAGAAAAGCTCCCGGAACCTGGCTTTTCAGGGATGCCCTTCTGTTTGGCAGATACCGGTACAGCACCAGAAAAACAAAAAACAGCATCACAAAGACCAGAAAGGTTTTTGCCCCCAGAATCCTGCCGATCATATTTCCCAGAAACGGAACATATCCGGAAATCAGAACATGGATCCTGTTTCCCATAACCAGAAGCAAAAGACTGGCGATCAGGGCAAGTACAAACAGAAACATATAGAACATGGAGTAGATTCTGTTTACCAGCCAGTTTCGTGTTTCTTTTACATGGTAAATGGTGTTCAGGCCATTGATCAGAGCCTGCGTGCCCTTTCCCGAGGACCAGAGGGCCACCAGAGCAGACAGAGGCAGCACGGCCGCGCTTTTTGAAAAAACCTCTGCCACAATATTTAAAACAAATCCCTGCAGATTTTCCGGTACAACACTCATAATTGCCTGACGTACTTCCCGGTAGGTCAGAGGTGTATACTGCACGATCGCGGTCAGGAACAAAACAAAAGGGATAAAAGACATGATCAGAAAGTACGCTGCCTGAGCCGCATATGCGCTGACATGATCTTTTCTCATTCTCTCCATAAAGCCCAGAGCCAGATGAAGAGCTCCCTTATCATTCTTCTTTTCCATAATTACTTCTCCCGTTATCCAGCTTACGACGGTTTATTTTCTGTCCAGTGTCTGAAGTCAGATACGTCTTTTATTATGATACCATGAAAATATTCCTGTGACAAGCACATGAGCGGAGGCGTTTCTAGCCCCCAATCTGCAATATTTCAATATCTTTAAAAAAATACTCAAGAATCTCCTGACAGGTATATCCCTGTTCCGCCATTCTGTCCGCTCCTGTCTGACTCATTCCCACCCCGTGACCATAGCCGCCGCCTGTGAGAACCACAGAATTTCCCGGCTTTGCGCTGATATCAAAATAGGCGCTTGGGAGAAGCTCGCTTCCCTGCACCTGAGTCCCGTCCTTTTCTGTGATCAAACTTCCCTTTGGGGACAGAAACTGACGGATATCATACTCGGTCTCAACCAGAAAATCTCCGTTTTCTGTATTTACCTGAAGCCCGGTTACAGCGCCGCTCTGATTTATTCTGGAAACAGAAACACCGAGAAGCTTTCCTGAAGCTCCCTGGATTTCCTGTGCGCGCCTTTCCAGCGTTTCCCAAAGGATCTCTGTCTCCCACTGGCTCCACGGTTCTTCCGAATCAAAACCACAGTCAACGCTTTTCAGATAAGGCGCGGGTTCCTCCGCTCCCCATATCTCGTCTGTACTGGTGACGCCGGAAGAAGTTGAAAAATAATATGCCTGAACAGGCTTTCCATTCTGACAGAGAATTTTTCCTTCTGTGTCCCTGACCGCCTCTGATGTTGCCTGCTGAGGAGCGATATTCTGGTATACCTGATAGTTTACACTGTCATCTACGTCTGCTCCGTACTTTGAAAGTCGTCCTTCCTGCATCTGTTTCCACGCATAGGTCCTGGCGCATACCGCCTGAGCTTTCAAAGCTTCCTTATGATAGCCGGAAGGCATTTCACTTGGCACCACTGCTTCCAGATACGTTTCCAGAGGCAGCTCATTGATCACAGTAAATCCCTGATCGGTCCTCTGTATCTCCAGACTTCCCTGATAAACAGGATTTCCGCACTGCCTTTGTATTGATGTAAGCTGAATCCCATTTTCATGAGCCGGTATCACCACAGGTTCCTCTGAAGCCGCCATATTTTCAAAGCTGCAGACAATCTCTTTTCCATCACGCAAAGCAGTTACCCGAGGATGAAAATACGACTGATAATCTGTTGTCATAAGAAGAACCCGTATGTTTCCGGCTTCTTTCATCCCGTCCTCAGTATCTGATTCCTCTGTTACAGAACCTCCGTTTCCGGCTTTTTCCTCCCGTGTCTCCACTTTCCCGGCGCCTTTGTTTTTTCCCGCACTCGGTACTTTTTCTTCCCCGGCTCCGGAGAACTCTCCTGTGCTTTGTATTTCAGATTCAAAGCTCTCCTGATACTCTGTATTCTGTGCCGGTTCTTTTACAGTCTCTCTTTCAGACCGACTCTGCTGCTCTGCCGCTTTTATGTATTCCTGTTTTTCTTTCAGCCGCGATTCTGCCGCCCTGTTTAACAGCATCATCCACGAAAAAAGAAGCAAAAATAAAATCTGATATCTAAAAAAAATTCTGGTTTTCCTCATATTATCATTGTATGAGAAAAACCAGAAAAATATGTTTAAGCTCTCACGGAAAAATGATAAACGGTTTCAGAATAATAACGTTCTCCTTTTTCCAGAACCGGTGAATGGAACTCTTCTACATTTACAGCATTTGGCTCTACCTGTGTTTCCAGACAGAATCCGTCTCTCTTATCATAAATATGACCGTTTTTGCCGGCCTCCTGTTCTACAAAATTTCCTGCATAAAACTGAACGCAGGGACAGTCGCTGAGAACTTCCATCACAATTCCTGTTTTTTCACAGCGGGCGCAGGCAATCTCTCTGATCTCTGCCTGAGTATATCCGTCTGTCACGTAATTGTGATCAAATCCGCCTGTAAATTTCAGCTGTTCAAATTCTGCCTCAATATCTTTTCCAATCTGTTTTTCTTTCCGGAAATCCATCGGTGTTCCTTCTACCGGAACATTTTCTCCCAGAGGAATGGAATCTTCTCTTACCGGGGTGTAGGTCTGAGCGTGAATGGTCAGATACTGATCCAGAACATTTCCGCTGCCTTCACCTGCAAGATTAAAGTAAGAATGGTTTGTCATATTCGCAACCGTCGTCTTATCGCACACACCGGTGTAAACAATACGCACAGCATTCTTTTCTGTAAATTCATATGTAACACTGATATCGAATTCTCCGGGGAATCCGTTTTCTCCATCCGGACTGATCCTGGAAAACGTCACACTGTTATTTTCCTGATCTATGTGCTTTGCCGTCCAGAGTTTTTTTTCAAAACCGTCCGGGCCGCTGTGAAGATTGTTATTTCCTTCGTTCTGAGCAAGAATTACCTCCTGACCATCCAGCTTAAAGCGTCCGCCCTCTATTCTGTTTCCGCTTCGTCCGATACATGCGCCGAAAAAGCATCCGTTTTTCATATAGCTTTCCAGTGTATCGTATCCCAGAACCACATCCGTCAAGTTCCCCTGACAGTCAGGCACGCAGATCTTTGTGATCACAGCTCCAAATGAGAGCACCTCTGCATAAGCTCCCGAGGCATTCTCCAGATGAAAACATTTTACTTCCTCGCCGGACGGCAGTGTTCCAAAACTTCTTTCTGTTACCATGTCTTTTCCTCCCGCAATACCATGTATTTTTGTTTTCCTTCAATGTCTGCCAGAACATCATGGAATCATTTTTATAAATAAAAAAGAGCCCTGTATATGGCTCGCTTTTTACAGAAAGTCCCGGAATGCCGTTCCCTTCCTTTTGACGCCTAGCCGAAGCCAGGTGGGTGTCCTCAACAGATGATCTGCCTACCACAACGAGAGGTCTGACATCACGATCTGCGATGTTGGAGTCCCTTCATGTCAATGTAGGTTCAAAATAAAAAGGGGCCTCGCACATTCCAGGATTTCTCTTTTCTGTTATTACTATTGTACCCTATTATATGTATTTTTTCAACATATTATTTGTAATGTGAATAATAAAATTTATATAAAATGTCACGGTTCAGTTCGCTCCGCCTCAGATTCCGAGGATTTTTCTTACGGCTGCAGGCATGTCCTCCGGAGCCACAACTGTATCATGAAGCACCGGCGCTGTACGGATCTCTTCCACTGCTGCCGGAAGTCTGACTCCACTGAGCGCAGACAGCGCGTCACAGAGTGCAAAATCATCCAGTCCCTCATATCTGTCAGAAATAGCCGTAATTACACTTTTTGCAAATTTATACGGGCTTGCTGTAGAGGCGATCACAACAGGAGTGGCATCCTCTGTTTCCCGGAGATATTTCTGGTATACCCCTGCTGCCACTGCAGTATGAGGATCGATCACATAATCGCTGCCGTACCATGTAGCGCTGATAGCTTCTCTCGTTTCTCCCTCGCTGCAGTAATTTCCGTAAAAATCTTCCAGTCCCTTTTTCATTTCTTCGGTGATCGTATATTCTCCGCCTTCGCTCAGAGATCTCATAAGCTCCGCACACGCCTGGGAATCCTCTCCGGTAAGACGGTAGATCAGACGTTCCAGGTTACTGGAGATCAGAATATCCATGGAAGGGGAAGCGGTCAGTATAAACTCACGTTTTCTGTCATAGGTTCCTGTCCGGAAGAAATCATAGAGAACCTTGTTTTCATTGGAAGCACAGATCAGTTTATGAATCGGCAGCCCCATCTGCTTTGCATAATAAGCAGCAAGGATATTTCCAAAGTTTCCGGTAGGAACTGTAATATTGATTTTTTCACCGGCATTGATCTCTCCTGCTTTTACCAGTTTTGCATACGCATAAACATAGTATACGATC
Organism: Blautia caecimuris; assembly: GCF_024622975.1. Classification (GTDB taxonomy): domain Bacteria; phylum Bacillota; class Clostridia; order Lachnospirales; family Lachnospiraceae; genus Blautia_A; species Blautia_A caecimuris. The sequence continues at coordinate 30,862 of NZ_JANJZT010000010.1, read as the reverse complement.
TGAGGCACAAGACGGCCGATATTAATGGAATTGGCAGAGGAAAACTGAAAACCGTTTCTGTCAAGCTCTGCTGCCAGCTCCTGATCATTAAACATCCTCTTAACCGCGCTCTGAGCATCGTCAAAATTTCCTGTGATTCCCACCACTGAGGTGTTTTTACCTTTTTGTGTGACCATCTGTTTTTCCTGAATGGCGCTGACGCCGTTTTTAGGATAAAAAACAATGATCCTTGTTCCGGGAACATCCGCAAATCCGGCCATTGCAGCCTTTCCTGTATCTCCTGAGGTTGCAGTGAGAATTACGATCTCATTTTTTACATGATTCTTCCTGGCTGCAGTTGTCATCAGATGAGGAAGAATAGAAAGCGCCATATCTTTAAACGCAATGGTAGAACCATGGAACAGTTCCAGGAAATATACTCCTCCTGCTTTTTTTACAGGAGCAATCTCCTCTGTATCAAATTTGGAATCATAAGCTCTGGCAATACAGTCTTTCAGCTCTTCTTCTGTAAAATCTGTAAGAAAACGGCTCATAACCTCATAGGCTGTTTCCTGATAGGTCATTTCTGAAAGACGGTCCATAGGTACGTCAAGCTTTGGAATGGACGTAGGAACAAACAGACCTCCATCCTCTGAAAGCCCCTTTAAAATTGCCATGGAGGCTGTTACTGTTTCTTCTTTTTTACCTCTGGTACTTTTATATAATACCTGCATTGTCGTTCCTGCCTTTCTTCTGTTATGATTTATTTTTGCACCATTGTATCATGAACTTTAGCAAAATACCATAGTAAAATCACAAAAAGACACAGAAAACCCCGCGGAGCTTTTCCGCAGGGCCTGTATTTCATTTTTATTCTGCTTTTACCATCTGAACCAGATCGGAATCTGATTTCTTATTCTTTTTGTTCTTTTTATTTTTTTCGGACTTTTCCGTGTTCTGTTTTTCGGAGGATTTTTTATCTGCCGGCGCTTCCTCCGGATAGGTATAAAATTCATGGACGCCGTGTTTAAACAGTTTTACAAGATCTTTTTCAAACCAGGCAATGTTGTGTTTTTCCGCTGCCGATTTCTGGATGAAAAACAGCGCTCCCTGAGAATAATCCGTACCCTCCAGTGCCTGTCTGACCGCTTCTTTTGTTTCCTCTGTAACTGTAACCTCATTGATACGTCCGTCTGCCACAGGCGAAAACTGAGGTACCCCATTATCGTACTCCCAGATCACATCGGTTACAGTATCCGGAAACTCCGGATGCTTCACCCGGTTCATGATCACATTGGCAACCAGTACACGGCCTTTGATATCTTCGGTCCCTGCCTCTGCCTCCACGATCTGCAGAAGATTCTGATAATCCTCATCTGACATCATAGTTGCAGAGGATGACATGGATACCATTCTGGAATCAAAATCATTAACAGCAGCAGCCATAGATTCACTGAGATCAATTCCCTCTGCGCTCTTTCCAACTCTCTGAACTCTCTGTCCTACCACAACGTGTTCACAGGAGGTTCCGATCCGGTATATGTCAGAGCCTTCTGCCGGAGTTGCACTGAGTCCGGAAACTACTCCTGCTATTCCTGTAGGAAGTTCATAATCTGTACCTTCAGAAAAATCATATGTACTTTCTGCTTCGGAAGCAGCGTAAACTTTATGCTCCCGGTCACTGCCTGTCACTATGCCGCCTGCCAGGACTCCTACCGCTGCCAGAGCACATACACTCAGCGAAAGAAACCCGTGTACCGATGCATTTCCTGTTGTTTTGTTCCCTTTCTGTAATTCATGATTTTGTGATACTTTCCTGTTCCTCATAACTTTACTTTCCTTGCATTTTTATTATGTCATCTTTTATTTCTTTTGTAACATTTTCGTAATGCATAGGAAAATTATATTTAATATCAGCTCATATGTCAAGCTATATTTTTTGTTTTTATACTATTTCACCAATTATATCACATGAATTCCATGAAGTTTCATGATTTTTTCATGTAGTAAAAATTATTTTTTAAGAAAAAATTACATTTTCTAAACTCATTATAAGTACATCTGATGACTTCGTCAACCATTTTACATCGACTGGTTCCGACAGTAAAAAAGTCTCTTATTCTTTCTTTTTTATGTGTAATTTCGTTTCCCGGACCTAAAAAATGTGGTTTTGTATTTTCTGATATATTTGCAGTTTCTTTTTATATTTTTCATATTTTTAAAAAGTTTTCATAGAAATTACCTGATAATTATGATATGATAAAAACATATAAAAAGCGTATTCAGAAGGGAGGATTCCATATGAGTAAACGTATTATTACCATCAACCGCATGTACGGAAGCGGAGGCCGGGTACTTGGAAAAGCGCTGGCAGAAAAGCTCGGCTATGCATTTTATGACAAAGAACTGATCGAGCTTGCAGGAAAAGAGAAGCAGATTCCTTTTCATGAGCTTGCAAAAGTAGACGAAAAAAAGCCCCATCAGTGGCGCTTTTCCGGAGATCATGATGTTCAGATCACCCCTGACTTCTACACCGTTCCCATGAATGACGTTCTCTATGAAGCCCAGAGAGATATCATTCTTTCTCTGGCAGAAAAGGGCAGCTGCGTGATCGTAGGACGCTGCGCCAACCAGATCCTGAAAGGCCGTTCTCTCAGTGTGTTTATTCATGCACCCTTTGATCTCCGGGTCAGAAATGTACAGGCACGGACCGGAAGAGAAGAACGCAGCGCACGAAAAATGGTAAAGCGTACAGACAAAGAACGCCGGGCCTATTATGAATTTTTTACGGACGCCAAATGGACAGACCTCAGCCAGTACGATCTGTGTATTGACAGCAGCCGTTTTACTCAGGATCAGATTCTGGAAATTCTCACAGAGGCTGCCAGAGAATGCTGAATCCGGTTTCTGAGTCATGGAGTCTCTTTCTGATATCTCGACAGATATTTTCAATTGCTTAAAATTTTATATTTTATTTCGCAAATGATCAAATACTGGATTTTTTGTAATATAATCCGTAATATACGGGCATAAAAGAATTTTCAGTTCCTATATGTACAACGTACAGAGCATACAGAAAATCACCGGCTGACCTGCAATTTCAGAACAGCCGGTGATCTTTTTTAATTCTGATGATTTTCGATGTAATCCTTCAAAAATTTATATACTTCCGTTTCTACAGGGGGACAGCCTTCCAGATGATGTCGGAAATTTCTTGTACAGTGTCCAATGCCAAGTTCTCCTGTTTTTCCCCGGAATCCCTGCCCGATATGGATTTTTTCGTGCAGCTTTTCCAGAAGGCCTTCCTGTTTCAGCATATCAAGCGCCGGAATCAGATATCCGTAACAGGCGCTGCAGGATTCTACTTCCTCAACAGCATCTGCCAGTTCTACAACCTTACGTGATTTCGGAAGCTGTTCTCCTGTATCCGCTCCACACGCCCGGATATCAGCTTTTTCAAGCTCAGAGCATCCTACGCCCAGTCTGCCTGCCAGTTCCACATAGGGAACGTCCGAAATCTCATAATGCATCAGATTGCACACATAGGCGTCCATCAGGACCGGATCCCGGCCTGTCAGCACCCGATTCATTACAACTGGATTTCCTCCGTCCTCAAAATCCAGATCCCCGCAGATATTATCTACCACAATAAAATCCTGACGGATACCCATATTCAGATGGGCAATCGGTTTATGAAGCCCCAGTGAATGAAAACGCCTTTTTTCCGAATTCGGGATCAGGCCTTTCATATTTTTAAGGGCGCAGGTAATTTTGGTCTGGCAATGTCCCTTCAGCACAGGAACATTAATGAGAAAATCAATGTCCTTTACGCTGGTGCAGATATGAAGCTCCATTCCCCCACAGTCTGCCGTATAGCTTTTGTCCTTTTGTGTGTCATGAAAGACTACTCCGTACTCATCACAGAGTCTGTCATATCCGCAGGCATAGAAGGCATCCATGGTTTTATCTCCCACCCAGGAACCCTCCATCAGCGTCAGATTTCGGAACCCTCTTTCCTGAAGATATTCAATAATGCCTGCCAGAACCTCAGCGTGGGTGGTTGCCCCGTTAGACGGATGAGAAGGGGAAACCATATTGGGCTTGATTCCGATACGAAAAGCTTTATTTCCAATCTGCTCTGCCAGCCCGCTTTCTTCCAGAATCCTTTTTGTCATTTCCTTATACTCTGTTCCACATGTTATAAAAATCTGATTTTTTTCCATAAATGCCGTTCCTCCTGTAACAGATAAATCACTTTTTATACAGGATACCTTATTTTCCCGGAAAATTCCAGAGCCTTTTCTACAGGAAACATACGGACCAGGTATTTTAAAATTCTTTTTTCTCCAGGGCCTTTACACTAAATGTATAGGAGATCAGCATGATCACCATACAAAAAACCATAACGCCCAACACAAGCGCCAGCTTGGGGATATTTTCCTGGGCGTCTCTGATAAGAGCGTCTATGTCTACAGAAAACAGCTTAAAAAGATATCCGATACAAAAACTGGCCAGAAAAATCGCTACAACAAATCCCATTCCCACAATGCGGGATTTTTCCGGTCCAAATTTAATTCTCGTAGGGATCATTACCGCTGTCATAATCTCAGCAATAGCAAAATAAACAGGAAAAACAAACAGCATCGGCTCTTCCCCGTGGATCAGGGGCATTTTAAATATCACACTTCCCAGAACTGCCGCAATGACAAGTCCCACCGCTCCGGATAAAAAACAGATCAGATACTTTTCTTTTATATAAGTTTTTTTGCTGACAGGAAGACTTATCAGAAACGGCATTCCGTTTTCAAAATCATCATAGGAAAGTGTAGAAGCTCCGGCAAACGCCAGCATGATCATAATAAAACTGGAAGAAAAACTTCTCATCTCCTTATTGACAAGTCCTAAAACAATCCCCATTGCTATTACTGCCAAATATACTTTACCTGTATTATAAAGCAAGGCAAGGTCTTTTTTCAAAAATCCTTTCATAATGCTTCTCCTTTCGTCATCATGGTCAGTACCTGGTCTACAGTACCCCTTTCCACTGTAAGATCCGGATAGTTTTCCTGATAAAACTGTCTCTGATCTGTAAGACAGCTGTAGCCGAAGGCTTCTTTTCTAATCCTGAGAAGGTATTTTTTATCCAGAGAGGCAAAGCTTCTGTCATCTAACTTCAATACCCCGTAATTGCCCAGAATCCTGTCTGTTTCTTCTTGCATCACGATTTTTCCCCGATCGATCATATAAATTTCATCACAGAACTGCTCCAAATCTGAGGAAATATGGGAGCTTATCAAAACTCCTCTGCCCGGAACCTCCATATACTCTCTGAGAAGATCCAGAATCGTTTCCCTGGACATAACATCCAGTCCGGCTGTAGGCTCATCCAGAATCAGAAATCTTGCGTTCACACTTATGGCAAAAAGTATTTTCAGCTTTGCCTTCATTCCTGTTGAAAATTCCTTTATCTTTTTGTCAACGGGAAGCTGGAATCGGCCACACTGCTTCTCAAATTCCTTTTTCTGAAATCCAGGATAAAAGTCTCCCATAAAACTCATTAGCTGAGCCACTGTCAGGTATCCGGAAAAAAAGCTGTCCGAAAGAACCGTACCTATCTCTCTTCTGTCATTTTCTGACAGATCTTTTCTGTTTTTTCCAAAAATCCGTATTTCTCCGGAATCTGGTCGTACAAGTCCCAGAAGCATTTTAAAGGTTGTACTTTTTCCTGCTCCGTTGGCTCCGATAAGTCCGGTAACGCAATCTTCCTGAATCTTCATGGAACAATCAAGGGTAAAATCTTTATACTGTTTTTTTACCTGATCAAGTTCTGCAAGCATAGTTTATTCTCCCTCCATAATCAGCTGAAACAGATCACAGATTTCCTGATCTGTCAATCCGCCTGCCCGCGCTTTGCGGACAGCCTTATCCAGATCATGTTCCAGCTCTTTTCTTCTTTCTTCCATGAGCATCTCCTGATTGGCCTCTGCAATAAAACTGCCCTTTCCATGGACAGTATGCACCAGTCCCTCTTCTTCCAGATAATCGTATGCTTTTTTTACAGTCAGAGCGCTGATCTTCAGCTCGCGGGAAAGCATTCGGACTGACGGAAGCGCTGTCCCCGGAACCAGATCACCATTGATGATATCTGCCCGGATCTGTGATACGATCTGTTCGTATATAGGAGTCATGGATGTATGGTTAATAATGATATGCATATCTTCTCCTCCTGTGCAAACAGTATATAACAGTATAAAACTGTTGTCAAGTGTTATATACTGTTTGTTCTGTTTTTTCAAAAAAAAGAATGAAACCCCTCTTCTCAGACAGTTTCATTCTCTTTTATTGTGTTTTTAATACTTTATTCTGCTTTTTGGCTCCTGCTTCAGATACACGTACTTAATATAATGCAGAAGTTTCTTTTCTCCATGATCGTTCAGGATTCTTAAAAGTCCTTCCAGTTCTTTTTTGGTTCGGGGATGGATGAACCACAGGCTGTCCTTGCTTTTCAGGTAATATTCCAGAGGCTGGCTTTCTGTATAGGCATCCCCCAGATAGTTCCTGGATGCACTGATCCTGTCCATGACCATTTCCGCCACGTACTTCCGGGGCATCGGCGCCCCCATGATCACATGCTCTCCATCCAGTGAATAGTCCACCCAGTGTTCAAAATGATGCTTGTTTCTTCCTTTATGATGAAGCCAGGAGGTGGAAACCCCAATGTCCTCCCTTTCTGCATTATTTGGGCTCCTTGTGCCCTGATAATATTTACAGCCTACCAGAAATTCTGCAGGCGAATATTTGGACAGATCGTGAAGAAGTCCCTGTTTGTAGAGCCCGATACGAAAGCAGTATTTCATCACAAGGAGCTTGTGTCTGGTAATGGTCTTAAAATGAAGCCACGGATGCACTGCTTATTCCTCCTTTTTACCTGTCAGCACCACAATGGTGCGGGGACTGATCTCTATATTTTTTTCATAGGACTCTTCTCTTTCCCGGAAGGAGTCACCCTCCTCTGTGTCTGAGGTATCGGCTGTTTTTTTCCAGGTCATACCCTCCGGAAGGTTGGGAAGAGCAATGGTTCTGTTTTCCCAGTGAAAATTATAGCCTACATAGATGAAATCATCCTCTGAACCGTCTTCTTTTTTGGCATAGGAGCCGCAGTACATCACTCCGAGAAGGCGGCTGGTATTTTCCTGATTCAGATACCAGGCGCGCTCTCCATGGAAAGAAATATCCGGAAAACCTTTTGCAAGATAATCAGCTCCTTTTGGCTCCTTCTCCATGTGAAGAATGGGATGAGCTTTCCGAAAGGCAACCGCTTCCTTTACAAATTCAAAAATATTTTTGTTCTTTCGGAAGGCTTTCCAGTCTGTCCATCCAACAGGATTGTCCTGACACCAGGCATTATTGTTTCCGTTCTGAGAATTGCAGAATTCGTCCCCTCCGTAGATCACAGGAGTTCCCTGGCTGAGCAGGAGCATAAGAAATGCATTTTTGATCTGCTGATCCCGCATTTTTTTTACAGCCATCTTTCTGGTAGGGCCTTCCAGCCCGCAGTTCCAGGAATAATTATACTCGCTGCCGTCCTGATTGTTTTCTCCGTTTTCTTCATTGTGACGATAATTATAGGCAACTGTATCATAAAGGGTAAAACCGTCCTGACTTGCCATATAGTGGACCGTTCCACCTGCATTCCGGATATGACGCAGATGATACTCCACAGCCGGAAGCATTCCTTCGTCGCTTTTCAGATAACGGCGCATGTCCCTCTGAAAGGCATCTGTACACTCTGCAGACATTTCATCCTCAGCGCTGACAGATAAATCCCCAAAAAGCTTTTTTGTCCCGTAAAGAATATGATCTCCTGCAAGAAGCTCTGTTGGCACGCCGTCTCCCATAAAATGAAAGCCGTCCACATGGTAATAATCTCTCCAGAACCAGGCCGCACGAAGGGCTGTAAGAGGGTTAGTTCCCCCGGGAAAATACAGCTCCATAATGCATTCCATCCCTGCCTGATGCAGAGCTTTGACCAGATCCCGGAATTCATTTTCCGGTTCCTTTGTGGCACAGTAGGAGCGCTTTGGCGCAAAATAAAAGCCCTTTACATAGCCCCAGTAGTTTATCCTGTCCTGGCTTCTCTTTTCTGTGATCATATGGCTTTGTTTCCCATTGGAATACGGCAGTTCCATAAATTCATAGGCCGGCATTAATTCCACAGCGTTAATGCCCAGTTCCTTCCAGTAAGGGATCATTTCTTTCAGTCCGCTGAAGGTTCCTCTCCGTTTCTGAGGTAGCTTCTGCTGCTTTGTATATCCTCTTACATGTACCTTATACAGAATCAGATCCCGGTATGGAATCTCCGGAAACCGGTCTTCCTCCCAGTCATATTCCTTTTCTGTAAGAAAGGTACAGCGGATCTGGTTTTCATTTTCTCCGTTTCCCCGAATTCCGAACTGTTCCCTTCCGCAGATTCCATGAGCAAACGGATCCTGCACGATTTTTCCGTCAATGCGGAAATTATATTCATATTTTTTTGTGTTCAGCCCGGAAACCAGCATGGTACATACCTTTCCCATGCGTTCTGTAAAAGGAATCTCTCTGCATGGAACTGCGCTGCCTTTCTGGTACAGAACCAGCGCCGCCTCTGCCCCTGGCAGAACCTCTGCCGCAAAGTTCATTCCTTCTTCATTTTTGTTTGCTCCGAGCATTACGGGATTTCCATTTCGAATCACTATCCTGTCCCATTTTTCCATGATCGTCTCTCCTTTTCGACAGCCTGTTTCAGTCCCGTTTATTCCATTTCCTGTACAGAAAACCTCAGATTTTAAGATCCAGTTCTACCGGACAATGGTCGGAGCCCAGAATATCTGTGTGTATTTTTGCGTCCTCAAGCCGGCTTTCCAGCTGGGGAGAGGCAATAAAATAATCAATTCTCCATCCTGCGTTCTTTTCCCTTGCCTTAAACCGGTAAGACCACCAGGAATAAATGTTTTCCTGATCCGGATAAAAATATCGGAACGTATCAATAAAGCCGCTTTGCAGGACTCTGGTAAAACATTCTCTTTCTTCATCGGTAAATCCCGGATTTTTGCGGTTGCTTTTTGGATTTTTCAGGTCAATGTCCTGATGCGCCACGTTCAGATCACCGCAGCAGACTACCGGTTTCTTCTCCTGTAATTTCAGAAGATATGCCAGAAAATCTCTTTCCCATTCCATCCGATAAGAAAGTCTTTTCAGCTCGCTCTGAGAATTGGGGGTGTACACTGTCACCAGATAAAATTTCTCAAATTCCAGGGTGATCACGCGTCCCTCTTTATCGTGTTCCTCTATCCCGATTCCATTTACAACATTCATCGGTTCCTGCCTGGTAAATACTGCGGTTCCGGAATATCCTTTCCGATTGGCGAAATTCCAGTACTGATAATAGCCTGGAAGTTCCAGTTTCACCTGATTTTCCTGACATTTTGTCTCCTGGATACAAAAGATATCTGCATCCAGCTTCTGAAAGCTCTCCTCAAAACCTTTTGTGATGCAGGCTCTGATCCCATTTACATTCCACGAAATAAGCTTCAATTTTTTCCTCCTGTAACGTTTCTCAGTCTTTGATACTTACAGTATACCATATTTAACCTTTGATACCAAACCTGTTTTTACGGAATCCCGCTTTTCCTGTCAGGGCTTCTGTTACTGTTCGCAGCAACCGGCTTCTCACGATATTCTGACAGCTTCATATAAATCTCCGGATCAGAAGATCGTATATTGTTTTTCTGTATCCCGTAGCCCCTAAAGCAGACACGGCGTTTTTTCAGCTGTTTACAAGCTGACGCTTATCTGATAAAATGATTCATAATCCCTGGTCAGATGACCCCGGATAAATACAAAAAAGTGAGGAAACCACATGAACGAAGAATTTACAAGTTCCTGCAGCGCAAGCGACTGCGCTTCCTGCTCAGGCTGCGGCTCTGATCAGAATGAAACACCAAATACCATTACTCTTACACTGGATGACAATACAGAAGTAGAATGTGCGATTCTTACCATCTATCCTGTAGATGAAAAAGAATACATTGCCCTTCTCCCTCTTGACGAAAACGGTCAGAACAGTGACGGAGAAGTATATCTTTATGTATTCTCCCGCACAGAGGACGGAAATCCCATGCTGGAAAATATCGAAAGCGACGATGAATATGCAAAGGCTGCAGACGCATTTAACACAATCCTTGAGAATGCCCGCAAAGCAGAAGAAACAGGACTTGAAAATGCTCATAAAGAAGAAACAGGAGAGCTTCTGGATTAATTTCCAGGCTCTCCTGTTTTTGTAATGTATTGATTATTTATTTGTCGTGCTTCCAAATCCGCCGTTTCGAATACCCTGGGCATCGTCATCTACGGTAATCCCGTATTCTACAAAAATTCCCTGCATAAATCCGTTTCCTTTTGCAAGTTCTACGTTTTTTCCTTCACGTCCGTCATTTGTCAGCTTTGCAAAAATGTGGCCTTCATTGTCAGAATAAAAATAATCGCTGTCGATAATGCCCACTGTATTGTTCAGCTGCAGACGATACCTGAACCCAAGTCCGCTTCTGGGATAACATTTCAGAACCCAGTCCTGCTCCATCTCCACCCGGATTCCTGTGGGAATCTTGATGATCCCGCCAGGTGCAAGGCTGAAGTCTGCAGGTGAAAAGAAATCATAGCCTGCACTTCCTGCAGTGGCTCTTTCAGGAAGCAGGATATCTGCATAAATCTTTTTGATTTCTTCTTCCTCTGCATCCGGAAAAGTATCTTTCCAATCCTCAAGGAAACGTTTTTCACTTACTTTATGAAATTTTGCAATTCTTTTCATGCTTTTCTCCTTAATGCTTATGCGTGAAGGACGATCTCTCCCTGACGGAGCGTTGCAGGAACATCGATCACACGCTGATTGTCCGAACCTTTCCAGCGAAGAGAAGGATCCTTACGCTTCACAAGAAATTCTCCGTCCACACACACATCAAGGTACTGAATTATCTCTTCATTCTGAATTTCTTCCCAGAGAGATCCTGTATAAAGCCATATGGTCTTTTTCGGATATTTCTGACGGATTTTTTTTGCAAATTCTGTTACGCCCGCAATGTTTGCCGGATGCAGGGGATCTCCTCCTGAAAAAGTGATCCCGCTGATATAATCCTTGTCCAGCTCTGCAAAAATTTCATTTTCCTCTGCTTCTGTGAAGGCAAGACCTCCGTTTGGATCCCAGGTAATGGGATTCTGACATTCTTTGCAGCAGTGATTACAGCCTGCTACCCAGAGTACCACACGGAGTCCGTCTCCATTAAGCATATCGTCCTTTGTTATATTATGATATCTCATAAAACCTCTTTTTTATGCCTCTTCCGGCACATCTTTCATACTGAAGCTGATTCTGCCCATTTTATCTTTTCCAAGACAGATGACTTTTACTTCATCACCAATGCTCAGAACATCTTCTACCTTGTCGATTCTTTCTTTTGCGATCTTGGAAATATGGACCATACCCTCTTTGCCCGGTGCAAACTCAACGAATGCGCCAAACTCTTTGATGCTGACAACTTTTCCTGTGAAGAGCTGTCCTGCCTCAAAATCAGTTGTGATCATTTCGATCATATGAGCAGCCTCGTCCATTCCTCTCTGATCTACTCCGCAGATAGATACTGCGCCTTCATCGCTGATATCGATCTGTACACCTGTACGCTCGATAATAGCATTGATGGTTTTTCCTCTCTGACCAACCACATCACCGATCTTCTGAGGGTCGATCTGGATCTGGATGATCTTCGGAGCGTATTTATTTACATTGTTACGAGGCTCTGCAATACATTTTTCCATAACCTCTGTAAGAATGTATTCTCTTGCCTCTTTTGTTCTGCGGATAGCTTCCTCTACGATCGGTCTGGTAAGTCCGTGGATTTTAATATCCATCTGGATGGCAGTGATACCCTCATGAGTTCCGGCTACCTTGAAGTCCATGTCGCCGAAAAAGTCCTCAAGTCCCTGAATATCCGTAAGAACAATATAGTCGTCATCTGTTGCGCCTGTTACCAGACCACAGGAAATTCCCGCTACCGGTTTGCGGATCGGCACTCCGGCTGCCATCAGAGACATGGTGGATGCACAGATACTTGCCTGAGAGGTAGAGCCGTTTGATTCAAAAGTCTCAGATACGGTACGGATCGCATAAGGGAACTCCTCTGCTGACGGAAGTACCGGAACGAGTGCTCTCTCAGCCAGTGCTCCATGACCGATCTCACGGCGTCCCGGTCCTCTTGACGGTTTTGTCTCACCGACTGAGTAGGACGGGAAGTTATAGTGGTGCATATATCTCTTGGAAGTTTCAAATTCATCCAGTCCGTCCAGTCTCTGAGCCTCGGAAAGAGGAGCCAGAGTTGTCACTGTACAGATCTGAGTCTGTCCGCGGGTAAACATTGCAGAACCGTGAACTCTCGGGATCAGATCCACTTCTGCTGCAAGAGGACGGATCTCTGTGATCTTACGTCCGTCCGGACGTTTGTGATCTTTGAGGATCATCTTGCGGACAGTCTTTTTCTGATACTGATAAACAGCCTCACCCAGTACGTTCAGCCATTCTTCGTTATCTGCAAATTTTTCCTGAAGTCTGGCTGTGATCTCGCGGATATTTTCTTCTCTTGTCTGCTTGTCGTCTGTGAATACAGCCTCTTCCATTTCTTCCGGCGGAACGATCTCGCGGATTGCCGCAAACAGCTCTTCCGGTACTGCGCAGGAAGCGTACAGATGTTTTTCTTTGCCGCAGTCTGCAACGATCTTATCAATAAAACGGATGATCTCCTGGTTTACCTCATGAGCCTTGTAAATTGCCTCGATCATCTTGTCTTCCGGAACCTCGTTTGCTCCGGCTTCGATCATGATGACTTTTTCTCTTGTAGAGGCAACAGTAAGCTGAAGATCAGAAATCTCCTTCTGAGCCAGAGACGGGTTGATCACAAATTCGCCGTCAATAAGGCCTACCTGAGTAGTAGCGCAGGGACCGTCAAAAGGAATGTCGGAAATGCAGGTTGCAATAGCAGAACCGAGCATTGCCGGAATCTCCGGATTGCATTCCGGGTCAACAGACATTACCATATTTACAAGTGTTACGTCATTTCTGTAATCCTTTGGAAACAGAGGACGCATAGGACGGTCAATAACACGGGAAGTAAGGATCGCATGCTCGCTTGCCTTTCCTTCTCTTTTATTAAAGCCTCCCGGAATCTTTCCTACTGCATACATTTTTTCCTCATACTCAACACTTAACGGGAAAAAGTCAATTCCCTCTCTCGGCTCCTTGGAAGCGGTTGCTGTTGAGAGAACTGTAGTATCTCCATAGTGCATAAGAGCTGCGCCGTTGGCCTGTTTCGCAACACGTCCTACATCTACTGTAAGTGTTCTTCCGGCCAGTTCCATAGAATAACTTTTGTACATAGTTTTTCTCCTTTTTTAATATTGTACGGGCTGTTTGCTGCCCTGTCGAACAGGAGTCCGAAACAACTGAAAAAACCGCCTGACTCTCCACACGGGCTTTTCAGTAGTCTCGGAAATTACTCCCTGATTTCAGAAGAACAGCATAATTCCCCTTCTTTTTTGTAGTAAAACAGGGCGGATGGAAATCCGCCCTTCCGCAAACTAATTATTTTCTTAAACCTAATTTTTCAATCAGTGCACGGTATCTTTCGATGTCTGTTTTTTTCAGGTATGCCAGCAGACCTCTTCTCTGACCAACCATCTTCAGAAGACCTCTTCTGGAATGATGATCTTTGTGATGTGTCTGTAAATGCTCTGTAAGCTCCTGAATTCTTGCTGTAAGAACTGCAACCTGTACCTCCGGTGAACCTGTGTCACCCTCGCATCTTGCATATTCTTTCATAATTGCCTGTTTTTTCTCTTTTGAAATCATTGTGATTTCCTCCTTAAAATATTATTTTTCAGATTGTCCTCAGGACATCTTTTTCTGACCGCCTCGTATTAAGAAATGGTTGGAGATTCCTGTCTCTGGATACGGGCTGATTCACACCTAAACCAGTATAGCACAAAAGATATTGGCTGTAAATGATTATTTATTTTTTTACAGAATCTGTACTGTCTTCCTCTGTAAGAGAGAAAGCAATGTTGGTTGCATGGTCTGCCACACGCTCCAGTCCGGAAAGAAGATCTGAGAACATCATGCCTGCTTCTGCCGTACATTCATTTCTTGTAAGACGCTGAATATGAGATTCCTGAAGCTCTCTTTCCATACGGTCCACCTTGTTTTCCAGATCAAGAATCTCCTGCATATGTTCCTGATTATTATGAGAGAACATATCCAGAGCATAGGTTGTGATGGTGACGACCGCATCCAGCATTTCACTGAGTTCCCGCTTTGCCTGGGGACTGAATTCCACCTGATCTTCCATGCGTTTTCTGGCAGCGTCTGCCACGTTTTCCGCATGATCGCCGATTCGTTCAATATCATTGACTACATGGAACAGACCGCCGATGCTCTTTTTATCTTCAGTAGGAATGGTAGTCTGGTTTACCTTTACAAGATAATCTGTAATCGCATGGTTCAGGAAGTTGATCTGATCTTCTGTCTCATAGACCTCCTGGATTTCCCTGTCATTCATGGTAAATAAAGCGTCCATGGAATGTCTCAGGTTCTCAATAGCGATTTTTCCCATGCGTTCCATTTCTCTGGTTGCCTCAAACACTGCAGTTGCAGGTGAAAATACGGATTTTGCTCCAATGTACTGAAGCTGGAATTCCTGGGGTGATACCTTTTCTTCATCCCGTACAAAGAATCCTGTAAGTTTGACGATCTGTTTGATAAACGGAAACAGAAGAAGTACTTCCACCAGCTTGATCAGAGTATGGGCATTTGCCACCTCTCTTGCAATATTGCCGTGAGAGATCATGCTGATAAAGCCTGTGATCGGTTCCAGCGCAAAGCTGAATACCACATACATGATTCCGGTACCGATAATGTTGAAGAAAAGATGAATCAGTGCTGCACGTTTTGCAATCTTCTTTCCATTGATCGCTGCAAGCAGCGCAGATACACAGGAACCAATGTTGCATCCGAAAATAATAAAGTAGCAGATGCGGATATCCAGAAGTCCCTGCTGTGCCAGCAGAAGAACAATACCTACTGTAGCAGAAGAGCTCTGAAGCACAGTTGTTACAACAAGTCCTACCATAACTGCCAGGAAATGACTGGTCAGAGAGCTCATGATCTCCACTACCTGTGGCGATTCACGAAGAACTGACATGGAATCGGACATTCCTGAAAGTCCCATAAACAAAATACCGAAGCCCAGAAGAACCTCTCCCGCTCTCTGTATCTTTGTTTTTTTGCAGAACATTACCATAACCACACCGACCATAACGATTGCCGGCGCAAGCGCAGACAGATTCAAAGAAATCAGCTGCGAAGTTACTGTAGTGCCAATATTGGCACCCATGATCACTCCCGCCGCCTGATAAAGATTCATCAGACCGGAGTTTACAAAGCTGACTACCATAACAGTAGACGCGCTTGAGGACTGGATTACCGCCGTAAAAAATGTTCCGACGAGAATACCCCTCAAAGGAGTTTTGGTGAAAAACTCCAGAATACTTCTCATTTTGGCCCCTGCCGCTTTTTCCAGCGCGTCACTCATAAGCTTCATGCCGTACAAAAACATGCCAAGGCCGCCCATCAAACCTAGAATAATCCCTGCCATTCTCTGTTCTCCCTTGTATATTCTCCTTTTATCAATATTCCTCCTCTTACAGAAAATACCGGTAGCTGTTCAGAACCGATCAGTCCCTGCGAAAATATTCCTCGCCCATCCGGATATCCTTCTGTATCTGCTCTTTCAGAGCTTCATAGGAAGAAAACCGCTGTTCTTTTCTGAGAAATTTCCTGAATTCTACAGTACAGTTTTTTCCATAAAGGTTTTTTTCACAGTCAAAAAGATAGGATTCCACTCCGATAAAGTTTTCCCCTACCGTTGGTTTATATCCCACATTGGTAATGCCCGGATAAATCTCCTGTCCGAAGCTGGACAGAGTAATATAGACACCATTTGGAGGCAGAAGCTTTTCCGGCAAGGGGATCAGGTTTGCAGTAGGAAAAAATTCCCGGCGTCCCATTCCTCTTCCATGCTCTACAATCCCGGAAACAAAATAATCAAATCCCAGCAGGGAAGATACTTTTTCCATATTTCCTTTTGCAAGTTCCTCTCTGATGTAGGTACTGCTGATCTTCCTGGAACCATCCATCTCCTTTAGAAGGATTTCCACCTCAAATCCGTATTTCACACCGGATTTTTTCAGAAATTCCGGAGTCCCCTTTCGCTCAAAGCCAAAGCGAAAATCTTCTCCGATCGCCACGTAGGATGCTTTCAGAGAGCCTGCCAGCACCTGACGGACAAACGTATCCGCCTTCATATGCCTGATGTCACTGGTCAGCGGACATTCCAGCAGGATATCTGCTCCCATGTGTTCCAGAAAATCTCTGCGCTCTGAATTTGTAAGAACTGTTTTTCTGTCAGAAACAAAGGCCAGCACAACTGCCTGGACTCCGGTTTCTTTTTTCCGCTCCAGAATTTTGTCCATCAGTTTCCTGTGTCCCCGGTGGATGCCGTCAAACTTCCCCAGAGTTACTGCACAGTTGTTCAGTCTGGGAAACTGATCTTCGATTCTCATGTATTCCATGTCTTACTCCTGATGCCTGTATTATAAAAACATCTTGACCGGACGGTAGTTTTCACTTGCCTGATGCCACTGGTAAATTCCGATAAACTCACCTTCGCTTGTATACATCCGCACCCATCCGTCTCTGTAGCTGCCTTCTGTCAGCGCCTCTGTTACAGGATTTCCGTTTTTCAGAAGCCTGTCTGCCATTTTCCGGCCAAAAAGGACAGGATGCTCTCCCAGGATTTCCTCAATCCCGATCAGATGCTTTTCTATTTCTCCCTGATCCGTAAGCGTCTGGATCTGATCAAGAGTCAGGCTGTCTGCCAGAGCAAACTGACCGGATCTTGTGCGGAGCAGTTCTTCCATACACCCTCCGCAGCCCAGCTTCTGCCCGATATCGTGACAAAGCGTACGGATATAAGTACCCTTACTGCAGGTAACAGAAATCCTTACAAGAGGAAGCTTCATTTCCAGTATGCTGATTTCCCGAAAGTATACGGTTCTTGGCTTACGTTCTACAGTTTTCCCTTCTCTGGCCAGTTCATACAGTTTTTTTCCGTCCACTTTCAGTGCAGAATACATGGGCGGGATCTGCTGCTGTTCTCCCAGAAAGCTTTCTAGTTCTTTTTTTACATCCTCTTCCGTAACTGTGACAGGAAGCTCTTTTAATACCGTTCCCGTCATATCCTGGGTATCTGTTTCAATTCCCAGATGCAGAAGCGCCTCATAAGTTTTTTCTTTTTCTGTCAGCATATCCACAAGTCGGGTGGCTTTTCCAAGAACAACAGGAAGAACCCCCTCTGCTTCCGGATCCAGAGTTCCTGTGTGACCGATTTTCTTCATGTGCAGGATTCCGCGGAGCTTTGCCACCACATCGTGGGAAGTAAATCCCTTTTCTTTCCTGACGTTCAAAACTCCATCCATCATCTGACTTTCTCCATACAGATCTGACGTTCGATCTCTCTTGTCACATTGTTGATCACATCATACATGGAGCCCTGAAGATCGCAGCCGGCAGCTCTTGTGTGGCCGCCTCCTCCAAAATAAACTGCAATTCTGCTGACATCCACATGACCGTTGGATCTTAAGGAAACCTTAAAGGTCTGAGTTTCTGTCTCATAAAGGAACATGGCAACTTCCACGCCTTTAGTAAGACGCAGCTGACTGACAATGCCGTCCAGATCCTTGCCGTCCACACCATAAAACTCCATGTCTTTTTTGCGCAGATAACCGATAATGCACGCGCCGTTCATAAGCAGGATGCTTTCTGCCAGCACCCTTCCCATAACCTGATTCTGAATATAGGTTTTCTCATAAAATGACTGATCAATGATCCGGTTAAACTCAAATCCTGTTTTCATCAGTTCTCCGGCAATTCTCATGGTTTCCGGAGAGGTGGAAGAATACTGGAATACTCCGGTATCGTGGATCATGCCTGTATAAATGGCAGCCGCAACCGGACGGTCTACTTTGTCTGCATCCAGAAGTCCGTAAAGGACCTCGCAGCAGGAGCTGACATCCCCTCTTACATGATTGATGTCCGCAAATCCCGGATTGCTGACATGATGATCAATGCACACCGTCTTTTTTGCCCTGTCAAAATATTCGTCCGCCACAGCCAGACGGTCCCGCGCGCTTACGTCGCAGGTTACAAAGAGATCAAACTCTCTGTCTCCGTCTGTCTCTGTACGGATATCGCCGATTCTGTCAATATGAGAAAAGACAGGCTTGGGATGATCCAGATATATCCTGACATCAATTTCCGGGAAATGCTCTGTCACATAAAGATATAGCGCCATACAGGAGCCTACACAGTCCCCGTCCGGTCTGATGTGTCCGGCGATTCCCATTGTTTTTACACCAGTCAGTACCTCTGAAATATTCTTCATATCCATCCCTCTTATTCTTCCTCAGGCTTCTCAGAAGAAGCATCTTTTCTGGTCACTTCATCGATCATTTTCGACATGTTTACTCCATACTCAATGGATTCGTCCAGGATAAAACGGATTTCCGGCGTGTTTCTGAGATTCAGGTTCTTTGCAAGCTGGCGTCTGATATAGCCCTCTGCGCTTTTCAGACCTGTGATCGTGGCTTTTTTTGCCTCGTCATTTCCCAGAACGCTGATATATGCCTTACATGTTTTTAAATCAGGAGCCACTTCTACAGCCATGACAGATGTCATGGGATGAATACGGGGGTCTTTGATCTCACCCCGGATAATGGAGCTTAATTCTTTCAGAACTTCTCCGTTGATCCTTGTATTCTTAATGCTGTTTTTTCTCATTTATGCTCACTCCTATCTTGGTACCTCTACCATGATATAGGCCTCTACGCGGTCTTCTTCTTTAATATCATTAAAGCCGTCAAATACAAGACCACACTCGTAGCCTGCCTTTACTTCTTTTACATCATCTTTAAATCTCTTCAGAGATGCAAGCTCGCCCTCAAAGATCTGCTCGCCTTCTCTTGTGATACGAACCTTGCAGTTTCTCTGGAAAATACCGTCAAGCACATAGCTTCCCGCAATAGTTCCCACTCCGGAAGCCTTGAACAGCTGACGAACCTCCGCATGGCCGATCACCTTTTCCTCGAATACCGGATCCAGCATACCCTTCATGGCAGCTTCCACATCTTCGATCGCCTGGTAGATGACTCTGTACAGACGAAGATCTACGCCTTCCTGATCTGCAAGCTGTTTTGCCATAGCATCCGGACGTACGTTAAATCCGATGATGATGGCATTGGAAGTAGCTGCAAGAGAAACGTCAGATTCGTTTACTGCGCCGACGCCTCCGTGGATCACACGGACAACAACCTCTTCGTTGGACAGCTTGGTAAGACTCTGTTTCACAGCCTCCACAGATCCCTGTACGTCAGCCTTGACAATAAGCGGAAGCTCTTTGAGATCGCTTGCCTGAATCTGATCAAAGAGATTATCCAGAGAAAGCTTGCCTTTTGTTTCTTCAAGAAGACGGTTCTTGTTCTCAGATACAAAGGCTCCTGCAAAGTTTTTGGCCTCCTTGTCACTTGGGAAGGACATCAGGATCTCTCCTGCATTTGGAACGTCTCCCAGACCCAGGATCTCAACCGGAGTGGAAGGACCTGCCTCTTTTACTCTGCGTCCCTTATCATCCATCATTGCACGTACCTTACCGCTGCATGCGCCTGCCGCAATAAAGTCGCCTACATGAAGGGTTCCCTTCTGTACCAGAATTGTTGCAACCGGGCCCTTGCCCTTGTCAAGCTGAGCCTCGATCACAAGACCTCTTGCCGCACGGTTGGGGTTTGCTTTCAGCTCGCATACTTCCGCAGAAAGAAGGATCATTTCCAGAAGAGTATCAATACCCTCTCCTGTGTGTGCGGAAACCGGAACAAAGATGGTGCTTCCGCCCCAGTCCTCAGGAATCAGCTCATACTCGGAAAGCTCCTGTTTTACTCTTTCTACGTTAGCGCTTGGCTTGTCGATTTTGTTAATGGCAACAATGATCTCTACGCCTGCCGCTTTTGCATGGCTGATGGCCTCTACTGTCTGAGGCATTACACCGTCGTCTGCCGCTACAACAAGAACTGCGATATCTGTTGCATTGGCGCCACGCATACGCATTGCTGTAAACGCCTCATGTCCCGGTGTATCCAGGAAAGTGATCTTCTGACCGCTGTTTTCTACCACGTAAGCACCAATGTGCTGTGTGATTCCGCCGGCCTCTCCTCTTGTTACATTTGTGTTACGGATAGCGTCAAGAAGAGAAGTTTTACCATGGTCAACGTGACCCATAACGCAGACTACCGGAGGTCTGGAAACCATATCAGCCTCATCCTCTTCCTCTTCTTTCAGAAGCTCTCCGATCACGTCTACCTTTTCTTCAGGCTCTGCGATAATGTCATAGCCCAGAGCAATTTCCTGTGCCTTTTCAAAGTCGATCTCATGGTTTACTGTTACCATGGTTCCTTCCATAAAGAGCTTTTTCACAATTACAGACGGCTGCATTTTCATAGCCTCTGCAAGCTCGCGGATGGTCATTTTCTCCGGAAGAGTAATCTCCTTGATCTCCGGCTTCTTCTCTTCCTGCTTCGGCTGCGGAGCCGGCTTCTGAAGAGCTTTCGGAAGTCTGGACATGTTTCTTCTTCCACCCTGATTCGGTCTGTGTCCGCCGCCCTGGGATTTATCAAAATCTTTCTTTTTGTTTTTGTTCTCTCTGTCGCGCTCTCTCTTACTGTCCTTGGAAGTCTTTGTCAGCTCCGGAGTAAATACTGCATCACCGTCGTTTCTTCTTCCTCCCGGACGCTGACCGGAACGGTTTCCACCTCCGAAACGGTTGTTTCCATCAGGTCTTCCCTGACCGCCGCCCTGAGGACGTCCCTGACCTCTGTTGTCAGAAGGTCTTCCGCCCTGACCGCCTCTTACCGGACGATTTCCGCCCTCTCCGTTTCTTACCGGTCTTCCGTCGTTATTTCTTGCAGGTCTTCCCTGACCGCCGCCCTGAGGACGTCCCTGGCCTCTGTTGTCAGAAGGTCTTCTGTCTCCACCGCGGAAATCACGGCTTCTGTCACGTCCGTCACGATTGTTGTCACGGCTTCCTTCTCTGCGCTCTCTTGGCTGACGGTTCTGGTTTCTTCCTGCTCCTGCCCGCTCCTGGGAAGGTCTGTTCTTTCCCTGATTCTGCGCTGCTGTTTCCTGGCTCTTTGTTTCCGGCGCCTTTGTCTGCTCCGCCGGTTTTGCTGCCGGAGCCTCCGGCTGACGTTTTACTGCTTCAGCAGGTTTCTTTGGCGCTGCCTCTGTATTTCTCGGCGCTTTTGCCGCCTGCGGGCCTCTTGCGCCCGGTTTCTTATCCTGTGCCTGACGTTTCGGTCTGTTTTTGCCTCCGTCGCTGGCATTCTGTGCGTGATACACGCGAATAATATTTTTTTTCTTTTTGGGAGCCTCCGCTTTTTCTGCTTCCGGCTTCGCTGTTACCATCTTTTCTTCTGTTCTGGAATTATCCACCTTGGTAATCTGCTCCTTTCCCCTGTGTAAAAATTTCTGGTTAATATATGCAACAGATGCTTCGTCAAGACTGCTCATATGGCTTTTGACTTCCACACCTTTTTCTTTTAAAGCTTCTATGACTTCTCTGTTCTGTCTGCCGATTCTGGCAGCCAGCTCATGCACTCTGATTTTTGCCATGCGATTTCCTCCTTCAGGTCTGTGATTTCTCAAGTTCCTTCATGATTGCTTTCGCAAAATTTTCATCCTGAACCGCAAGGCTGGCGCGGAATTCCCTTCCGCAGTATTTTCCCAGTTCCTCTTTATCTCCAAAAACATAAACCGGTACTTCGTAAAAATCGCACATGTCCCGGAATTTCTTCCGTGTATTTTCTGACGCGTCTTCGGCCACCAGAACAAGAAAGCTTTTTCCTGTTTTGACGGACTTTTCTGTGGAAAATTCTCCACTGACGGTTTTTCCCGCCCTTGTGGCAAGTCCTACCAATGATAAAACTTTACTGCTGTTTTTCAAGCTTTTCAAACTCCTTTTTCAGGTCTTCATAGACCTCCTGCGGAATCTCTGTTTTCAGTGAACGTTCGATCCCGTGATTCTTTACTGCCTTATTCAGGCATTCCATGGAAATGCACAGGTAAGCACCCCTTCCGTTTTTTCTTCCGGTAGTGTCCAGAAGAATCTCATTTTCCGGTGTCTTCAAAACCCGCATCATTTCTTTTTTGTTTTTCATTTCCCTGCACCCGGTACACTGGCGCATGGGGATTTTAGTTTTCGCCTTCATACTCTTCTTCACCGGATTCTGCGGAAACCTCTGCCTGTTCATCGGCTTCTGTATTTTCCGCCTCTTCAGAAGCTTCTTCTGTTACCTCAGCTTCCTGCTCAGAAACTGTCTCCTGACCATTTTCCTCTTCTCCGTAGTATTCGTCATCCTCATACTCGTCGTCATAGTCATACAGTTCGCCGGATTCTCTTGCCTGAGTCTCACTCTTGATATCAATCTTAAATCCGGTAAGACGGGCTGCTAGACGGGCATTCTGACCTTCCTTGCCGATGGCAAGAGAAAGCTGATAATCCGGAACAACTACAAGAGCTGTTTTTTCATCCGGATCTGCCATAACTGCAATAACCTTTGCAGGACTTAAGGCGTTCTCGATCAGGATCGCCGGGTTCTCGTCCCAGTTGATGATATCGATCTTTTCGCCTCGAAGTTCCTCAACAATGGCGTTGACTCTGGCTCCGTTCATACCTACGCAGGCTCCTACCGGATCTACGTCCGGATCGTTGCTCCATACGGCGATCTTTGTACGGGAGCCGGCTTCTCTGGCAATACTCTTGATCTCTACAGTTCCGTCTCTTACTTCTGCCACCTCTGATTCAAACAGACGCTTTACAAGTCCCGGATGTGTTCTGGAAACAAGAATACGCGGTCCCTTGGGAGTATCCTTAACCTCAAGGATATAAACCTTGATTCTCTCAGTAGGATGGAACTCTTCTCCCTTAACCTGCTCGTTCTCGCTTAACATACCGTCTGCCTTGCCCAGGTTCACACTGACATTTCTGCCCATGATACGCTGTACAATACCTGTGACAACTTCTTTTTCCTGTCCGTAATACTGATCGTAAAGAACCTTGCGCTCTTCCTCACGGATCTTCTGAAGGATCACATTTTTTGCATTCTGTGTTGCGATACGTCCGAATTCCTTGGACTGGATCTGCACTCTTACTGTGTCTCCCTCCTCGGCATTTGCATTGATCTTCTGTGCATCAATAAGAGAGATTTCCAATGCCGGGTCCTCTACAAAATCAGTTACAATACGCTCCGCATAAACGCTGAAATCACATGTTTCCGGATCAATGGTCACATGCACGTTGTCTGCCTTGCCAAAATGGTTCTTGCAAGCCTGGATCAGTGACTGCTCAATAGCCCCAAGCAGAGTATCCTTACTGATATTTTTTTCTTTTTCCAGGATATCCAGTGCTTCCATTAACTCTCTGTTCATTTTTCTTCTTTCCTCCTGTTTTTCTACACTGTTAAAATTCGATTTTCAAACGGATCAGGGCAATTTCCTTTTTATCAAATGTGCGTAAAGCACCGTCCTCCTCAATCGTCACACTGTTATCATCATATGCAGTCAGAATTCCGCTGAATTCCTTTTGTTTTTCTATGGGACGGTAGGTACGGAGTTCTACAGCCTTTCCCATGCTTCTGACAAAATCCTTTTCTTTTTTCAGAGGTCTGTCAAGACCGGGAGAACTGATCTCCATGATATAGCTGTCCTCAATAAAATCATTCTCATCAAGTCTGTCGCTGAACTTCCGGCTGACTGCCTCACAGTCATTTACCGTAATGCCGCCCGGCTTGTCAATGTAGCCTCTCAGGTACCAGTTTCCTGCTTCCTTCACATACTCCACATCCACAAGCTCGAATCCTGCTTCCTCCACAATGGGAGCAAGAAGGGCTTCTGCCTTCTGTTCGTATTCTTCTCTTCTGCTCATGTTTTCCACCTGCCTTTCGCACATACGGATGCCGGATCACACACTGTTATTTCCCGGTGGGTAATCACTTTCGCAAAAAGAGTGGACCGAAGTCCACTCTTATGCTATCCGTTATCATGTTACAATTATCATAGCACCTTCCATAAGGAAAAGCAAGGATTAATTTCAGACTCTCGGTCTGACCCCTTTTGTATCACGCTTTGCAAGGCGCACTTTGTTCAATACATAAGGCCTGTCACGGAAAGTGATCGTATACTCCTGATGACCTCCCAGAAGGTAGGCATGCTCCAGATGATCTCCCTCTGCCAGCCTCATTCCTCTGACTCCGATAGAGGTCTTTTTCATAGTGGAAACCTCCTGCTTTAAGAATCTCAGGAAGCTTCCTCCCGCGCTCTGGAGAACCACCTGTTCCATTTCTCCGGCGCTTCCCACAAAGATCAGTTCGTCCCCGGGAGCAAGCTTTGTAGAAGCAATGGTCCGCTTGGCAACATCAAACTCTCTGCCCTCCACCAGCTTGCACATAGAAGTTTTTGTCACAAAAAGAAGGGTGTCATTTTTAATCTGACTGACAGAGGCCACATAGAGAATCTGCTCTGCTGCGCTGTCATAATTACTCAGATTATCTGCAGGTGTTCCTTTGTCCCGGAATCTTACAAGAGGAATGTCCACAGCCTTAATGGTATGAAGCTTACCGCTGTCAGTAAAAAGACAGATTTTATCCGTATTCATACAGGTAAACACATAACGGTTTTCACTGCAGGCAGCTTCCTTGTTTCTTTCATAGGCATTTTTGTCGATCAGCTTCATATAACCAAAACGGTCCATCAGGAAGCAGACCTCAGTTTCCTCCATTTTCTTTTCCTCGTAAACAGCTTCCTCTGCGTTTTCAACGGAGGTGCGTCTTTTTGTGCTGTACTCCTTCTTAATGGCATCCAGCTCTTTTATGATCACTTCTGCCATGGAATCATAATGATCAAGAATATCCTTATAAAGAGCAATATTGTTCATAGTCTGCTCATACTCTGCCTGAAGAGCCTCAATCTCCAGACCGATCAGCTTATAAAGGCGCATGTCCAGAATGGCTGTGGCCTGCTTTTCTGTAAACTGAAGTTTCTTCGCTGCTTTTTCACTTGTCTTTGTCTTAAAGCGGATGCCCTCCGTATTCCCCTCCACAAGACATTTCTTTACCTGCTCCCGGTTTTTGCTGCCGCGGAGGATCTCAATGATCAGGTCGATCACATCACAGGCTTTGATCAGACCTTCCTGAACCTCCTGTTTTTCCAGCTCCCGGCCCAGAAGGGTTTTATACTTTCTTGTAGTTACCTCAAAAAGAAAATCCACATGATGCTCGATCACCTGCTTCAGACTGAGAGTTTCCGGTCTTCCGTCTGCAACTGCCAGTATATTGACGCCAAAGGTATCCTCCAGTCTGGTTTTTTTATAAAGCATATTGGTAAGATTTTCTACGTCTGTGTCTTTTTTCAGCTCCAGGACGATTCGGATTCCCTCTTTTGATGACTGGTTGGAAATATCCACAATGTCCGTGGTCTTTTTTGTTTCCACAAGAGAAGCCACGTCATTGAGAAACTTGCCGATGTTTGCCCCAAGCATGGTATAGGGAATCTCTGTGATCACAAGCTGTTTTTTGCCGCCTTTCAGCTTCTTCGTTGTGACCCTGCCCCTGATCCTCAGCTTTCCGGTTCCTGTCTCATAAATTTTGCACAGATCGTCCTTGTTGACCACAATTCCTCCTGTAGGAAAATCCGGTCCTTTAATATAACGCATCAGACCTCTGACACTGATCTGATTGTCTTTCATATATGCCTTGACTGCATCGATCACCTCTCCCAGGTTATGAGGCGGAATACTGGTTGCCATACCTACTGCAATTCCTTCCGCGCCATTTACAAGAAGATTTGGAATTTTGACCGGAAGAACAGAAGGTTCCTTTTCTGTCTCATCAAAGTTCGGTACAAAATCCACTACATTTTTGTCCAGATCCTCCAGAAACACCTCCTGGGTCAGCTTCTCCAGCCGGGCTTCTGTATATCGCATGGCCGCAGCGCCGTCTCCCTCTATAGAACCAAAATTTCCATGGCCGTCCACAAGAGTCTTTCCTTTTTTAAACTCCTGGGCCATCACAACAAGCGCCTCATAAATAGAACTGTCGCCGTGAGGGTGGTATTTACCCATGGTATCGCCTACGATACGGGCGCATTTTCGATAAGGCCTGTCGTAGCGGATTCCCAGCTCATACATGTCATACAGCGTTCTTCTCTGCACCGGCTTCAGCCCGTCTCTCACATCAGGAAGAGCACGGGAAATAATGACGCTCATGGCATAGTCAATATATGATTTCTGCATAATCTCCGAATAATCTGTCCGGACAATATTTTCCTGTTTTGTTTCCATCTGTTATTCCTTTCAATCGTTCCATTGGCGCAGTTCTGATACTGCTGTTTCTGTCGGGAGAGACTTCCTGCATTCATTCCCGATTCTGTTTTTATATCCTTAAAATGAAAAAACTGTTTTTGTTCTCGATTCTGTTTCTGTATTTTAAAGCGAATCTCTGATTCTGCTCCTGACGCTGATCCCATATTACTGAAACAAAGCTCTGTATCTGTTCCTGACATTGTTTCTATATTCCTGAAACGAATCTCTGCTTCTGTTTCTGATGCTATTTCTATATCTCTAAAACAGATATTCGTATCTGTTCCCGGTTCTGTTTCCATATTCCCGAAATAAGTCTTGGTATCTGCTTCTGAAACTGTTCCGATATTTTACACATCCAGCTCCGCGTCAGCCGCATGTTCATAAATAAAAGCCTTGCGGGGCGGAACATCGCTTCCCATAAGGATTTCCGTAATACTGGAGGCAAGGCGGGCATCCTCGATCTCCACCCGCTTCATTCTTCTTGTCTCAGGATTCAGGGTTGTTTCCCAGAGCTGATCCGCATCCATCTCTCCAAGACCTTTGTACCTCTGAAGGGTAAAACTTCCCGGTTTGTGAGTTTTACGGTATTTTTCCAGGGCTTTATCATCATAAAGGTACTCCTCCGGGCCTTTTTTCGGCATAGCCTTGTAAAGAGGCGGCATGGC
Source organism: Blautia caecimuris (assembly GCF_024622975.1). Classification (GTDB taxonomy): domain Bacteria; phylum Bacillota; class Clostridia; order Lachnospirales; family Lachnospiraceae; genus Blautia_A; species Blautia_A caecimuris. Next base: position 3,621 of record NZ_JANJZT010000010.1, on the reverse strand, counting down.
AATGTATACATGTCCCTCATAAATAAGCTCCGGCATAAAGCGATAAAAAAGAGTCAGAAGCAGCGTGGAGATATGTGCGCCGTCCACATCCGCATCTGCCATGATCACAATCTTGTCATAGCGTAATTTACTGATATCAAAGTCATTTCCGTAGCCCTCAGAAAATCCGCAGCCAAAGGCATTGATCATGGTTTTTATCTCCGCGTTTGCAAGTACTTTATCAATGGTGGCTTTTTCTACATTCAGGATTTTTCCTCTGATGGGAAGAATGGCCTGATAATTCCGGTTGCGGGCTGTCTTTGCAGATCCACCTGCAGAATCTCCCTCCACAATAAAAATCTCGCACTGAGATGGATCCTTTTTCTCACAGTTGGCAAGCTTTCCATTGGAATCAAAGGAATATTTCTGCTTTGTAAGAAGATTGGTCTTTGCCCGCTCCTCAGTTTTACGGATCTTTGCAGCCTTTTCCGCACAGGAAAGAACCGCCTTGAGAGTTTCTAGATTACGGTCAAAAAACAAAACCAGCTGTTCTCCCAGAACCTTGCCAGTAGCCTTTGCCGCATCCTGATTATCCAGCTTAGTTTTTGTCTGCCCCTCGAATCTTGGAGCCGGATGTTTGATGGACACCACTGCAGTCATTCCATTTCGGATATCCGCTCCGGTAAAGTTTGCATCCTTGTCCTTTAACACGCCAATCTCGCGGGCATAGGTATTCATCACAGTGGTAAAGGTTGTTTTAAAGCCTGTCAGATGAGTTCCGCCCTCTGCATTGTAAATATTGTTGCAAAAGCCCAGAACATTTTCCCGAAATTCATTGGTGTACTGGAAAGCTGCTTCCACCTGAATACCGTCCGCCTCTCCTTTCAGAAGAACCGGTTCATGTAACACTTCCGATTTATGGTTCAGGTCACGAAGATATCCCACAATTCCTTCCGGTTCATGGTACTCCTCAGCCTCGGTCTCATCCCCTCTTCTGTCCTCAAAGAGAATAGTCAGCTCAGGATTCAGATATGCAGTCTCATGAAGGCGGCTTTTTACCTCAGTGGCAGAAAATCTTGTTTTTTCAAAAATCTCCGGATCCGGCAGAAAATTCACGCAGGTTCCGGTCTCCCTTGTCCGTCCAAGCTTTGGCAAAAGTCCGTCTTCCAGTTCTATAGCAGGAATTCCTCTTTCATAACGGTCATGGTGCACATATCCGTCTCTGCTGATCTTAATATCAAGATAGGTAGACAGGGCATTGACTACCGAAGAACCTACACCGTGAAGGCCGCCGCTTGTCTTATAGGCAGAATTATCGAACTTGCCGCCTGCATGAAGAGTAGTAAATACCAGACGCTCTGCAGAAACGCCCTTTTCATGCATATCCACAGGGATTCCTCTTCCGTTATCAGCAACTGTACAGGAACCATCCTTTTCCAGAACCACATGGATGTTGGTACAGTAGCCTGCAAGATGCTCGTCCACCGCATTGTCTACGATCTCATAAATAAGGTGGTTCAATCCCTTTCTTGAAACACTTCCTATATACATACCGGGACGTTTCCGCACTGCCTCCAGTCCTTCCAGAACAGAAATACTGCCTGCATCATACGTTTCCTTCTTTGCCATGACTGTCTTAATTCCTTTCTTCTCTCTTTCAAACATTCGTTCTGTATCATAACCCATTCCTGTATTTTTTGCAACTGTTTTTCTAATAATGGTTAGTTATCCGCATGTTTTTACACAAAACAAAAAGTGCAATCAAATCGCTTGATTGCACTTTAACAGCCAGTACGGGAATCGAACCCGTGTTTCCGCCGTGAGAGGGCGGCGTCTTAACCCCTTGACCAACTGGCCTTATTCTGTTGTTTTATCGGTTTTTATTAAGAGCAGCCAGTACGGGAATCGAACCCGTGTTTCCGCCGTGAGAGGGCGGCGTCTTAACCCCTTGACCAACTGGCCTTATCTCTGCTGTGTTTAACGCTCCTGCGTCAACCGACTTGCTTAGTATATATCAGGTTTCGATAAAATGCAAGCTTTTTTTGAAAAAATTTCAAAAAAATATTTAAAAGCAACATATATTATTCATAAGTCATATATAATTATGATATGTAAAATATAATTGACATTTCATGAATACAGGATTATACTAAAGGCAACAAACAACACAGGAGGAACAGATGAAAAATCTGAAACTGAAGTTCGCACGAATGGAAAAAGGACTCTCTCAGATCGAACTGGCAGAAAAAGTCGGAGTTACCAGACAGACCATCGGAATGATGGAGGCCGGGGATTACAATCCTTCTCTGAAGTTATGCACAGCCATCTGCCGGGAGCTGGGAAAAACCCTTAACGATCTGTTCTGGGAGGCTGTATGAAGCATGAAGCCAGTATCAGCTGTTACCGGATACCGAAAGGAAACAGCCTGATCACAAAAATTTTCCTTTCCGCATTTCAGGAGGTGAATCATGAAACAGAAATTAGACGAGCGTCAAATGCAGGAAGCTGCAAAAATTGCATCTATCAGTTTTTATGTCATGTATGGAGTCTGCGCACTTGCGATCATCCTGCAGCTTATTGTCACAGGCCGCCTGGAAAATGTGATCGGTGAAACAGCAGTAATAGCCGCAGGCGGAATTGTATACCTTTCCGACTCCGTAAAAAAAGGACTCAGCCGGGAAAAATCTCCGTCTCCCCTGCGCAGCCTTTTTGAAAGCACAGTCTTTTCCGCCCTGTTTACAGTATTCTATGTATTTGCTATCCGAAGAAAAGCCGGACCAGAGGCAGAAATCAGTACTGCTGTCCTTCTCTTTTTTACAGGGATCACGGTTCTCTGCTTCTTCACACTGAGACTTATGAATTTCATGACAGAGAGGAAACACAGACAACAGGAACAAAAATATTTAGATGAGGAGTGAGCTTTATGGAAGAAAAACTGATCTGTATTACCACAGTAAAAAGCCGTATTGAGGCGGAGCAAATGCTTTCTTTTCTGAAAGAAAACGGTATTTATGCAGCTATTCAGGGAGGAGTTCAGGAGCTTTATACCGGCGACTCTGTTTCCGGCGACAAAATCATGGTCTCTGCCGCCCATAAGGAAAAGGCCCAAAAGCTTCTGGAAAATTTCTCTCCTGTTGAAACCAGGGCTTCTGATCCCGGAAGGCAGACAACAAAAACCCAAAAAGCCGTAAACTGGATACTCTTGGGAATCATAGCCGCAATATTGGTCTTTGCAGTAATCCTCCTGCTGTAAACACAGCATTTTTATACGATATTTTGTAAAGAAAGATGTCTAAAGTTCAAAATCAATACTCAAAAGTCACATAAGAAATAAAAAAGACAGATCTTACAACATCCTGCCTTTTCCATCTGGTTTAAACCGGTGGAATTTTGCGGCAGTCATAAGGTATCTGTCTTTTTTATATCTGCACTCATTAATATGTTCAAACACCAGAGCCAGAGATATCCCTTGATCTCTTCTTATTTCAGAGGTTCTCTCTCTTACTTTTTATAATATGCTAATTATTAAAGCTTCCCACTCCTCAAACCCGCGTTACAAACTGGAATTGAACAAAATCGCTACGCGATGGCCTGCCAAGGCTGTGGCATAGCGATTTTCTGTTTTCTATAACAAAACAGTGG